>JAJEDD010000014.1 GCA_022821685.1 Acidimicrobiia bacterium
CGGGTACTGGTGGGCAACCGACGAAGCTAGCGGGGCCTTTCCCGCTCTTGTTCGCTGCGCTCACGGGCCGCCCAAACCACAGCGTCACAGCCCACGGCCTCGCCCGTATGGACCGCACTGCTCACCGATCCGCTCGGCCGAGTCATTCCCGCTCTTGTTCGCTGCGCTCACGGGCCGCTTGGGCCACGGCCTCGCCCGTATGGACCGCACTGCTCACCGATCCGCTCGGCCTCAGTCCGACTCGCTGATCGTGACCGAGTTGATGGTCACGTCGGTTAGCGGGCGGTCGTTGCGGTCGGTCTCCACCTGCTGCATGGCCTCCACCACGTCGAGGCCGGCCACCACCTTGCCGAACAGCGAGTACTGCGGCGGGAGGCGGGCGCCCTGGGGTCCGCTGATGATGAAGAACTGGCTGCCGTTGGTGTCGGGTCCGGCGTTGGCCATGGCCAGCGACCCGATCTCGTAGCGGCCCGGCTTGGGCAACTCGTCGGCGAAGCGGTAGCCGGGACCGCCCCTGCCGGTTCCGTCGGGGTCGCCGCCCTGGCAGACGAAGCCACCGATGATGCGGTGGAAGGTCACCCCGTCGTAGTAGTGGTAGCGGGCCAGTACCACGAAGTTGTTGACCGTCACCGGGGCGGCGATCGGGTCGAGGGCGATGGTGAGCGACCCCAGCGACGTGTCCATGGTGGCCGTGTAGCGCTTGGAGGCGTCGATGCACATCGGCGGCTGCTCGCTGAACTTGCGGCGGACCGGACTCGATCCGTCGACGGCGGGGCAGGGTGTGGCAGCCACGTAGGTTCCTCTATCGGTGTGGGGCGACGGTGACCGAGCGACCCTATCGCTGCATCGCCGCCGGGCATCGGACGTGACACCCGCGAGCATCGCGAGCGGATATCGAGCGAATCACTGGTGAGCACCGGCGCCGGGCATCGGACGGAACACCGGCGGGCATCGCGAGCGGGGGCGGAGGTACCATCATCCACCGGCGCGTGAGCGCGCTCTATGGTGACGCCCGTGCGGTTCTGGATCCGGCGATCGAACCCGCCTCAGGGGGCTGCCGCGACTGCCGACGCGCCCCACTCGCTGCGGTGCGAGCGCTGCGACGTCACTTGGCGGGGGCCGTCGACGGTGCCCTGCTGGTGCTGCGGCGCCCCCGGCCGCATCCGCGGAGAGGTGCGAATCTTCGCCGACTAGCCAGCCCGTCGGTAGGGTCGAGCCGTGACACTGCACTGGTCCGACACCGGCATCGAGGTCCACAAGGTGGTGGTCGGCCCCGTCGACAACAACGTCTTCGTGATCCGTTGCACTTCCACCGGCGACGCCGTCCTGATCGACGCCGCCAACGAACATGAGCGCCTGCTCGAGCTGTGCCGCCGACTGGGCGCGCGGACGGTGTTGGAGACCCACGGGCACTGGGACCACATCCAGGCCATCCCGGCGATGCGCGACGCGGGCTATGAGGTGGGGGTCACCGCCGAGGACGCGGCCATGCTGCCCAGCTACGACTACCTGCTGACCGACGACACTGTGGTCGAGGTCGGCCGGCTGCGGCTGCGCACCCTCCACACGCCGGGCCACACGCCGGGCTCGATGTCGTTCCATGTGGAGGGCACGCCGCTGCTGTTCACCGGCGACACGCTGTTTCCCGGCGGGCCGGGTGCCACGGGGTGCGAGGGCGGCGATTTCCCGACCATCATCCGCTCCATAGAAGACCGCATCTTCTCCCAGTTCGACGGCTCCACGGTCGTGCTGCCCGGCCACGGCCTCGACACCACCGTCGGCAACGAGTCGCCGCAACTCGACGAATGGGTCGCCAGGGGCTGGTGACCCGCCCGACCCCGACCGGCCGCCGTCAGCGGGGAACGGACGCCGCTGCTCGGCCCCGACAGCGTGATCGTGCCGGCTGGGCCCGGAAACAGCCGCCGTCGTCGCTCGGCAGGGACACACCGATAGCGGTCGCCGGCGCAGGTGCCCAGTGGCCGCCGCCGCGGTCGCTCGGCCCCGGTAGCGTGGCCGCTCGAGCCAGCGGCGCGCAGACCCAGGAGGTTCCATGACCAGGCTTCTCGAAGGCAAAGTGGCGCTCGTCACCGGCGCGGGGCGAGGCATCGGACGCGAGCACGCCCTGCTGCTCGCCGAGCACGGGGCGAAGGTAGTGGTCAACGATCTGGGCGGCGACCAGTTCGGCGGGGGCGCCGACACCACGCCGGCCGCCGAAGTGGTTGGGGCCATTGTCTCGGCCGGGGGCGAGGCGGTGGTCAACGGCGGCAGCGTGGCCAGCCTCGACGACGCCGGGGCCATGGTGCAGCAGGCCATCGACACCTTCGGCGACATCAACATCGTGGTCAACAACGCCGGCATCCTGCGCGACCGCATGGTGTTCTCGATGACCGAGGACGACTGGGACACGGTGATGGCCGTCCATCTCAAGGGCACCTTTGGCCCGTCCCACTACGCCGCGGGCTACTGGCGCGACAAGGCCAAGGCGGGCGAGGAGACCTACGGCCGGATCATCAACACGTCGTCTCCGTCGGGGATCTACGGCAACGTCGGCCAGACCAACTACGGCGCGGCCAAGGCGGGGATCGCCGCATTCACGCTGATCGCCGCCCAGGAGCTGGTCCGCTACGGCGTAACCGTCAACTGCCTGGCCCCCACCGCCTGGTCGCGGCTCACCGCCCCGCTGATGGGCGGCGACGAAGCGTCCGAGGAACTCAAGGACAGCATCGACCCCCGCTGGATCGCGGTGGTCACGGCGTGGCTGGCCAGCGGTGAGGCCGCCAACGTGACCGGCCGAGTCTTCGACATACGGGGCAACAAGCTGGGCATCGCCGAGGGCTGGCACCTGGGACCGGTCGAGACCCAGCCGGACAATCCCGCCGAGCTGGGCCCGGTGGTGGCCAAGCTGATGGCAGCGGCCCGCCTGAACGCCGACATGTCGGGCACCGACCACGAGGGCCTCGGCTTCCCCAGCCAGTCGATCTGACAGTCACACCCGACTGCGCCACGAGCGAGCACAAATCGCTCACCTATTCGCTCGGACTCCACGCGGCGGGCCACCGAGAGGCCGAGCACCCGATTGACCGACAAATGTCTGAGGTTTACGCTGCGCGGCCGTGAGGCCCTTGGAGGACGTCCGCATCGTCGCCCTCGAGCAGTACGGGGCCGGTCCTTTCGCCACCATGCACCTGGCCGATCTCGGCGCCGAGATCATCAAGGTCGAGGATCCCGGCGCGGGCGGCGATGTGGCCCGCTACCTGCCGCCGTTCCAGCACGAGGACTCGAGCCTCTTCTTCCAGACCTACAACCGCAACAAGCGCAGCGTGGCGCTCGACATCCGAACCCCGGCGGGCCGCACCGTGTTCAACGACCTGGTGGCCTGTTCCGATGCCGTGTTCTCGAACCTGCGCGGCGACCTGCCCGGCGAACTCGGCCTCTGCTACGACGACCTGCGCGAGATCAACCCGCGGATCGTCTGCTGCTCGCTCAGCGGCTTCGGCATGACCGGTCCGAGGGCCAGCCAGGGCGGCTACGACTACATCCTGCAGGGCCTCTGCGGCTGGATGGCCCTCACCGGCGACCCCGACGGGCCGCCCACCAAGTCGGGCCTGTCGATGGTGGACTTCTCGGGGGGCTTCGTGGCCGCCATCACGCTGCTCACCGGCATCCACGCCGCTCGCCGCGACGGCGTCGGCATGGACTGCGACCTGAGCCTCCACGACACCGCCATCAGCCTGCTCGGCTATCTCGGCACATGGCACCTCACCGGCGGCTTCGAGCCCCAGCGGGTGGCCGAGTCCGGCCACCCGTCGCTGGTGCCGTTCCAGATCTTCGAGGCCCAAGACGGCTGGCTGGTGGTCGGCTGCGCCAAAGAGAAGTTCTGGCGGCGCCTCACCGAGGTGATCGGCATGCCGGAGCTGGCCGACGACGAGCGGTTCGCCGACTTCGCGGCCCGCTACACCAACAAGGACGAGTTGTTGGAGATTCTCAGAGGGGTGTTCCCCACCCGGCCGGCCTCGCAATGGCTGCAGCAGCTTGAGGCGGCCGGTGTGCCGTCGGGACCGATCCAGGACGTGCCGGCCGCGCTGCACGATCCCCACACGCTGGCTCGGGGCGTGCTGGCCGAGACCGAGCATCCCCATCACGGCACCATCCGCCAGCCGGTCACGCCGGTGCGGGTGGGAGACCATCCCGTGGCCGAGTCGCTGTCGTCCGGCCCGGCGCTGGGCGCGGACGCGCCGTATGTGCTCACAGAGCTCCTCGGCTACGACGACGCCGGCATCGACCGGCTCCGGGCCGAGGGCGCCTTCGGGGTTTGACCCTCGAAGTGTCCGACGTTTAGGCTCCGTCGGCGCGTCGAGCCCCTCTGAGGGCCGAGTAAGCGACCCTGGGAGCGCTCATGGCTTCATCCGTTCCGAAGACTCCGCCCCTCCCTCAGGTCTGGGCCGACCGAATCGCCGAAACCCAGGCCGAACTCGCCTCGGGCGGGTTCACGCTGGAGGGCATGCCGGGCTATGTGCCGGGCCAGCCGCCCAGTGTCGACACCTGGCACAACATGGACTACCTCGACATCTACCCCAAGATCTACGGGCGCGAGTGCGGGGCCAACGGGATCGGCCGGCTGCGGGAGGCGGCGCTGGTCAACATCACCGAGTCGGAGCGCTTTCCCCTTTACGACCAGGATCCCGAGTACTTCCCCACCATGGGGCTCAGCCACGACGACCTCGACATCGCCCGGATGAACGACCAGAGCCTCGAATACCAGGCCAAGCTGGAGTCCGCCGGCGTGGTGGTGCATCGCATCGACTTCCCCCAGCCCGCGGTGGGCGCCTTCGGCCCGATGCGGGGCACCTGGGCCGCCAACGAGCTGCTGGTGGTGCGGGGTGGGTCGGTCATCGAGAAGGTGGCCATCAGCCCCTTCGGCACGGGTCGGGCCGAGTATCTGGCCCTGTGGGCGTTCGCCTGCCTGGGCATCCCGCCGGTGGCCACCATCACCGGCACCGGCGTGTGCGAGGCCGGCCCCTGCCACTGGCTGGCCGAGGATGTGTTCGTGGCCGGACGGGGCCTGGCCTACAACGAGGACGGCTTGAACCAGCTCCTGGCGGTGGTGGCCACCTCAGCCGGCCTCGACCCGTCGGACATGACCACGCTGGCCGTGAACTTCCCGGGCAACATCTACTTCAACCCCCGCACCGGCCAGTCCCACCACCCCGACATGTCGCTGTGCGCGCTCGACGTCGACAAGGTGATCTGCTACCCGCCGGGGCTCGACTTCCGCACCTTCGAGTGGCTGCGCAAGCGGGGCTACAAGATCGTCACCGTCGAGATCGAGGAGCAGCGGCTGTTCGCGCCGGCCAACGTGATGCTCATCGAGCCGGGGCTGGTGGTGATGCACTCGGAGGCCCCCGACGCGGTGGCGGCGGTGCGCAAGGCCGGGGTAGAGGTCATCGAGACGCCGTACTCGGAGTTCCTGCGCATCGGCGGCGGCCTGCACTGCTCCACCATGCGGCTGCTGCGCGACAAGGGCCCCTACTCCACGGACTCGCCCTCATGACGACGGTGCGCGTGCCGGTGCCGAGGCCACGGAGTCAACAGCCATGAAGTTCGCCACGTTCAGCCATGTGGCCGAGAAGGAGACGTGCAGCCCCAAGCAGCGCCTCGACGAGTTCGCGGCCGAGGTGCGCCTCTGCGACGAGCTGGGCTACGACTACTTCTTCACCACCGAGCACCACTTCACCGGGCGCTTCTCGATGGCGCCGTCGCAGCCGGTTTCGCTCACGGTGGTGGCCCAGAACTCCGAGCGGATGCGCTTCGGGCCGATGGTGATCCTGCTGCCCATCAGCCAGCCGCTGCGGGTGATCGAGGAGATGATCATCCTTGACCAGATGTCGGGCGGGCGCCTCGAGATCGGCCTGGGCCGGGGCATCACCCCCCATGAGCACACGTCCTACGGCATCAGCACCCACAGCGACGTGGCCCGGTTCAACGAGGGCCTCGAGATCGTGCTCAAGGGGCTCAGCGCCGAGGGTCCGTTCTCGTTCGTGGGCGAGTATTGGCAGTACATCGACGTCGATCTGCCGTGGCGGCCGCTGCAGCAGCCCCACCCGCCCATCTGGATTCCCACCAACACCCCGGCCAAGGGCTACGAGTACGGGATGCGGGGCTTCGGCATCGGCGGCTTCGCGGTGGTGGGGATAGACCTCTACGAGAAGGTGTTCGGCGAGTACCAGCGGGGCTGCGACGAGGCCGGCGTCCCGCCCGGCCGGCGGCCGCTGGTGTATCTGGCCTCCACGCTGGTGGCCGAGACCGATGCCGAGGCCAAAGAGCTCATGTACGACCACTTCCTGCGCCAGCTTGCCCTGTTCGAGGAGGAGCGGCGCCGGTCGCGCCGGGTGGGCGACTCCGCCATCAAGCAGGCCACCACCGCCTCGCTGGGCCGAATGGCCGCCATCCGCGCCGACATGGACGCCTCGGCGGAGGGCCTCCGGTTCTTCCACGGCAGCCCCGACACCGTCGCGGCCAAGATCAAGCACCTCCAGGAGCGGCTCGGTGTGAACGTGTTCCTCGGGGAGTTCTCCTTCGGCGAGCTGAGCTGGGACCAGGTGCGGCGCTCTCACGAACTGTTCATGGGCGAGGTGGTGCCCCAGGTGCTCGGCACCCAGCTCGCGGCCACCGGATGAGCCTGCTGGAGGGCCGCCGGGCGGTGGTCACCGGCGCGGGCGACATCGGCCGGGTGGTGGCCCAGCGGCTGCACTGCCACGGAGCGGCGGTACAGGTGTGGGACGCCTCGGCGGCGGCGTTGGACCGGGTCGGCGCCGACGGGATCGATGTGCGCCGGGTGGACGTGACCGATCGGGCCGCGGTGCAGGCCGCGGCCTCTGAAGCCGCGGCGGAGGGGCCGGTGAGCGTGTTGGCCAACACGGCCGCGGTGGCCCGCTTCGGCTCGGTGGCCGAGGGCGACCCCGACGACTGGCAGGAGACGCTCGACGTCAACCTCACCGGCGTGTACCACTGCTGCCGGGCCTTCGCCGGCCCGATGGCGAACGGCGGCGGGGGCAGCATCGTCAACATCTCCTCGATCGGGGGCCTGCGGGGCGAGCCCGAGTTCGCCGGCTACTGCGCGTCGAAGTTCGGGGTGATCGGGCTCACCCAGTCGCTGGCCCGCGAGGTCGGGCCGTCCGGCATAAGGGTCAACGCGGTGTGCCCCGGCGCGGTCGAGTCGCAGATGAACACCGAGACCATGGCCCGCGACGCCCGCCGCGGCGGCGTCGCCCTCGAAGATGTGGAGCAGCGGATCCTGGCCCGAACCGCGCTGGGACGCCTGGTGCAGCCCGGCGATGTGGCCGACGCGGTGGTGTTCCTGGCGTCGGACCTGTCGTCGTGCATAACCGGCGAGTCGCTGGCCGTGACCGGCGGCATCTTCTAGCCCCTGCCCAACGGAAGGGAACCATCATGACCATCGACGTTGCCGGATCGGACGTTGCCACCGTCCCGCCGCTGCCGCCCGTGTACGAGGAGCGGATCGCCGACACCCAGCAGCGGCTCCGCGCTGGAGAGTTCTCGCTGGAGCAGATGCCGGGGTACATCAAGGGCCAGCGGCCCACCACCGACGTGTGGCACAACATCGACCATCTGGAGATCTATCCCAAGGTGTGGGGCCGCGAGTGCGGCAAGAACGGCATCGGCAAGCTGCGGGAAGTGGTGCTCACCGAGATCACCGAGTCCGAGAAGTTCGCCTTCCACGACCTCGACCCGGCCTACTTCCCGCAGATGGCCGACGCCTACTCCAGCATCGACATCCCCAAGATGATCGACCAGAGCCTGGCCTACGAGGCCGCCCTGGAGGCCCACGGCGTGATCGTGCACCGGGTGGCGTTCCCCCAGCCGCCGGTGAGCGCCTTCGGCCCGGCCAAGAGCACCTGGGCCGCGGCCGAGCTGTTCGTGCTGCGGGGCGGCTCGGTGCTGCCCAAGCGGGGCGTGCAGCCCCTGGCCTACGGACGGGCCGAGTACCTGGCGTTGTGGGCCTGGACCCGGCTGGGCGTGCCGGTGCTGTGCGCGGTCACCGGCACCGGCATCTTCGAGATCGGGCCGTGCCACTTCCTGGCCGAGGACGTGTTCGTGTCGGGCAACGGCATGGCCTTCAACGACGAGGGCCTGGCCCAGATGAAGCCGGTTGTCGCCCGCTCGGCCGGCCTCGACGTCGACGACATGACCTTCCTGCACATCGAGTTCCCAGGCAACAAGTACTACGACGCGCCCAGCGGCGTGGGCCACCACCCCGACCTGTACCTCGCACCGCTCGACGTGCGCAAGGTGGTGACCTACTCGCCGGGCATCGACTTCGCCACCCTGGAGTGGCTGCGCAAGCGGGGCTACACCATCGTGGAGGTCGAGCACTCCGAGCAGGCCCAGTTCGCGCCGGCCAACATCCTTCCCCTCGAGCCGGGGCTGGTGGTGATGCACGCCGAGGCGGTCCAGAGCATCGCCAACGTGCGAGCGGCCGGCGTCGAGGTGATCGAGGTGCCCTACTCGGAGTTCATGAAGGAGGGCGGCGGGCTGCACTGCTCCACCGGCCAGATCTGGCGCGAGAAGGGCCCGTACTCCACCGACGCCTGACCGCCCGACAAGAGCCGACAAAGAGCCAACGAGAGCCGAGGAGGTTCTGTCATGCCCAAGGAAGTCATCAACCCCGAGGGTCTGTGGGACTCGAGCAACCGCAGCTACAGCCATGTGGTGAAGGTCACCAACCCGCAGAGCCTGATCTTCGTGGCGGGGATGGCCGGGGTCGGCCCCGATCTCAAGGTGGTGTCCGACGACATCCGCGAGCAGACCCGAAGGTGCTTTCAGCTCATCTCCAAAGAGCTCGAGGCGGCCGGTGCCACACTCGACGACATCTGCGACATGACCGTCTACCTGGTCGATGTCGACAACCACAAGTGGCCGGTGCGGGAGGTGCGCAGCGAGTTCTTCGCCGACGACCGGCTGCCGGTGTCGACCATGATCGAGGTGTGCAAGTTCGCCATCGAGGGGATGCTCATAGAGATCGACGCGATCGCGGCCACTTGATGATCCGGAACCCCGGTAGCTGCCGAGGAGCGCGACGATGGACTTCGAGCTGAGCGAGCGCCGTCCCCGCCGCAGCCGAGGAGCGTGACGATGGACTTCGAGCTGAGCGAGGAACAGCAGATGTTCCGCGACGTGCTGCGGCAGTTCGTCGACGCCGAGATCAAGCCGGTGGCCCGCGAGCTGGAGCAGTCGGGCCAGTATCCCGCCGACATCGTGGCCAAGATGGCCGAGATGGGCCTCTTCGGCATCACCGTGGGTGCCGAGTACGGCGGGCTCGACCTCGACACCGTGTCGATGAGCCTGGTGTTCGAGGAGATCTCGATGGGCTGGATGGGCATAGCCGGCATCCTCGGCAGCCACTCGTTGAGTTGCCGCATGATCACCAACCACGGCACCGACGAGCAGAAGCGGCGCTGGCTGCCGGCGCTGGCCACCGGCGAGCGCCGCACCGCTATCGCCCTCACCGAGCCAGGCGCGGGCAGCGACCTGCAGGGCATCTCCACCCGGGCGTGGCTCGACGGCGGCGAGTATGTGATCCGGGGGACCAAGACCTGGATCACCAACGCCCGCTTTGCTGATCCGCTGCCGGTGCTGGTGAAGACCGACCCCGACGCCGAGCCCCGCCACCGGGGCATGAGCGTGCTGATGGTGGAGGCAGGCACGCCCGGATTCGAGGTGCTGCGCGACCTGGGCAAGCTGGGCTACAAGGGTCCCGAGTCGTGCGAGGTGGTGCTCGACGATGTGAAGGTGCCGGCCGACAATCTGCTCGGCGGCACCGAGGGTCTCGGGTTCAAGCAGGTGATGTCGGGACTGGAGGTGGGCCGCATCAACATCGCGGCCCGGGGCGTGGGCCTGGCCCAGGCTGCCTTCGACGCCGCCCTGGAGTACTCGATGCAGCGGGAGGCCTTCGGGCAGCCCATCGGCGAGTTCCAGGCCATACAGCTCAAGCTGGCCGACATGGCCACCGAGATCGAGGCCGCCCGCCTGCTGACCCGCTGGGCCGCCAACCGCATCGATCAGGGCCTGCGGGCCGATGTGGAGGCGGGCATGGCCAAGTACTTCGCCTCCGAGGCGGCCATCAAGGCGTCGATGGAGTCGATGAGGATCCACGGCAGCTACGGCTACTCCACCGAGATGGAGATCGAGCGCCTCTACCGCGACGCTCCCCTGATGGCCATCGGCGAGGGCACCAACGAGATCCAACGAACCATCATCGCCAAGGGCCTGATGAAACGAGCCCGGGGCGCGGGATGACCGGGCACCGAACTGCCAGTTCGTTCCGGTACGGATGCCGATCGGCAACCGACGACTTGTAGGACGACGGGTCGAGGAGGATGACGATGAGCCGCACGAGAGAACTGGCCGAGGCCGTCCACGGAATCGAGTTCGACTCACTCGGCGAAGCCGAGGTCGAAGCGGTGCGCCGCCTTCTGCTGGATCACCTCGGTGTGGCCGCGGCCGGGTCGACCACGGATTCGGCGGCGACATTCCGGCGCACCATGGGCCGCTTCGCCCACGACGAGCGCGCCGCCCTGCCGGTGATCGGCACAGGCACCGTCGCGGCTGCGGTCCCGGCGGCGATGGCCAACGCGGTGGCCGGCCATTCCATCGAGTATGACGACGTGCACAACGCCTCCTCCAGCCATCCCGGCGTGGTGATCTACCCGGCAGCCATGGCTGCCACCGCCCTGGCCGGAGGCGACGAGCGGGATCTGATGAGGTCGGTGGTGATCGGTTTCGAGGTGATGTGCCGGGCCGGCCGGGCCGCTGATCCTGCCTCGCACTACGCCCGCCACTTCCATCCCACCGGCACCATCGGGGCACTCGGTGCGGCCGCGGCCGCCGCCGCGGCGCTGGGGCTCGACGCCGACGGCCTCAACTCCGCTATCGGGATCGCGGCCGCGATGGCCTCGGGCAGCATGGAGTTTCTCTCCGACGGGGCCTGGACCAAGCGCCTGCATCCCGCGCTGGCGGCGCGCAACGGGGTGGAGGCCGGGCTGCTGGCCGCCGACGGCTACGTGGGAACCGTCGACGGGATCTGCGGCGAGCGCGGCTTTCTGGCCGCCCACAGCGAGGCTCCGGCCCCGGACCGCCTGCTGGAGGGCTGGGGCGAGCGTCCGCTGGAGGTGGTGGACACCAGCATCAAGCGCCACACCTGCTGCCGCTACAACCAGGGTGCCATCGACGCCCTGCTCGCCATTCGCACCGCCCACGGCGTGACCGCCGACGACATCGAGTCGGTGATGATCGGGATCCCGTCGGTGGCGGTGGACATCGTGGCCGAGCCACTGGCATCCAAGCGCCGGCCGATGTCGGTGGTGGACGCCCAGTTCAGCCTGCCGTTCGGGGCGGCGGCGGCGCTGCTGTGGGGCCGGGCCGGTCTAGCCGAGTACCACGAGTCAAGGCTGGCCGACCCAGCGGCGCGGGCCCTGATGGACCGGGTCGAATACCAGGTAGATCCCGACATCGACCGCGACTTCCCCGAGAAATGGCGGGCCTGGGCCAGGGTCACCACCAGCCGCGGCGAAGTCCACTTCGAGCAGGTCGACGACCCCAAGGGCGACCCCGGCAACCCCTTCACCGACGCCGAGTGCCGCCAGAAGTTCGACGACCTGGCCTCAGCCGTCTACAGCGGAGAATCCCGAACAGCCATAGCCGAGCAAGCCCTGTCAATCGGTGCCCCAGGCTCCTGGAAGGCCCTACAAGACACCCTCACCTAGCCCCTCCACCGTGCCGAGCCACAGCAACTGGCCTCCTGCGCTACCAATTGGAGGCTTTCTGCGCTACCAATTGGAGGCTCCTCGCGCTACCGATTGGAGGCATTTCCACGCGCGGGGCTGGGGTTAGAAGGTGATTCTGGCCTTTAGTACGAAGCGCAGGATCACCATTAGGAGCATTCCGGCTATCCATAGGCCTACTGAGATGGCGGCTACGAACGGCAAGCGGCCGTTGTTGTAGAAGCTGTACATCACGGTGGTGATCACCTCGGTGCCGGAGCGGAACAGCAGCACCGACAGGGTGAACTCCCGCATGTAGGTGATGAAGGCCAGGATCAGGCCCCCGAGCAGCGCGGGGCGCAGGATGGGCAGCACGATGCGGGCCATGGTGGCCAGGTTGCCGGCCCCCGAGATGCGCCCGGCGTGCTCCAAGTCGGCCGACAGTTGCACCACCGGGCCGGTCATCTGGCGCACCCCCACCGGCAGGAAGTACACCACGTAGGCCATGGCCATGATCCACAGCGTGCCGTAGATCGAGAAGCCGCCCGGCAACTCCAGGGTGATGTAGGTGTAGAGCAGCGAGGTGGCCATCACCACCGCCGGCACCATTAGCGGCAGGCTCGCCCCGTAGTCGATCATGCGGCTCCAGCGGCCCTTGAACCGCACCACGCTGTAGGCCACGAGCGCGCTGAAGACCATCACGAACAGCCCCGCCCCCAGCGACAGCGTGAGGCTGTTCCTCAGCGAGCGCCACAGGATCGGATTGTCGCTGAGCTGGCGATAGTTCTCCAGCGACGACTGGGCCAGCAGCTCGGCGTCGGGGCGGCCGATGTAGGGCAGCAGCGAGCCCACCACCACCGCGATGAACGGCAGGATCATCGTGAAGAAGAAGAACCCGCAGCACGCCGTGAACACCGCCCAGCGCCAGCGGCCGAGCCGGGTGGGCGTCTCCTGGCTGCCCTTGCCGCTCACCGTCACATACCGGTCGCTGTGGCGGATCGACCGCAGGTACATGATCAGCACCACCAGCGACGCGGCCAGCAGCACCACGCCGGTGGCCGCCGCCCGGCCGTGCTCGCGGGGCATCCGCACCCGCAGAGCGTGGAAGATGTCGGTGGTGAAGACGTGCTCCTTGGCCGGGAACCCGAACAGCAGCGGAATCTCCATCGAGCCGAGCCCGATGATGAAACACAGCACCGCCGCCGATAGCAGCGCGGGGCGCGACACGCCCAGGGTCACCCGGAAGAACACCGACAGCGGCGACGCGCCGTTGATGCGGGCCGCGTGCTCGTAGTCGGGCGACACGTTGCGCATGCTGGCGGCCACCACCAGAAACACCAGCGGCACCAGGTACAGCGACTGCACGAAGATCATCCCCGGCATCGAGTACACGTCGAAGCCGTCCCACGGGGTGAGGGTGCGGATGACCTCGTTGAGCATGCCGTTGCGGCCACCGAGCAGGATGCTCCACGCCGTGCCCGCGGCCAGCAGCGGGATGAAGTACAGCCCGATGGTGGAGAACTCCCACACGCCCCGCCACGGGACGTCGGTGCGGGTGACCACCCAGGCCAGCAGCACGCCGATCACCAGCGGCACCACCGTCTGGCCGATGGCGAACTCCAGGGTGTTGCCGATTATGTCGCTGGACTTGTTGAAGGTGTCCCGATAGTTCTGCAGGGTCAGCGGGCCCCGCTCGGGCGGGCCTCCCTCCTGGAACGATCCCAGGATCAGCCGGTAGAAGGGCAGCACCACCAGGGTGAACACCACCACGGTGAGCACCGCCCGCAGCGCGAACGGGAACGACAGGAACCGATGGCGCACCGTGTGCCAGAGCGCCCCGCCGGCCGGCGCCGAACCAGCCTCGGCCGAGGTCGCGGCGTCGAGTGCGCCCAGTTCCTCCGCCGTGTCGGTGCTGAGGTCGGTCACGGAGCCGGGTCGTCCGCGGGGAAGGCGATGACCGCTTCGGGATCGATGGACAGGGCCACTGTGTCGCCCCGGCCGCCGAGCCGCTGGGGCGACTGGGCGATCACTGTGGTCCCGCCCGTGTCGATCTCGTGCTCGTAGGCCCCGCCGAGGAACTGTGCCAGCCGGATCTCGCCGCTGATAGCTGGGCCCGGCGCCCCATCGGCGGCCAGCGCGAACCCGTCGGGGCGGATCGCCACCGCCGCGGCCGCGCCCGGCGCCATCGGCTCGGCCAGGGTGGCCCGCAGCGATCCTCCCAGCGCCTCGACCGTGCCGTCGCCGGCCACCCGCCCGGCCACAATGTTCTTGACGCCCAGGAACCGGGCCACCGTCAGCGACGCCGGGGCGCGGTAGACCTCCTCGGGCGTGCCCTCCTGCAGCACCAGCCCGTGGTCCATCACCAGGATCCGGTCCGACATGGCCAGCGCCTCGGACTGGTCGTGGGTCACATAGAGCATGGTCAAGCCCAGCTCCAAGTGAAGCCGCTTCAGCTCGACCCGCATGTCCTCGCGCAGGCGGGCGTCGAGGTTGGAAAGCGGCTCGTCGAGCAGCAGCAGCGCCGGATGGCCCACGATGGAGCGGGCCACCGCCACCCGCTGCTGCTGCCCGCCCGAGAGCTGGTGGGGATAGCGGTCGACGTAGGACTCCATGCGAACCGCCCGCAGAGCCTCGGTGACCCGGTCGCGGCGCTGGCGGCGGGGAACCTTGCGGTAGCGCAGCGGGAAAGCGACGTTGGCGGCCACGCTCATGTGGGGCCACACCGCGTACGACTGGAACACCATCGACAGGTCGCGCCGCTCGGGCGGCACCAGGATCCGGCGCTCGGTGTCGTTGACCACTTTGCCGCCGATGGCCACCGCGCCGCGGGTCGGCGTCTCGATCCCGGCGAGGATCCGCAGGATGGTCGACTTGCCGCAGCCGCTCGGCCCCAGGAGGGTTACGAACTCTCCGGTGCGGATCGAGAAGCTGACACCCGCCAGCGCGGTGACCGCGCCGAACTTCTTGTGGAGGTCGTCGGCCCGCAGCGCGAGCAGATCCTCCGAGGGGGTCACCTCAGGTCGAACCATTCCTTGGCTCGCTCGACGTACCAATCGGCGTTGTTGTTGTACTCGGCCTCGGCCTTGGGCGTGCCCAGAGCCAGGATCGTCGGCTTGCCTGCCGCGGCCAGCGCCGCCTCGGGATACGGGGCGGTGGGCGAAGCCGGCACCTGGCGGACGATCTCGGCCACCGCGGCCTGGCCCTCATCGCTGAGGATGTAGTTGACGAACGCCTCGGCGTTCTCCTTGTTGGGGGCGTTGGCCGGGATGTTCACGGTGAAGCCCACCGTGATCACGAACTCCGGCGCGATCCACTCGACCGGGGCGCCCTGGTCGATCGAGGGCAGCACGAAGTCGAGGTAGCACAGTCCGAGCACCGCGAAGTTGCCCTGCACCAGCTGCTGCTGGGCGGCGGTGTAGTCGGGCTGGAACACCACGTTGTTGGCGCCGTAGCCCTCCCAGAAGGCCTCCCAGCGGTTCTCGTCCCACATCACCCGGGTCTCGATCATCATGTCGTGGGCGCCGCTGCCCACCTTGAGGATGTCCTGCATCACGATCTGGTCCCGGTACTGCGGGTCGGCCAGATCCTCCCAGGTCTCCAGCGGGTCGAGGCCGAGCTCTTCGATGACCTCGGTGTTGTAGCAGATGCCCTCGAGCAGGGTTCCGTAGGTGTGCCATGCGCCCGACGGGGCCCTCAGGTCGGCGGGGATGTTGAACTTCTCGGGGGAGTCGAAGGCGTGCAGGTAGCCGAGGCTCTCCCAGATGCGCGAGAAGCCGTCCCAGCCGATGATCACGATGTCGGCGTCGATGGTGCCGGCCTCGGACTCGGTCATGAAGCGGTCGAACATCTCGGCGTCGTCGGAGCGGGTGTACTCCACCTGGATGCCGGGGTGGACCTCGTTGAAGGCGTCGATGAAGGCCTCGGTCTGCTCGATGGTCCAGTCCGACCACCACACCAGATCGCCCGACAGCTCCGGCATTGCCTCCTCGGCCGCCTCGGCCTCGGCCGCGGCCATGGCCTCCTCGGCATCGGCCCTCGCCGCGGCTGCCTCAGCCGCCGCGGCTGCCTCAGCCTCCTGGGCTGCGGCCAGTTCAGCTTCGAGCTGGGCCACAACGTCGGCATCGACGGTCCCCTCGGCGTCGGCCATGGCCGCTTCGAGGGCAGCTGCGGCGTCGGCTGCTGCCGCGGCTGCCGCGGCTGCTTCTGCGGCTGCCGCGTCGGCCTGCGCTGACGCAGCGTCGGCTTCGGCCTGGGCGGCCATCGCGTCGGCCTCGGCCTGGGCCAGAGCGGCATCGGTCGCGCTGGTGTCGGACGAGTCGTCGCCGCAGGCCGCGGCCACGAGCCCGAACGTGAGTACAACCGCCAAGAGCCGGAGGCCGAGTCGGAACTGTCGTGATCTCATCATTCCCCCCCATCGGGATTGCCGTCAGCAGCACCGGGCGGCGCTACTGGCCAAGAATGGAGCGATGGTAAAGGTCTGACACTTGGTAGTCAATCCGGGCCGGTGGGCCGGGACGCTCAGCCTTCTCCGGTTCGGATGGCGTCGGCCAGCATCTGCATCAGGCGCTGCTGGTGGCCCCGCACCCTCAGTTCCAGGTAGTGCTGCGGGCCGGGCCGGTACCAGCGGGAGCGCAAACCCTGCTGGACCTTCTCGCAGATGGCGTAGTCCTCGGCCTGCACCGCTTTGAGCATCTCGAAGTCGGCACGGGCGTCGGCGCCGGGATCGGGCGAGTAGTTCCACACCCGGGCCCGGCTCGTGTCGAGGCTGATCGGGTTCCACCACATCAGCGAGCAGCCCCCGTTGGGGAAGGCAGCGATGAACCAGTTGGGGAACACGCCGAAGGCGACCGAGCCGTAGGAGTTGATGGCAGCCAGCGCGGGCAGCACGTCGGTGCGGGCCAGCTGCTCGTCGCCCCACTGGGTGGTGAGCCGCCCGGTGTAGGTCCAGATCTCCTCTCGCAGCGAGGCTGCATCGGCGAAGCGGCCGAGGGTCTTCTCGTGGACAAACTCGAGGTGGTAGTCGCAGAAGGCGTTGTCCATCATCACCTTCCAGTTGGCGTTCACCTCGTCGTCGAGCTCGTACACCCTGGTGGCGCTCTCGAGGCTGTGGTGGGCCAGCTGCTCGGGCGCCGGATGGAGCCATTCGAGCAGCGGCGGCGCGTCGCCCGACACGTTCACGAACACGAACTGCAGCCACACGTCCACCCTCACCTCTCGCAGGCTGTGGGCGCTGGGGTCAACCGGCTCTGCGAAGCCGCGGGGGTGCGGGGTGGCGGCCAGGCGCCCGTCGAGATGGAAGGTCCAGCCGTGGTAGGGGCACACCACGGCCCGCCCGCAGTTGCCCGAGCCCTCCACCAGGGTGCTGGCCCGATGGGGGCACACGTTGACGAAGGCCCGCAGCTCGCCGTCACGGCCCCGCACTACCATCACCGGCTCGGTGCCGATGGTCTCGGTGATGTAGTCGCCGGGCGAGCGCAGCTGCGACAGGTCGCCTACGAACACCCACGAGCCCGGGTAGACGACCTGCATCTCAAGGTCGAAGAGCTTCTGGGAGAAGTATCCGGCCGGATCCATGAACGAGTCGTCGGGGGGCGGCTCGATCACGATGCCGTCGTACACGACCGGCGGCTCGCTCCCGGTGTCAACGCCGGGATCAGCGGCGACGCGAGCCGCGGCAGCCACCGACGCTGGGCTCATTCGCCCGGCTCGGCGAAGCGATCAGCGGTGGCGACCGGCGCCATCGTCATCGGTCCGGCTCGGTGAAGCGGGTGCGCAGCAGGCCCAGTTGCGGCGATTCGATCTCCACCACGTCGCCGCCGCCGAGGAACTCGGGGGGCTCGCGCCAGTGACCCACGCCGGAGGCCGTGCCGGTGAGGATTATGTCTCCGGGAAGCAGCGAGCAGCCGAGACTGACCCGGGCGATCAGCCGCGACACCGAGTTGACCATGGCCGAGGCTCGGAACGACTGCTTCTGCACCCCGTTCACCCGCAGCTCGATAGTGATGTCGCGGTAGTCGCCCACGGCGGCCGCCGACACGATGCTGGGACCCATGGGGCAGAAGCCGTCGAGCGACTTGCCCTTGTACCACTGGCCGAACATGCCGTGCTCAAGCTGCAGGTCGCGGGCGCTCACATCGTTGGACAGGGTGTAGCCGAATACGTGGTCGAGGGCGTCGTCGACAGAGATGTTGCTTCCGGCCTTGCCGATCACCACCGCTATCTCCGCCTCCCAGTCCACCCGGCTGCTGGCGGCCCGGTCGAGCTCGACGGTGGCGCCGTGGCCCACCAGGCAGGTCCACGGCTTGGTGAACAGCACCGGCGCGTCCGGCACCACCGAACCCTCGGGGCGCTTGCCCTCGTCGAAGTGTTCGCGATAGTTGAGCCCCACACAGAACATGTTGCGGGGCGTTCTGGGCAACGGCGGCAACAGGACTGTGCCGTCGATGGGTTGACCGCCGCCGACCGGCGAGAGCGACTCGGCCTCAGCCCAGGCGTCGGGGCCGCTCTCGATGAGGCCGAGCACGCTGGTGTGGCCGGCCGCGGTGAGCGGCGTGACGGTGCCGTCGGCATGCCAGATACCGGCCGTCTCGCCGGCTGGAGACTGCATAGTGACGAGTCGCATGGTGGTCCTTCCCCGCTTGCTGGGGGCTAGTCGCCGAGAAGGTGGCAGTACGTGAACCCGCCGTTGGCGCTGATGATCTGGCCGGTCAAGTAGGCGGCCTCGTCCGATGCCAGGTAGGCGGCCAGCGCGCCGATCTCCGACGGGCGCCCGAACCGTCCGGCGGGGACGTTCTCGGTGAGAGCCTCGATCCGTCCCGGCGGCGCCAGATCGTTGAGCGGCGACTCGATGTAGCCCGGCGCGATGGCGTTGACGGTCACGCCGTCGGGCGCCACCTCCCGGCTGAACGAGCGCACCAGAGCGTCGATGCCGCCCTTGCCCGCGGCGTAGTGGGCCTGCCGGGCCACGCCCTGCAGCGAGGCCACCGACGAGAAGCAGATCACCCGCCCCCAGCCCCGCTCGATCATCGGGTTGACGGTGTGGCGGATCGGCAGGAACGTGCCGTCGAGGTGGATGGCGAGCATATGGCGCCACTGTTGGAAGCTCATGCTGGCGATCGGCTGCAGCTCTCCGATGCCCGCGGCCATCACGGCAATGTCGGGCGATCCGACCGCCTCGGCAGCCTCGGCGACCCCCGCGGCGACGCTGGCCTCGTCGGTCACGTCCATCGACACCCCGGCGAAGGCCTGAGTCGGGTGCCTTTCGGCCAGCTCGCGGGCGATCTCAGTGGCAGCGTCGGGGCGCAGGTCGGTCACCGCCACCGAAGCGCCCTGCTCGGCCAGCGCGGCCGCCATGGCCCGACCCAGCCCGCCCGCTCCCCCGGTCAACAGCGCGGTGCGACCCTCAAGCGAGAACACGCACTCCTGCCTTCAGAGGGCGCGTAAATTGGTGAGGGCCTGTTTCGTCACGGCGGGGTATTCCCCGCTCTTGTTCGCTGCGCTCACGGGCCGCCCAAACCCCAGCGTCACAGCCCACGGCCTCGTCCGTATGGGCCGGAATCGCTCGCCTATTCGCTCGGCCTCTCACAAGCCAGCGAGGCTAGATAGCGTGCGCGGGCAGGTACAAGCCCGCCGCGTCGCACCGGAGCAAACGGCGGCAATCCGCGCCGCCAAAGGGGTGGCAGACCACTAGGCTCGCGCCGCCGTTCACCGACTGTAGGAACTTCAATGTCCGAAGCTGTTTCGTTGTCGGTCGCTTCGCTGGACGAGGCAACGGGCGCTGACCGTGACAGCGCGCTTCCGGTCAGCCCGGTGCGCCCCGCCTACGAGCAGGTGGCGAGCCAGCTTCAGGAGCTGATCATCAAGGGCACGCTGACGGTAGGTGAGCGCCTGCCGGCCGAGGGCGAGATGGCTGTGCAGTTCGGGGTGAGCCGCAGCACCATCCGCGAGGCGCTTCGAGGTCTGTCGTCGCAGCGGCTGGTGCTCACCAAGCGGGGCGTCAACGGGGGCACGTTCGTGGCCGAGCCCTCCTCCGAGCATGTGCGCAGCTACCTGGAGACCACGATCGGACTTCTATCCGGCGCCGACGTGGTGTCGGTCGACGAGATCCTCGAAGCCCGCGAGCTCTTCGAGGAGCCCGCCGCCCGGCTCGCCGCGCTTCGGCGCAGCGACGACGACCTGAGCGGCCTGCGAGCCACCCTGGCGCCCGACGACGGGGCCGACTCGGCCCACGGCTTCGCGGGCCACAAGGAGTTCCATTTCGCCATCCTGAAGGCATCGGGCAACCAGCTGCTAGATGTGCTGGCCCGACCGGTGTTCAGCGTCCTTGAGACCCGCTTCGTGCGGGATCGGGCGTCGGGCCGCTTCTGGGTCGAGGTGGAGGACGATCACCGGAACATCTTCGGCGCCATCGAGGCCGGCGATTCCGAGGCGTCGGCGCAGTTCATGCACACCCATCTGGAGCGGCTGCGACCGATGTACGAGCGCTTCGACAGGACAGCCCGGCCGCCCAGCCCGGCCTAAACGGCCAGGCACCCGGTCCAGGAGTTCGAGCACCACCCGGTTGAACTCGTCGGGCCGGACACGCCGCTATCGGGCGGTCCGGTTCAGGAACTCGAGCACCACCCGGTTGAACTCGTCGGGCCGCTCGAAGTAGGGGGCATGGGAGGTTTCGGCGATCACCGCTAGCTCCGAGCCGCCGATGAGCCGGTGGGCGGCCTCGCCGGTCGCCAGCGGCACAGCTCTCTCCTCGGCCCCCCAGATCAGCAGCACGGGCGGCCCGCCTGCGAGTTCGGCCAGCCGCGGCCCGACCACGTCGTCGTCGATATGGTCGGCGATGTAGTCGGCAATGGCCGCGAACGACTCGGCCGCGCCGGGCGAGTTGTTGACCAGGAACTCCTCTCGCACCCATTCGTCGGTCACGAGATCTTGGTCGTGCACAACCAGCCGCAGCTTGTTCTCGATGCTGGCGCGGGAGGTGTCGCGCAGCCGCCCGCGGGTGGCGGCCCGCCGCTCGGCACCCCACTCGATCAATCCGATGCTTCCCACCAGCACCAGCGCCCGCACCCGCTCGGGCCGCTCGCAGGCCAGAGTCGCCACCGTGTGCCCACCCAGCGAAGTGCCTGCCAGCACGGCCGTCTCGGCCCCGATCAGATCGAGGAGCCCGTCGACGAAGCGGGCGTATCCGGGCACCGAATAGTCCGGGCCGTTGCCCTTCTGGGCCAGGCCGTGGCCGGGCAGATCGAGGGCATGGACGTGCCAGCCCGCGGCCGCGAGCGCGTCTATGTTGCGGCGCCAGCGGTCGCAGCGTGCCCCCACCCCGTGCACCAGCACCAGATGGTCGTCACCCGAGCCCGCGGCCAACACCCGGGTGAGCACCCCGTTCACCGCCGCCGGATACTGGATCATCGCACTGTCCCCTCCGCCAAGGCGACGAATCGCCAGACGACATATGAGCGGCCGCAAATTGGTGAGAGCCCGTTGCGTCGCAGCGGTGTATCTCCCGCTCTTTGTTCGCTGCGCTCACGGGCCGCTCGAGCCACGGCCTCGCCCGTATGGGCCGGAATCGTTCACCTATTCGCTCGGCCTCTAAGTTAGGCGCTCGCTATGGCAGAGAACTGGCGCGACACGTTCATCAGGGCCGGCGGGATTCGCACCCGTGTGATCGAGGCCGGTGATCCCGCGGGCCCGCCCGTGGTGCTGGTGCATGACGGGGCCTTCGGCACCGACTCGATGCTGTGCTGGGAGGGCGTGATCGCAGAGTTGGCCGACGCGTATCGCGTGGTCGCCCCCGACCTGATCGGCTGGGGCGGCACCGACAAGCTGTGCTACTTCGACCGCTCGCCCTACGACTACCGCCTGGAGCATCTGGCCGCGGTGTGCCGGGTGCTCGCACTCGACGAGCCGGTCTGCTTCGCTGGCAGCTCATTCGGCGCCGAGCTGGTGGCCCGGGGAGTGGCCGAGCCCCGGTGGGGATGGAACGCCCGGGCCGCGCTGGCCATCACCGGCACGGGCGGGCGGCTCTACCGGGTGCCGGGCGGAATCGAGCGACTGAGCGACTACACCCCCAGTCCCGAAGCGGCCCGCCGGCTCACAGAACTGCTGGTCCACAGCACCGTCGGCCTCAATGAGCACGTCCAGCGGCGCTTCGAGATCAGCATGATGCCGGGCCACTGGGAGGCGTTGAGCGCGCTGGGCCTGCGGAACCCGTCGGCGGAACCGGCCGTCCGGTCCGAGGATTGGCCCGAGCCGCTGCTGGACTGCCGCGTTCCCATCCTGTGGGTCGAAGGCGCCGACGATCCGCTGCTGGAGCAGGGCTGGGCGGCCAAGATGGCCGAGCTGAGCGACTCCTTCTCGTCGGCGGTGGTGCCCGGGGGCCACGAGCCCAACATCGAGCACCCGGCCGCTACCGGACGCCTGATCCGCGACTTCTTCGACAACTGTCCCTGAGCCTGTATCCACCGGCGGGTGGTATGGCCCTGGAGCCGAGGCGGCTCAGTCGATGGACGGCCGCTCGTTGTCCTGAGGTTCCGGTCCGGTCACGTGACCGATGCAAGAGGCGGGGTTCCAGGGCCGGGCGGGGATTGTACCCATTCGATGAGGACGCGTGCCGGTACAGGGCCTTCGTCTGGATGCATGACGATCTTTGTCTCTCGGACCTCGATGGGATTATCCGGATTGGTCACGGGTCCTCCTCAGTGATCATGCCGTCAGGCATTGTTGCAGCATAGTCGGCCAGATTCGCGGTGAGGGCGTCGATAAGTTGCTTGACGAACAGCGTCGACATGTTCACTCGCTGCACGATGACACCCTGAATGGGGCTTGTGTTGTAGTCCAGTCGAGCGAAGTCGAGAGTGAACTCATGGGGCGAGTGGCTAACCATGGCAAAGTTCGCCCAGATCCCTCCCAGCATGCTCCGATCACCCTGAATGTGGACGTCCGTTGGCTGCGGCTCGGGTGGCTGAGACTATGGTCGAACCTGGCGGCTGTCTAGGGTTCGGATCGCTGTCGATCCTATTGTTCTCACGAATTGCCGCTTGTCCGTTCGACTTCGTACTCTGCGGCCGTGTTGGGGGCTGCTACCAGCGGCATGATGGCACCCGAGGCCTACCGCTCCGAGGCGTACTACCGGGCCGAACTGGACTGCGTGTTCCCGTCGAGTTGGGTGTTCGTCGGCCACGAGCGGTGGGTGCCGGAGCCGGGCGACTATCTGGCCGAGACCATCGGCACCGAGCCGGTGCTGGTGGTTCGTAACCCCGACGGCGCCCTGCGGGCCTTCTCCAACGTGTGTCCCCACCGGGCGAGTCTGCTGGTCACCGGCCGGGGCAGCTGCGACCGACGCCTGGTGTGCCCCTATCACGGCTGGACCTTCGGGCTTGACGGGCGGCTGCTGGCCATCCCGCGGCAGCGGGGCTTCGTTGGCGGGGTGGATACGGCCGACTACGGATTGCACGAGTTGCGCCTCGATGTGTGGGAGGGACTCATCTTCGTGAACGCGACCGGCGGCGCCCCGCCGCTACGCGACCATCTGGAGGGGGTGCCCGAGCTGCTGGCCGGCCACGACATCGCGGGCATGACTCTGGGAGCGTTCCTCGACGACCCGATTGCGGCCAACTGGAAGCTGGTGATGGACAACGCCATCTGCGACTACCACCTCGGGATGGTGCATGGCGAGTCCATCGCCGACCTGGTAGAGCTCGAGGGGCTCAGCGAGCAGGCGGGCCACACCACGGCGGTGGCCTCGGTCCCCTGGAAGGAGTCGGCCCTGCCGCCCGAGCCTCGGCCAACGCTGACCGGCGACGCGGCGAGGGGCTCTCTGGGATGCTTCGTGTTCCCCAACCTTCACGTGATCGGCTTCCCGACCGGCGGAGCGACCGTCATGTGGTGGACGCCCACTGGTCCGGCCAGTACCCGTGCCCGGGTGTTGAGCCTGTCGCACGATGCCGACGCCGACGTGCGGGCGGGTGCGGAACTGCTGTCGCGGGTGCAGCGCGAGGACTTCGACGTGTGCGAGAAGCTGCAGATCGGCGTGCAGTCCCGCCACTATTCGCCCGGCCCGCTGCATGCGTCGGAGCTGCGCGTCACCGTGTTCCAGCGTCGGCTGCTAGAGATGGTGGAACCAGTCCTGGCCGCGCGGGCCGGGGCGGGGGTTAATCGAGGTTGAGCCGCGGCAGCACGCCGTCGCAGATCAACCGGAGCTGGTTCATGCGGTCGCTCTCGCTGCGCCCGACGTAGAACATCCAGCGGTCCATGCCCTGAGCCTCCAACTCCCGCAAGCGCCGGGCGACGTCCTCGGGGCGTCCCCACAGGCCGGGGGCCCGCGCCAGCAGCCAGTCGTAGAGCCCGAGCTCGCGAGCCCTGTCGATGTGGGCTTGCTGGCGTCCCTCGTCCTGGTAGTCGGTGGCGATGTCGTGGGTGTCGGCGTTGAACTGCAGCAGCGCCTGCTTGAGGTGGTCGGGGATCTGCTTGCCTTCGAGCGACCCCATGGTCAGCCACTCGGTGCTCACCCCCATGCCGCGGCTAAGTGCCTCGGTGGGACTGTCGCCGAACACGATCTCGGAGTTCCACCACAGCTCTAGCTCGTCGGGGTCACGGCCGGCGGCCTCGCAGCCCTCGGCGACCAGGCTGCGCACGTAGTCCACGTTGTCGGGGCCGAATCCCATCGACAGCAGCATCCCGTCGGCGACCTCGCAGGCCATGCGCAGCACCTTGGGGCCCGAGACGGGGACCACCACCGCGATGTCGGCGCCGTCGGGCAGGTAGGACCACTGCATGCGGAACTTCCGGCGGTGGTAGCGGGCCTCCTCGCCCCGCAGCAGCGCCTTGACCGCCAAGATGTACTCCCGGAGTTGGGCCACGGTGGCCGGGCGCAGACCGACACCCCACAGGGCGCTGTCGCCGGTGCCGATCCCGCAGGCGATCCGGCCGGGCGCGATCTCGGCGAGCGTCAGCAGACCGGAGGCGGTCACCGACGGATCGCGCGACCGCGGGTTGGTGACCGAGGTCATGATCCGGGCCTGCGACGTGTGCTCGGCGCACAGCGCAGCCACCGCGTACAACTCCTGCACCAGGGCGGGCGAGTCCGGCAGGCCGATCACGTCCACCCCGGCGCGGTCGGCCAGCCCCCACCACTCGGGACCGTCCGAGAGGGGCCCCTGCTGCAGGACGTTGAGAGCGATCTTCACGGTCGGTGTGCGCTGGGTGGCCCTACTGGCGCGAGATCACCGCGTCGGCGTCGATCTCGATCATGGCGTCGGGTCGGGCCAGCCCGTGCACCACCACCAGCGTGCTGGCCGGGTAGTGGTCCTTGTTGAAGAACTCGGCGCGGGCGTCGTGGATGGCGCCGAACTTCTCCTTGGTGAAGGGGGGAGTCATGTAGACCCGCACCCGGACGATGTCGTCGATCGTGCCGCCGAGGGGTTCCAGGGCAGACAGCAGGTTGCGGATCACCTGGCGGGTCTGCTCGGCGATGTCGCCCACGCCCACCACCACGTCGCTATTGCCGTCGGTGGCGGTTCGGCCCGACAGGTACACGAAGGTGAGGTCGCCGGCCTCCACCACCACCCCGCCGGAGTGGACAAGCTCGCCCACTTCTGAAGTCTCGAGCGCGCTCCAGCCGGAGCCGATATCAGGGTTGATGATGGTCTTGTCGGCCATGTCGGATGTTCTCCTTGCAAGGGTTGGGTTTCGGGATCGTCGGGCTCGACTCAGGCCGCTCGCAGCACAGGAACCACCTCGCGGTCGAGCAGGTCGATCGATTGCAGGGCGACTTCGGCGGGCATGCCCACCCAGTCGGTGCGGAAGATGAAGTGGTCTACGCCGATCTGGTCGCGCCACGGGAGCAGCTTCTCGAGGCAGTCGTCGGGCGTGCCGACGATGAATCGGCCCTCAGCCAGTTCGTCGAAAGTGGCCCGGAAGTCGTCTTGGCCGGGCAGGGCCTTGTGCTGGCCCCAGTCGGCGTAGTGCCGATATTTCTTGAGCAGGTAGGGCGCGGCCCGCTGGATGGCCAGGTCCCGGGTGGGCCCGCAGTAGATCTCGCGTATCGCCGGCATGGTCGCGGCCGGGGGCAGGCCCTCGCTGGCGCGGGCGGCCCGGAACAGCGCAGCCTGCTCGGCGATGGTCTCGGTGGTGGCGTGGGGATTGATCATCCAGGCGTCGCCCATGCGGGCGGCCCGCTCCACCGCCGGGTGGGCGTTGGCTGCGATCCATATCGGCGGTCGGGGCTGCTGCACGGGCCTGACGTTGAGGGTCGCCGACTCCAGCCGGCACCACGGAAGGTCGGAGTCGACGCGCTCTTGGGTCCACAGGCGCTTGACCAGTTCGAGGTTGGCCTCGAATCGCTTCACCTTCGACTTCGGGTCGAGTCCGAAGCCGCGGTATTCCACCTCCCGGTAGCCGAGGCCCACCCCGAACGTGAGCCGGCCCCCGCACAGCACGTCGACGGAGGCCCACGTCTCGGCGACGTCCAGCGGGTTGTGCAGGGCGAGCAGCAGTATCCCGATCCCGACTTCCATCGATCCGCTCTCGGCAGTGAGGCGGCTCACGAACGGCACACACTGCGGCATGGCCATCCCGTCGGGCAGGTAGTGCTGCCCGGCCCAGATCGAGTCCCAGCCGCGGTCGCGCACCGCGGCCGCCATGCGAAGCTGATCGGCGGTGGCGGCCACCAGATCGGTGCCGACGGGATGCTGGTTGGTGAGAAACAGCCCGACCTTGATGTCGCCCCCAGAGGTCACCCCCGCTCCTTCCGCCGTGTTGCCGAGACCGGCTGAACAATAGTCAGACACTTCAAGCAACCGCCGCGCGGGCCGAGGAGCCAGCAGACCGCCTCGATCTGGGAGTTGCAGCGTTTCTCCCTCCGGGCAGGGTCGGCGTAGCCTTGGCGTGATGCTGGGGGCCGAACATCAGGCGGCGTTCCATGCCGACGGGTTCGTCGCGGTCGACTCGCTCATCGATGTCGGCTTGGTCGATCCCCTCCGGGAGCGCTTCGAGCGGCTGTTCGGGGGCGACTTCGAAACCGGCACCGCCCCCGACGAGGTCAACTGGCTCGAGGGCAGCAGCGATCCGACCCTGACCCGGCAGATCTGCAACGGCTGGAAGGCCGACCGGCTGGTGGCCTCGGTAGTCCTCGACGCCGGCCTGGGCGAGACGGTGGCCCGGCTGGCCGGCTGGCCCGGCGCCCGCCTCGTGCAGGACAACGTGATCTGGAAGCCGCCGGGGGCCCGCTCGCTGGGCTTCCACCGCGACAACGCCTACCTGGCCTGGTACACGCCCACCGAGATGTTCTCCTGCTGGATCGCCCTCGACGACACCACCGCGGCCGGCGGCACCATGGAATTGGCCCGGGGCTCACACCGCTGGCCCACCGGCGCCGACGCGACCGGCGTGTTCCACGCCCCCGAGGACTATCGGGCCACTGTTCGGGCGGCTGCTGAGGCCGCGGGGGTGGAACTCGACATCGCCGCGGTGGAGGTGGCCGCGGGCGGTGGGTCGTTCCACCACGGCTGGACCTGGCACGGCTCGGGTACCAACCGCTCGGGCCGGCACCGCCGGTCGTTGGTGCTGCACTGCGCCAGCAGCGAGGCCCGCTTCAACCGGGCCGGCTTCGCCGAGGGCAACGGCCCCGTCTACTCGCGCTACGCCCGGCTCATCGACGACGAGATGGACGAGAACCACTTCCCGATCCTGTGGCGGTCCGACGGCTACCGCACCCCCGGCATCTGACCGGTGCCGCTGATCGCCGGTCCAGGTGCGCACTGCAGCCAGTCCAGCGGACCACCGGTGCGCCGCTTAGGTTCTGTCGGCGCGGAGGTGGCTAGCATCGCCACTCGTGTCCGTTGCCTCTGCGATCCATGCTTCTGCCGCGGTTCTGCTGGTGGTGGCGGGCATCGCCAAGCTGTCTAGGCCATCGGATCTGCTCGGCTTTCGGGTGGCGGCTCCGCTGGTCCGGCTGACCGGAGGGGCAGAGGCTGCCATCGGGATGGCCGCGCTGGCAGTAGGCGGACTGTTCGTGTGGATGGTCGGCCTGCTTTACGCAATGTTCGCGGTGATCGTCTTGCGGGCGGCGCTCTCGGGAGCGCGCTCGTGCGGGTGCTTCGGCCGGCTCGACGCGCCGCCCTCGTGGGTCCACGTTGTCGGCAACCTGTCGCTGGCCGCGGCTTGCCTGACGGCTGCGGCCACTGGCACCGCTGAAGCGCCCGTCACGGCGTTGGCGGCCGTCTTCGTTGAACAGCCGGCGACCGCCGTCGCTCTTGTCGTCGAGATCGCGGTGCTCAGCGGACTGGCACTGGCGACGCTCACCGCGCTTCCCGAGGCCCTCGATGCCCGCCGGCCGGGACGCGGCAGTTCGGAGCTGTTCAGCGCCCTAGAGGCCGAGCGAGCAGGTGAGCGGGTCCGGGTTCTCACCAATTTGCAACCGCGGCCGTCGGGCCGGGCGGCGGAGGCTTCGGTCGCAGGCCTGGGAGGACGACGCTGAGCCGCACGCTGGTGCAGCGGGTCTCCCGGGTGGTGGACCGACGGGCCGGGCGGCGGGGCTTCCTGCGCTCGTCGGCCATGGCGGCCACCGCGATGGCTGTGGCCCCCGTCGCCTACGCGGTGCGTCCCACCACGGCCGAGGCGGCCATCATTCTGTGCAAGGGCCACCAGTGCAGTCCCGGCGCCCTGTGCTGTGACGGCTACAGCGAGTTCTGCTGCAAGCTCACCGGCGAGAACCTGTGCCCGCCGCACACCATCGTGGCCGGCTGGTGGAAGGTCGACGGCTCAGACTTCTGCGGCCTCGACGGTCCGAGTCCCCGCTACTACCTCGACTGCAACTACACCTGCGACGACCGAGCCGGATGCCAATGCCGATCGAACGGATTCTGCGACCGGGATTGCACGCCCGCCAAATGCCAGTGCAGCGGCGGCTGCGACACCCGCAAATCCGAGTGCACCCGGTTCCGCTACGGGCAGTGCAACCAGGGCACCTGCGTCGGACAGCTCATGTGCCGGATCGTCACCTGCGTGCCGCCCTGGACCTGGGATCCGGCTTGCGCCAGCGCTCCGGTGCTGAGCGACCCCGGCACCCGCTGGCACGACCGGCCCTGCCTGCACGACGGCTTCAACGACATCCCGCCCAAGGCCCACTACGCGCCGGCGGTGGCATGGATGGCCGACGAAGGCATCACCAGCGGCATCAAGGACGACCTGTTCGGCCCCGACTTGCCCGTGACCCGGGCCCAGTTCGCCACCTTCCTGTGGCGCTACGAAGGCCGTCCCACCGCCGAACCCGCCACCGTGGACCCTCCCTGGACGGGCAATCAGTTCAACGACGTGGATGCGGACGCCTACTACGCACCGGCGGTGGCTTGGATGGTCGCCCAGGAGATCACCTCGGGCCGGGCGCCGGGCCGTTTCGACCCCGACAGCGGGGTGTCGCGGGCCCAGTCCATCGTGTTCCTGCACCGCCTGGCGGGAGAGCCGCAGGGCAGCGCCGCGATCACCTTTTCCGATGTGGGTTCCGACACCTGGTACCGCGGCGCCCTGGCATGGGCCCTCGAGCACAACATCTCCTGGTGGGAGGTGCATTCAACCTTCGAGCCGGACCAGCCCGCCACCCGGGCCGAGATCGCAGCCCTGCTGTACGGCTACCACCAGCGGCCACCCGAGCCCGTTGAAGAGCCAGTCGACGAAGGCGCCGCGACGGTGGCGGCCCCATGACTGAGGCGGCGTCGGTGTTGAGGTTGTGGACCCATGACTCAGCCGGTGTCGAGACGGTCGTGGCCCGTCGCTTCGATGTCGTTGTGACGGTCGTGGTCCCATGATGAAGATGGCGTTGTGACGGTCGTTGTCGTGCTGTTGGCTATCGCGGTCGGCGGGCTGGCCCTGCTGGTGTTCGGCCTGCTGAGGACCCACGCCGAGATTCTGCGGGCCCTCGACCGCTCCGGCATCAGCCTCGACGGCGAAGCGGTCTCGGGCTCTGCCTCCGCAGCCGTGGCCGACCGGTCGGAGGCGGCATTGGCCCGGGCTCGGGATCTCGTCGGGACGGTGCCGGCCGGCGGCCCGACCAAGATCGCCGTCACTGGCGCAGCCCACTTCACGCTGCTCGCATTCCTGTCGCCGGGGTGCCGCACCTGCCAGCGGTTCTGGGAGGCCTTCGCCGACCCCGGCCTCGAACTGCCCGGCGGCGACACTCGGCTGGTGGTCGTGGGCCAGGATCCCGCCCACGACTCGGAGTCGGCCCTGGCCGACCTGGTCCCGCCCGGCGTCAAGGCGGTGCTGTCGTCGGCGGCGTGGGAGGACTACGACGTTCCCGGCTCGCCGTACTTCGCGCTGATCGACGGCGCCGACGGCCGGGTCGTGGGCGCGGGCAGCGCGCTGCACTGGGAGCAGCTGCGGGACCTACTGCAACAGGCGCTCCACGACGCGGGCCTGGCCAACCGTTCCGGGCAGTCCTCGGGCCGGAGCCGGGAGCTGCGGACCGACGAGGCGCTGCGGGCCGCGGGGATAGGCCCGGGCCATCCGAGCCTCTACGGCGAGCAGCCCGAATCGAGCCGCGGCAACGGTGCCGAGATTCCGTCACGGGGCCGTCCATGATGGCACCGGAGTCGAGGCGCGGTTCGTGACCGCGGCGCTGGCCAGCGGCGTCGAAGGCGCGAGCGCGGGCGAACTCACGCGCCAGTTCGGGCGCGATTCGTGACCGCAGTGCTGGCCATCGGCACGGCGGCGGCCGTGGCCGCCGGAGTGCGGTCTACCTGGTCGCCTTGAGGCCTGTCGATGCTCACCAGCATCAGCCCGCTCGGCGAGCGGGCCAGGGGCAATCAATGGTGGCTGACCGTTCTCTGGCTGGTGGTGGGCGCGGCGGGCGGGGGCGCGGCCGTCGGCTCGGCGCTGGGCGCGTTAGGCCAAGCGTCGCTCGGAGGGGTGAGCAGCGAGGTCCGGCTCGGGCTGCTGGCCGCCGGGTGCGCGGCCGCCGCGGCCTGGGACCTGTCGGGTCGGAGGCTGCCGGGCCGCCGCCAGGTGAACGAGGACTGGCTGGTCGCCTACCGATCGTGGGTCTACGGGGCGGGCTTCGGTCTGCAGCTCGGCGCGGCGGTGGCGACGGTGGTGAACACCGCCCTGGTGCCGCTGTTGATGCTGGCCGCCCTGCTGGCCGGCGACACAGGTGCGGGACTGGTGATCGGCACGGCCTTCGGCGCAACCAGGGGCGCCAGCCTCATCATGGGCCGCCGGGTTCGAACCCCCGACGACCTGCGCCGTCTGCACCGCCAACTCGACCAGAATGCCGACCGGATCCGCCGAGCCGGCGCGGCCCTGGCCGCAAGCCTGGGCGCCGTCGGCCTGCTGGCGCTGTAGCCGAGGAAGGGGCGGGGATGACTTGCAGCGCCACGCGGTCGGCGACACCTTCGTCGAGAGGAGCCGTAGCTGATGAAGGGTCGGAGATGACATGAGCAGGCTGACAGCCCACGGCGTGAGCTTCGAAGTGCCGACCGGCTGGGAAGCCGAGCTGTCGACCCAGCCCGACCCCGCCGAGATCGACGGTGGCCTGCAGCCCTCCGAGGCGCAGCTTGTGGTTGTGCACGCCGCCAACTTCGGGCTGCCCGCCGAGCGCGGCGACTACGGGTCGGGAGCGGTGGAGGTCATGGACCGTAACGGCATCTTCGCCGCGCTGGTCGAGTTCGACCGTGCCTCGGCGTCGTCGAAGCTGTTCGCCCGAGCGGGCATCCCGACCCGCCTCGACCCCGCCGAGTTCTCGCCGGACCAGCTCCACCTGTCGCTGCCGGGCCAGGCGGGCCTGCAGCAGTTCTTCCATGTGGGGCCGCGGCCGTTCTGCCTCTACACCGTCATCGGCGCATACTCGCTGCGGACCCTGCTGGTGCCCGAGTTGAACCGCACGCTGTCGGGCCTCAACATCCTCTGACCAACAGCTGTAAGGGGTCGATCCGCCCGACTTCTTGGCAACCACTACCCGCACACCATGCGCAACTCGGGCCACCCAGTTGTCAGGGGTCCATCCGTCCGACTTCTGGGCGACTGCTGACAGCCGCGGTCTGGGCTAGAGCGGGTCGCCTTTGTGGAGGATGCCGTAGACGTCGGTGCGGCGGTCGGCTCGGGGCTGGATGAGCTCGCTGCGGGCCTGGGCCCGGTGTGCCTCCGACAGGTCGATGTCGACCACTTCGAGCTGCTCTCGCACCGTGGACAGCGGCCCGCCCGCCATCCGCCCGTACGGGTCGGCCACGACCGAGGATCCGAGCAGCTCCACACCGTCGCCTGCGCCGACCTGGGAGGTGCAGGCAATGAACACCTGGCTGAGGTTGGCCTGCACCAGCGCCCCCTCGGCGTGGGCGATCAGCTCGCCCTCGCGGTACTGGCGCCGGTCGAAACCCCGCACCCAGGCCGTCGGCACGCAGATCAGGTCGGCGCCGCGCAGGGCCAGCACCCGCACCACCTCCACGAAGCGCAGGTCGTAGCAGATGCAGAGTCCGATGCGGCCCCAACCGGTGTCGGTGACGCTCAACCCCAGATCACCGGGCGTGAAGCAGTGCTTCTCCACGTCGAACAGGTGCAGCTTGCGGTAGTGGGCGATCACGCCGCCGGCGGCCACCGCCACGGCCGAGTTGTAGATCGAGTCACCGCTGCGCTCGCACAGCCCGCCCACGACCAGCCCCCCGTGGCGACCGGCCTGCTCCTGCCAGGCCGTGATCGTCGGGCCGTCGAGGGGCTCGGCCAGCGGCTCGAGCGCCTCGCGGTCGGTGGTGTACCACGGCACCGTCATCTCGGGCACCACCACGATCTCCGCACCCTGCTCGAACAGCGAAGCGATCGCATCGACGCCAGCCGTGCGGTTGGCCTCGGCCGCTGCGGGCCGGCTGAGAAGCTGGGCCAGTCCGATCCGGGTCATCCGATAGTGGTCCCCCAAGTAGTTGCGTGGCGCGGCGCACGCCCCGAGGAGTGGAGCTGATCGGATTCGAACCGACGACCCCCTGCTTGCAAAGCAGGTGCTCTAGCCAACTGAGCTACAGCCCCAGAACGCCCGAGCGTATCGGAGCGGTGCCACCAGCCGATGACCGGTGAGGGCTAGGGGCGGTTGTAGCTGTGTTGGGGGTGATAGGCGTGATAAGCGTGTTGGGGCTGGTGCCTTCTGCGTCTTGCGCCGAACAGCAGCCAGCCGATTGAGGCGGCTAGCACTGTCAGCATTGCTATGGGCACGATTGGGGCCACGCCTCCGCCGGGGCTCGGATCGTCGGACTCGCCCGGGATTGGGGCCGACACGACTTCGGAGTCGTCGGCGGCGGTGTCGGGCTCATCTTCGACGGCAGCCTCCTCAGGCGGGGCCTGGGGGGGTTCGGGCGGAGGGGGTGCTTCGGTCAGGACGGCCGGCAGGAGTTCGATGCCGCCCCCGCTGGGGGGTGCCAGCGTTGTCACCGGGGCCGGCTCGGTTGTGGTGGGCGGAGCCGTCGTCGGGGTGCCGGCAGGTGGATCGTTGTCGGCAACAGTCACCGACGCGGCGGAGGGGTCGCCAACCTGATAGCCGGTACCGACGTCGAGGCTGAGAAGAACCGCGCCGTCGGGCTCATCGGCGCTGCCGTCGAGGGTGGGCACCCGGTAGCGGACGCTGGTCTGACCCGCCAACAGGAGGGTGGTCTTGTCGCCCCGCTCGCTGCGGGCCACGAAGTTGCCCTTGTGGGCCACGAACACGCTCACAGTCAGGTTGGTTGCGGGGACTCGACTGGCCGCGATCGTGAACACCGCGTCCTGGCCCTCGGTGACGCCTGGGCCGCCGGTCACCGTCAGGGTCACCGGCCCGGTGTCGGCGGGAGGCGCATCGTCGTCGGATTCTGCCGAGGTGTCTGCCGATGTCTGGGGGTCGCCGTCTGCCGGGTTCTGGGTGCTGTCGGGTGTGGTGGTTGTGGTGGTGGTGGTCGTGGTGGTGGTCGTGGTGGGGCTTGGGCTTGGCGGCGTGGAACTCCGACGCGATTGAGATCCCGTGTTCGTGCTCGTGCGCTGCGGCGCTGGAGCGGAGTCGTTGTCGATAACCGCGGTGCTCGCGGAGGAGGGGTCGCCGATGGCGTAATCGGCGTGCCGGCTGATGGCGGCGGTGATACGGCCGTGGGGCTCGTCGACGTTGTCGTTGACAGTGCCAACGGTGAGCTTTGTGCTGGACTCGGAGGCGGCGATGGTGACGGTGCGCGAGCCGGTATCGCCGGAGCGGGCGAAATTGCCCGACGGGGTGACGGTGAGACGCACGCTCAAGTTGGCCGAGGGTGCAGGGCTGGCGGTGACGGTGAACACGGCGCTGGAGCCCTCGAGGACACGGGTCTCGTCGGCGCTGATGGTGATCGTGCTCAGCGTCTGCGGCTGCCGAGGTGGATCGTCGTCGTTGACGTTGATGCGGACGCTAGAGGGGCTGCCTTGGGTGTACGACCTATGGGTGTTGATGGTGGCGGTGACCCAGCCGTTGGGTTCGTCGGTGCTGTCGCCGATAGTGGCGATGGTCAGCGCCTTGGAGGCGGTGTTGGCCGCGATGACGACGTCGTGAATCTTGACGTTGCCGGCGGCGACGTAGCCCCCGGACTGGGTGACTACGACCTGGACGGTCAACGCGCTGGATGGCGCCGGATTGGCGTTGACGGTGAACACCGCGTTGGCACCCTCGGTGATGCTGGCGGCGCTCCTGGTGACGCTCACGGTGCTGAGCGCCGGTGGCGGCGGGGGCGGTGGCGGCGGCGGTGCCGTCGTGGTGGTGGTGGTCGTAGTTGTGGTCGTGGTCGTTGCGTCATTGTCGTTGATGGTGATGTCGGCGTATGCCGGGTCACCGCGGGTGTAGCCACTGTCGCCGTGGAGGGTCGCCCTGATCGAGCCGTTGGGTTCGTCGGTGCTGTCGTTGATGGTGGCGATGGTCAGCGCTTTGGAGGTGGTGCCGCCCGCCATGACGACGTCGTGAATCTTGACGTCGCTGGCGGCGATGAAGTCGCCGGCGATCGGCCTGACCTGAACCTTGACAGTCAGGTTGGCCGATGGTGCGGGGTTCGCAGTGACGGTGAACACCGCGTTGGCGCCCTCGGTGACCGGCGAGACGCCGGTGACGGTGACGGTGGGTAGGGCTGGGACGTCATTGTCGCTGACGGCGGCGGTGGCCGCCGACGGGCTGCCGACGGTGTAGCCGCTGCCGTTCTGCACGGTGGCGGTGATCGAGCCGTTGTTCTCGTCGGCGCTGTCGTCGACGGTGGCGACGGTGTAGGTGGCGCTGCCGGAGGTACCGATGGTGACGGTCTTGTTGTTGGCGATGGCCCCGGCGGCGGCGAAGTCGCCGCTCTGAGTGACCGCGAGCGTGACGGTGAGGCTGCTGTGGGGCGCCGGGCTGGCGGCGAGGTTGAACACGACGTTGCCGCCTTCGGTGACGGCGGCGTTCGGGCCGGTGATGCTTACCGCGGGCACGTCGTCGTCGGTGACGGTGATGGTGGCCGACGACGGGGTGCCGACGTTGTAGGCGGCGTCGCTTTGCACGGTGGCGGTGACGCTGCCGTCGGGTTCGTCGACGGTGTCACCGAGAGTGGCGATGGTGAGGGTCGCAGAGGCGTTGTTGGCGGCGATGGTGACGTCGTGGGTGGTGATGTTGCCGGCGGCGATGTAGCCGCCACTCTGGGTGACGGCGACCTTCGCGGTCAGGTTGGCTGTGGGCGTGGGGCTCACCCCCACGGTGAACACCGCGTCGGTGCCCTCGGCGACGCTCGAGCTCCGGGGGGTAACAGTCACCGTGTGGGTTGGCGCAACGTCATCGTCCGACACGGCCACGCTCGCCGTTCGCGGCGATCCAACCGTGTAGCCCGATCCAGACTGAAGTGTGGCCGTGATCGTGCCGTCGAGCTCATCGATGCCGTCGTCTTCGGTCTTCACTTCCAACCGACCGCTGGTTTGGCCCTTCCCGATTAAGACGCTCTGGCGTCCTGTCTGCCCCGACTCCGCGAAGTCACCGGAGTCGACGACCTGCACGTAGACGAACTTGGACTTTCTGGCGGCTGGAGTCGCGGTCACTGTGAACACGGCCTTACCGCCCTCGGTAATGGCGGACCCGCCGCTGATCGACACTTCGGAGGGCTTCAACTCGTACGGATTCACGTCCGAAAAGGCCGAGTGCGCACTGCTGTTGAGCGTGTAGCCGGTGGTGCCGTCGGTGGACAGGTTTACGTAGATCCGGCCAAAGCTTCCAGGAAGGACGATGTTGGGGCTGTTCATGGTCGTGACCGTGAACTTGACGGTCTTCTGGCCGGATTGAAGGATGAAGGTCTGAGGGCCGGTAGCCACCGCACCGGTATAGGTTTGGTGCTCCGTCACAGACACCTTGACGGTCACATCGGTGTTCGGTGCCGTAGAGGCCGTCACCGTGAACGAGGCCGTGTCTCCCTCGTAGACGGCTGAGGCATCGCTTCGAATCGAGAGTACTGGCAGCGATTGGGCCTGAGCGTCGTCGCTGCCAGTGGCAGTGAGCGCGGCCACCAGCCCGAACAGAGCGAACAGCATCAGTGCCTGCCGCGGCACGCGGCTCATGGGTGTTCTCGATGGCACGGGGGAAGCCTCTGGGTCTCGACGTTCGACGCGGCGACGGTGGCGCGGCACCATCGCCAAATTTACGACGCTCCCCCGAGGCCCTCGTGGATACCCGGAGCTGCAACAGCTCGGGCGAGGGCCGTTCCCGGCATCGAGGCGGCAACTCTAGCGCTATACGGTGCCCGAGCGCGGCACCCCTCCGCGGCGTAGGGGCCTTGCGGCCAGGTTAGGAAGCCAGGGGGCGGCCGAAGGGGAGCTCGTCCTGCCAGGACGCCAGGAAGGCTTCGGCAGCGTGGCAGGCGCCCAGGAAAGGGCCATCGTCTGAGGCGAGCGCTTCGGCCATCAGCGCCGAGACGGTGCTGGCGACCTCGGAGCGGACCTCGTCGTCGCCGGTGTCGGGGCTGCTCCACGCGGCGATGGATGATCCGGCCAGGGCCACGAAGTCGGGCACTGCGACGATGCCCTGACGACGGCACACCGCGAGGGCCTTGGAGGTGAACGCCAGCCTCCCGCTGGGCGCCAGGGCCCGGCAGCCGAGACCCTCGGCCACCCCATGGTTGACGATCCCCATCTTCGACCCGGCGAACACCACATCGGCGCCGATGCTCCACAGCGCACCCGGCGCGTCGAGCCCGTCGTCGCGGCCGGCCAGCGCGCTCAGCGTCTTGGAACCGTGCTCGGCCCAGGCCTCGGCCAGGGCAGCGGGGTCGAAGCCGTCGCCGGCCAGCGAACCCTCGGCGGTGGACAGTCCCACCACTCGGCCGCCCCTGTCGGCCACGGCTCGGGCCAGAGCCGGGCCGGTTGCCGAGAGTCCCTCGATGACCGCGGTGCAACCGTCGAGGCCCGCGGCGGCGTCGGCGGCAACCGCGGCGGAGGTGGCGTCGCACTCCGCGGCGAACCCGCCGAGCCGGGCCACGGTGCGGGGGTCGGTGCTGCGCAGCGGGGCCAGGTCGGCTTCGCCCACGCCCTTGGCCGCGTCGGGCAGGTAGGTGCCGTCGGCGGCCAGAGCGGCAGCTTCGGCCACGAACGCGGCAACGGCCTCGGCCCGCTGGGGCGCCTCGGCGCTGATCCCGGCCGACGCGCCGCTGCGCCGCATCTGCAGGGCCGCGTAGGTGTAGGTCTGGGAGCGGGCCAGATCCTTGGCCCCGCCCTGCAGCACCTTGCGGGCCCAGCGCACCGGGCCGGAGGCAGCCTCGGCCCCGGCCAGATCCAGCGCCACGAAGGCATCGACGTCGCTGAACTTGTGGAGCTTCACCCTGGCTCCTCGGGGTTGGCGGCCTGCGCTGCGCCGTTGAGGATACGCATTGGCAGCTCTCTGGGGCCGCGGATCTGGCCGGTCGACCATCTCACGCCCGCTGGGTCGGCCAGCTCGAAGTCGGGGATCCGGGCCATCCACTCCTCCAACGCCACGGTCAGCTCCATGCGGGCCAGGTTCGAGCCCAGGCAGCGGTGGATGCCGAGCCCGAAGGCCACATGGCGGTTGCGTCGGCGGTCGATCACGAACTCACCGGCGTTCTCGAAGGCCTCGGGGTCGCGGTTGGCGGCCGGGAACGGCAGCAGCACCCAGTCGTCGGCCCGCATCCGGCGGCCCGCGAAGTCGGCGTCGGCAGCCACGATCCGGGCCATGGTGACCGGAGCGTAGAATCGCAGGAACTCCTCCACCGCGAAGGGGCGCACGTCGGGGTCATCCGTCCAGCGTCGGCGGTCGGCCGGATTCTGGGCAAAATGCCACAGCGACGCGCCGATGGCCGACCAAGTGGTGTCCACCCCGGCGATAATCAGCAGCGCACAGGTGCCCAGCACATGCTCGAGCCCCAAGGGCCGGCCCTCGACGGTGGCCTGAGTCAGGTGGGTGATCAGGTCGGCCTGGGGCTCGGCCACTCGCTCCCTGATCAGCGGCCGGAGGTAGCTCTCGAGGGAGTCCTCGTGCTCGGCCGGCAGCGCCGAGCCGGGCTGCTCCATGATCCGGTGGATGAAGCGGCGGAAATGGTCGCCGTCGGTGCGGGGCACTCCCAGCACCTCCGCGATCACCCTCACCGGGATGTGGCGGGTGTAGCCCAGCGCGGCGTCCACCGTGCGGATGCGGCCCGCCTCCACATCGGCCAGCAGGTCGTCGAGCAACTCCCGGCAGGTCTGTCGGGTGGCTTCTCGCTTGGCTTCGACGGGCTTGGGCCCGAAGGCGGGCAGCAACACCTCCCGGGCGATGCGATGGAACGGCGGATCGCTGGTGATCGGGGGAGCGAGCCCCACCGGCGGCGGCACCTCGGGACGGCCGTCGTGCACCACCACCCCGTTGGAGCTGAACGTGGCGGTGTCCTTGGCGATGGCGCACACGTCGGCGTGGCGCACCGGCAGCCAGGTTCCCCCGTAGCGGCGGCTGTGGGCCACCGGGCACCGGCGGCGCAGCTCGTCCCAGATCTCGGGGGCCCGGGCCGCGTAGTCGGGGTCGACGTGGTCGAAGTCGGTGGCCCAGTCGGCCACCGGCAACCGGGCCGCGGGGCCGTGGTTGATGTCGGCGCCGTAGTGCAAGGTGTCGGGCCGGTCAGCCACAACCGGACGCTACCGGCTCGGCCTATCAGCGGCAGTGGTCGATCACTGAGGCGAAGCCGTCGATGGTTTCGGCGTAGCCCTCCACCGCGCTGGAGCGAAGGACCGCAGCCAGGTTCAGGCTGGCGCTGGTGAACCCCAGGGCGGTCACCTCTCTGATCTGCTCGGGGATCTCCGACGGCGCCCCGGCCACCGCGTAGCGGCGGATCCAGTCGTCGGTTACCAGGTCGAACAGATCGGGCGGGTCGTAGCGGTCGAGGTCGAAGTACCAGCCGGTGGCCGTGCCCAGAGCCTCGTCGATGGCGGCGAGGCGGTCGGGGTCGATCTCGGCGGGCCGGATGATGGCCAGATAGTGGGCCACGTAGCGCACCACCGACCGGCGGGCCAGATCCCCGTCGGGCGACACGCACAGGGTGAGGCGGGGCGCGATGTCGATCTCGGCTGCGTCGCGGCCAGCCCGAGCGGCGCCCTCGGCCAGCCAGCCCCGATACTGCCGGGCGATCTCCGGGGTGAAGTGCCGGGCTCCGACCAGAGCGATGTCGGCTAGTTCGCCGGCCAGGCGCATCACCTGCGGGCTGCGGGTGCCCACCGAGATCGGCACCGGTACCTCGGGCGGGCGAACCAGGCCGGCGCCGTCGATCGAGAACATCTCGCCGTCGAGTTGCACGGTGTCGCCGGCCAGCAGGCCCCGGATGGCACCGATGGCCTCTCGCAGTGCCCGCACCGGCCGGGGATAGTCGATGCGCAGGTCCTCCAGCCCGGCGCCCACGCCGATGCCGAGGAAGATCCGCCCGCCGGAGAGCTCCTGCAGGGTGGCGGCCGCACCGGCCAGCATCGCCGGGTGGCGGGAGTAGGGGTTGGTGACCATCGAACCGATGTGGATCCGGCTGGTGGCCTGAGCGATCAGCCCCTGCAGCACGAAACAGTCGGGCCAGAACACCACGTCGGACACGCCGAAGCGGTCGAAGCCAGCCCGCTCGCAGCGGACCGCGAGGTCCACATAGTCGCCAGGACTCACCCCCGGGCTGATCTCGGCTTCCAGGGTGACGGTCACGGGATCTCGGTCGCGAGAACGCCGCCCGGGACCTCTCCGGCGGAGACCATGCCAGCTTCCAGTGTGACTGTCATGGGATCGGGGTCAGGGCTGCAGTGATTCTCGGCTGGGAGGACTCAGCCGCCACTCCACAGTCCCTCGCGCTGGAGACCGGCCATGACCTCTTCGATCCCGGCCCGCAGCGTTTCGACCAGCCAGTCGATCTGGTCGGTGGTCAGCACCAGCGGCGGCGACAGCACGTTGAGGCGTCCGATAGGGCGCACCAGCAGGCCCCGGGCGTCGCAGGCGTCGGAGATGCGCCGTCCTATCTCCACCTCCGGCGGGAACATCTCCTTGGTGTGGCGGTCGGCCACGTTCTCCACGCACATCATCAGGCACTTGCCCCGCACGTCGCCCACGATGGGCAGATCGGTGAGGGTGCGCAGGCGCTCCTCGAAGTAGGGGCCGATCCGGCGGACATGGCCGCAGATGTCCTCGCGCTCGAAGAGCTCGATGTTGGCCAGCGCCGCCGCACACGACACCGGATGCCCGGAGTAGGTGTAGCCGTGGGCGAACTCGGCGCCGGGCGCCTGCGGAACCGAGATCACCTCGTAGATCTCGTCGGACAGCAGGGTGGCCGACAGCGGCGCATATCCAGAGGTAAGCCCCTTGGCCGAGTTGATGATGTCGGGCTGGATATCGAACACGTCCCGGCTGGCGAAGAAGTGCCCGAGCCGGCCGAAGGCGGTGACCACCTCATCGGACACGTAGAGGATCCCGTACTCGCGGCAGGCCTCGCGCATCTGTGGCAGATAGCCGGGGGGCGGCACCAGCACCCCGCCCGCGCCCATGATCGGCTCGGCGAAGAAGGCGGCCACATTCTCAGCGCCCAGCTCCTCGACCTTTGCCCTGAACTCGGCCACCAGGTGGTCGGCGTACTCGGCGGGGGTCATCCCTTCGGGCCGCCGGTATACGTCGGGGCCTGTTACCCGGGTGATGAGGGGCTCGCCGATGATGTCGAAGCCGATGTGGTCGTGGGCCACGCCGGTGAGCGACATGGCCAGATAGCTGGAGCCGTGGTAGCCGTTGACCCGGGTGATGATGGTCTTCTTGCCGGGCTGGCCCAGGCGGTTGAAGTAGAAGTGGATGATCCTCACCGCAGTGTCGTTGGCGTCCGACCCCGACAGGCCGAAGAACACATGGTTGAGGCTGCCCGGCGCCAGCGACGCCAGCTTGTGGGCCAGGGTGGCGCCGGGCGCCGAGGTGGTGTTGGTGAACGGCGAGTAGTAGGCCAGCTTGCGGGCTTGGGTGGCCATGGCGTCGGCGATCTCGGCCCGGCCGTAGCCGGCGTTCACGCACCACAGGCCGCCCTGGGCGTCGAGGTAGCGCCGGCCGTCGGAGTCGTAGACATAGGCGCCGTCGGACTCGGCCATCACCAGGGCGCCCTCCTGTTGCCAGACGGCGAAGTCGGTGAAGGGGTGGATGTAATGGTCCACGTCCTTGCGCCACAGTTCCTGCGTGTCGTAGGCGTCGAAGCGGCTGGGGGCCTGCTCGACCACCGCCGGCACGTCGTCGGGAAGCATCGTCTCAGTCATCGCTCTACTCCCTGGTTGCTCCGCCGCCGGACGCTATCGCAGGTGGTTGTGGGAGCACGTGCTCATACATCCTTCTTCATCTGCTGCCCCATCAAATGAACGGCGGTGACAGCCGAAGCCGTCATACTGCTGTGGAAGGGTCATCTACGGGGTTGAACCTACGATGTCAACGGGCTTCAGACAGATCCAAATGGACGCCGCCGGTGCCGTTCTTGGTGCCGCCACCAGCGAGGGAAACGTCGAATCGGCTTTGGCTGCGCTGCTGAAGGCGCTCGGCGCGAACGACACGGTCACAAGAGAGACGAGATTGCCGGGGTCCAACCGGACCTGCGATGTCCGACAGCGCGGGCGCTCTTCGACACCAAGCGCCCCGGACGCGCCAGCGACCCGCACAGGCCCGGAACGGGTGGAAGCGGAAACGAGTCGGCCTACCAGCAGGTCGATCGCTACGTCAGGGCAATCTGTGCTGACGAGCGCGACCAACTCGACCTCGGTGGTGCTGCGCAGGTGCCCTGGATCGGTGTGGTAACCGACGGTCACGATTGGCACTCCTGGCTCTGGCCGGTCCACGGTGGGGAGGCCGGACGCTTCCTGCGCTCCCGCAGCTTTCGACCGGGCAACGAGGTGGAGTTCTTGGCCTGGCTCCACCGCGTCCTGCACAGAGACCAGGGAAAGCCAGCCGTACCCTCTGATCCGTACACGACGGTGTTCGAGCCATATCTCGCCCGTTTGCGAGTCATCGCCAACATGACTACCCAGCAGGCCGGTGTCGCCGCAACCAGGGCGCGCCACACGCAGAGGGCTCTGTGGTACGACATGCTCAGGGGATCCGGCATGGTGCCGGCAGAGTCCGAAGCCGCCGAGTTGTTCGTGCAGCACACGTTCTTGGTGGCGGTCGCCCGAGCCGTGGTGAGGACGCTCAACAGTGCTACGTCAAGCGTCAACGGCGGAGACGCGGCCACAGCCACCCTCGACGACGGGTTCGTGTCCTGGGTAGCGCTCACACCAGGGGGCAAACAATGGGCAGCCGACATCTTCGCCGCGGCCGACAGCTTCGACTGGCGGGCTCGGCCCCGCGATGTGCTGCGCGGCATGTACGAGGCCGTCATCAATCCGATCCACCGCAAGTCCTTCGGAGAGTACTACACGCCCGACTGGTTGGCCGAGTTGGTGATCGAGAGGGTCTGTGACGACGAATGGTGCGAACGAGCTGTCGCCAAGGCTCGCTCGACACAGGGTCCGCCTCCGGCCGTCGGCGTGCTCGACCCCGCCTGCGGCTCAGGGACCTTCCTATTCCATGCAGCACGCCGAATCTGTCGCTTCGCGAGCGACTGGACGCCACAACAACAGGCCGATATCGCGGCGCGGCTGGTGTGGGGTATCGACATCCACCCGGTCGCCGTGGAGATCGCCCGCGCCACGCTGCTGCGAGCGCTGCCAGCGGCTCCTTCACCAGGTCCCGATGGGCTGCGGGTGCATCAGGGAGACGGCCTCGCAACTCCGCCGCCCGACGATCGGGGAGGGCTCCAACGAGCGAGCGGCATGTTCGGATTCGTCACGCCCAAGGGTCGACGCATCGAGATCCCAGCGGCCTTCGCTCGGCCAGCAGGCCTTTCTCAGCGGCTTCGACAGTTCGTCGATTCATGCCGTCAAGCAGCGCCGATGCCGGGCCACTTGCTGGAGGGTCTGAGCGCGAACCAAGAGCAGGCACTTACAGTCGCCCACGAAAGGCTCACCGAGGTCATCGATGCGGAAGGCAACGGTGTATGGAGCTGGTTCATGAGGAACCACATGTCCACGGCGATGCTGGCTGAGACCAAGGTCGACCGGATCGTCGCGAACCCGCCATGGGTGAGAATGTCTGAGATACAAGTCGAGGACCGGCGCGAGGCGCTGGATCTGATGACTCGCGAAGCCAACCTCTACGCGTCAGGCAGGTCAAGGTCGGCAGCGGGCTCAGTCGGCAGCTTCGACATCGCCGCCCTGTTTGTTGTCCGTTGCGAAAGCCTCTACCTGTCACCGGATGGTCACGCTTCAGGATGGGTTGTGAACCGAGCTTCCCTCTCCGCGGACAACTGGTCTATGTTCCGCTCCGCTCGGCCGGCAGCTGGGAGCATCGACCTGTCGCCGATACAACCGCCGCCGTTCACCGGGGCGAAGGCGGCCGTGTGGTTAACCGGCGAGGCCGGTAGTGGCGAGAAGCTCGCGCTGTCCGTGGCAGACGGAGAGACAATCAGCCGCGACGACTCCTGGGCGACCGTTCGCAACAGGATCGTCGAGACAGCCGCCATTACTGCCAGCCCACCAGCCCCCTCTGGGTACGTCTTGGACGCTCCCGACGGCGAGCCACGCGCCGGCGCGAACCTTAGGCCCCACTGCCTCATCGTCGTGGACCGCAGCACACCGGTCGCCCCTGGCGCCGCCACGGTGACCACTAGGCCGTCTACGCAGAAGCCGTGGAACGACGCCGGTGTGCTCGTTGGCGACGTTCCCACGCTCTGGCTGACCGACGCAGTATTCTCCCAGAACCTGCTTGTCGGGTGCTTCACGCATCGTCTCACGAGCTGCGTGATTCCGTTGACTGCAACTGGATCGCTGATCGCCGCCCCGGTCAGCCACTTCTGGCAAGGGGCCGAGACTCGCTATGGGGACTTCAAGGGACGGGGATCAACCACCCCCGACACTCTGATCGAAATGCTCGACTACCACGGACGGCTGACAGCGCAGCTCGAAGCAACGAGAGCCTGGACCGTGACCTACAACAAGTCAGGACAGCACCTGAGGGCGGCACGAACCAAGGACCAGATTGTCCTCAACGACGCTTGCTACTGGTTGCCCGCGCGCAGCGGCTCCGAGGCCGCTTACCTGGTGGCTGTACTGAACGCTGACGCGTTGCAGGATGCATACCGCGCTGCGCGCAAGTCCGACCGGGACTTTCACACTCACTTCTGGTACCAGATCCCGATCCCCGCATTCGACCGGAACGAGCGGCTGCATCGACGCCTCGCTCGTCTCGGCGAGACCCTTGAGCGGGTCGCCAGCACCGTGCGCGACAGACCGGACCTCGCTAGTGCTGGGCAAGTGAGGGCATGCAAGCAAATTCGCGAGGCACTCCGCAACCAGGGTGTGGCCAAACGCCTCGACAATGCTGTCCGCGAACTCTTGCCGGAACACGCCAAGCACGACTGAGTCGGCGGACACCGCCTACCAGGCTTGCGCGGCCGCCTCGATGTGATGGGCCCCGATTCGCTCGGCCTCTTGGAAGTGCAACTGTGCAACTATCCCGGCCGCTTGTCTGCGGGGACTCACAGGGCGGCAACTACCTCGGACATGAAGCGCTCGGCAACCTCGGGGGCCTCTTCGGGTGCGAGGTTGAAGTCGGGGATGATCAACTCGTCGGTGCCGGCCTCGGCGTAGGCGGCCACCTGCTCCACCAGCTGGGCCAGCGTGCCCACCAGCTCGGGACGGCCCGCCGCGCCGGGCTGCAGCCGGGCTGCCTCGGCCTCGGAGTCGCACATGTGCAAGATCACCGCGGCGGAGCGGGCGATAGTGGCCGGATCACGGCCCTGAGCCTCGCAGAGCCGGTCGATGATGGCGTTGAAGTACCGCATGTCGGCCACCGTGCACCAGCCGTTCCACTCGTGGCCCCAGCGCACCATGGTCGGGATGGTGCGGCGCTCGCCTCGGCCCCCGATCATTATCGGCAGCGGATCCTGCAGCGGCTTGGGGGTCAGCGGCGCGCCCTGCAGGCGGTAGTGGGCGCCGTCGAAGTCGGTGCGCTCGTTGGCGAACAGGCCGGTGATCACCGCGCAGGCCTCGTCCAGCATGTCGGCCCGCGACCGCACCGTCCCGAACGGCAGCCCGTAGCGGCGGTGCTCGTTCTCCTGCCAGCCCGCGCCGAGGCCGAGCACCAGCCGCCCGCCGCTGACGTGGTCGACGGTGGCGGCCTGCTTGGCCAGCACCGCCGGATGGCGGTAGGTGTTGCCGGTGACCATGGCGCCGAGGCGCACCCTCGGCACCGCCGCAGCCAGGGCGCTCAGCAGGGTCCAACACTCGTGGGTGGGCAGCAGCTCCGGCTCGGTGCCGGGCGGCTCGTGGCCGTAGCCGCCCTCGGGCGGCATGAAGTGGTCGGGCAGCCACAGGCCGTCCCAGCCGCAGGCCTCCGCGGCCCTGCTCACCGCCAGTATCTGATCCCATCGGTGGGCGCTCGAAGGCCAGAACCCGAATCGCATAGATCTGCCCTCCACCCTCTATTCGGCCGTCACCACTTCGAACAGGATGATCCGCAAGCCATCGGGGCCGGCCACCTCGAAGCTCCTGTGACCCCAGGGCTGCAGTTCGGGCGATCGCACGATCTCGGCGCCAGCGGCGACCAGCCGAGCGTGCTCGGCGTCGGCGTCGGCGATCTGCCACGACACCGACACGCCCGTCACTCCGGGCCTGTCCCATCCGCCGCCGTCCTCGATGACCTCGATCCGGCCGGAGGCGGCCAGCAGGATCGTCCCCCTGAAGATCTCGCCGAAGGACCGCTCCACCTCCAAGCCCATCACGTCGGTGAAGAATCCCACCGTGGCGTCGTAGTCGTTGGCGACGAAGATGACCCTGAACTCGGCCATGGCCCGACCCTACCGCGGTTGAACTGCCGTCTATCCGCCCGAGGCCGAGCGGATAGGGGCGCCAGTCCGGTTCGCACGGGCGAGGCCGTGGGCTGTGACGCTGTGGTTTGGGCGGCCCGTGAGCGCAGGGAACAAGAGCGGGAATGACACCGCTGCGGCGCGAAGCACTACTTGCCTATCCGCGCTCGCTCCCGGCCTCTAGGTTGGCACTCGTGACAAAGTCAGGGGCAGGCGAGCTTCTGCGCTCCGAAGACTGGGTCTCGGTGTGGATGGGCGCCGCGATCATCGCTCTGGTGGTGGTCGGTGTCCGGCCGGAGGCTGCCGGCCTGTCCTGTGGCGACGGCATCGGCGGTCTCTTCGCTCCCGGCCGGTTGGCAGCCACGCTCGGCGTCGGCGCCGCCCTGCTGGTGCTGTGCACCGCCGGGGTGCGCCTCATGGACGGCTCAACCCGAGGCTTCGCGGTGGGCTTCGCCGCGCTGTTCGGGCTGGCCTGGGCGGCGCGGGCCGTCGCCTGCGACTCCGCCCTGAGCGACCGCGGCGTCAACTACGCCATCACCTCACTGGCGTTGGGGCTGTTCATCTCCAACGTGCTCAGCGTGCCCGAGTGGCTCCGAACCGCCATGCGCACCGAGTACTACATCAAGGCCGGGCTGGTGATCCTGGGCTCGAGCGTCCTGTTCGGCCGGGTGCTGGAGGCCGGCATGTACGGGATGGTGCAGGCGGCCGCGGTCATCGCCGTCATCTGGTACCTGTGCTTCTGGGTCGCCCGCAAGCTCCGGGTCGACGAGGAGTTCTCGGCCATGATGGCCACCGCGGTGTCGATCTGCGGGGTGTCGGCCGCCATCGCGGCCTGCGGGGCCATCGCCGGGGACCGCAAGAAGCTGTCCTATGTGACGTCGCTGGTGCTGGTAGTGGCCGCGCCGATGATGATCCTGATGCCGCTGGCGGTCGACTGGCTCGAACTCTCCGACGTCGTCGGTGGCGCCTGGATAGGCGGCACCATCGACACCACCGGCGCGGTGGTGGTGGCCGGCGAGAGCATCGGCGACTCGGCCACCAACGCGGCCACCATCGTCAAGCTGTCGCAGAACGCCCTGCTCGGCGTGGCCGCCTTCGCCCTGTCGGTGTGGTGGACCGTCCGGGGCGGCGCATCCGGAGCGGACACGCCCGAGGTGTCGGCGTCGATTATCTGGGAGCGATTCCCCAAGTTCGTTCTCGGCTTCCTGGCAACCTCGCTGCTGTTCTCCTTCGTGCTCACCGACGGGCTGGTGGACGCCACCACGGGCGTGCTCAAGGGCCTGAGGACCTGGCTGTTCGCTATCGCCTTCGTGTGCATCGGGCTGGAGACCCGGCTGCGCGACCTGCTGGCCATGCAGGGCGGCCGGCCCGCCGCCGCGTTCGTGATCGCGCAGGCCGCCAACGTGTTGTGGACGCTGCTGCTGGCCTGGGTGCTGTTCGGCGGGTCGCTCTTCGCGGTGCCCGACCTGTAGCCGCACCGACCTGCAACCTGATCCGGCGACGCAGGTACGCTCCGCGGCGAATGGGCTGGTTCGATGAGCTTTCGAAGGGCGTGCGCCTTCGGGGACTGGCGCCATCGGGGACTGTCACGGTCATTGACGTCGATCGGCTTGGCTCGGATGTCGTGAACCTCACCTATGTGGACGGCCACGGCCGGGTCAATAGAGAGCTGTTGTACCGCGATAGCGATGTGGAACTGTTGGCCGGTGCCGAGGACCGGCTGTGGAGCTTCGACGCCGATCCGGAGCTGTTCATGCTCGTGGCCGAGGCCAAGCGCATCAGCCTCGCCTACTTGTTCGACCCGTATCTGGCGACCCATTCAAGCGATGTTGAGCTGTTGCCGCATCAGATCGAGGCCGTGTACTTGGACATGCTGACGGAGAATCCGCTGCGGTTCCTGCTTGCGGATGATCCGGGGGCGGGCAAGACGATCATGGCCGGTTTGCTCATCAAGGAGCTGATCGTGCGCGGCGACCTGGAGCGGTGCCTGATCGTGGTGCCGGGCGGCTTGGCGGAGCAGTGGCAGGACGAGTTGGGCGAGAAGGTGGGCCTGGAGTTCGAGTTGCTCACCCGCGAGATGGTGGAGTCGACCCGGTCCGGGAATCCCTTCGAGACACGGCACCGACTGATCGCTCGGCTGGACATGCTGGCCCGCGACGAGGGCCTTCAAGTCCACATGGGCCGCACCGATTGGGATCTGGTGGTCGTAGACGAGGCCCACAAGATGTCGGCCACCTATCGAGGCGGGGATGTCGAAGCGACCAAGCGCTACCGGCTCGGCCAACGATTGGAGCGAGCAGCTCGACATTTCCTGCTGATGACGGCGACGCCGCACAACGGTAAGCCGGAGGACTTCCAGTTGTTCATGGCCTTGCTCGATGAGGACCGGTTCGCGGGCCGGTTCCGCCGCGGCGCACACAGCGATGAGCCACCCTCCGATCTGATGCGTCGCCGCGTCAAGGAGGAACTGCTGCGCTTCGACGGCACGAAGCTGTTTCCCGAACGCGAGGCGACCACGGCGAAGTACCCGCTGAGCGACGACGAACGGGACCTCTACGAGAAGGTCACCGAGTACGTGACCGAGGGAATGAATCGGGCACGACGTCTGCGCCAGGAGGGCGAGGGTCGCCGTTCTGCGGTGGTCGGGTTCGCTCTCACAGTCCTGCAGAGACGCCTGGCGTCGTCACCCAGGGCGATCTGGCGCTCATTGCAGCGGCGCCGGGAACGGCTCTCGGCCCGGCTCGCCGAAGCGGAGATGTACAAGGCTGCGGCGGCTTCCCGACCAGCGAATCCTGGGGTTGAGGTGCTGGGGCGAGTGCCGTCCGGCTACGCGCTGGCCGACTTCGAGGATCTCGACCTGGACGAACTGCTCAGCAGCGAGACGGAGACCGTCGAGACCGAGATCCTCGACGAAGCCACCGCGGCCCGCACCGCAGAAGAACTCCGGGTCGAGATCACACAGCTGGAGCGGCTCGAGCAGAAGGCCGGCCAGGTTCACTCCCGAGGCGAGGACCGCAAGTGGGAGGAACTCGCCCGCCTGCTCCAGAGCACTCCCGAGATGCTCGGCGACGACGGACGGCTCAGGAAGCTGATCGTCTTCACAGAGCACCGTGACACCCTGGAGTATCTGGTTGAGCGGCTCGTGCGCCTGTTGGGCTGTGACGACGCGGTGGTCTCCATCCACGGCGGCATACGCCGCGAGGACCGCCGCCAGATCCAGCACCGCTTCACCCAGGACGAACAAGTGCGCATCCTGGTGGCCACCGACGCGGCCGGCGAGGGCCTCAACCTCCAGCGCGCCCATCTGATGGTGAACTACGACCTGCCCTGGAACCCGAACCGCATCGAGCAGCGCTTCGGGCGCATCCACCGCATCGGACAGACCGAGGTGTGCCGACTGTGGAACCTCGTTGCTGACGAGACGCGTGAGGGGAAGGTGTTCGAGCGGCTGCTCGACAAGCTCGAAGAACAGCGCAAGGCACTCGGAGGCAAGGTGTTCGACGTGCTCGGCCAGGCGTTCTCTGACCGGTCGCTGCGGGATCTGCTCATCGAGGCCATCACCTCCGACACACCGGAGCTGCAGCAACTTCGCATGAACGAGATCATCGACGCCACCGTGACCGAACGCGTGAGAGAGCTGATCGAGGAGCACTCGCTGCTGGCCGAGGAGCTCGCCCCCGACGCGGTGGCCGAGATCCGCGACCGGATGGCCAGAGCACGGCCGTGGCGCTTGCTGCCCAGCTTCGTGCGTCGGTTCTTCCTGGCCGCTTTCGAACTGCTGGACGGCAGGGTCACCCGCCATGAGGGTGATCGCTACCACGTCCGGAGGGTGCCCCCCGCGCTGCGCAGATGGGACTCCGATCATGGCCAGAACCGGTTGTTGGAGCGTTACGAACGGGTCTGTTTCGAACAGGAGCGGATCGCTGTGACTGGGAAGCCTCGCGCGGACTTGCTGTCGCCCGGCCATCCCCTCCTAGACGCCGCCGTCGGGGCAGTGCTCGACTCGCACGGCTCGGCGCTGGCACAAGGGGCGATCCTTATCGACTCCACCGACGACGCCAACGAGAGGCCCAGGGTCTTGATCTTCTTGGAGCACGAGATAGTCGATGCCAGCATGGCGTCGGGAAGGTCGCGAAGGCCAGTCTCGACTCGATTCGAGTACGTGGAGATCACCGAGGACGGCGAGGTCAGCGATGCCGGCGCGCATCCGTACCTCGACTGCCGAGTGCCTGACGCCGATGAACTCGAACTGCTTCACCCACTCGCCGCAGCCGAGTGGGTGCGCACCGGTCTGGAGCGCACAGCCGTGCATCACGCGGTGGGCCACAACATTCCTCGCCACCTCGGCGAGGTGCAGGACCGGGTGCACCGCAAGGTCGACCGCACCCTGGCCGCCGTCGAGCAACGGCTGACCGCGGAGCGCAATCACTGGGACAACGAGGTGCTCAGGCTCAAGAGCGACGAGATGGCAGGCAAGCGCAACGCACGCCTCAATTCGGCACAGGCCCGACGACGCGCCGACGAAGCCGACGAGCGGCTGCGGCGCCGCAAGCAGGAGCTGGCCTCGCAGCGCAAGCTCGCGGCCCTGCCGCCCAGAGTGGTCGGTGCCGCCTTCGTCGTGACAGAAGCCCTATTGGCCCGCCTTGCCGGCCAGCCCTCGCCGCAGACTCACACCGCGGACACCGCCCGGATCGAGCGACTGGCCGTGGACGCGGTGCTGGCCGCCGAACAGGAGATCAGCCGCGAGCCTCAGGAGATGCCCCACAACCACAAGGGCTACGACATAGAGACCCGCGCCGACGACGGTCTGCTCTTCATCGAGGTCAAGGGCCGCGTCGCGGGTGCGGAGGACTTCGTGGTGACCAGCTCCGAGGTCATCGCAGGCCTAAACAACGAGGAGCGCCACATCCTCGCCCTAGTCGAGGTGGCCGACGACGACACCACCACCGTCCGCTACCTGTACGACCCCTTCACCGGCCGTCAGAGCGAGCCCGGCTACGGCGAGCAGAAGCGCATCCTGAGCTGGCCCGACCACTGGAGCCTCGCCGCCTCGCCTCAGTGATACTTCGACCAATCCGAAACTATGTCGAAGCCCTCGCGGCCGGCCCGTTCCATCCATCCGCACCTCAGCCGCGCCGTGTCACTGCTCGCTCGCTGGTCGGGGAGGAGGCACCACCATGACCGAATGGCGAGCGAGTGCCTTGCTCTGACCCTTCGTCTTCTTGCGGCCCGACCGCGCGAACATCAGGCAGTGGGCGGGGCTGTCCGGCAGCGGATCCCGTGCCACGCCCTGGCCCTCGAGACGGGCCTGCCCCGCCGTGATGCTCGCCACGCCGTACCCACCCCGCCAGCGGCTGTCCTTCACCAAGCTCGCCGGGTCGATTCCCCCACGCTGGAGGATCGACCCGAGATACACCGAGAGCGCTACAGCCGGGTATCCCATTTGTAGTGCCCGTTGAGGGGGCTGATCCTGAAAGGCATTCGTCCGTGCCCGCACCGCGTCGTCGCCATCCCAATGGACGGTGTCGTACCGAACCATCCGATACAGGACATCAGAGTCGAGGATGGTCGGGTCGTCCTCGAAGACTTCGCGCGGGTCATGCAGCACGCGAACAGATGCATCAGGTCAGGCGGACGAAATGGGACAGCGCCTCCGACAAGTCGTCGAGGTGATCTTCGACCGGTCCCTCTGCCTCGGCCCGCGGCGTCTTGAGATACACGCTCACGCAGCCTCGGGCAGGAAACTCGATGATGACCTCAACGCCGTTCGCGTCCCACTCGACGAGAACCCCACCCTCCGTCGAGGCCATCACGTCCGGGCGCGGCACGTGACGAGGCCAGGTTTCCAGAGTCATAAGGAACTTGTGCGAGCGAGCCAACGCTTCGCTGGCGGGCGCGGCAGCGCCATGACCGTCCCAATCGTCGCCCAGCGTCCGCAGCCGCCGCAGCTTGCGGCCTGCCCAGCCGGCCGACAGCCCGTGCGGCCGGGGTCGCCGCCTGGCCGCGACGACCCGAAAGATGGCCGGACCGTGCGCGACATCCAAATCGTCGTCGGCCAAGAATTCCGATATCGGCCCGTAGGCCGCCGTGTCGGGCCAACTCGCACTCAGCAGATGGCCTCCGGTATTCGACTCAATGATCGTCACGGTTGGGCTCCCTCATTGGATTCTCGGTCTTCGCGTTCCCATTCAGCGTGCATCTCAGGAGTGGTCAGATCAGCGAAGGCCCGCACGATCCACTCCCGCGCGAGATGGGCGAACTCTCGGACGCCCTCTAACGAAGACGACCTCGGATTGCCTCTCGCCGTCAGCGTCAGGACCAAGAGCGGGCTCATGCCCTTCTCATGCCACGCCGGAGTGGCCGAAACGCTCAGCCGGCCGGCCGGCCGATCCGAATCGGACTGCCCGATTCTGAAGTCTAGACCCGCATGGCAACGCTCGGCGGGGCCCAGAAAGCCGTCGGTGAACTCATCACCCGAGGCCAGGAACGACAACACTCGAGCGGGCTGGCTGTGCAGCGCCGCAGCGTTGTTCAACTCGATGTGGTTCAGGTAGGTGACCTCGACGAGCCCGAACCGGAAGTCGCTGCCGCCGAAACAGGCCTGAGCGAGCCGAGCACGGCGTTCGAACGTGTCCCAGCGGCTCGGCCAGCGCGGATACTCTGCGTCCGCCGACGCCTTGCGCCAGTTGACCGCGATCCAGTCTGTCTGCACCTGCACCATCTCGTCGCCCACAGCGCTGCGCATCACATGGCACACCGGCGGAGGTCCCGAACCGAGCAGAACATCCAACGAGGCGACGACCGGCATCTCGGCGGCGTCGAAGCGTTCAGGGCGAACCTCCACAGCGGGCCTGGCCTCCTGTACCGACAGACCCTCATCCGCGAGGGAGGCTGCGAACCCGCCCAGAGCCTGAAGCGAGTGAGGCACCGCGCCAATCATCTGTGCGCCGATCACCACCTCGACGACGGGCGGGCGACGAAAGCTGGGCAGCGCAGCCTGCACCCTCTGATGCCCTTGCATCACCGAGTCGAATGTAGCAGGCGCAAGTGTGAAGACTGAAGGAATCTGTCTATGAGATGTCTCCTCGCTTGTCCCTTGCGAGCACTGGAACTCGCAGCCCGCGGCCTGCGATAGGCGCCCTCCGACTCCTCACCGACAGCACACTGGGGTGCTCCAGACGATTCGACTCAGTGTGTGCTCTCGGCTCTTCAGCCTCGCGGCGGGTGGTGCTACCGTGGGCACCGTGACGCCTCGCACCTACGCCGATCGAGGCGGCAAGGGCCTCTAATGGCCGACCCGGCGCTGCGCCCCGCGGACGCGCTGCGCGGCCTGCGGCTCGGCGTATCAGTTTCCGGCAGCGCCGACTTGGGAGCGCTGGGACTGGTCCCCCGTCACGCCGAGTTGGCCCTGGCGGAGATTGCGCGGTCCGTCCTGACTGGGCGCGGCGGCCTTATGTACGAGGGGCGGGTCGAGCCTGAAGGCTTCACCCAGTTCCTTATGCACGAGGTCGAGCGTTACGGAAGCCACCCGGACGCTCTCACGCTCTGCCTAGCCGAGCCCGAGCACCGGCGGCTCTCCGGTGAAGAGCTGCTGGCGCTCGATCAAGGTCTCGGACCGCCTGGCCGAGTCATCTGTCTCGACCCCGACGGCGTAGAGATCGACCCGAGCACTCTTGCACAGAGGTCCGAGCAGCCTGCCGGACTCAACGGCCACCACGATGAGCGCAGCTACAGTGCCGTGCGCCGACACATCACCCGCACCAGTCACGCACGAGTCCTCATCGGCGGCCGGCTCAATGGCTTCAATGGCGCCATGCCCGGGATCATCGAGGAGGCCGTCTACGCGGTCGAAGCCGGTCAGCCGCTCTATGTGGTCGCCGGTTTCGGCGGGGCCGCCGCGCTCGTCGCCAAGGCGCTGGGCATCGATGACCTCAGCTGGGCCGCGGACAGTTTCCCGAAGCGTCCGGACGACGCCCGGATCGACAGGAGTCTGGTTCATCTCAGATCGGCCGCGCGGAACAGCGCTTGGTGCGCAACTTCATGCGGACTCGAGGAGAACGAAATGCGCCAGTTGTTCGCGTCGTCCCGCCCATCACAGATCGCCTCGCTCGTGGTCAACGGGCTGGCCCGGATACGCGGCTAGCACGTCTCACATATTGAGATGGGCAGCGGCGACACATCGACCCCGTCAGACAGCCGGCACTGCAGCGAGTCCACCGAACATTTGCGCCCTTCGGCACGGGCGGGCTTACCGTGATGCAGCAGCGGAAGCTGATTGAGGCGGCGTTGCCGCTGGATGCGATCAATGCGGCCGCTGCCCGGGAGAAGTCGATCCGGCACGGCCATCCCGCCTCACTGCATCTGTGGTGGGCGCGGCGGCCGTTGGCGGCGTGTCGGGCGGTGCTGTTCGCCTCGCTGGTTGACGACCCCTCCGGTGACACCTCCCTGAACCCGGACGAGCAGAGGGCTCGGCGGGCCGATCTGTTCAAGTTGATCACGAGGCTGGTCGACTGGAGAAGCAGCAACGACCCTGGGGTGCTAAGCGAAGCCCGAGCCGTGATCCGGGAGTCGTGCGGCGGGGAACTGCCGGCCGTGCTAGATCCGTTCGCCGGGGGCGGGTCGATCCCGCTCGAGGCCCAGCGGCTCGGGCTGAAGGCCCATGCCGGGGACCTGAACCCCGTCGCCGTGCTGATCAACAAGGCCCTCATCGAGATCCCGCCCCGGTTCGCGGGGAAGCCTGCGGTGAGTCCCGACCAGTCCGGCGCCGCCGCGCTGGGGTCGTGGCCGGGATCGACGGGACTGGCCGCCGACGTCCGCCACTACGGCCGGTGGATGCGTGACAGAGCCGCAGATCGCATCGGTCATCTGTATCCGGACGTCGAGCTGCCGGCCGAGCACGGCGGAGAGCGGGCCACGGCCATCGCCTGGCTGTGGACGCGCTCCGTACGCTGCGCGAACCCCGCCTGCGGCACCACCATGCCGCTGGCGTCGTCGTGGTGGCTGTCCAAGAAGAAGAGCCGCCGGTCGTGGCTGACGCCGGTGATCGATGGTGGCCGGGTCCGCTTCCGGATCGACGGCGGCGCCGGCGAGCCGCCGAGCCCACCCAAGCACGGGAGGGCCAAGTTCCGTTGCATCGTCTGCGGTGAAGCATGCCCGGAGGGCCACGTCAAGAGCGAGGCCGCGGCCGGGCGCATGGGCGCCCTCATGACAGCGGTCGCCGCCGAGGGGAACCGGCAGCGGGTCTATCTGGCTCCCGACGAGCGCCACGAGCAGGCCGCAAGGATTGACGACTGCGATGCCCCGGACTTTGGCGGACTGCCCAATAAGGCACTCGGATTCCGCGTTCAGCAATGGGGAATGACGCAATGGGCCGATCTGTTCACACCCCGACAACTGACCGGGCTGTGCACCTTCTCCGACCTCGTGTCGGAGGTCCGTGAGCATATCCGGGACGACGCCCGAGCGGCCGGCATGGCCGACGACGGTGTTGCTCTGCGCGATGGCGGCATCGGAGCGTCGGCCTATGCCGAGGCGGTCTCCGTTTACCTGGCGTTCGCAGTCTCGAAGCTGGCCGACCTCGGCAACTCGCTCTGTAGGTGGGAGCCCGTAGCCGAATGTCCCCGGCAGCTTTTTTCTCGACAGGCCATCCCGATGATCTGGGACTTCGCAGAGGGCAACCCGCTGTCGGAGTCGTCGGGCTCGTGGTCAGTGATCCTCCACGGCATCGTGCGCGCCTTCGACTCGCCCGCATGGCCGCCGCCGCCGCCCGTGCACGCCGGCAGGGTCGAGAGGCAAGACGCCACGTCGCTGGCGACGCCGGCGACGCCGGTGCTGGTGTCCACCGATCCGCCCTACTACGACAACGTCGGCTACGCGGACGTGTCGGACTTCTTCTACGTGTGGCTGCGCCGCTCGCTGCGAAGCGTGTTCCCCGAGACGTGCTCCACGCTGCTCGCCCCCAAGGTACAGGAACTGATCGCGGCGCCCTACCGTCACGATGACGACAGGCGGACCGCCGAGAGCTTCTTCGAGGACGGGCTGGGACGGGTGTTCGAGCGGTTGCGAGACATCCAGGATCCCCGCTTCCCGCTGACCGTCTACTACGCCTTCAAGCAGGCCGAGACCGATGAGGGCGGCACCGCGTCCACCGGCTGGGAGACGATGCTCGCCGCGCTGCTCGACGCCGGGCTGTCGATCACCGGAACCTGGCCGGTGCGCAGCGAGGCTTCCAACCGTATGCGGTCGCTGGACAGCAACGCCCTGGCCTCCTCCATCGTGCTTGTCTGCCGACCCCGACCCGCGGACGCGCCGATGGCGTCGCGCCGGGACTTCCTCGACCGGCTGTCCCACCGCCTGCCTGAGGCTCTGACGCTCATGCGCCAAGGCAGCATCGCTCCGGTCGACCTGGCCCAAGCGGCCATAGGCCCAGGCATGGAGATCTTCTCGCAGTACTCCCGAGTGGTGGAGGCGAGTGGCACCGACATGACCGTCCGCGACGCGCTCGCCGCCATCAACCGGGTGCTGGACGAGACGCTCGAAGGTGCCGATGCCGACCTGGACGCCGACACCCGCTGGGCGGTCACCTGGTACGGCGAGCAGGGCCACGACCCCGGCGACTACGGCCGGGCCGAGCAACTGTCCAAGGCCCGCAACACCTCGGTAGCCGGCCTAGTGGAGGCGGGCATAGTGGAAGCCAGCGGCGGCAAGGTAAGGCTGCTCCCAAGAGCCGCGCTCGACCGAGACTGGGATCCCGAAGACGACCAGCGCCGCACAGTCTGGGAAGTAGCGCAGTACATGATCCGGCGACTCGAGGACAGCGGAGAGCGTGCCGCCGCCGACCTGCTGCGCTCCGCCGACGCCGACGCCGAACCGGCCCGTGACCTCGCCTACCGGCTCTACCACATCTGTGAGCGCAAGGGCTGGGCCGCCGAAGCCCTCGCCTATAACAGCCTCGTAGCCGTCTGGCCCGAGCTCACCCGCCTCGCCGCTGAGCCTGCTCAAGGCCAGACCGATCTCGGCTTCACTGGCTGACGGGTGAGAGAGCGCAGGACATGAGCCGGAAGCGGAAGTTGATTGAGGTGGCGTTGCCTCTGGACGCGATCAATGCGGCGGCCGCTACCGAGAAGTCGATTCGGAAGGGGCATCCGTCCACGCTCCATCTGTGGTGGGCGCGGCGGCCGTTGGCAGCTTGTCGGGCGGTGCTGTTCGCCTCGCTGGTCGACGACCCCTCCTGCGACGCGTCGTTGACTCTGGGAGAGCAGGAGGTCAGACGGAAGGAGCTATTCGGGCTCTTGGAGCGACTTGTGCAGTGGGCCAACAGCAACGACTCCACACTTTTCCATGAAGCACACCAAGAGATCATGAAATCTGCGGGGGGGGGGGGCTTGCCCGCGGTGCTGGATCCGTTCGCCGGCGGGGGGTCGATTCCGTTGGAGGCGCAGCGATTGGGCTTGGAGGCGTATGCCGGAGACTTGAACCCGGTGGCGGTTCTCATCAACAAGGCCCAGGTAGAGATCCCGCCTCGGTTCGCGGGACGCGCGCCCATACACGCGGTCACGGGGCAGGCCAGCGCTCTTGACTCTTGGGAGGGTGCGGCGGGCCTGGCTGCCGATGTGCGGCACTACGGCCAGTGGATGCGGGAACAGGCCGAGGCTCGCATCGGCCGCCTGTATCCGAGCATCACGATTCCCAAGGAAGACGGGGGCGGAGAGGCCACCGTCATTGCCTGGCTGTGGGCTCGTACCACGCTCTGCCTGAACCCCGCCTGCGGCTTCACCATGCCGCTGCTCAACTCGTTCGCGCTGTCGAGACGCAAGGGCAGGGAGGCCTGGCTCGAGCCGGTCCCCGACCGTGTGAACAAGCAGATCCGCTTTCGGATCAGGCGCGGGCCCAGCTGCCAGCCAGGCGGAACTGTGACTCGGAGCGGGGCCACATGCTTGGCCTGCGGAGCCGCCGTGCCGCTCAAGGAGGTCCGAGCCGCGGGCAAGGCGAAGGGCTTGGGCTCACAACTCGTCTGCATCGTGGCCGAAGGGGACCGCAAACGGATCTACCTGCCGGCACATGAGGATCATCTCCGTGCATCTCAAGTGGTGCCGCCCGCCGACCCGCCCTCGGGAAGCCTGCCTAGCAAGGCTCTGGGATTCCGCGTCCAGCAATACGGCGTTACGCACTGGGCAGAGTTGTTCACAGCCCGCCAACTCACCACGATGTGCACCTTCGCTGACTTGGTGGCCAAGGCTCGCGAGCGAGTGCTGGCCGACGGAGGCGACGAGTCGTATGCCGACGCGATCGCCCACTACCTCAGCCTGGTCATCGGACGCCTGGCCAACCGCAGTTCCAACCTGTGCTTCTGGAATCCGGGCCGTGACACGATCGAACAGGTCTTCGCCCGCAACGCCCTGCCGATGGTTTGGGTCTACGCCGAGGGCAACCCGTTCTCCAACTCCTCCGGCAACTTCCTTGGCCAGCTCGAGTACTTGGTGGCGGCGCTCGAAAGGGTCCCAGCGCAAGGCCGTGGATATGTGAAGCAACTTGATGCTCACCAACCACACGACCTAGAGCGTCGAGTAATGGTGTGCACTGATCCTCCGTACTACGACAACATCCCCTACGCCGACCTTTCGGACTTCTTCTATGTGTGGCTGCGTCGCTGCCTGAAGAACATCTACCCGGACCTGACAAGCCGGCTACTGGCACCGAAACAGGAGGAGTTGATCGCGGAACCGGCTCGTCAGGGCGACTGGGACTCCGCAGCCGCTTTCTTCGAGGAGGGGTTGAGGGAGGCTTTCGCGGCCACTCTCGACATTCAGGACGACGACTATCCGCTCACCATCTTCTATGCCTTCAAGCAGTCCGAGGACACGGGCGACGGTGCGGGACGCGTGTCCACGGGCTGGGAGACCATGCTGGAAGGACTCCTCGACTGTGGCGTGACCATCACCGGCACCTGGCCTATCCGGACCGAGCAGCCCGGGGGACTGCGGGTGGTGGGCCGCGCCGCCCTCGCCTCGTCCATCGTGCTGGTGTGCCGCCGACGGAGCGCGGACGCTCCCCTCACCACCCGGCGGGACTTCCTGTCGTCGCTCCACGGCGAGTTGCCGGAGGCCCTGCGGCTGATGCAGCAGGGCAACATCGCGCCGGTGGACCTCGCCCAGGCGTCCATCGGCCCCGGCATGGCGATCTTCTCGCGGTACCAGCGTGTGGTGGAGGCCGACGGCGGGTCGATGTCGGTGCGCGACGCGCTGGCCGCCATCAACCGGGCGCTCGACGTGGTGCTGGCCGAGCAGGAGGCCGACTTCGATGCGGACACGCGCTGGGCGGTCGCCTGGTACAGCGAGTTCGGCTTCGATGACGGATCCGCGGGGATGGCCGAGACCCTGAGCAAGGCCAAGAACACATCCATCGAGGGCCTGGTTCGTGCGGGGATCCTCCAGCAACAAGGCAACGCCTGCCGCCTGCTGGCCCGAGGCGAACTGGACGAGGATTGGACGCCGGCAACCGACGAGCGCCTTACCGTGTGGGAGGTCGTGCAGCATCTGATCCGCAAGCTGGACAACGAGGGCGAGATGGCGGCCAGCGATCTGATGCGCTCCGTGGGCGGCCTCGCCGAACCGGCGCGGGAACTCGCCTACCGGCTCTACCACCTGTGCGAGCGCAAGGGCTGGACAGCCGACGCGCTCGCCTACAACGGCCTGGTCGCCGCCTGGCCCGAACTGACTCGTCTGGCCGACAAGCCCCCCGAGGGACAGGCGTCGCTCGGGTTCACAGGCTGATCGCCACAGTCGATACGTCCCGGATAGGGGCAACTGTCGCACGGCTGAGATAGAAGTAGGCAATGGCGCTTTCGAACTATGAGCGGGTGGGCAAGGCGGTGGCGTTGCTGGGCGAGGGCCTGGCCCCGTTCGTGGCCCGCGAGTGCCGGGCGCAGTTCGGCGACGACTGGACTACCGGCGTACAGCGGGCCAACACCCGGGGCCCGGGTCGGCCCCGGCCGGTCAACCCCACCGACGCGCAGTTCCTGCTCAAGGTCATGTGGGACGAATGGAACACGATCTTCTCCAAGAAGCTCTCCCGCAACGACCGCAGCTACGTCTCGGAGCTGCAGACGGTGCGCAACTCGTGGGCCCACAACGACAGCTTCTCCACCGACGACGCACTGCGAGCACTGGACACCGCCAGGCGGCTGCTGGAGTCGGCGGGCTCGGGCGCTCAGGCCAACGAGGTGGACCGGCTCCACGGGGAGCTGCTGCGGCTCAAGTTCGACGAACAGGCCCGAAACATCAGCCGACGGGCGGCCGGCGCCAAGAACGGGGGTGCGCCGTCGGCGGGCATCCCCGGCTGGCGGAGCGTGATCGAGCCCCACGACGACGTGTCCACCGGCCGGTTCCGGCTGGTGGAGTTCGCCGCCGACCTGCACAAGGTGTGGCGAGGCGAGGCGGCGTCCGAGTACGGCGACCCGGTCGAGTTCTACCGGCGGACATACATCACCGAGGGACTGGCCAGCCTGATCGTCGGTGCCGTCCACTGCTTCAGCGGCGAGGCCGGCGATCCGGTCGTGCAGCTTCAGACCAACTTCGGCGGAGGCAAGACCCACTCCCTGATCGCCCTCTACCACCTGGCCGGCGGCACCTCGGCCCCACAGCTCAAGGGCGTGGAGGACCTCCTGGCTGCCCACGGCTTGGAACTCCCGTCGGAGCCAGTGCGACGGGCGGTGCTGGTCGGGCATCAGCTCGGCCCCGGCGACACCGACACCAAGGGCGACGGCACGGTCGTCCGCACCATGTGGGGCGAGCTGGCCCACCAGTTGGGCGGTGCCGAAGGCTACGCGCTGGTGTCCGAGGCCGACCGGCGAGGGACCAATCCGGGAGAATCTCTCACCGCGCTGTTGCGCTCCTGCGCGCCGTGCCTCATCCTGATCGACGAGTGGGTGGGCTACGCCCGGCAGCTCTACGGCCAGTCCGAACTGCCCGCCGGGACCTTCGATGCGCACTTCAGCTTCGCCCAGGCCCTGACCGAGGCCGCGGCGGCCACCCCCGGCGCGCTGCTGGTAGCGACGATCCCGTCGTCGCAGATCGAGGTCGGCGGCGAGGGCGGGCAGGCGGCGCTGACCCGTCTGGAGAACCTGTTCGCCCGCACTCGGGCCAACTGGCGCACCGCAACCGCCGAGGAGAGCTTCGAGATCGTACAGCGGCGCGTCTTCAAGGACCTGTCGTCCGAGGGACGCCGAGAGCGCGACGCGGTGGTGCGGGCGTTCTCCAAGATGTACCAGTCCCACACTGGCGAGTTCCCGCCCGAGTGCCGCGAGGGCGACTACCAGCGGCGCATGAAGGCCACCTACCCGATCCATCCCGAGCTATTCGACCGGCTCTTCGGAGAATGGTCCACGCTGGAGCGCTTCCAGCGCACACGCGGGGTGCTGCGGATCATGGCCGAGGTCGTGCATGCGCTGTGGATCGGCGACGATCCCAGCCTGTTGATCATGCCCTCGACCATTCCCATCGACGACATCGATGTGGCAGAGGAACTGATGGGCCACCTCGACCCGGACTGGCGAACGGTCGTCGAGACCGACGTGGACGGCTCCGGCGCCCTGCCGCTGCGGCTCGACCGCGAGCATCCGAGCCTCGGCCGGTTCCGAGCGGCCCGCAAGGTGGCCCGCACCGTCTATTTCGGCACCGCTCCGTCGCAGCAGGTCGCCAACCGCGGCCTCGACGACCGATCCATCAAGCTCGGCTGCCTGCAGCCCGGCGCCGAGCGGCCCGCCGTCTACGGCGACGCCCTGCGCAGGCTGTCGGACCAGGCGATGTACCTGTACCGCGACGGCACGCGCTACTGGTACGCGCTCCAGCCAACCGTCAACCGCATGGCACGCGACCGGGCCGAGAACCACTTCGGCGACGCGGACGCCGACGAGGTGATCCGCGGGCTGGTCGACGACGCGCTGCGCCGGGACAGAGGCCTATTCGCGAGCGTCCACGCTTGCCCCCGCAGTCCCGCCGACGTGCCCGACGAGGACGAGGTCCGCCTAGTGGCGCTGGACCCGACCGCTCCCCACGACACCAAGGTCGACCACAGCGAAGCCCTCCGAACCGCCGAGATGATCCTGCTGGAGCGCTCCGGCGGCGCCCGCCAGTTCAGCAACATGCTGGTGTTCCTCGCCGCCGACGCGGCGCGCCTGCGGGACCTGCGCCAAGCGGTGCGCAGCTGCCTGGCCTGGGACTCGATCGACCGGGACGCCGACTCCCTCGGCCTCGACGAGTTCCAGAAACGACAGACCCGCGCCAAGGTCGCCGAAGCCCACGACACCGTCAAGACCCGCGTCGGCGAGACCTACGTCTGGGCCCTGCACCCGATGCGGCCGCCCGATGACCCCACCGGGGAGATTCGTTGGGAGCGGGCGAGACTCACCTCCTCGGCGTCGCTGGCCGAGCGCGTCTCCCGCAAGCTCGACCAGGACGAGGCGCTCATCCGTCAGTACGCGGGAACCCGCCTGCGCCTCGACCTCGACCGAGTACCGCTGTGGCGCGACGGACCCGACGGCGAAAGGCTCTCCGTCTCGGTAAAGCAGTTGTGGGAGGACTTCACCCGATACCTGTACCTGCCGAGGCTCCTGCGGCGAAGCGTCCTTGAAGACGCCATCAAGAACGGCGTGGCCGACACCGCCTGGAGCACCGAGGGCTTCGCGTACGCCGACGGCCACAACGGCGAGCGCTATGTCGGCCTGCGAGCCGCGGAGCAGTTGAGTTCGGTGGCGCCGAGCGGACTAGTGGTCCACCCGGACGCCGCTGCCCGCCAATTCGCCGAAGACGAGCCAGAGTCCCCGCCGACGGAGGAAGACGGCGACACAGAGAGCGTGCCGAAGGATCCCATCCCAGTCATCGAGATCGAGGCTCCTCCACATCAGCCCAGGCCGACCCGATACTACGGTCGGGTGACGCTCGCCTCGGACCGCTGGACCCTTGTCGCAGCCGACATCGCCGAAGGAGTCGTGCAGCGACTCGACCGGACCGAGGGAGCCGAGATCAAGGTCACGATCGAGATCGAAGCCACCGCCGCGGCCGGCTTCGATGAAGAAACTCAGGCCGACATCGCCGAGAACTCCGTCACGCTGAGATTCAACGCCAGCGACTTCGAGAACTGACGCCGCCCTGTAGCAGCGTCGGCGGAGATGCAGGCGAGCTCATTCACGTCGATTCCATCCGGTGGGGCGTGATCGGCCTAGGCGGTTCGCTACAGCACGGGGAACTTGGCCTTGTCGGGGAGGCCGGAGCGGGCGGTGATGGCCTCGCCCGCGGCCTGGCAGCGGCTGTAGAAGGTGTCCTCGTCGATGGTGGTCATGCGGCCGGCGTCGACGACCTTGGCGCCGTCCACGAACACGGTGTGCACGCCCCGCCCGTCGGCCGACCACACCAGCTGGTTCATCACGTTGAGCAGGGGCCGCCATTCGGGCCGGTCGGTGTCGTGCAGCACTGCGTCGGCCTTCTTGCCGGGCTCCAGCGAACCGATCTCGTCGGACATGAGCATGGTGCGGGCCCCGCCCAGGGTGGCCATCTCGTAGGCCTTCTCGGCCGGGAACATCTGGGGGTCCATGCGGGCGTCCTTGAACAGCCCGGCCACCAGGTAGGCGGCCCGGTGCATGTCGGCATAGTTGGAGGCGTTGTTGCCGTCGATGCCGATGCTCACGTTGATGCCCCGCATCACCATCTCGGGCATCTTGCCCACCTGGGTTACGCCGTAGCTGACCTTGAGCGCGGTGGTGGGGCAGTGCTCCACCGAGCAGCCGGCGGCGGCCATCACGTCGAGCTCGCTGTCGTCCACCCGCACGCAGTGGGTCATGGCGGTGTCGGCGCCGAGCACGCCCAGCTCGTCCAGATGGATCATGGGGCGCTGGCCGAACTCGGCGATGAACCCGTCGGGGTCGAGGTTGGCCGGGCTCATGTGGAAGTTGAGGCCGACGCCGTGGTGGTCGGCGGCCTCCCGGGCGGCCCGCCACAGCGGATCCGAGCAGGTGGTGTGGCCCACCACCATCGACCACGCCTCCAGGCGCCCGCCGGCGGTGCCTCGGTGCATGTCGATGGTGTCGTTGATGTTGGCGATGGCGGCGTCGGTGCTTTGGCGGTAGACGTCGGGCTCGGGGGGCAGGTCCCACACCCACCTGCCGATGCGGCCCCGGATCCCGGCTTCGACGAGGCCGTCCATTACCTCGTCGGTGAAGCGGATCGTGCCCGCCTCCAGGAAGGTGGTGGTGCCTGACTTGAGCATCTCCACCGCGGCGAGCTGGGCCGACAGCCGCTCCTCGGCGGGCGTGTACACCGAGTAGAGCGGGCACAGCCACATGAACACGTTCTCCTCGAAGGGCGTGTCGTCGGGTACATAGCCGCGGGTGAGGGGCTCGCCGGTGATGTGGATGTGGGTGTTGACCAGCCCGGGGGTCACCACGAACCGGTCGCCGCCCACGGTCTCGGTGGCCTCGTATCTTGCTTCCAGATCCGAGGCCTTGCCCACGGCCACGATCTCGTTGCCCCGGATTGCGACCGCGCCGTGGCGGATGATGTCGCGGGTCGGGTTCATGGTGACCACGTACCAGCCCTTGATCAGGGTGTCGATGCGCTCGGGCTGCGTCATGTGGATCTCCTGGGGTGATACCGCCCACATAGATCCGCACCTCGCCGGGTGTCGGGGCGCTCGGGCTGCGTCATGTTGATCTCCTGGGTGGCGATGATCGGGTGGTCAGTCTCTGGGCTTGGACGCCACGTAGGCGAATTGGAAGCCGATGGGCTCGATGAGGCGGATGGCCTCGAAGCCCGCATCTCGCAGCCAGCCGCTGGCGACTTCGGCGGTGACGCCGAAACCGTTGACGGTGCTGGCCATCATGGTCATGCCCATGAGCACCGCGTGGGGCGTCATCTTGTGGTTGGGGCCGACGAAGTAGTCAGCCAGCACCACCCGGCCCTCGGGTCGCAGGGCCGCGTGGGCCCGCTCCACCAGATGGCGGGCGCCGTCGGGTCCCTCGGTGCGGCAGACGTGGCCCAGCACGGCGATGTCGTAGGCACCGTCTTCGATGGCAACGGCGTGGAAGTCGCCGGGGCGGAACTCGCAGCGGTCGGCCACGCCGTGGGTGGCCGTCTTGCGGCGGGCCACGTCGATCACGCCGTCGAGGTCGTTGATGGTGGCCCGGCCGTCGCCGCAGGCCTGCAGCATGGCGATCGACCACGGCGCCCCGCCCGCGCCGAGGTCGAGGATGCGGGGCGCGGCCAGCGCGCTGTAGCGCATCCGGAAGTCGGCCCGGGTGGCGCAGCGCCACATGGTGGTGAACGTGCCCTCCACCAGCGGCACGTAGAACGCGGCCGGGTCGTCGTCTATCGGGGTGGCGGGCCGGCCCGAGCGGACGGTGTCGGCCAGCCGGGTCCAGTTCTCATGGGGTCCGGGCGCCACCGGAATCAGCCCGGCCATCGAGGCCGCCCCGTCGACGAGCAGGTAGCGGCGGGCGGCGTCATTGAGCATGAACCCGTCCACCACCCGGTCGAGCAGGCCGAGCGCCACCACCGAGTCCAAAAGCGCCTCGGTATGCCCTACCGGAAGATCAAGCCGCCCAGCCAACTCGTCGGCGGTTGCTCCGGCATCAGCTAGCGCCTCGAACACCCCCAGCTCCAGCGCGGCCAGCAGAACGTGGTAGCGGCCCAGCCCCTCGATCACCGCCCACACCGGAGCCGCCGCGGGCGGCTTGTAGTCCATGAACGGCCGGCCCACATGGGCCATAGTGTGAGTCTTCTTCAACTCCGGATAAGGAGCATCCCGAGAACTCTCAGACATGGCTCTTTATATTTGTAGTTTGCCATATAACATACACAGTGAATATGCTATTTCTCAAATAACATACGCACGAGGTAGAGCGTGATGGTTGAATGGCAGCCACAGCCCAGTGATTACCACAGGGTCTACACGGAACAGAACCCGTGGTGGTCGTCCGGGACTGTGCCCCAGACGCTCGCGCCCAGCACTGAGCGATCCCTGGCCCAACTGCTATGGCAGCGGCTTCTCCACAACGAGCCACGCAGGCATCAGTTGATCCTGGGCCCCCGTCGCGTCGGCAAGACGACGGTGCTGTACCAGACCGTGCAACACCTGATCGCCCACGACGTCGCCCCTAACCGAATCTGGTGGCTCCGCATGGACCACCCCTTGTTGCTGCCAGCCAGTCTCGGCGGCCTCGTGCGGACGGTGCTCGACACCTCAGGAGCCACCGAAGAGAGTCCTGTGTTCCTGATGCTCGACGAGGTTGTCTACGCCAAGGACTGGGACCTGTGGCTCAAGACCTTCTACGATGAGGGCTGGCCCGTGCATATCGCGGCCACTTCCAGCAGCACCGCGGCGCTCCGAAGGCAGCGTCGCGAGAGCGGGGTGGGACGATGGGAGGAACATCACCTGCTGCCCTGCCGGCTCGATGAGTCCTGCAATCTGCTCGGCTGGCCCCATGCCTTGGAGGCATCCGCCACGCTTGGCGCCACCCTGGCTACTTTGGCTGCAGGGCGCCAGGCCGACCCCGCACTTGAGGGGCTTCGGATGCACCTCCTGTTGGTGGGCGGCTTCCCCGAGTTGCTCATGCAGCCTTTCGCGAATGCGGCCGTTCCCCCTTCGACAGAGGACATCGCCAACCAAGTCCTCGAGTCGCAGAGGGTGCTCCGCAGCGATGCGGTGGAGCGGGCCGTCTACAAGGACATCCCCCAAGCGGCAGGCGTCGACAACCCGATGATGCTGGAGCGGCTGTTGTACGCGCTCGCCGGCCAGGTGACCGGCCTCCTCTCGCCGACCAACATCGGCCAGCAGTTGGGCATCAAGCAGCCCACGTTCGACCGGTACCTGTCATTCCTGGAGCAGGCCTATCTCGTGTTCACCCTGACGAACTACTCGGGCTCCGAGTCAGCCGTCCAACGGCGCGGCCGCAAGCTGTACTTTGTGGACAGCGCGGTCCGCAACGCGGCGCTGCACCGCGGCCTCGCCCCGCTGGGCGATCCCGTCGAACAAGGCACGCTACTGGAGAACCTCGTAGTGGCGTCCGTCAACACCCTCGCCACACACGCCGGCGTGTGCCTTCACCATTGGCGAGACGGCACCAGCGAGGTAGATCTGATCTACGACGACCCCCGTCAGCCGCTCGCCTTCGAGATTGCATCATCGCCGAACCACAGTCTTGGCGGCCTCGAGACCCTTATCGAACGCAACTACCGCTTCCATAGCCATAGCTATCTCGTGGCTCCCCAGGCCTCGGTCATCCACCCCGCAGAGGACCGCAGAGGCATCGGCACGCTGCCCCTCGACATCTTCCTGCTCGCCGTCGGCGCCCAGGCCCACCAGGCCATGCTCGACCGCCTTGGCATCTCCCGGCGGGGGTAGCTGCAACCTCGGTGACCAAAAACGGAGTTGGAGCTACGCCACACACGGTTATCTCGTGGCGGGCTCAAACAGACGGCGCGGCTACCAGGTATGCAGGATCTTGACGCGGTCGCTTACGACCTCGTCGGAGGCGGTGAACAGGGGCAATTCGAGTTGCTCGGCGAGGATCAGAGCCGACCACGAGTCGAGCGTGTCGACCTCATCGCGGCCAGCCCGGGCGAGGGTCTCTGCCACGAACATTCTGACCGGGAACCACTCGTCCACAACCAGCAGCACCAGTCCCGTCTCCACTTGAATGGTCTCGGGCCTGCCCTCGTAGCGAGACGCCAAGAACCGCCCGACTGTGATCGACGACCAGTCAAGGGCCAAGAACTCGGTGTTGGGCAAGGCATGGCCCTCGATGGCTCCCGCCGCGGCCAGCACTCCGCCCGCGTCGCAGACGACGCTACGCGTCATCGGCGCCGCGGAGCCGCTGCCGGATAGCCAGGAACTCGGCTCTGCTCATGGGTTTACGGCCACTGGATAACTCCGCAGGCGAGAGACGCGACGCTATGCGTGTCAGTTCGTTGCGCAAGTACTGCTGAACAGACAGCCCTGCCGCAGCCGCCTGCTCCTTGAGCCGCCGGGCCACATCGTCGTCTAGATCCTTGATGTTCATGTCCACCCCACAGTTATATCAAATTGGTAGAACCCCGCCCGCGGCGGGGGCTCCGCAATATACGATTTCGTCATGCTTGACGATGTCGGGAGCATACGGCCGTGAGTGGGGTGCGCGTGAGTCCTGAGCGGTTGTGGTCTCGGCTTATGGAAATGGCTGAGGTAGGGGCTACCCCGGCGGGGGGCTCCAACCGGCAGGCGCTGTCCGACGACGACCGGGCGGGCCGGGACCTGTTCGTGGGCTGGGCCGAGCGGGCCGGATGTTCCATCGAGTTGGACCCGGTGGGCAACCTCTTCGCCCGCCGAGCCGGGATCGACGCCGACGCGGCACCGGTGGTGCTGGGCAGCCATCTCGACACCCAGCCCACCGGCGGGCGCTTCGACGGCGTGTACGGCGTGCTGGGAGGGCTCGAGGTGGTCGAGGCCCTCAACGATCACGGGATCGAGACGCAGGCCCCCGTCGAGGTGGCGGTTTGGACCAACGAGGAGGGGTCGCGGTTCGCGGTTTCGATGATGGGCTCGGCTGTTTGGGCCGGGGTGCTGGCGCTGGACGAGGTCCGGGCCATCACCGACCGCTCCGGGGTCAGCGTCGGCGCCGAGCTCGACCGCCTGGGCTGGGCCGGATCGGCCGCCTTCGCCAAGCCGCTACGGGCCTACCTGGAGCTGCACATCGAGCAGGGCCCGATCCTGGAGGCCAGCGGCTCGTCGATCGGGGTGGTCACCGGTGTGCAGGGCATCCGCTGGTTCCGGGTCACCCTCGAGGGCTTCCCCGCCCACGCCGGCACCACGCCCATGGACCGGCGCCGCGATCCCTCCCGATCGCTGGCGGATGCTCTCAGCGGGCTGCACGAGATGGCCTCGGCCCACGCGCCGCAGGTGCGCCTGACCCCGGCCATGCTCGCGTCGGAGCCGGTGTCGTCCAACACGGTTCCGGGCTGCATCACCTTCACCGTCGACCTGCGCCACCCCGACGCGGCGGTGCTGGAGGGCCTCGACGCCGAGTTGCGTGCCCGCGTGGCCGACGCGGCGGCCGCCCACGGCTGCGGACACCGAGTCGAGGTGATCAATGACTGCGCTCCGGTGGTGTTCGACGACGAGTGCGTGCAGGCGGTCGAGTCGGCCGCGCAGCGTTGCGGGTTCGCCTACGAGCGGATCGGCTCCGGCGCGGGCCACGATGCCTGCCATGTAGCCCTCACCGCACCCGCCGGCATGATCTTCGTGCCCTGCCAAGACGGCCTCTCACACAACGAGGCCGAGTCGATCGAGCCTGAGGCGGCCGCCCGAGGCGCCGAAGTGCTGTTCCACGCCGCGCTGCAACTGGCCGGTACCGCGCCCTGAGCAACCCGTCGGGGCTCTAACGGGTCAGGGCTCTAGCAGCTCAGGGCTCTGGCAAATCAGGGGATCAGCCCCGAGGCGATGGTGCCAGCAGGCTCTGGCAAGTCAGGGCTTCAGCAGGATCTTGCCGAAGAAGTCGCTGTCCAGCATCTTCTGCTGAGCCGCAGCCGCCTCTGCTAGCGGGAACTCCGAGTCGATCACCGCTGAGAACTCTCCGGAGCCGACGCCGGCGCAGAAGGTGTCCCACAGCGGGCCCATCTCGTCGGGCCGGTAGGGGTCGGACCCCATGATCCGCAGACCGTTGTGGAACAGATGGCCCAGCGACCCGATGGCAGCGGTGTCGCCCGAGGCGTTGCCGCAGTTGACCAGCCGGCCACCGATGGCCAGCGAGAACAGCGACTGGGTGAACAGCGCAGTCCCCACATGGTCAAACACCATGTCCACTCCCCGACCGCCGGTTGCCTCCATGGCCCAGGCGGTCACGTCGCCGGTGCGGTTGTTGAGCACCTGGTCGGCGCCGATGGCGGACGCCTGCTCGCATTTGGCGTCGGTGCCGGCGGTGGCCAACACGGTGGCGCCGACATGCTTGGCCAGCTGGATGCCGGCCACCGACACCCCCGAGCCGGCCGCGTGGATCATCACCGTCTCGCCCGCCGACAGCCCGCCGGTGGCGAACAGGGCATGGCCGGCGGTCAGCCACACCGTCGGGAACGTGGCCGCCTGCTCCAGCGACACATGGTCGGGCACCCGGTAGCAGTGCGAGGCCGGCGCCAGGCATCTGGTGGCGTAGCCGCCGTCGAGGGTGGCGCCCAGGATGCCGAGCTCGCCGTAGAGATCGCCCATGCCGGCCAGCTTGGAGTTGTCGGCCACGCCGGCCATGGACGGATCGACCACCACCCGGTCGCCGGGCCGCCACTCGCTGACGGCGGCGCCCACCTCCGACACCACCCCGGCGATGTCCATGCCCGCGATGTGGGGGTAGGCGAATCCGGGCATGTGGTACCAGCCGTTGCGCTGCAACACGTCGAGGCGGTTGAGGGCGGTCGCCGCCACCGCCACCACCACGTCGCCGTCGCCGGGCACCGGGTCGTCGACGTCGGTGTATTCCAGCACCTCGGGTCCGCCCGAGGCGCGGTACAGCATCGCCTTCATCGGTCCTCTCCTCTCAGTGGGTGCGAGGCCCGAGCATCATCGTGCCCGGCATGGGATTGCTTGGGTGGCCGGGGCCGATGGATCAGCCGTGGCCCTCGTCGGGGGTGGCGCCCCACTCGATGAGCTGCAGCAGGTTGCCGTCGGGGTCGGCGACGGTGCCGATCAGCCCGAAGGGCATCTGCTCCACCTCGCGCACCCAGGTGACGCCCTGACCGTTGAGATGGGCCTCAAGGTCGCGGCAGCCGCTCACGTCGAGGTTGAGGATGATCCGGTGCCCGTCGGTGTTGGCCCCCGACACCTCGCTGTGCTCCTCAATGAAGAGCTGGACGCCGCCGAAGGCGAAGGCGCCCATCTCGTTCTCGTCGGGGCTGAAACAGGCCCGGTACCAGTCCTTCATGGCGTCGAGCTGCGACGTTCCCACGAGAATGCTGCCCAAATTCGGTGCCATTGTGTTTCCTCTGCTGTTGGCGAGTTGGTCGCCGGAAGGTACGCGGTGGTGACGGCTTCGGCAAGTCCACCGGAACCGGTCCGCCCGGTCCGATAGTGTCGCCCGCACAGGGAGTCGCCATGACCGAGACCGCTTCGCCAGCACCGCCGCCGTCGCTGCTGACCCACATCGCGCTGCCGGTGCGCAGCCTCGACGACACGCTCGCCTTCTACGAGAAGTTCACTACCCTGGTGAAGATCTCCGAGCGTCGCGACGACGAGACCAAGATGCGGACCGCGTGGCTGGCCAACGAGCGCGACATCACCGCGCCGGGCGCGGCCCGCTTCGTGATCGTGCTGATGGAGGGCCCGCTTCCCAAGCAGATCACCGGCGACATCGTCGAGGAATACGGGTTCCTCACTTCCATCGCCCACCTCGGCATCTCCCTCGACACCCGCGACGAGGTGGACGAGGTGGCCCGCCTGGCCTCAGAGGACGGCTGCCTGGTGCTGGGGCCGATGTACCGCAACCCCGATGTGGGCTATATCTGCCTGATCAAGGATCCCGACGGCAACAACGTCGAGTTCTCGGTGGAGCAGGTCCTGGGCTGACCCAGCGCTGGCTCGCCTGCCCGCCCGGCTCTAGGCGTTCTTCTCGGAAGCCGATCCGGGAACGTAGGTGCCCTTGTTGCGCCACAGCACCACCTCGTTGCCCCACGGATCGCGGAAGGCGGCGTGGCGGGCGTCGAACTCCTCCCAATACACCTCGTCCCACATCTTGGTGGCACCCATCTCCATGGCCAGCGCGAGCCGGTCGGGCGGATCATCCACCATCACGTAGATGCGGGGCACCGGCCCGGTCACCGGCACAGTCTCCAGGTGGATGCCGAGGTTGGGCTTCACGCCGGGCAGCACCTCATGGAACTCACCGGCCGGGCGCCGCTTGTACTTCCAGTCGAACAGGGTCTCGTAGAACTGCGAGGTGGCCTCGGGGTCGGGGGTGGGCAGGTCCACGAAGATGAGGGGATTAACCATGCCGGTCGCTCCTTGGTGGTGGTTTGTTGGACACTAGACCGGCTCGTCGAGTCGGGCGACCGCGGCGTCGCCGAGGGCCACGAACCGCTCATAGCCGGCCCGGTAGGCGTCGTCGGGTTCGGGATCGATCCGGGTCATGGCGGCCAGCGGCCACGAGTCCATGCTGGCCGCGCCGACCCCGTCCCACCAGTCCAGCGCCGCGGCCGCAGCCAGGGCACAGCCGTGGGCCGAGAGCTGCTCGGGCCGCTCTGGCATGTCGACGGGCACCTCCAGCACCGACGCCTTGATCGAGCACCACAGGCGGCTGCGGGCCGGCGACCCCCCGCAGCACACCACATCCATGTCCACCCCGAAGCGGCGCAGCTCCTCCAGTACGTGCCGCAGGCTGTAGCCGGCCGCCTCCAGCGCGGCCCGGGCGATCTCGGCCGGTCCGGTGTTGAAGGTCAGGCCGTGGATCTCGCCCCGCAGGCGGGGCTCCCAGCGGGGTGCTCGCTCGCCGTCGTGATAGGGCAACACCAACACGCCGCCCGCGCCGGGGGCCGCGCCCTCGGCCTGCGTCAACAGCTCCTCGATGGACCGGCCCGACACGCCCGACCACCACTCCAAGAGTTGCCCGTGCCCGTTGGTGGGGCCGCCCACCACCTCCACCCCGCCCACCGGGCTGAAGTAGCCGGGGAGCTCGGCGGGGCGCTGCGCCGCGGCCACCGCCACGCCCAGCCCCCCGGTGCGCCCGCCGGGGTCGTGGCCGCGGCGGGGAGTGCCGAGACCGCCCGCCCAGAAGCTCATGTAGGCGTCGTTGGATCCGCTCACCAGCGGCGTACCCGCCGGCAGGCCCAGCGACCCGTCGCAGTGCCCGATGACGGCGCCCACCTCCACCCGCTCGCCGTACCCCGCGATGGCCTCCTCGCCGGGCCACAGTCCCTGGACGTCGCCCGCGCCCAGGCAGCGCAGCGCCCAGTCCCAGATCTGGGCGCCGGCCAGCGGACGGCCCGCCTCGTGGCTGAGAAACTCGAGCTGGGCCAGGTGCTGTCCGGTCCGGTCCAGTCCAATGCCAGCCGGATGCCGACAGGTCGCAGCCCACCCGACAGGGTCGGTGCCGCCGTCATCGGGCAGGGGCACGGTGGTGGGACTCTGCCCGCCGATGCCCACCGCCGCGATCTCCAGCCCCGCCTCGTCCACCCTGCCCAGCAGCCGGCCCAGCCCATCGAGCCAAGCCGCCGGATCAGCCCGACCCGCGGGCCAAGACCCAGCCCCCCCAAAGGGCTCGTACATCCAAAGCTTCACCCCCCCACTGCGCCCCAGCGCCACCGCCCGAGCCCCACCAGTACCAAGATCAACCCCAACAACAACCGCACTCACCGCAGCGGCCCTTCAGTCAGCCAGGCGTGAACGGCTCGCAATGCTGGGGATGAGGATGGAGCAGATCCGCTCACCGCAACCTTCCTTCAACCAGCCAGCCGCCGTCAGCCGACCATTACTCGGTAGACGGGCTCTGAGGTGGCCAAGGTTAGGGCTTCGGCTACCTCGGCTAGGCCGTAGCGGGCCGTTACCAGGCGGTCTAGGTCGGCTGACAGGGCACCGGACTCCAATAGGCCTGCGGCTGTTCGCCAGTCTTGGGGCTCTTGGCTGAAGACCCCGATTATCGACAGTTCGTGATGATGGACGCGATCGGCGCCGACTGAGGCCGTCACGTCTTTGGGGAAGGCGCCGTAGAGGACCACCGCACCGGCGTCGTCGCATAGGTCTAGGGCCAGCTCGACTGCGCCGGGGGTGCCCGCGGTGACGAACACAATGTCGTGCGCGCCGTAGTGGCCGGCTGTGTCGTCGGGTGCGGTCGCCCAGTCGGCGCCGGCCTCGGCTGCCTCCGTTTGGCGCGGCCCACTGACATCGATCATGCCGACCTGTGATGCGCCCCAGGCCCGGCACAGGGCCAGATGCAGACGGCCCATGTAGCCCGCACCGATCACCGCCACCCGGTCGCCGGCCCGGAAGCCGCTCAACCGGACCGAGTGCACCACACAGGCCAGCGGCTCGCCCATGGCGGCGTGCTCGACAGGGATCTCGCCCACCCGGTAGGTCTGAGCCGCGGCCACCCTGACCACCTCGGCCAGACCTGCGCCCATCGAGATGGTCCCGTCGCTCAGGGCGCCGCCCTGGGGCCGCTTGCACAGCGCGCTGCGGCCCCGGCGACACAGATGGCAGGTGCCGCAGCGGGTGAGCAGGTCCATGGTCACCAGTTCGCCGATCCCGGGGGTGCCCGGCAGCGGTGCGACCGCCTCGCCCACCTCGATCACCCGGCCCGCGGCCTCGTGGCCCGGAGCGACGGGATAGATCGGCTTGGTCCCCTCGAAGAGGCGCCTCTCCATGGTGCACAGGCCGCAGGCGTCCACGGCCACCAGCACATCCTCGGGTCCAGCCGCGGGCCGAGGCTCGTCGCGGAGCTCGACTGCTCCCGGTCCGGTTACAACGGCAACCTGCATGATGCTCCCAGCTAACTGATACTCGGGTAGAGGTTAGGCGCAGGGGATGTGGGGCCAGCGATGCGGTATCTCCAGACCGGCCCTCGACAGCAGCGACCGCTGGGCCTCGGCAGCCTCGGCGTGCAGGGCGGCCAAATCGACGGTGACACAGGCGCCGTCGCGCACCACCGGCCGGCCGGCCACCACCACATCGCGCACCGAGCGCCCGTCGCTGCCCCAGACGAGCTGCAGGATCGTCTCGCCCCGCGGGCTCCAGGCCGCCGACGAGGTGTCGTGGACCACGATGTCGGCCTGCTTGCCCGCCTCCAGGCTGCCGATCCGGTCGTCCATGCCGACAGCCGCCGCGCCGGCGATGGTGGCCAGCTCGAAGGCGGTGTGAGCGCCGAAACGCTCGGGGTCAACCCGCGTGTCGCGGGCCAGGCCGGCGGTTAGCGCCGCCACCGCCAGGATGTCGCAGGTGTCGCCCGCGTTGGAGGCGTCGCAGCCCAGCGCCACCCGCCCGCCCCGCTCCACGATCTCGGCGTGGCGACCCTGGCCGCACACGCCCTGGCCCAGGCGCAGATAGGCCCACGGGCAGTAGGCGATGGCCGTGGACGTGCTCAGCACCAACTCCACCTCGGAATCGTCGAGCCACACGCCGTGGGCCACCAGCAGGTGTGGTCCGAGCACGCCCAGCGCGTCGAGGTGGACCAGGGGCCGTCGCCCGGTGCGGGCCAGGTATTGCTCGGGATCAGACGAGGTGGGCGACATGTGCATGGTGAGGCCGATGCCCCGGTCTCGGGCCAGCTCGGCCGCCCCAGCCAGAAGCGCGTCTGAGGCCAGGTCGTGGCCCACCAGCGTCACCCACCCCTCGACAAGCCCGCCCGTTCCCAGGGCGTTGACCACCTCGCGCTGGCGATCCAGCACCTCGGCTGCGGGCGCGGTGAAGGGACCTTCCTCGATGTCCCAGCCCCAGGTGCCCATAGTGCCGCGGATGCCGGCGGTGCGCATCCCGGCCGCAGCTCGGTGCGGGTGGGCCACCGTGCCGGCCTCCACCACGGTGGTGACGCCGTTGGTGAGGTTCTCGACCGACGACAGCACCGCGGAGAGTTCATCGTCGTCGCCGGTGTGGGCGCCGTGGGCGGGGACCGACCACTCGAAGATCGAGGCGCCCGGCGCGAGCAAGTCGGGGATGCAGCTGCGGATCAGCGGGTCGCCGGTGAGGTGCTGGTGGGCGTTGACCATTCCGGGCGTGACCACGCATCCGGTGGCGTCGATCACTTCGGCCTCCGGGTAGCGGGCGGCCAGTTCCGTGCTGGAGCCGACCGCGGCGATCACGTCGCCGGCCACCGCCACCGCCCCCCCAACCAGCACCTCCCGGGCCGGGTTCATGGTCACAACGTCGCCGCCCGACACCAGCAGCGTCGCCGCGCTCTCGGTACCCGCCCCCATCTCGGCCGAGCATAGGCGCAGCCGACCATGCGAGAATCAGCGGGTGAGCCCAGAGGCCGAGCGGATACTCAATCCGGGGCAGGGGCGCATCGACGGCGAGCACTACCTTCCGGTCACTGCGGAGACCTGTCGGTGGGGGTGGTGGCCGAACCGGCTCGATCCCCCGGTGCTGTCGGTGGCCGACGGCGCGGTGGTCACCGTCGACACCCTGTCGCACGAGGGGATCCTGGAGGACCAAGGCCGCGACCCGGCCGCCTTCTTCGGCGCCCGCGGCGTGCCAGAAGACGGCGTGCTCGCCGACGCGGTGGAACTGGCCCGAGACGTGCCCCACACCTTCGGGGTGGACGGGCCGCATGTGGTGACCGGACCCATCGAGGTCCAGGGGGCCGAGCCGGGCGACCTGCTGCGGGTGGACATGCTGGGGTTCGCTCCCCGGGTGCCCTACGGGGTCACCTCCAACCGCCACGGCCTCGGCGCGCTGCACGGCGAGATGCCCGACGGCACCGCGCCCGCAGACACCCTCACCCCCGGCGCACCCGGCAGCACCGTGTCGGTGTTCACGGAGGTGGAGGACGCCACCGCCGTGCTGCGCCATAGCGACGGAGGTGCCGTGCGCTATCCCATCGCCCCGTTCCTGGGCATGACCGGAGTCGCGCCCGACACGGACCAGCCGGTGGCCACCCGTCCGCCGGGGCGCCACGGCGGCAACCTCGACATCAAGCACCTGATCAGCGGCACAACCCTGTACCTGCCGGTGCAGACCCCCGGCGCCGGCTTCGCGGCGGGCGACCCGCACTTCGCGCAGGGCAACGGCGAGGTGGCCCTCACCGCGCTGGAGGGATCGCTGCGGGCCGATCTGCGCCTGTCGCTGCTGCGGGGCCCTCAAGCCCGGCGGGCCTGCGGGCTGATCGAGAACCCCATGGGCGAGACCGCGGCCCACTGGATGCCCATCGGCCTTCACACCGATCTCGACGAGGCGATGCGGGAGGCAGTCCGCGAGGCGCTGCGCTTCTGTGAGAGCCGGCTCGGCCTGCCCCGCCACATCGCCTACGCCTATCTGAGCTGCCGGGCCGACTTTGAGGTCACCCAGGTAGTGAACGACGTCAAGGGCGTCCACTGCATGATCCCCAAACAAGACTTCCCCGGCGTGTAAGAGGCCGAGCCAATACGAGCGCGTCCGGCCCGTAGGGGCGAAGCCGGTGACCCGACCCGCTACCGGTGGCTGCCCTCCACGTTGAGCCGGGGCAGGATCCGGTCGAGCCAGCCGGGCAGCCACCAATTGCGGGCCCCGAGCAATTCCATGGTGGAGGGCACGATCAGCATGCGCACCAGGCTGGCGTCGGCCGCCACCGCTGCGGCCAGGCCGATGCCGAACATCTTGATGGCCCGCTGGTCCTCGAACACGAAGCTCCCGAACACGAACACCATGATGAGCGCGGCGGCGGTGATCACTCTGGCCGTGAGGGCCAGGCCGTCGGCAACGGAGTTCACCGCGTCGCCGGTGCGCTCGAACTCCTCCTTCATGCGCGACAACAGAAACACCTCGTAGTCCATCGACAGGCCGAACAGCACCGCGAAGAGCATCATCGGCATGAACGGCTCGATCGGTCCCGGCTCAATCCCCACCACACCGCCGAGCCAGCCCCACTGGAACACGGCCACCAGCACGCCGTAGGCCGCGCCGATCGACAGCATGTTCATGATGACCGCCTTCAGTGGCACCACCAGCGAGCGGAAGACGGCCATCAGCAGAATGAACGAGGCACCGAGCACCGCCACGAAGAACACCGCAGTGCGCGACTTCAAGAAGTCGCTCACATCGGCCTTGACCGCCACCAGCCCCGTGATCACAGGCTCAAGGTCGGTGCCCGCGGTCGCCGACGGGATCACCACACTGCGAAGGTGCTTGACGAGGGCCTCGGTCTCGGCCGCCTGGGGGCCGGTGGTCGGGCGCACCTCGATGGCGGCCGCGGTGGGTGATACGGCGCGGTTGGGAATGGGCGGACTGACGAAGCTGACGCCGTCGGTGGCCTCGATGGCCTGTTTCAGGCTGTTGAGCTCGGCCATCTGGGCGGGGCCCGACACTTCGGTCACCACCACCAGCGGACCGTTGGCCCCCGCCCCGAAGCCGTCGACCAGCAGGTCGTAGGCCGCCCGAGTGGTGGTCTCGGGGCCGTAGTTGCTCTCGTCGGCAAAGCCGAATCGCAGCACCAGCACCGGCGCGGCCAATAGCAGCAACAGCAGGGTGCCGCCCACCGCGAATGCCCACGGCCGGGCTTGCACCGCCCGGCTGAGCCGATACCAGCCGGTCTCTCGCAGCGGCCGCTGTTGGCGGGGCCTCAACCTGCGCCGCAGCGGATTGCGATCCCGCCCGAACATTCCTGCCGCCAGCACGATCACCGCAATCGGCACCGCGGCAGCCGCCAGCGGTTCGATCCCGGCCCCGAAGCCGAAGAGGGCCACGCTCAGCAGCGCCGCCGCCACCATGCCCCGCACCCGGGTGGTGGTGATCCGGTCGCCGAGCAGGGCGATGAGCGACGGCAGCAGCGTCACCGAGCCGACCATGACCACCGCCACTGTGGCCGCCGCGGCCAAGCCGAAGCCGGTCACGAACGGGATTCCGATGAACAGCATCCCCAGCAGCGACACGACGACGGTCGCTCCCGCGAATATGACCGACCGGCCAGCCGAGTCGAGCGCCACCACCAAGGCCTGCTCGCGCCCGTGTCCATCGTTCAGGGCATCCCGGTAGCGGGTGATGATGAACAGGGCGTAGTCGATGCCGACGCCCAGCCCGATCATCAAGCCGATGGCCGGCGCGAAGTCCGGCACCGTCATGAAGTTGCTGAACACGACGATGGAGGCCGCACCGATCCCGACCGTCACCAGGGCGGCAGCCACCGTGGCCCCCATGGCCATCACCGAGCCCAGTACTGCGATCAGCACGAAGATGGCGAAGGCGAGGCCGATCGCCTCCGACTCGGGCGGCCGCAGTTCGGCGAACCAGATCCCGCCGACCTCCACCTGTAGGCCCTCGATGGAGTGCAGGTCCAACTCGTCGATCAGGCCTTCGATGGTCCTGCCCATGTCCTGGGCCTCGGTGCCGCTCGTGCCGGGCGGGAGGCTCACGTCGGCATAGGCGATCCTTTCGGCATGGTCTCCGTCTTGAGCTATTCGCAGCGCTCCCACGAACGGGTCATACGGCGTTATGACCTCGGTGTCATCGAGAGCATCCACCCGAGCGAACAACTCGCTCATCGCCGAGCGCACTGCGGGGTCGTCGACACCCTGCTCGGCCCGGAACACGATGGTCCCGGCGGGTCCGGCCCCCGCGCCGGAGAAGTGCTGCTCGAGAATGCCGTTGCCGTCGTGGCTCTCGGTGCCGACGATAGCCAGGTCGCCGCTGTAGGCCTCGCCGAAGCTGCGGGATGCGCCCACCGCCAGGAACAACACGACGAGCCAGACGATCACGCCGCGCCAGGGATGACGGAAACACCATCGAGCCAGCGACGCGTACATCGTATGAGAGCCTAATGAGCGACCATGCGGACGGGGAGCAACCGGAACTTCGTCGGGCCGCAGCGGGGTCATTCCCGCTCTTGTTCGCTGCGCTCACGGGCCGCCCAAACCCCAGCGTCACAGCCCACGGCCTCGCCCGTATGGGCCGGAATCGCTCACCTACTCGCTCGGCCTCTTGGCTTGCGGAGCGTCCGGGCCCGAGGCCGGCACCGTGCCCCGGATGCGCAGCCGGCCCGCCAGCACCAGCACCAGCACGGCCAGGCCGACCGCCGCCCAGGTCGGCCCTGATCCGAGGCTGTCGTACATCCAGGCCGCGGGAAGCGCCGCGATGGCCGCCCCGGCCACCTCGGCCGCGCCCATCAGCCCCAGGGCGGCGGCCTGGCGCTGCTCGGTCACCGCCCGAGCCACCACTGCATGGGCCGCGGTGAAGCCGTAGCCGTCGGCGAAGCCAACCAGCGTCATCACCACCACTATCGGGATCACGCCGCCGATGACGCCCAGGGTCATCGTGCTCAGGCTCACCGTCACCAGCCCGGTCATCGTCACCCGCACCGGCCCCACCCGGTCGGCCAGCCGGCCCGCCCGGGTGCCCACCAGCATGATCGGCAGCGCGACCATCGTGAAGGCGATGCCGGTCGCCGCAGCGCCCGCGCCCCGGTCGGCGAACATCACCGGCAGGACCGCCTCCCAGGCGCCGATCATCATGAAGTAGCCGCCGACGATGACCAGCGCCCCCTGCAAGCGCCGGCCTCGCAGCAGATCGAACGATGTGGCCCGGCCCGAGCGGTCGAGCAGGCCGCGGTCGGCGGGCAGGCGCACCGCCACCGGCAGGAACGCCAGCATGGCCACCGCGAACACCGCGAAGGGCAGGCGGATCCCTCCCAGCCACACCAGCAGCGCGGTGAGCGAGGGGCCGAAGATGAACCCCGTCGTCTCGGCCACCACCATGCGGCCGAGGTTCTCCCCGGCCCGCACCGGGTCGTGGACCGAGGCAGCCCGGCGCACGCCCGGCAGGATGAGCCCTCCCGCGAATCCCAGCGCGGCCCGGCTCAGTATCCACACCGGCAGGTCGACGGCGAAGACCATCATTCCCATGGCCGCCGCGCTGAGCGCGATCCCGGCGGTGGCCATGATCCGAGAATGGCCGACGTCGGCCAGCCGGGCCAGGGTCACCTGAGACACGAAGGCGGCCACGAAGCCGCTGGCCACCATGATGCCGATCCCCGCTCCGCTGAATCCCAGTTCGTCGCGCAGCTCGCCCAGCACGGTGACGATCCCGCCGATGCCCCCGGCGGTGACGCCCATCAGCAACTGGAAGGGCAGCAGCTCGCGATCCGACCCGCGGCGCGGCGGGGCGCCGGGCCTGCGGGTCACGGATCAGAGGCCGAGCGGATAGCGAGGCCGTGGCCCGAGCGGCCCGTGAGCGCAGCGAACGAGAGCGGGAGTGACAACGCCACGTCGCGAGACGCTTGGGAGCAATCCGCGCATGCCCTCAGACCTCTTTGAGCAATTGGTCGCTGGTCTGGCCCGACACGAACAGCTCGCTGCCCGCCTTGAGGATCTCCCGGTAGCCGTCCTTGGTGGGGAGACGCTCCAGGAACTCGTCGAGCGCGGCGAGGCTGGGCGCATCGATCATCCAGTACACCCGACCGTAGGCGCCGTAGGCCTCCATCCAGGAGGTGACCGTCACCCGCTCGGGGTCGGCCGCGGCCATGTAGCCGGTGTAGCGCTCGATCCACTGCCTCACCCGGGCCACGTCGCTGGAATCGACCTGGGCCTTGCGCACCATCCTCACCATCGCAGTCATTCTCCCCTGCTAATCGGCCTTGTTGGGAGTCTCGCCGTCGGAGACTCCCTCCCGGACTTCGAGTCCCAGGCGTTTCGGGTCGCCGCCGTTGGACGCTGACGTCTCGCTGGGGCAGGCCGACACCGCGGCCAGCACGTCGATCTCGGCTCGCAGGTCGATGTAGTCGCCGGCCGCGGCGGGCGACTCGCGGAACACCAGGCGCTGCTCGTCCTCCACGTCGGTGCGCATGAACACGTTGAACACGTCGGGTATCAGATCGGGGTCGACGCCCCAGGGCCGCACCGCCTCCTCCAGGTTGCCCTGGCAGGTCCGGTGACCGGACTCGATGCCGTCGCGCACCGAGTAGACGCCCGCCGAGCAGCGTCCGCCGTTCCACGCGAAGTGAACGCCGACCGGGTCGTCGACCACGGTCAGCATGGGCCGCTCGTAGGGCGGGCGCGACCACAAAGTGGTGACCCGCCGCATGGTGCCCGTTCCGGCCAGCATGTTGAGGGCCACCGTCTGGCCGGCGTGATAGCCCTCGCGGGGGTTGTCGAGAGCCACGAACGTCGAGTCGGCCACCTGTGGCCCATCCAGCGCCACGATCCGCAGCACCTGCCCGGCCCGCACCTCGACCGCCCGGCCCTCACAGCGCGGCACCACCACCTCCTGCACAACCCGGCCCATCACGCCTTCCTGGCCATCATGCCGTCCGCTCGAAGCTGGCCAGCACACGAACCATCGCCAGATAGCACCCGCAGAATCCGACCCATCACGCCGCCTGCTCGGTCATCAGGCCGCTTTTTCGAAGCTGGCCTCGCCGGGGCGGGCCGTGGTGAGCTTGGCGTCGGCCGACATCAATTCCAGCCAGGCCCGCAGATAGCCCCGCATCGGCCCCTCGTGGGTGACCGGCGCCCGCCGCACCCCGTCGGCGGAGACCTCCTCGGCCTCGTGGTCGAGCCCCTTGCTCATGTCCACCCACTCCACCTCGCCGATGGCCAGACCGTCCTGGCAACGCTCGAATATCTCCAGGTCGTCGGGGTTGCCGAGGCTGGGGAAGTCCTCGGCGATCCGCATGCGCAGAACGTTCACCTCGTCGGGCGCTCCCTCCGCGGCCGCCACCCAGGTGTGCAGCCGGGTCTCGGTCACGCTCACCGGATCGACCGTCTCGAGGGTGTTGCCCTTGATGAGCAGGTTCGGGAAGATCGACAGGTTCACCATCGAGCCCGGCGCCATCTCCAGCACGTCGGCCGAGTCGTCGCCGAAGCGCTCCGAGATGCGCGCCTCGTACCACTCCCGGCCCGGCACCGGCCGCTGCGTCTCCCAGAAGGACTGCTGCAGGCCGGGGCGCTGGTCCACGAACATGTGGCCGTTGCCCAGGTCGAGGCCATACATGCCGGTGTCGTCGGGGCTGGCCTTGAACTGCGACAGCGAGCGGGCGCCGCCGTGCTGGCGCTCGTTGAGCACCAGGAAGCTGCGATGGGCGAAGGTGGGGTGCAGCCCGTCGCCGGCGTTGTCCCAGGCCAGCTTCCAGTTGCCGCGGTAGACCATCCGCTGGCGGTTGCGCACCTGCAGGCGCCGAGACGGGGAGCGGTCCACGAACTCGTCGATCAGCGGGCCGGCCGGTCCGAGCCACTCGGCCAGGGTGGGCGCGTCGGCGTTGAGGGTGCCGAAGACCAGGCCGCGGTAGACAGCGAGGCGCGGCACCAGGGCCAGGCCGTGGTCGGCTCGGTCGAAGGTCGCCGGATACCCCTCGACGAAGGGCACGTTGACGAGTTCGCCCCGGTTCGAGTAGGTCCACCCGTGGTACGAGCATTGGAAGCGCCTCGCCGAACCGCACTCGGCCTGGCATACGGTCGAGGCGCGGTGGGCGCAGCGGTTGAACAGCCCGTGCAGCCCGCCGTCGGCGTCGCGGGTGAGGATCACCGGACGAAGGCCCAGCCGGGTGGCGATGAAGTCGTTGGGCTCGGGCAGCTGGCTCTCGTGGGCGAGATAGACCCAGGCGCCGCCGAAGACCTTCTCCATCTCGGCCACGAATACCTCGGCGTCGGTGTAGAGCGAGCGATGAACCCGACCGGGCTGGATCAAGGCGTCGAGAGCGTCCACGAGCCAGCTTCTACAGCACGAACGAGAACTTGCGGACGTCGCCGCCGCAGTCCACGAGTCGGACGATCTTGTGCCTGACCGTCCAGCCGTCTCCCAGCGAGGCCAGCAGATAGTCGTTGCGGCTGGCGAACGGGGTCAGCCGGTCCTTGCGGTGCTCCCACACCACCGTCGAGCAGCGGGCCAGGGTGTCGCCGCCGTCGGCGGGCCAGGCCTCCACGTTCGACACCGTGCGGACGGTTCGCGACGGCGGCTCCTGGGCGTGGGCCCATCCGGTCTCCAACAGGCCGATGCGGTCGGCCATGCGGCGGCGGTCGTCGAGAAAATACGAGACCGTGGTGCGGGGATCGGCTGCGGGATCGAGGGGGATCCAGTAGACGCAGTCGTCGGTGAAGCGCTGTAGCCACGCCCGGTAGCGGCGCTCGTCCAGCAGGCGGGCCTCGTGGTAGAGGGCCTGCTCCACCGCGGGGCGCAGGTCGGTGTGGCTGGGACCCCGGTCGGGCGAGTCGGCCGACGCCAGATCGGCCAGACGCTGGTACAGGCGGTCATCGAGCACCGATGCCGCGGGCGCGGCCATCAGCCGGCGTCCGCGCCGTGAACGGCCACGCCGCAGGCGTCGCCGCATCCAATGGTTGCGGGCGCGGCCATCAGCCGCTGTCCGCGCCGTGAACGGTCTCCATCAGGCGCCGCACCAGCGCGGCCGGGTCGTCGGCGCCCCAGACATTGCGGCCGAAGGCCACGCCCGCGCCGCCAGCTGCGGCCACGCCGCGGGCCAGCACCACCACCTGGTCGATGTCGTCGACTTTGGGACCGCCCAGCGCCACCACCGGCGCCGGGCAGGCCTCGGCCACCGCGGCGAACTCCTCGGCGGGGCCCGGACAGACCGTCTTGACGATGTCGGCGCCCAGCTCGACCGCGATCCGGGCCCCCCGGCCCACGTTCTCGGCGTTCCATTCGACCGTGCGGGGCCAGCCGCCCGGTATCGACTCGGCCATGACCGGCAGGCCGAGCTGCTCGCACTCGGCCGCGAGCCGGGCCAGCCGCCCCAGCGAGCGATCCTCGTCGGGCGTGCCGGGGAACACCATGATCACCACCGCGTCGGCGCCGAGCACCAGCGCCTGCTCGGCCGAATAGAGCAGCGACGTGGTGTCGGCGGCGGGAGGCTCGCCCAAATCGGAGATCCCGCCGTCCACCCGGAGAATCAGGCCCGAACCGGCGAAGGCCTCGGGGCGGGACCGGGCCAGCTGCCAGGTGGCCAGAATGGCATCGGGCCGGGCCTCGGCCACTGCCGCGGCCGCGGCGGCGGGAACCCCCGCGCCCAGATAGGCCGGATGGTCCATGGCCACGAAAACGGCCCGGCCGTCGTCGGCGAACAGGTGCCGGGCCCGGCGCAGCTTGCCGGCCGCCACTGCGGAAGCCATCAGGGCCGGCCCGCTCATCAAACGTGCTCCCCGCTCTTGTTCGCTGCGCTCACGGGCCGCCCAAACCCCGGCGTCACAGCCCACGGCCTCGCTGGACGCATCGTGAAGACTTCAGGCATTGTCGCTCCTCCCGCTCGGCCACTGGGTGAACTCGTCTTCAGCCAGCGGGGTGGCCACATCGGCCCGCACCAGCTTCATGATGTGGGCGGCCCGGCCCTCCCAGGCCGACGGCGGCCCCACCCGGTAGAACGGCGAGCGCAGGTTCTTCATCAGCTCAGTGACCATGTCGGTGTCCTCAAGGTTGGTGGTGGCCAGACGATCCAGCTCGAAGTCCTGCTCCTCAATCGATTTGTCGATCCCGTAGATGCGGCTGAACAGCCGGGTGCGGTCGGGGGCTATGGGGTCGGCCCGCACCAGGATGAGCTGGGTGGGGTAGGGCAGCGGCGTGAGGTTGGGATAGATGAAGTCGGCGTAGTGGCCCAGGAGCTGTTCACCGGTGAGGTCGGTGCGCCCGCCGGTGGCGTCCTCGGCATCGGAGTGGGGCTTGAAGCCGCTGCAGGTGCGGCCCTCGAAGCGCACGATGGTGTCCATCTGCTTGCGGAAACGGTTGAGGCGCCGGTGCACGAAGCGGACGTGGTAGTCGTCGTTGGAGTTCTCGGCGAAGGCCTTCCAGTTGATGGGGTAGGTCTGGTCCAGCTCCCGGTGGTAGCGGGTGAAGGTGCCGAACCGGTAGAGGTCGTAGCGTTCGGCCAGCGGCGCGATCCACTCCCGAAACGACGGTGCCTTGCGGGACAGGCAGCCGAACACGAGCTTGTCCCAGGCCACCTCGATCCGTATCGGCGCCAGCCCGTAGCTCTCGTCGGGCAGCCCGTCGGGGTACATGCGGGCCCGGTCGGGTATGCCGATCAGGCGCCCGTCAATGTTGTAGGCCCAGTTGTGGTAGGGGCAGGTCATGGTCTTGCCGCAGTTGCCGGCCGGCTCGAACAGCAGCCCCGAGGCCCGGTGGCGGCAGTTGTTGAGGAATCCTCGAACCGATCCGTCCTCCTGGCGCACCACCATCACCGGCTGGTAGCCGATGGTCCCGGTGATGTAGTCGCCGGGCTCGACCAGGTCCTCGGTGTCGCCCAGCCACACCCATGACCGGGCGAAGACCCGCACCATCTCCAGGTCGAACAGTTCCTGGTCGTAGACCTCGTAGGGCTGAAGCATCGGGCTGTCCAGCGGGGCGTCGACCAGCCCGCCGGTCTCGCCCACTCTGCGTCGCAGACGTTCCGCGACCGGCTCGTGCTCCAAGTCCGCGATCACACCGCGACCCTACCGGAGCGCCCCGAAACGAGTCCAAGCCCGCAAACGGCGCGAGACTGGGCGGATGGCATCGCGCCGCGCCGGCCAGCCCCTCCGCTACGAGCCCGACGAGCCCTGCCCGCCGCTGCTGGCACTGGGGGTGGGGTTTCAGGGGATCATGCTGGTGCTGGCCACGATGGTGCTGGTTGTGTCGATCACCGCCCGAGCCGGCGGTCAGGACGACAGCTATGTGGCCTGGGCCGTGTTCGCGTCGCTCGTCATCGGCGGAGGGCTGACCGCACTGCAGGCCGGCCGCTTCGGGCGGCTCGGCGCCGGCCACATCCTGATTATGGGACCCACCGTCAACTACGTGAGCGTCTCGGCTCTGGCCCTGGCCGCGGGCGGACCGGCCCTGCTGGCCAGCCTCACCGTGGCGGCGGCGATCTTCTACAGCGTGGCTTCGGGATGGCTGCCGTTGCTGCGCCGGGTCATCACCCCGGTTGTGTCGGGAGCTGTCCTCATGCTGATCGCAGCCACGGTCGTGCCGGTGGCGCTCGACCGGGTGAGCGAGGTGCCCGACGCCGCGCCGTCGGCGACCGGGCCCGCGGTGGCGCTGGTGACGCTCATGGCGTTCGTGCTGCTGTCGCTGCGGGCCTCGGGATCCTGGCGGATCTGGTCGCCGCTCATCGCCATCGCAACCGGCTGCGCCCTAGCCGCCCTGTTCGGCGCCTACGACTTGCAGCCGGTGCGCGACGCGAGCTGGATCGGGCTGCCCGGCAGCGGATTCCCCGGACTCGATTTGACCCCGGGCGTCGAGTTCTGGTCGCTGCTTCCGGCCTTCGCGGTGGTCGCGTTGGTGGGCACCGTCAAGAACATCGGCGACTGCATTGCCGTTCAGCAGGTGTCGTGGCGCAAACCCCGGGGGACCGACTTCCGGCGGGTGCAGGGGTCGCTCAACACCAACGGGATCGGCATCCTGCTGGCGGGCCTGTCCGGCACGCCGCCCACAAGCGTGTACTCGTCGTCGAGCCCGTCGCTGATCAGCTTCACCGGTGTGGCCGCCCGGCGAGTCGGCTACGCGGTCGGGATGCTGATGGTGGCGCTGTCGCTGCTCCCCAAGCTCACCGCCGTGCTGCTGACCATCCCCGGCCCGGTGATGGGCGCCTATCTGATCACGGCCATCGGGCTGCTGTTCGTGACCGGCATACAGACGGTGGTCGCCGACGGCCTCGACCGCGGCCGGGCCCTCACGGTGGGAATCGCCTTCGCGCTGGGCGTCGGCTTGAACAACCAGACGATCGGCGCCGACCTGCTGGGCGAGGCCTGGGGTCCGCTCGTCGACAACGGCATGCTGGCCGGCGCGCTGGCCGCGGTGGCAATCGACCGGCTGGTGGAGCTGACCACTCGGGGCCGGCGGGCACGCTGCGAGGTTGGGCTGCGCCTGTCGGCCGCCAGAGACATCGACCGGTTCCTCCACGGCTTCGCCACCGACATCGGCTGGGACGAGACCGCCGGGCAGCGCCTGCGATCAGCCGGCGAGGAAACGCTGATGAGCCTGCTGCAACAGGGCGACGACCACCCCGCCGACGACGCCCCCACGCTGATAGTGGTGGCCCGACACAGCGGGGCGGTGGTGGAGATGGAGTTCCTGGCCGTGTTCGACCACGAGAACCTCGCCGACCGGCTGGCCCACCTGAGCGAGGAGTCCCAGAGCGCCTCAGGCATGGAGGAGGGCGAGATCTCGCTCAGGCTGCTGCGTCACTACGCCTCATCGGTGAACCACCAGAAGTTCCACGGGCTGGACGTCGTCACAGTGCAGGTCCGGGGCACGAGTTAGGACATGGCAGTAGGTTCGGGTCCTCCCTCCATGTCAGAAGCTGTCTGGGCCGTACCTGAGCCGGGTTCCGTCCACAAGATCCGGATGGACGACGATGCGGCGGTCACGCTGCGCCGCCACGGCAACCCGGACGGCACAAGGCTCATCCTCTGCCACGGGAACGGCCTCCCGATCGAGGCCGAAGCCACCGGGAACGCCTACCGCGCCGGGCGGGATCTTGACCAGCCCCTGCTGATCGGGTCGGTCAAGACCAACATCGGCCACCTGGAGTCGGCCGCGGGTGCAGCCGCATTGATCAAAGTCCTGCCGGCGCTGAGGCGGGGCGTCATCCCCAAGCATCTCAACTTCCGCGACCCCAACCCTGAGATCGGTTGGGAGCGGCTGCCGCTCCGAGTCACCGCAGAGCCCACGCCCTGGCCCCGCCGGCCCGACCGACCGCCGCTGGCCGGGGTGAGCGGGTTCGGCTGGTCGGGCACCAACGCCCACATTCTGGTGGAAGGGTACGGAGCACCCGATGCCTCAAGCGAAGCAGCCGATCCGCGACGGTGGCTATCGGGGCCGCCCATCAGGGTCGCTATCGGCGGGCCCTCAGGAACCGCGAGCTCGACGGCGGCGGCGCCCGCGGCCCGCTGATGCTCGGCTCTGGTGGCGCCGCCGAGCTGGAAGACCCTGCCTGGACCCAGCCCTGCATCTACGCAATCGAGTGCGCTCTCACCGCGCTGTGGGCGAGCGTCGGCGTCCGCCCCGATGTGGTGGTCGGCCACAGCCTCGGCGAGATCGCGGCCGCACAGGCCGCCGGAGTGTTCAGCCTCGAGGACGGCCTGCGGTTTGCCGCGGCCCGCGGCACCCTCATGGGCGCGTTGGGTGCAGCGGCGGGACCGGTTCGTGCACGACGGCCCCAGGCGACGGTTCACGCTGTGCCGGGCCGTGCTCCGGTCGGTGCTGTGCCACAGGCTCAATTGCTGCGGGGACAGCGCCGCCTGAAGTTGTTCTTCAATCTGTGGACGATGAAGGAAGCGCTGAGCAAGGCCCACGGCATGGGCCTGTCGTTGGATGTGGCCCGCGTCGAGATTCCGCCGGCCATGCGCCAGGGTGCCGCCAGCGGCTGCTTCCGGTTCGCTGACCTGCCCGACGTCGCTTGGAGACTCCACAACATCGGCACCGAAGAGTTCGCGGCCGCGGTCGCCTACGAGGACGTCCGGCGGTAATCGCAGTGGTCGACAACTGGGCCGTCATCGATCGAAGCGCTGAGATCCCCGCGGAGATCCTGGCCGCGGCCGCGGCGGCTCAAGCCACGCTGGGCGACAAGCTGGCCGCGCTGCGGGCCCTGAGCGAGCCGTTCGGTGACACGGTTGGTCCCGCGGCCGCTGACCGGTGGATATCTGATGCCGATCCAGATTCTGGCCGGCTCGATCCGCCTGGGGCCGCGGCACCCTCGCCCGAGGCTGGCGAGAACCTTGCCGACCTCAGTGCGACGGCACTGCTCGAGGGCTACCGGGCCGAAGATTTCGATCCGGTCGAAGCGGTCGACACCTGCCTGGCCCGGATCAGCCGCGACGGCGCCGACATCGGAGCAGTGGCGACCCTCGACGACACCGCCCGCGAGCAGGCGGCCCGCTCGGCGAGTCGCTGGCGTGACGGCGACGCCGGACCGCTGGAGGGCGTCCCGATAGGGGTGAAGGACATCATCAACACCCGTGGATTGTGCACCGCGGCCGGGTCGCCGCTGTTCGCTGACCACGTCCCTGCCTCCGACGCCGCTGTCGTGGCCCGGCTGCGAGCAGCTGGCGCGGTGATCGTGGGCAAGACCACCACGCCGGAGTTCGCCTTCGGTGACGAGATCGGCGATGGCGTAGCCAATTCCAGAGCGCCGGGCCGGTGGGCGGGCGGCAGTTCGTCCGGGTCGGCGGCGGGCCTGGCCGCCGGGTTCTTCCCGGTGGCGCTCGGCACCGACACCGGCGGCTCGATCCGGGTGCCGGCGTCGTACTGCGGGGTTAGCGGCATCAAGCCGACGTTGGGACGGGTGCCCCGCGACGGCGTGTTCGGAGTGTCGTGGACCCTGGACCATGTTGGCCCCATGGCCCGCCGCGTCGAGGATCTCGGACTGGTCCTCGGCGTGATTGCCGGTCGGTCCGAGGCCGATCCCTACTCGTCGGCGCTCCCCGTTCCCGACTACGGCTCGACCGGGACTTCGCTGCGAGGACTTCGCGTCGGGGTTCCCGACGGCTGGCTTCCCGCAGGCAGCTCATCCGGTGTGGCCGCAACCCTGGCCGGCGCGCTGGCACGGCTCGAGGATCTCGGCTGCACAGTGATGCCGGTTCCGTTCCCGCACGCCGAACTGGCCGGCATCGTCGCCTGGGTCCTAACGGTGGCAGAGTTCACCGCCCACCATGCCAGCCGCCTGCACCGCATCGACGAGTTCACCCCGTCCGCGGCCTGCCGGCTCGCAGCCGGAGCGAGCATCAGCGCCTCGGACTATCTCAAGGCGCTGCGGGCCAGATCCCTCGTGCAGGCCGACCTCGACGAGGCATTCGAGCGGGTCGATGTCCTGGTCACCGCGGCCACGCCAACCTCCGCTCCCGACCCGGCCACCTTCTTCGACGACGGCGACCGGCTCTGGCTCGACAGAGTGGCCCGCAACCTCCTCCCCTTCAACGTCACCGGCAATCCCGCCCTGGTGTTGCCGGCTGGATCCGAGGAGGGCCGGCCCACCGCCATCCAGATCGTGGCCCCGCCTCACCGCGACGCCCTGTGCCTCACAGTCGGCGCCGCCCTACAAGCACACACTGATTGACCTAGAGGCCGAGCGGATAGGCGAGTGAATCCGCCACATACGGGCGAGGCCGTGGCCCGAGCGGCCCGTGAGCGCAGCGAACAAGAGCGGGAGATACCCCCCTTCGACGTGAAACCTCCTCACCTATCCGAGTGGATTCTTTTTCATATATTTTCAGCATCTCTGTTGCATCACAGTCCGCTATGGGTCTAGCGTGCGTCAAAATCACACCAGAGAGCGACAGGAGTCGGAGCATGGCCGCAGCAGACACATCCTTGCCCACGGACACCCTGGCCACCACCAAGGACTTACAGGTGCTCAAGTCAGAGCTGATCGCCGAGCTGCACAAGGAAATCGCCGAGCTCACCAAGACGATGATGAGGATTGCCCTGATGATGTCGGCCACTTTCGCGGGTGCGCTGATCACCGTTGCGCTCGTGGTCTGAGCATTCCCGACATGAGGCGGGCATGGGTCGGCCAGCTAGGTTGCGGGGAACGGGGACAATCTCGTCACAAGTCCGCGCCTGCAAGAAAGATGAGTGACCATGACCGTTCTGACCGGCGACCTTCTGGCCAGCTTCGACGACTCGGTCGGGCCGGTGGACGAGGCCCGGCTGCTGCCGCCGGTGCTGTACACGTCGGCAGAGTTCTACGAGTTCGAGCGGCAGGCCATCTTCCGGCGGGAGTGGCTCTGCGTGGGCCGGGTCGACCAACTCAAGGCGCCGGGAGATTTCCGCTGCATCACCATCGCGGGCGAGCCCCTGATCGCCGCTCGGGACTCCGGCGGCGAGCTGCGGGTGCTGTCGGCCGTGTGCCGCCACCGGGGCATGGTGATCGCCGAGGGCTCGGGCAACTGCCGCCGCTTCACCTGCCCCTACCACCACTGGAGCTACGGGCTTGACGGCGAACTGCTGGGCGCACCGGCCATGGACAGGGCCGTGGGCTTCGACCGCGGCGAGCACAGCCTGCCCGAGCTGAAAGTGGAGGTGTGGCAGGGGTTCATCATGGCCAACTTCGATCACGAGGCCCGGCCCTTCGGCCCCACCGTGGCCAAGATCGACGAAATGCTCGCCAACTACGGCCTGGAGTCGACCACCACCTTGGAGGGCAAGACCATCGGCGACCTTCCCTGGAACTGGAAGGTCATGATGGAGAACTTCAACGACCCCTACCACGCCAGCCGGCTGCACGGGCCGCTCCAGACCTTCGCTCCCAGCCACATGAACGACTTCCTGCGGTGGGACGACGGCGACGGCGCCATCGGCCGGATCCAGCACTTCACCGAGATCGACAGCTCGTTCAATCCCACCCAGCGCTGCATCCTCCCGGTGTTCTCGAAGCTCACCGAAGAGCAGCGCAAGCGGGGCGGGTTCGTGCTGATCCCGCCCACCCTGGCCTTGGCCATCGTCCCCGACGAGGTGGCCTACTTCATCATCAGCCCCCAAGACGCCGGCCACATCACCATCCAGATCGGCTACTGCCTCGAGCCCGCCGCGCTGGAGGATCCCCTCTTCGACTATCTGTTCAAGGCGGCCGAGGACGGCGTCAACAACTTCAACGAGCAGGACATCTACGTGGACGCCATGACCCAGCAGGGGCTCAACTCCCATCTCGCCCCCCGGGGCCGCTATTCATGGCAGGAGGAGACCCTGGTCCAGTTCAACCGCTGGCTGGTGAGGCGCTACCGCCACCACTGGCCCACCAACGGCGCCTGAGCGGCCCCAACCCGCAGCCGCCGCCACCGGACCCGTGAACCCCGAGCGCACCGTCGTCTTCGACCCGGCCGAGCACCCGCCGAGCGAGCGGCAGTTCATGCTGTCGCAGCTGGTCGTGCCCCGGCCCATCGCCATGGTCTCGACCCGCAGCCCCGACGGCGTCAACAACGTGGCCCCCATGAGCTACTACCTGCCCATCACCGGCGATCCCATGCTGGTGGGCGTCACCATGGGCCTGCGCGAGAGCGCCGAGCTCAAGGACACCTACACCAACGCCACCGCCAGCGGCGACTTTGTGATCAACGTCACCACCGAGGCCTTCCGCGACCAGATCGAGACGGTGGCCATGGAGGCGCCCAGCACCGTCGACGAGTTCGACCTGGCCGGCTGGACCCCGGTGCCGGCCACCAGAGTCTCATCGCCGGCCATCGGCGAGGCTCTGGCCCGTCTCGAGTGCGAGGTCCGACAGGTGGTGGACCTGGGCACGCCGGGCCTGCCCTTCGGGGAGGTGCATCTGGTGATCGCCGAGGTGGTGTGGGTGGCCTACGACGCAGCCGTCTGCGACGAGCAGGGCCGCATCGACCCGCTGCGGCTCGGACCCATCGGCCGGCTCGGCTTGCGAACCTTCCTGCGCACGGTGGACGATGGCGCCTACTTCCTGCCCCGCATACCGTGGTCGGAGTTTGTCGAGAATCAGAAGGAGACCTAGTGGACACGTCGACGCTGAAGGGCCTGTACCGCGACATGTGGCTGATACGGGCCTTCGAGCAGGGGCTCGAGCGGGAGTTCGAGCAGGGCAACGTGCCCGGAATGCTTCACACCGGCCTGGGCCAGGAGGCCACCCAGGCCGCGCTGGCCGCGCACCTCGAAGCCACCGACGCCTTCTTCCCCGACCACCGATGCCACGGCATCAACGCCTTGGCCCAGCACCGCCACGGCGGCAACGGCGAGCGGATCATGGCCGAGCTGTTCGGCCGAGCCACCGGGGTGTGCAGCGGCAAGGGCGGCAGCCTGCACTCGGCCGACCCGACCGTGGGCAACTTCGGCGACAACGCGGTGGAGGGCTCCTACATGGCCACCGTGCTCGGAGTGGCGCTGGCCGCCAAGATGCGCGGCGAGCCCAACGTGGCCTGCGCCATCATCGGCGACGGCACCGTCGGCCGGGGCGAGTTCCACGAGAGCCTCAACATGGCCGCCATCTGGGACCTACCGGTGCTGTACGCCTGTGTCAACAACGGCTACGCCATCTCTATGCCGGTGGGCGAGGGCCACGCCACCGCCGACATCGTGGAGTTGGCCAAGGGCTACGGGATCGCCAACCAACAGGTCGACGGCAACGACATCGTCGAGGCTTGGACCGCGGTCGGCGACGCGGTCGGCCGCATCCGTTCAGGGGAGGGCCCGTATTTTCTGGAGTTCAAGACTTGGCGCTGGCAGGGGATCTTCGCCGGGGAGTTCCGGCCCGAGGCCGAAGTCAAGTACTGGCGCGAGGAGCGCGACCCGATCATGCTGGCCGCCGAGGCGCTGGCCAAGCGGGGCGCGACCCCAGCCGAGCTCGATGCCATCGAGGCGGAGACCCGTGACCTGATCGAGGAGTGGATCAGCTTCGCCAAGGACAGCCCCGCCCCCGATCCGGCCAAGGCCACCGCCGACGTCTACGCCGGCTGGGAGGTGGCAGCGCGATGACCGTCGCCGCCGACAAGCCGCGGCGCACCGCCCGCACCCCTCGCAAGGGCAAGGACCGGGTCCGCAAGACCAGCTTCACCCAGGCCCTCAACGGCGCCCTCGACCTGGCCATGGAGAAGCACGACGAGATGTTCCTCATCGGCGAGGACATCGCCGAGATGGGCGGCGACTTCGGCGTGACCAAGGGGCTGCTGGCCAAGTACGGGGCCGAGCGGGTCCGCGACACTCCCCTGTCGGAGGCGGCCATCATCGGCACCTGCGCGGGAGCGGCCATGGTGGGCATGCGCCCGGTGGCCGAGATCATGTTCGCCGACTTCATCGCCGAGTGCTACGACCAGGTCGTCAACAACGTGGCCAAGCTCCACTACATGTTCGACGGGCAGTTCACGGCGCCGCTGGTGATCCGCACCGCCTGCGGGGGCGGCTTCGGTGGCGGGCCCCACCACTCCCAGAGCATTGAGGGCTGGTTCCTGAACGTTCCCGGCATCGTGATCGCGGCGCCGTCCAATCCGGTCGACGCCAAGGGCCTGCTGCTGGCGTCTATCGACAGCGACGATCCGGTGCTGTTCCTGGAGCACAAGGCGCTGTACCGCAGCCGGGCCGAGGTGCCGCCCGAGTACTACACCACCCCGCTGGGGAAGGCGTCGATCGCCCGCGAGGGCCGCGACGTGACCGTGGTGGCCGCCATGCGGATGGTGCCCATGGCACTGGAGGCCGCCGAGACTGCCGCGGCCGACGGCATCTCGGTGGAGGTGGTCGATCTGCGGACGATCCGCCCCTACGACGCGACGACGGTGCTGGCCTCGGCCTCCAAGACCGGGCGGGTGGTGGTGGCCAACGAGGCGCCCCGCATCGGCGGGCTGGGCGCGGAGCTGAGCGCCCGCATCAGCGAGGAGTGCTTCGCGCAGTTGCGGGGTCCGGTGGTGCGGGTGGACGGCCTCGACACCCCCATCCCCTTCTCGGTGCCGCTGGAGAACATCGTGCTCCCCGACTCCGACAACATTGCCGTCGCCATCAAGGCCGCGGCCCAATACTGACCAGCACGGACTCGCGAGGAGAGTTGCATGAGCACTGATGTGATCCTGCCCAAGTGGGGGTTGACCATGGAGGACGGCACCGTGGTGGCCTGGTACGTCGACGAGGGCGAGCATGTGGTGGAGGGCGAGGTGATCGCCGAGGTGGAGACCGAGAAGGTCGAGAACGAGTTGGAGGCGCCCTGCGCCGGCGTCGTGGCTCGGATCCTGGTGGACGAGGACGAGACCGTCGACGTGGGCACCGTGCTGGCGGTGATCGCCGACAACGAGGCCGAAGCCGCCGCCATCGCCGAGGGCTAGGGGGCGTTCGCGTGAGACCCGAGACCGCCGCTGACATGCGGCACACCGCCAACGAAGAAGGGGCGTTCGCGTGAGACCCGACCGTTTCGACGGTGACACCGTGCTGGTCACCGGCTCGTCGAGGGGCATCGGCGCGGCCACCGCGGCGGCCTTCGCGGCCGAGGGGGCGAAGGTGGCGATCAACTACCGCAGCGACGCCGACGGCGCGGCGGCCACCCGGCAGGCCATCTGCGACACAGGCGGCACAGCCGAGGTATTCCGGGCCGACATCGGCAACGAGGCCGACGTGGCCCGGCTGGCCGCCGAGGTGGATGCGTCGCTGGGGCCGGTCTCGATCCTGGTCAACAACGCCGCCCTCATCGACCGCTCCGGGTTGTTCGACCTCTCGCTGGAGGCCTTCGACACCGTCTGGCACGCCAACGTGCGCGGCGTGCTGCAGCTGAGCCAGCTGGTGGCGGTTCAGATGGTGCAACGGGGCCGCGGCGCCATCGTGCATCTCAGCTCGATCCTGGCCCGGCTCGGGGTGGCCAACCGCAGCGCCTACATCGCCTCGAAGGGCGCAGTCGAGGGGCTGACCCGGGCCATGGCGCTGGAGTTGGGCCCCAAGGGAGTGCGGGTCAACGCGGTGGCGCCGGGGCTGATCGCCACCGAGGCTCTACTGGCGGGGATGCCCGACCCCGACGTGCAGGCCGCCATCGCGCGCCACATCCCCGAGGGCCGCTTCGGACGGCCCGAGGAGATCACCGCCGCCATTCTGTTCGCGGCGTCTCCCGAGGCCAGCTACCTCAACGGCGCCGTCATCGCCGTGGACGCCGCCCTCGGCGCCCGCGAGTCCACTCCGGCCTGACCACGCCGCGACTCAGTCCTAGGAGCCAGCCATGATCAGCGTCAACCGGGAGGCCATGAAGACGGTCCGGGTGATCCTCGATGAGGCCGACGCGCTGGGCGTGTCGGTGGAGCGGCTCGACAACGGCGCCACCGTCATCGACATGGGCCTCGAGACCAAGGGCGGCTGGCGGGCCGCCCAGCTCTACACCCTCGCCAGCCTCGGGGGGCTGGGCATCGTCAGCTACGAGCCCTTCGACCTCGACGGGCGAATGCTCACCGCGGTGCGGGTGATGATCGACCATCCCATCGAGGCCTGCGTGGCGTCGCAGATCGCGGGCTGGCGCCTGCAGGCGCCCGGCACCGAGCACGCCGCCATCCTGGCCGGGCCGGGCCGGGCCCTGAACCGCGACAGCCTCGACCACTACTTCGAGTGGATCGACTACCGCGACGACCACCACGAGTCGGTGGTGGCCATCCAGACCTCCGAGCCGATCCCGGTGTCGATGGCCGACATGATCGCCTCGGCGTGCCGGGTCGACCCCGGCGACCTCTACGTGCTGTTCGCGCCGAACCGCAGCCTGGTGACCGCGGTGCAGGTGGCGGCCCGCATCGTGGAGCAGTCCATACACCGCCTGGCCGAGGAGGGCATGGACCTGCGCAGCCTGCGCTGCGCCCACGGCCTGGGGGTGGTGCCGCCGCTGGTTGACGACGACCTGGTGTCGATGGGCCGCATCAACGACAGCCTGCTCTACGGCGGCATCGCCAACATCACCGTCGAAGGCGACGACGGCCAGTGCGCCGACATCGTCGACCGGGTGGTGTCGGCGGCCTGCTCGGCCTACGGCCGCACCTTCATCGAGATCTACGAGGACGCCGGCCGGGACTTCTACGAGATCCCCATAGAGCTGCACTCCCCGGCCGAGATCCACCTCACCAACCTGGCCAGCGGCCGCACCTTCAGCGCAGGACGCATCAACTACGACGTCCTCACCGCCTCGTTCTTCAGCTAGCCCAAGATCCAGGCCACTGATGTCTGTGGCGTGGGAGAATATGTCATGAAAAGGCCTTGTATTAGGCACTTGGCTGCAATAGGTTGGCCGAATGGCCGCATCAGAAGCGCTGAGCGTTCCGGGCGAGGGTTCGGCAACCGCACCCGATCCGACGGCCATCGCGGACGCGACCGCAGAGCCGGGGCAGAGCACCGCATTGCAGCGCTGGCCGCAGATCATTCCCATAGCACAGCTGGTCGCGGTCATTCTGGGAGTGTTCGCCATCATCTGGAACCAGCAGCAGACCATCGACAACCTGCGCAGCGAGTTCCGCAGCGAACTGCGCAACGAAATCGGCGCGGTGCGCACCGAGATCGGCGAACTGCGGGCCGAAGTGTCCGAGAACGGCCAGCGCTTGGCCCGCATCGAGGGATTTCTCGGAATCGGGATGCCGGACCAAGAGGCCGAGCGGCTAGACCCGTCCCGCTTGCGGTTGCCGCCGATGCCATAGCGAGGCCGTGGCCCGAGCGGCCCGTGAGCGCAGCGAACAAGAGCGGGAACGACAACACCGAGTTACGAGACACTTACGAGCAATCCGCGCACGCTCCAAGTGTCGCAGTGAGCCCCCGGTGACTGCGGCGCCGGTGGCAGTGGTGACTGGCGGTGGATCGGGCGTCGGCTTGGCCTGCGCAACCGCGCTGGCGGCCCGGGGCATGCGCGGTGTGCTCGTCGGGCGGCGGGAGGACCGGCTTCGGGCCGCGGCGTCCGAGTTGACCGCGCCGGCGACTGTCTTGGCTGCCGACTTGACGCAAGCGGGTGAGGCCGAGCGGATTGTCTCTGAGACTCTGGATGCTCACGGTCGTATCGACGTGATCGTGCACAGTGCGGGCACCTTCGACAAGGCATCGGTAGCCGAGGCCGACGACGACCATTGGCGTCGGGTCACCGACATCAACCTCGGTGCGGTGATGGCGCTCACCCGGGCGGGCTGGGAGGCGTTGAGCGACTCGGGTGGCCAGATCGTGCTGATTAGCAGCGTCGCTGCGGTGCAGGCCTTCGAAGGCAACGCGGCCTATGCCGCCTCCAAGGGCGGCCTCAACGCTTTGGGCGAGGTGCTGCGGCTGGAGGGACGGGACCGGGGCATCAGGGTGATCACGCTGTGCCCCGCGCAGATCGACACCGAGCTGTGGGACGGCAAGGCGCCCGATCCGGTGCGGGCCCGCATGATGCCCGCGGCCGGAATGGGCGAACTGGTGGCTGACCTGGTCGAGACCGACCGGCGCATCGACATCGGCCCGGTCGTCATCAGGCCCGTCCGCGATCCCTGGGCGGAGTCCGAACCGTGACCGGCCGCGGCCAGTCGGCGTCAAGGCCGGGGCACGACACTGCCTTCGACGCGAGGCGAGAGCAGCCATGACCGGAGAGGCCATCGAGCTTGGGCTGCAGATCGTGCCGACAATGGGCTCGGCCGAGCTGATCGACACCGTCGTGACCGCGGAGGAACTGGGCTACTCGTACTGCATGGTGGCCGACGAGGGCCTGATGCTCGACGTGTACGCGGTGCTCGGCGCGGCGGCCCGGGCCACCAGCACCATCCGTCTGGGGGCGGTCACCAACCCCTACACCCGCCACCCGGCCGCCACCGCGGCCGCGGTCGCCACCGTGGACGAGATGAGCGGCGGGCGGGCCTTCGTGACGCTGGTGGCCGGCGGCACCATGGTGCTGCACCCGATGGGGCTCGAGCGGACCGCGCCGCTGGCGCTGGTGTCCGACACCATCGACGCCCTCCGCCTGCTGTGGTCGGGTCGGCCGGTCACCTGGCAGGGCAGGCGGCTCTCGCTGGAGGGAGCCCAGCTCACCACCGGCACCCATTCGATCCCGATCTGGGTCGCGGCCCGGGGCGAGCGGATGCTGGCGGTGGCCGGCGCCCGCGCCGACGGCCTGGTGCTGATGGTCAAGTCCGACCTCGACGACGCGTTCGGCATCGCCGACCACGCCCGCGCCGAGGCCGAGGCCGAGGCCCCGCTCACCCGCGTCTATCTCGACCGCCTGGCCTACAAGCCCGAGATGATCGAGGAGGCCAAGCACCTCTACGGCTACGCCATCATGGACAGCCCGCCCCGCATCCTCAAGAACCTCGGCCTCAACGAAGCCGAGATCGCAGGCCTGAAGCAGGCCTTCGCCGAGGGCGGCCCCGAAGCCGTCGGCCAGCTCGTAACCGACGAACTGGTGGCCTCCTACCAGATCGCGGGCACCCCCGAACAGTGCCGCCAGCAACTCCAGCACCTGATCGGAGCGCACCGGCTCGACGCCTTCTTCGTGAACATCATCTCGCCCGGCCCAGCCGCCAACCGAGCCCTCCTGACCGAGGTGAAGCAGATAGCCACCGGCCACTGACCACCCGTAGCGGCACCGGCTCAAGAGAGTTGGATCGCCGGGCCGGACGTTCACCCAGACAGGAATGAAGCCAGGTCGTCGAGGGCTTGTCGGGCCTCAGGGATGCCGTACTGGAGTTGCCAGCCATGCCATAGACCGTCCCAGATTTGCAACGCAGCCTCCACTTCGGCACGGCGCAGCGCCTCATTGAGTCGGCAGCCGTCCGAGAGCAGGATCTCGCGGCTGCCAGCTTGAATCAGTGCGGGCGGCAGCCCCGTCAGGTCGGCAAACAGGGGCGACGCCTTTGGGTCGGCAGTGTCGGCGGGGGCGTAGACAGCTGCGAAGGCAGAAGGATCGAGCGGGCCGAGCACCGGGTCGGCGGCAGCCAGCGAGCTGTAGGTGTCGCCTGAGCAGGTCAGATCGACCCACGGAGACAGCAGGCCCAGCCGAGCCGGCAACGGTGCGCCTTGATCGCGCAACGCCACCGCCGCGGCCAGGCTGAGGTTGGCTCCGGCCGACTCGCCGAACATCGCAGCCACCGAGCGCGACCGCGACAACTCCAGACACACCGCCACGATGTCGTCGAGCCCGGCCGGGCAGGGATACTCCGGAGCGAGGCGGTAGTCGACCGACACCACCGGCAACCCGGTGCGCTGGGCCACACCCACCGCCAGCGCCGCGCTAGCCGTCGGCGACCCCAACACGAACGCCCCGCCGTGAAGGTGAACGATCACCCGGTCGGCGCCCAGAGCGGTCTTGTCGCTGGCGAAGGCCACGACGGGAACGCCGGCCACTGTCGACGGCCGGCTGATCCACGGCCCCGGAAGGCCCTCGTTGTGGGCAACCCAGCCGGCCAGCGACCCCCGGCGAGCCGCGCCCACCGCTTCGAGGTCGTCCAAGTCCAACTCGGCGCCGACCACTCGATAGCCGATCAGAAACTCCCGAGCCTCCGGGCTCAAGTGCGGGGCCGGGGCCGGGAAATCCACAGCCAGGCACCCTACCGACCGACACCGGCGCCAGTTCAAGCGAACAGATGCCGGATTAGCCACGCCGCGGCGCAAGGCGCCGGCCCCTGTCCGCTGATTCTCAGGACCGCAGATCGATCAGCGCGGCTCGCACCAGAAAGTCGTCCTCGGAGCCGATCCGGTCGGGGTCGTCGGGATGCTCGATCCGGACCAGCCCGATGAGCCGGAACTGCTCGTCGTCCGGCTGCCCGCCGACCGCCACATTGAACCTGGCCACCGCGCCGTCGAGCCGGCCCGAACAAACATCAACGTCGAGAGGCTGTCTCGGCACCGTGTTCGGGTCGAGGGCGTAAGACCGAGCCCGCTCCGAAGGCTGCTGGCCCTCGACGGCGTTGGTCAGTCGGCAAATCACGCCGCCCTCGATGAGCTCGGCATAGAACTCGACCGTCCATGCCAGGCCCGGACCGAGATCCGGCGCCTCGGTCAGTGCCAGTTCGACCAACAGCGTGCCATCGGCCGCGTGGCCTAGACGGACCGCCCCAATGTCGGCGCCCGCGTCGCAGAACTCACCGGTGTCGAGTCGGGCCTCGCGGCAATCCCCGATCCTGTCAGCCACTTCCAGGCCGCCGGGTGCGTCAGGAGCGGCGAACGGCCCCAGATCCAACAGGGCTGCGGTGCCCAGCGCCACCACTGCGAGCGATCCCGCCGCCATGGCCACCGCGGCCAGCAACAGAACGCCCCGCCCAGCCCGGCGCCGCTCAGGAATCCGCTTCGTCCTCCAACATGGATGCCGACTTGGCCGCGATCCACTCGCCGGAGACCACCGGCTCGTAGCGGGCGGGGCGCTGCGGCGTGATGGTGGTGGGGATGGTCTCGATGAGCGCCCGGTACGACGGCTGGAAGAAGAACGGCACCGACACCCGGTCGCGAGCCCGGTTCTCGCCGTCGGGGATCACCACCCGATGCAGCGTCGAGACCCAGCGGTCGTTGGTCCAGCGGGCCATCAGGTCGCCCAGGTTGACCACGAAGCCGTCGGGCACCATCGGCACGTCGGTCCAGTCACCGTTGGAGCGGATCTGCAGGCCGGGAATCTGCTCGGCCGCCACCACGGTGAATGCTCCGTAGTCGGTGTGGGCGCCGCGGCGCATCTGGCCGGGGCGGGCGCTGCCGGCCACCGGGGGATACCAGTTGAACAGCAGCAGGGCGGTGTGGTCGCGAACCTTGTCGTCGAACCAAGCCGGGGGCAGGTCCAAGGCCCGGGCGAAGATCGGCAGCATCTGCAGGCAGAGCCGCTCCAGCACCGCGTAGTAGCGCTCGAACAGCAGCCGGAGCCCGGCCGGCCGCTGGGGCCAGCGGTTGGGGCAGAAGGTGGCCTCCGCGCCAGCCACGAAGGCACGCGCCCGGGCCTCGGGATCGTCGAAGCGCCCCACGTTGAACGACTCGCACAGATCCGGCGGGGTCTCGTTGTCGCCCAGGGTGGCGGCCAGCGAAGTGGTGTCCAAACCCAGAAAGCCGCGGTAGTCCTCGAAGTTGGGAGGCGCCACCTTCTGCTTCTCGTCGAACGGGAGCCGGAAGAACTCGCGAGCGGTGGCCACGGCCCCGTCCACCAGATCCGTCGGCACGCCGTGCCCGACGGCAATGAAGAAGCCGCTGTTCACGCAGGCGGCGTCGATCTGGCTGGCGGCGGCATCCAGTGCGGACTCGTCACCGGCCAGCGCGCCGCCGATATCCACAGTGGGGACAGCGGATGTGACGGAGGTCATCCTCAGAGGCCGAGCTGGAAGGCGAGCGACACCGGCCCATACGGGCGAGGCCGTGGGCTGTGACGCTGGGGTTTGGGCGGCCCGTGAGCGCAGCGGACAAGAGCGGGAAAGGCCACGCCGAACCGCGAGCCGCTTGGAAGCAATCCGCGCATGCTTCAGGTGAGGCCGCGGACGAAGGGCTGGGCCAGCGCCCGCGGCTCGCGGGTCCGGTAGGCGAAGAACGTCACCGTGACGATGGTCACCACGAACGGCGCGGCCGACAACAGTTCGGAGTTGAGCTCGTGGCCGACGGTGGGCAGCGTCAACCGGAACGAGTTGACCGTGCCGAACAGCAGGCACCCGCCGATCACGCCCCGCATGGTCCATCCGCCGAAGATCACCGCCGCGATGGCGATGAAGCCCTGGCCGCCCACCACCGCGTCCTCGAAGCGTCCGATCTGGCCCAGCACCAGATAACCGCCGCCCAGCCCCGACGTGAGCCCGGCAATGTAGATGGACTGCCGGCGGCGCTTGTTCACGTCGATGCCCGACACATCGGCCGACTGCGGGTTCTCGCCCACGGCCCGCACCTCAAGGCCCCAGCGGGTGCGGTACAGCAGCCACCACGCGGCGGGCACCATCGGATACACCAGGTACAGGGGCCACGGCTGGTAGAACAGGGCGTCGCCGATCAGGGGGATCTCCGACAGGCCCGGGATCTCGAAGCGGTGGGCCGCCCGCGACACCGGCTGGATGCTGGTGTTGAGGAAGCTGGCGATGCCCAGCACCAGCGTGTTGAGGGCTAGGCCGACCACGAACTGGTTGGCGCTGAGCCGGTGGCTCATGTTGGCCTGCACCGACGCCACCACGATCCCGACCACGGTGGCGAACATCAGTCCCACCGTGACCGATTCGGTGAGGTGCATCCCCAGCGCACCCGCGAAGGCGCCGCCGAGCAGCATCCCCTCCAGCGAGATGTTGAGGGTGCCGGCCTTCTCGGCGATGGTCTCGCCGATGGCGGCGAAGGCCAGCAGGGCCGCGAAGCGCATGGCCCCCGAATAGGTCACCTCGTTGGTGACCACATCGGCGATGGCGGAGAAGAAGCCTCCCATGGCTCAGGTCCTGTCCCTGGTGGCCGACAGGGCGCGGCGGCGCTCGCGGATGAACAGGATGGCCGGGGGCACCAGCAGGGCCAGCACCAGCAGGGCCAGCACCACCTGGGAGATCTCGCGCTCCACGCCGGTGGCGGCCAGGAATCCCGACCCGGCCCGCAGCCCGGCGAAGCTGAAGGCCACCACCACGATCCCCACCGGGTGGGAGCGGGCCACCAGCGCCACCAGCAGACCCTCCCAGCCGATGTTGTTGGCGAAGCCCGGCGTGAACCGGTAGTTGCCAAAATCGCCGCCGGAAAGCATCATCGCCCCGGCCAGTCCCGCGCAGGCGCCCGATATGAGCATGGCGGTCGTGCCGTAGGTGACGGTGGACACTCCGGCCCGCTGGGCGGTGCGGGCGTTGCGGCCCAGCATCCTCATGCGGAAGCCCCACACGCTGCGCTTGAACAGCAGGAACACGATCACCGCCATCAGCACCACCGCGAAGGCGCTGATCGGGAAGTCGTTGCCCCAGATGTCGAGGCGGGGGATCCGGGTGTCGTCGGCGAGCTGGTCGCTGACCTGGTTGCGCACCGAGCGGTCCTCCCGGAACGGGGCCAGCAGCAGCCAGTCGACCTTCAGCGCGTAGCCGGTGGCCTGGGAGGCCACCGTTATCAGCAGCAGCGTGGTGAGCACCTCCGGCACCCGGCGCCAGTACAGGAGCCAGCTGGCGATGCCCGCCCACATCGCCCCAGCCGCCGCGCCCACGATGAGCAGGCAGACGACCACCAGCGGGCCGGGACCGCCCATGTTCACGCCGACGTATGTGGCGAAGGCCGTGCCCATCATGAGCTGGCCTTCCTGGCCGATGTTGACCACGCCGGCCCGGCCGTTGATGGCGGTGCCGAGCGCCACCACCACCAGCGGGATGGCGATGCCGATGGTCTCGCCCCAGCGGCCCGGCGCTCGCAAGCTGCCGTCGAGCAGGGCCGAGAAAACCGCTTGCCAGGAGCCTCCGGTCAGCCACACGATGATGGCTGAGATCAGCAGAGCAACGGCGATGCACCCCAGATACATGGCCGCCGCCACTCCGGCCTCGCGCAGCCGCGACGGCGCGGTCACCGCGGCAGCCGGGGCGGGCTTGGGACCGTTGGCGGGCCGCACCGGGGCCTGATCGCTCACGCCGGCACCGCGTCCGGGACGATCACGCGGCCGCCTCTGCGCTGGCCCCGCCCAACAGCAGGCCCAGCTCCTCAAGGTCCACCTCGGCCCGGTCCATCTCGCCGATAATGCGGCCCCGGAACAGCACCACGACCCGGTCGGAGAGCTGCAGTATCTCCTCTAGCTCGCTGGAGATGAGCAGCACGCCGACGCCGCTGTCGGCCACTTGGCGGAGGCGGTCGGTCATCCATTCGATGGCGCCCACGTCTAGGCCGCGGGTGGGCTGGGCCGCTACCAGCACTCTGGGCGAGTAGCTCAACTCTCGGGCCAGCACCACCCGCTGCTGGTTGCCGCCCGAGAGCGACCAGAAAGGCGCGTCGGGACCGGCAGTTTGGATCTCGAACTCCTCGATGAGTCGGGCCGCGTCGCGCCGCATCACCGCCGGGTCGTAGATCCCGCGGGTGGCGATCCGGTCGATGTCGACCAGGAACAGGTTCTCGGCCACCGTCATGTCGAGCACGCAGCCGGAGGCATGACGGTCCTCGGGGACGACGGACACTCCCGCATCCGACATCGCGCCCGGCCGTCCGGGCTGCACCCGGGCCCCGTCCACCTCCACGATCCCCGCTTCAACGCTCACCAGGCTCGACAGCAGGTCGGTCAACGCCGACTGGCCGTTTCCTTCGACGCCGGCCACGCCGACGATCTCAGAGTCGAACACGTCGATGTTCAAGCCGTCGAGCGACACCCGGCCATCGGAGCCTCGGGCCACGATGTCTCGCAGGCGCAGCGCGGGGACCGTGGCGGCGGGCTCGTCGTGGGTATCGCCCGACGGGTCGGCCACGGTGCCCGAGCCCGCCACCACCGAGTCGACCAGACCCAGCGCCGACGCCTCGGAGCGCAGCGACACCTCCCGACCGACCATCGCCCTGGCCAGCATGGGCGCGTCGGCTTCGGAAGTCTCCATGCGCTTCACCACCGCGCCGGCACGCATGATGGTGACCTCGTCGGTGGCGTGGAGGATCTCATCAAGCTTGTGGCTGACCAGCGCCACCGCCCGGTTCTCCTCTCGCACCGCCAAGCGCAGCACATCGAAGAGCCGCTCCGACTCGCCCGGAGTAAGCACCGAGGTGGGCTCATCGAAGATCAGGATGCCGGGATCTCGGCGCAGGCACTTGATGATCTCCACCCGCTGGCGAACTCCGGCCGAGAGCTCCCCGACCCTGGCGTCGGGATCGACGCCGAGGCCGTAGTGCTCGCTGATCTCAGCCACCCGCTGGCGGGCCGCGGCCGCGTCGAAACGGCCGGTGTCGCCCAACATCACGTTCTCCCAGACCGTCAGCGGCTCCACCAGGCTGAAGTGCTGATGGACCATGCCGATGCCGCGGGCCGCCGCGTCGTGGGGATCGCGGATCTGGCACCGTTCGCCGTCCACCTCGATGGTGCCGCGGTCGGGCAGCACCAACCCGATGAGCACCTTCATCAGGGTGGACTTGCCCGCGCCGTTCTCGCCGAGAATGCCGTGGATCCGGCCGCGATGCAGCGTGAGGTCCACGCGGTCGCAGGCGGTTATGGCCCCGAACGACTTGGAGATCGAAGCGAGCCGGACGGCGGGAACGTCCGTTCCCGCCGTCCGCTGTTCGACCATTTGTCGGTGTGTCTCGGGTTGGCTGCTCAGGCTTCCGAGCAGACCAGCGGCGCGTCCATCTCGACGCCGCCGTAGGAGATGGCCCGGATGGCGTCGAACTCGGCCAGGCAGTGGCCGGCCAAGACCGCGGCGTGGGCCTGGTCGAGCCGCTCCTGCTGCTCCGGCGTGGGATCGCAGATCAGCGAGCCGACCTCAGGATCACGGCCGACCGAGAACTTGTAGATGCTGCCCTCCTCGAACTGGCCCGACACGATGAGCGGGAACACGGCCCGGGCGAAGTCGCCGCCGTCGAACAGCGCGGCCATGTCCCAGTGCAGGTCGGTGCGAGAGCACACGTCGGAGGCGCCCGCGCTGGTCACCGGAATGCCGTGCTCGTTGGCCAGCTGGACCAGGGGCTCGTGAGCGCCGCCCAGATACGGGTACACGAGGTCCATGCCCGCGTCGAGAGCGACGTTGAAGGCCTCGGTGGCGCCGGCCACGTTGTCGAAGTCGAACGGGTAGTTGCCCGTCGGGGTGTAGATCACGTCATAGCTGGGATCCACCGACTTCATGCCCAGCCGCATCGCCAGCTCGGTCTCGATCTCAAAGCCCAGGTCGCAGCAGCCGATCATGTAGGCGGTGTCGCCGCCGTGCTCCTGCAGCAGCAGGCCGGCGGCCACGCCCACGACATACTCGATCTCGGCCCCGTCGTTGGTGCTGAGTGCCACGCCCGGCGTCTGCGGATAGCCGGTGCCGCAGTTGCAGTACCAGAACACGTCGGGATAGCGCTCGACTAGGTCGGGCAGCGGATCGGCGATCTCGCCCGCGCCGACCGCGATGATATCGACCCCTTGCGCCACCAGGTTCTCGAGCTCGGTGTCGGCAACGGCCGGCTCGATATTGTCGATCACGACGGGATCGTCCCAGCCCTGGGCTCCGGCGATCTCGAAGGCCGCGTCGACCAGGGCCTGGTAGTAGGCGCCGTCGTCGCGGGGACCGGCGGCGGCCACGCCGAGCAGCACCCTGCCGTCGCCATTGGCATCCATGTCGACGGTGGCGACGTCGGTGATGTCACCAGCTGCTATCGCCTCGGCCAACGCCGCCTCAGCCTCAGCCGCATCAGCCTGGGCCGCATCAGCCGCAGCCTCAGCCTCAGCCGCATCGGCCCGAGCCGCCTCAGCCTCAGCCGCAGCCTCAGCCGCATCGGCCCGAGCCGCATCAGCCGCAGCCTCAGCCGCCTCCAGCGCCGCCTGCGCCTCAGCCTGCTGCTCCGCACTCGCCTCGTCCGCGGCCGCCTGCGCGGCGGCCAGTTTCGCTTCGGCCTCCTCCGCGGCGGCGCGGGCCTCGTCCGCGGCCGCCTGCGCGGCGTCGATCTCAGCCTGAGCGGCTCCGGTGTCCGGCTGCGCCACAGTCGTCGCCGGTTCGTCATCGCCGCCGCAGGACGCGGCGATCAGTGCAAACACCGCGATCGCGGCTGCGAACCATCTGAACGAATGTCGTCTCATGTTCCCTCCAGTGCGGAACGGCTCGCCCCAGTGGCTTGCACTGAGGGTCTGTATACAGGCGGCGACAATAGCATCGCCGCGGCGGCGATGTCCTGCCGGGCCGACCGCGAGAAGACCCCGCCACTGAACCCTGCGGGCGCAGGGCGCTAACGTGGCCGACCGCAACCCGCTAGGAGGCGCGGATGGCACCATTGCGCAGCCCGGTCCCGCTGGCCGACATCGAGCCCGCCGCCAAACCCGTCGATGTCGCGGTCGGCCTGCCTCCGGCGTGCTACACCGACGACGACTTCTTCCGGTTCGAGAAGGCGGCCGTCTTCGATACTGAGTGGCTGTGCGTGGGCCGGTCTAGCCAGATCCCGGAGCCGGGCGATTATTTCACGGCCACGCTGCTAGGCGACGAGCCGGTGATCGTGGTGCGCAACCGCGACGGGCAGATCAACGTGATGTCGTCGATCTGCCAGCACCGGGCCATGTGCATAACTGCTCCGGCCGAGCGGCCCAAGGAGCACTGGTTCGACCCTCCGCCGGAGTGCAGAGGCTCTACCCGCAACTTCCGCTGCCCCTACCACTGGTGGACCTACGACCTCGACGGCCGCCTCGTCGGAGCGCCCGAGATGCACCAGCGCCCCGACTTCGTGCGCTCAGAAATCTCGTTGCCCCAGCTCGCGGTGGAGGAGTGGCAGGGCTTCGTGTTCTGCTCGTTTGCGGCCGATCCGGTCCCCCTCGGCCCGAGGCTGGCCACCTTCGACGAGATGCTGGCCAACCACTGCCTCCACGAGATGGCCACCACCGAGCCCGAGCTGCTGCCGATGCCGTTCAACTGGAAAGTGTTCGCCGAGAACTTCATGGACGCCTACCACTCCCTGCGGCTGCACGCCTCGCTCTACGACTTCTCCGCGGCCGACACCGGCAACGAAACCCTGCTCGCTGGCACATTCCCGCCGCTGGCGCCGGGATCGATCGGGATCGGCGGCCGGGGCCGCACCGGGTTCAAGGATCGGGGCATGAATCCCACCCAGTCGGCTCTGTTTCCTCCCATTGCGACGCTCAGCGAAGACGACCGCTGGAACGTCGTGTACCTGTATGTGGCCCCCACCCTGCTGCTCGGAGCCCACCCCGACTCGGTCACCTGGATGGCCGTACAGCCGGTGTCGGCGGGCGAATCTCTGCTGACGACCGGATTCCTGTTCCCCGAGTCGACCATGAAGCTGAGGCTGTTCGACCAGCTCCTGGAACTGCATCAGCGGGGTCGAGACCTTTTCCTAGATCAGGACATGCCGGTGGCGGTGGCCAGCCAGCGGGGTATGTCGTCTCGCTTCGCACCCCAGGGTCCGCTGAGCCTGCAGGACTTCTTCCGCTCGCAGCTCGCCGAGTGGCTGCTAGAGCGCTACCGGGCCGCCCAGAGCTGACCAGAGGCCGAGCGGGTAGGCGAACGATTCTGGCCCATACGGGCGAGGCCGTGGGCTGTGACGCTGAGGTTTGGGCGGCTCGTAAACGCAGCGAACAAGAGCGGTAATTCCAACGCCGCCGCGCCCGGGCGCGGTCACTCGTCGAACTGGGAGCGGCGCCAGGCGAGGGCCGACTTGAGGCCGTCGCGGGCGATGCGGTTGCGGAACTCCGTGCCCACCGCCGTATCGACGGCGTACAGCGGGGCCACCACATCGAGCCCGGCGTGGATGGCCGACCGAAAGCCGGCCGCGTCGGCGCCCCGGTTGATGCCGAGCTTGGCCGCAGCCAGCGCCTCGGGGCCGATCAAGGCCATGCGCTGGGCGTAGGCCATGGTGGCCGAACGCAGCTCCTCGACAGCCACGACCCGGTTGACCATGCCCAACTCCAGCGCGGTGGCCGCATCGATCAGATCGCCGAGGTAGTGGAGTTCCCGGGCCCGCTTGTAGCCGATGATCCACGGCATGATCAGGCCGGGCCCCGGATCGGAGAACCGGACTTCGGGCTCGCCGAACTTGGCGTCGGCGGCCGCGATGGTGATGTCGCACAGCATGGCGATCTCGCAGCCCCCGCCCAGCGCGTGGCCCTGCACCGAGGCGATGACCGGCTTTCGCAGATACCAGTGGGCCAGCATGAACTCCATGCCCTCGGCCAGCATGGCGTGTCTCGACAGGACGTCGGGGCCGTAGACCTTCTGGCCCGGCTCCGGGTCGGCCCCTGAGATATCGAACCCCGCGCAGAAGCTGGGGCCCTCCGAGCGCAGCACCACCACGCTGGTGGACTCGTCGGCCTCGGCCGTGCGCAGCGCCTCCCACCAGGCGTGCATCAGCCGCGGGCTGATGGCGTTGAGCTTCTGGGGACGGTTGACGGTGACGATCCCCACCGGGCCGTCGGTGGAATACCGCGCAAGATCATCGGGCGTCTGTGCCTCATCGGGCCCGGCTTGGTTGTCGGACATAGCTCTCCTTTGGTGTGTGTGTCACGTGGTGTGTTTGTGTGTCACGGGTTGTGGGTGACGATCAGGGCGTCGACGGCCACGCAGCCCTGGCCCTCGCGCAGCACCATCACCGGATTCAGGTCGATCTCGGCGATGTGGTCGCGCTCAGCCCACGCGAACCCGGCCAGCGCCTCGATGCAGGCGATCAAGGCCGCGGCATCGGCCGGTGGCCGCCCTCTGAATCCAGCCAGCAGCCGAGCCAGCCGCGGTGATTCTGCGATCATCTCGGCGGCGTCGCCGACCCGGAGCGGAAGCACCCGCAGGGCCACATCGCCCGCGCTGGACAGGTCGGCGTCCACGCCGCCGGGGCCGAGGGCCAGCGTCAAGCCGAAGTCCGCGTCGCGGCTCACCCCCACCAGCGCCTCCACCCCGTCGCTCACCATCTCCTGAACCAGGATCTCGGTGCTGTGGCCCGACCGGGCGATGCGCACGGCCAGGCTGTTCCAGGCCCGCTCCACCGCCTCGGCGTCGCCCAGCGCCAGCTCCACCAAGCCGTGTTCGGACTTGTGGGCGACGCGGTCCGACACCGCCTTCAACACCACCGGAAACCCGATCTCGACCGCGGCAGCGACCGCCTCAGCCGCACTGTTCGCCAGCATCTCGGTGGCCACCGGCACGCCGTAGGCCTGCAGCGCTCGCCCCGAATCGTGCTCATGGATCGTCGGCCGGGCGCCGTCGGCCAGCAGCGCGGGCACGCATCCCAGGTTGGGCCGCTCGTCCAGCGCCGGGCGGGGTTGCCAGCGCGAGAACTCCGCCAGCCGGGCGATGGCCGACAGCCCCTGGTGCAATCCCCCGAGAGTGGCACCGCCGGATTCGGCCAGCAGCCGCACCTGGACGCGGTGCATGAGGCCGGGGCGGGTGTTGAGCTGGTAGTGGGGCTTGTCACTGACCGCCGCCGATGCCGCCACATGCGGCGTGTACGCCGGCCCGAAGTCGCAGCCTCCCATGGGCTGGCCGTCGCAGGCGTCGTTGGGGAACACCACCACATCGGTGTCGTCGCTGGCTCGGGCCACCTCCAGCGCTTTGGGCAGGTTGGAATCGAACTGGCCGCTGCCCCACGCATCCAGCGGATTGCCGTCGCCGGACACCGGCCCCATGAAGCTCTCCACCGCGGCCCGATCCGTCGCCGACAACCGGGGCAGCTCGATTCCGGCGGCGGGCGCGGCGTCGAGCATGAGCTCGGCCAGCCCTCCCGACGCAGTAACCACCGACGCCCGGTGGCCGGCCGGCAGGTGCGCGGCCCCGCAGGCGGCTAGCACTTCGGTGAACTCGTCGAGCCCGTCCACCTCGATGGCCCGATGGGCTCGCAACAGCGCCGAGAAGACGCGGGCCTCACCGCACAGGCCGCCGGTGTGGCTGGTGACGGCCCGCTGGGAGCGAGCGGTGCGCCCCGCCTTGAGCACCACGACCGGCTTGTCGGCCCCGGCGGCGCGGTCAAGGGCCGCCACGAACTGCTCGGGATCGGCGATGAACTCGCTGAACACCGCTATCACCTCGGTAGCCGGGTCATCGGCGAGGTATTCGATGTAGTCGGCGGTTGTCGCCACCGCCTCGTTGCCCGACGAGACGACGGTCGAGAACCCGAATCGGCGAGTGTCGCTCATCAGCCCGATGCATACCGAGCCGCTCTGGGATATGAGGCCCACGTTGCCGTGAAGCTTGCCGGGGTCGTGGATGAGCTGGGCGTAGGCGGCGGAAGCGCTGGCCGGATTGAAGAACCCCATGCAGTTGGGCCCGCACAGCGAGATCCCCGCAGCCCGGCTGAAAGCCGAGATCTCGGCCTGGAGTTTCCGCCCGTCGGGTCCCGCTTCGGCGAAGCCGCCGTCGAATATCACCGCCGCGGCCGCGCCGATGTCACCGAGAAGCCGGTAGCCCTCCAGCACCCGTCGCGCCCCCACGCAGAACACCACCAGGTCCGGCCCTTCAAGCTCGCGCAACGACGGGCGGCACCCGTAGCCGAGCACCTCGTCGTAGTTGGGGTTGACGGGCAGGATCTCGCCGGAATATCCGACGAGCTGGAGGTTCTCGATCACCGACCGGCCGATCGAGGGCTTGGGAGAGGCCCCGACCACCGCCACCGAGGCGGGCTTGAGCATGGCTTCGAGGCTCACCGCATCGAGACGCTAGTGCTGTGACACCGCTGTGGGTAGACGGCCGCAACTCTCGGTGCAGGAGGGGTAGGCGACTACTGTCGCCGGTGTGATCTTCCGGCTGGTGGTCAACGGGTCGCCGACGACCATCGACACTGCGCCGGCGACCAGGCTCCTCGATGTGCTGCGCGACCGGCTGGGGCTGACCGGGGCGAAGGAGGCCTGCGGCCGGGGCGACTGCGGCGCTTGCACGGTTCTGATCGGCGAGCGGGCCGTGCCGTCGTGTCTGGTGCTGGCCGCCCGGGTGGACGAGCCGGTGCAGACCGTGGAGGGCATCGCCGCCGAAGCCGCCGGGCTGCGGGAGGCACTGGCCGATATGGGCGGGCTGCAGTGCGGGTATTGCACCCCAGGACTGGTCGTGCGAGCCCACCAGCTCGTCACGTCCCGCGAGTGCGACCTCTCCGATCCTGACAACATCCGGCGGGCACTGGCCGGGAACTTCTGCCGCTGCACCGGCTACAACGGCGTAGTCGCGGCTATACAGCACGCCGCCGCAGGGGGCGGCAAGCCTTGACCGTTCTCGGCCGGCGGGTGCGGCCCGACCAGTGGGACGAGCGGAGCTCGGGGGCGGCCGTCTACACCACCGATGTGGCCCGGTCACAGATGCTCGAGGCCCGCATCCTGCGCAGCCCCCATCCCCATGCCGACCTTCGCAGCATCGACACGGCCCGGGCCGCCGCCCTCGACGGCGTGGCCGCGGTGATCACCGCCGACGACCTCTCCGAGCGCACCTACCTGCATCTGGGCGAACCGTTCCGCGACCGCACCGCGCTGGCCCGGGGCCGGGTCCGCTTCGTGGGCGAGGAAGTGGCCGCGGTGGCAGCCGTCAGCCGATCCACCGCCGACGCCGCGCTTGATCTGATCGATGTCACCTACAAGCCGAGAGCCAGCGTGGTCACTGCCAAGTTCGCCCGAGTCGGTGAGGCCCCGCTGGTGCACGACGATGCCGCGGGCAACTTGGCCCTGCAGACGGTCCGCAGCTACGGCGACCCCGACACCGCCCGCGCCGAGGCCGAGGTGGTGGTCAGCGGCCATTACATCTACAAGCCAGCCGCCCATGTGTGTCTGGAGCCGCACTCGGTGATCGCCGACTGGGACCCGGCCCGCCAGCAGCTCGATCTCTGGGTGTCGACTCAGGCACCCTATTTCGTGCGCAAAGAGGTGGCCCACATGCTCGACCTGGACATCAACCAGGTCCGCACCCACCCCGTGGCCGTGGGAGGCGGCTTCGGGGCCAAGGCCAAAGCCGGCTGCCACGAGGTGATCGCGGCCGCGCTGGCCATCCGGACCAAGCGGCCGGTGCGCCTCGTGCTCGACCGCGACGAGGAGTTCGCGGCCACCGCCGTGCGCCACGCCTTCGAGGTCGAGCTGGCCACCGGCGCCCGGCGCGACGGGACGCTCACCCACCGCGACGGCTACGTGACGGTGGACAACGGCGCCTACAACCACGCCGGGCCGTCGGTGGCCGTCTATGCCACCATGCTGGCCGCGGGGCCCTACCGGCTCGGCGGCTGCTCCACCGCGGTGTCGCTGGTCTACACCAACAAGCAGCCGGGGGCGTCGTTCCGAGGCTACGGCAACCCGCAGATGACCTTCGCCACCGAGTCGCAGATAGACGAGTTGGCCGACCGGCTGGACATCGATCCCATCGAGCTGCGCCTGCTCAACGCCCCCGGCTCCGGGGACGTGACCCTTACCGGCTGGCGCCTCGGCTCGGCCCGCTTAGCCGAGTGCCTGCGGCGGGCCCGCACCGAGATCGACTGGGACGCCAAGCGGGTTCTGGCCGGCAGCGGGCGCGGGGTGGGCGTGGCCGCCGCAGTCCACGTCTCGGGCGCCAACGCCTTCGAGCACTCCGAGTTGAGCGAGGCCGCGGTGGAGGTCCGCGACGACGGCACCGCTCGGGTGTGCTTCGCCGGCGCCGACGCGGGAACGGGCCAGGCCGCCCTGCTGCGCCAGATCGCAGCCGAGGAGTTGGGAATCGCCTTCGCTGACGTGTCGGCAACCATGATGGACAGCCATGACGCGCCCCAGGATCTGGGGGCGTGGTCGTCGCGGGGCACGATGTGGGGCGGCCACGCCACCGCCGACGCGGCCCAGGCCGCGGCCCAGGCGCTGCGGGCAGCTGCGGCGGCCAAGTTCGGTGTGGACTCCGCCGGAGTGCAGCTGGCCGGCGGCGAGGCCCGGGCCGGCGCCGACGCGGTGCCGATCGGCGACCTGGTGGCGCTCACCGAGGGCTCATCCGACGGATGTCTGCGCGTCGAGGGCCGCTACCTCACCGACGTCGACAAGATGGACAAGGTGCACGGCCGGGGCCACTTCTCGCCCGCCTACTCCTTCTGCGTGCAGGCGGTGGAGGTGGAGGTCGACTACGCCACCGGCGGTGTGAGGGTGCTCGACGCGGTGACGGTGCACGACTCCGGCGCGGCGCTCAACCCGGCCGCGGCCGAAGGTCAGGCCGTCGGGGCCATGGCCATGGGGCTGGGCGCCGCGCTCGGCGAGGAGCTCGTCTACGAGCAGGGCCGCATGGTCAATCCAAGCCTGCTCGAGTACGCCGCGCCGAGGGCGCCCGACCTGCCGCCGATACGAGCCGTCCTGCTCGACGGGCACGACCCGGCCGGACCCTACGGCGCCAAGGGGATCGGCGAGATCGGGGTGGTGCCCGCCCCGGCCGCGGTGGCCAACGCAGTGGCCCACGCCACCGGCGTGCGGGTCCGGCAGGTGCCCATCACCCCCGAGAAACTCCTGCCGCACTTGAATCCCGACACGTCGACCGCTCGCCTGAGCCAGCACCGACCGCTGCCCGACACCATGAGTCTGGACTGGATCTGGATCGCCATGATGCGCAGCCTGTACGGGCGGGGCCTCCTGAGGCTCCTCGACCGGCGGGCTCGCAAACGGCGACCGCCGGCGCCGGTGCCTGACATCGAGGCCATCACCCGACCCGAGACGGTGGAGGCCGCGGTGGCGCAGCCTCCGGGCTCGGCCTTCCTGGGGGGCGGCACCGACCTGCTCGTCGCCCGACAGCAGCGGCTCGCCGCGCCGGTCCGACTCATCGACACCACCTCGGTGCGCGAGCTGCGACAACTCGATGAGCCGCCCGACGGCGACCTGGGCATCGGCGCGTCCGTAACCCTCGAGGAACTCCGCCGCCTTATGTCCGAACCGGATCGTACGCCCGGAGACGCGATGCTGGCCGAGTTGCTGGAGGACCTGGCCACCGCCCAGATCCGTGAGCTGGCCACCGTCGGCGGCAACCTCCTGCAACAGAAGCGCTGCTCCTTCTTCCGCAACGGCTTCAACTGCTACAAGCGCAGCGGATGGACGGCGCCGTGCTACGCGGTGCTCGGCGATCACCGGTTCCATCACGCCGTGCTCGGCGGGCATCGCTGCCAGGCCGTCACCCCGTCGGATCTGGCCACCGGCCTGCTGGCCCTCGACGCGGTCGCCGTGAGCGTGCCGCCCGCACCGAAACCGCCCCGCCGACGAACGATCGACGAGCTCTATTCGGGTCCCGGCGAGCCCGACCTAGCCACCGCTGAGCTGCTGACCCAGGTTCGGGTGCCAGCCGAGGCCCGGGCCCGCCCCGCCGCCTTCGAGAAGCTGAGGCTCTACGCCGGCGACTTCGCGGTGTGCTCCGCGGCGGTGTCGCTGGAACTCGACGACGACGACACCACCATCGCCGACGCTCGCGTGTCGCTCGGCGCGGTGGCGCCCAAGCCGTATCGCGCCAAGCGCACCGAGAAGCGGTTGCTCGGCGCCAGCCTCCACGACGCCGACGCCCTCAGGGAGGCCTCTTGGGCATGGGTCTGCGAAACCCAGCCCCTGCCCGCCAACGCCTGGAAGGTAGAGGCCGCCTGCGGGCTGCTGCGTCGAGCCCTAACCCGCATCGCCGATTCGATCAACCCATGAGCGCGAGCGAATAGGCCTCACAGAGCTCTCAGGGCGGTCAGGCGCTGGCGAGGCTCTCGACCTCAGCGATGTAGTCGAGGGTGTCGTGGATGAGGCGCTCGGTGTCTGCGATCAGCTCGCAGGAGGCCCGATACAAGCAGCAGCCGTGCAGGGCTTCACGAGCCGCGTAGTAATGAGTCATCGAACCGCGAACCTCTTCGTCAGCGCCCAGGCTCCGCAGCCCGCGGGTGGTGTCGGACGCTTTCTCGGGCTCGTCGCCGGTGCGGGCCAAGACGAGGCCGTCGGCGGCCCGCTTGGTGGCGCACCAGGCCTTCTCGGCCGCGTCGCGGATGTCGCTGGCGTCCAATCGGGCCAGCGCCGCGTCGTGCAGGGCTCGGGCGTCGGCGAACAACGCGGCGACCCGCTCGGCGGTGGGGGCTTGCTGTGTGACCGTGCCGCTCGTGCTGGCGGATGTCATCGGGTTCTCCTCGGTGTCGCGGTTTGAGTCTTGAGCGAACGTAGCGACTCGAAGCAGCGATGGCAATAGAAAGTCGTGAGAAGCACCGTTAGGGGCTGAGCGGATAGACGGGCGGGTTATGACGGCTCGTGGTTGGCTTGCTCGGCTAGCAGGAACTTGCGGATCTTGCCGACGCTGGTGCGGGGCAGCTCGTCGATCAGGGTGACCGCGGCGGGACGCTTGGCCTTGGCCAGGCGCCCGGCGCACCAGGCGTCGAGCTCGGCCACCGAGGGCGGCGCCGACACATCCGCGGCGACCACAAACGCCACCGGCACTTCGTCGCGGATCTCGTCGGGGCGGCCCACCACCGCAGCCTCCAGCACGGCGGGATGCTCGGCCAGGGTCGACTCGACCTCGACTATCGAGACGTTCTCGCCCGACACCTTGAGCACATCGGAGCGGCGGCCGTCGAAGAAGTGGCGGCCATCTTCATCGCGCCTGGCCCGGTCGCCGGTGCAGAACCAGCCGTTGCGGAAGCTGGCCGCGGTGATGTCGGGCGCGTCGAGGTAGCCCGCGAACAGGGTGGTGCCCGGCTCGCCGCCCACCATCACCTCGCCCACTTCGCCGGGAGCCACCGAGTTTCCGGCTGCGTCCTGCACGTCCACCTCGCAGCCCGGCGACACCCGGCCCATCGAGGCGTGGTGGGGGTCGGCCCGATCGTCGGTTAGGACCGCGGGGATGGTCTCGGTCATGCCGTAGAGCTGGCGGGGACGGCAGCCAAACCAGCGGGCGGCAGTGGCGTACTGGTCGGCGGAGATGTTCTGCGCATACCAGCAGTGGCGCAGGGCCGCACCGTCGACGGGTCCGCCGCGGGCCAGGATCATGCGGATCGGCGCCGCGAACAGGCTGGCGCAGGTGGCCGAGTGGCGGGCGGCGGCCCCCAGGAACCCCGACGCCGAGAAGGCCGGCATCAATGCCACGCTGGCCCCGACCCAGATCGCCGACGCGAACGAGTAGTACTGGGCGTTGGCGTGGAACAGCGGCAGCACCACCAGTTGCCGGTCGTCGGGCGCCAGATCGGCCGCTTCGGCCATGACCTTGCCCGCGAAGGCGTAGTTGGCCTGGGTCACCTCCACGCCCTTGGGCCGCCCGGTGGTGCCCGAGGTGAACATCACCGCGGCCCTGTCCCGCACCCCGACGGCGGGCCGCTCGGCCAGCGGCGCGGCGTCGAAGGGCGCCAGCGACGTGTCGGCCTCGTCGATCTCGATGACGGGCAGGTCGTCGCGGCCGGCTTGCGAGGCCGCGGCCCGGTAGGTGTCGCCTCTGGCCCCGGCGCAGAGCCCCACCGCCGGGCGGGTGCGCTCGATGTGGCCGGCCAGCTCGGGGGTGCGTCCCATCGGATCCGACGGCACGATCCAGGCGCCCAGCCGCGAGGCGGCCAGCCAGGCGGCCACGAAGGTCGGCGAGTTGGTCAAGGCGAGATGCACGGCCGCGCCGGGTTCTGCTCCCAGCCCGGCCAGCGTCGCCGCCACCCGGTCCACCGACTCGTCGAAGTCGCCGTAGCTCCAGCGGACCACCTCGCCCGACGGCGTCTCGAAGACCAGGAACGTCTCGTCGGCGCGTCCGGCCACCGCCCGGTCCCACACCGCAGCAAAGGACACCGGATCCCAAACAGTCACAGGCGCCTTGAGGGAAGGCTTCGTGGCGACCGCGGCCACACCGCAGCGAAGGACACCGGATCCCAAGCAGTCACAGGCAGTGCGAGGGACGGGTCAGTGGTGACCACGGCCGCACCGCCGCCAAGGACACGGGTACCCCCCACGGTCACGGCGCGACTGGGTGATCCTCGTTCGCAGGCTGGCCGTAGCCGCCGCCGCCGGGCAGCTCCAGGCGCACCGTGTCTCCGGGCTGCAGCGTGATGCGAGTCTGGGTGGTGACCGGCTCGCCGTTCACCTGGAACGACCCCGATGCACCCGGCTCGCCGCCGAAGATGCCCTGGGGCGGCTCGGTGAGGCGGCTGGTCACCGCGTTGAGCTGCCAGGGCCGGGCCGTGTCCACCTCGAACTCGATCACCTGGCCCAGCCCGCCCGGCTGCGATCCGGCGCCCCCCGAGCCGGGGCGCAGCGCCTTGCGCAGGAACCGCACTGGCGCCGAGGCCTCCACCACCTCGATGGGCACCGCCGACACCCCGGTGGGATACGAGCAGGCATCGAGGCCGGGCTTGGCCGCCCGGGCGCCCACACCGCCCGCGTAGGTGAACATGGCGGTGATGAACGGGGAGCCGTCGTCGTGGTGGCCGTTCACCTGCATAGTCCACACCGCGCCGGCGCCCTCGGCCATGGCCCCAGAGGGCTTCACCTGGGCCAGCGCCTTGAGCAGGGCGTTGGGCAGGAACATGCCCACCACATGGCGGGCGGTGCCGGGCTGCGGGGCCACGGCGTGCACCACCGTCCCCGCCGGGGCCCGCATCTTGATGGGGGCCAGGCTGCCGTGGTTGTTGGGGATGTCGGGGTTGAGCACCGACCGCACCGTGAAGGTGGTGTAGGCGTGGGTGTAGTTGCGGACCACGTTGATGCCCCACGGGCTGGCCTCGCTGGAGCCCTCGTAGTCGACCGTGATCTCCCCCGCGTCGGGATCGACCCGCATCGAGCACACGATGTCCACCCGGCTCCCGTCGGCCAGGTCGAGCACGGCCGACGCCTCGTAGCTGCCCTCCTCCAGCTCGCGGATGGTGGCCCTGGTGGCCGCCTCGGACCGCTCGATGATCTCGTCGGCCAGATCCTCTATGTCGTCGAGGCGGTGGGCGTCGCACAGCGCGGCCAGCCGCTGCGCCCCCACCTCGCCCGAGGCCATCTGGGCGTGGAGGTCGCCGGCCATGTGGTCGGGCTGGCGGACGTTGGAGAGGATGAACTTCCAGACGTCGGGGTTGCGCTGCGAGCGGCCGGCCCCGTCGCCGGACATGAGCTTGCAGATGGGGATCCACAGCCCCTCCTCGAAGCAGTCCCGGCCGCCGGCGCCGATGCCGTAGCCGCCCACGTCGGTGTGGTGGATGGTGGAGCCGAACAGGGCGATCAGGCGGGGCTCGCCCCCCGCCGCGGGCCTCCGCCAGGCCGGCACCAGCACGGTGACGTCGAGGAGCTGGCCCGCGGTCTTGTAGGGATCGTTGGTGATGAGCACGTCGCCGGGCGCCAGCGACTCCACCGGATACTCCTCCAGCATGGCCGCCGCGCCCAGCGCCAGGCTGTTGATGTGGCCCGGCGTGCCCGTCACCGCCTGGGCCACCATGCGGCCCCGCCGGTCGAACACCGCGTTGGCCAGATCCCCGGCCTCGCGCACGATCGGGCTGAACGCCGACCGCTGCAGGGCCCGGGCCTGCTCGTTCACGGTGGAGATCAGCGACTGCCACAGGATCTCCAACTCGACCGGATCAAAACTGCGGATGTCGCTCATGATCGGCTCCTGCGCCTCATCGTCTCCCATGCCTCACGGTCTCGCGTTCCCCGCCGCTCTAGTGGCCACCAGGCTGCCGTCGGGGACCACCTCGGCATGCCAGCCTGGTCGGATCACGGTGGTGGTCTCGCGCTCCTCCACGATGGCCGGGCCGGCGAAGGCCGCGCCCACTCCCAGATCCTGACGCCGGTAAACGGGCACCTCGACCGGGGCCGAGCCGCGGGAGAACACCACCGGCCGACGCGAGGCAGGCTCGGGCTCCCCACCCGACACTGAAACCCCGGTATCGGGTCGGACCGGCACGCTCTCGGCGTAGGCCGACAGCCGCCAGGTAACCGCCTCGATGGCCACGTCGGGGATGGTCATGCCGTAGATCCGCCGGTACTCCGACTCAAAGGCCGACCGCACGTCGTCATCGCCAGCCGGCCAGGCCTCGCCGGTGCCCACCCAGACGGTGATCTCGTTGCCCTGGCCCGAGTACCGGGCATCGAGCCCGTAGCGGAACCGCACATCGCCCGCGGGCACGCCGGCCGCCGACAGCACCCGGCGGCCCTCGGCCCGCAGTTCGTCGAGCAGTCCGTCGCGCTCGGCTGCGTCGAGATGGTCGAGCAGCCGGGGCATGGAGCGGGCCAGGTCGATGCGCACCGGCGACACCAGCGTCCCGAAAGCGGAGAGCACGCTGGCGTTGACCGGGAAGATCACCCTGTCGCTCTCCAGCAGGTCGGCCACCCCGCAGGCGTGCACCGGGCCGGCGCCGCCAAAAGCCAACACGGTGACCCCCCGAAGGTCCACCCCCTGCTCCACCCCGTGCATGCGGGCCGCGGCGGCCATGTTCTGGTTGACGACCTCATGGATCCCCGCCGCGGTGTCGATCGGCGACAGCCCCAGCCCCTCGGCCGGGCCGGCCGTCGCCCCGGCGGCTGCGGCCGCGTCGAGGGGCATGTCACCGCCCAGGAAGGCATCGGGGTCGAGCAGCCCGAGCACGACGTCGGCATCGGTCACCGCCGCGGTGTGGCCGCCCCGGCCGTAGCAGGCCGGTCCCGGATCGGCCCCCGCCGACTCCGGCCCCACCTTGAGTAGGCCGAAGCGGTCGAGGCGGGCCAGCGATCCCCCGCCCGCGCCGATCTCGACCAGATCGACCGACGGCACCGACACCGGGAACCCCGAGCCCTTCTTGAACCGGTAGATCCGGGCCACCTCGAAGGTGTTGGTGAGAGCGGGCTCGCCGTTCTCGATCAGGCAGGCCTTGGCGGTGGTGCCGCCCATGTCGAAGCACAGCAGCCGCTCCGAGCCCAGGCGCTGGGCATACCAGGTGCCGGCCAGGGCGCCCGCGGCCGGACCCGACTCCACCAGGCGGATCGGGCCTCGGGCCGCGTCGTCGGCCGACACCACGCCGCCGTTGGACAGCATCATCAGCACCGCGCCGCCGAACCCCTCCGCCGCCAGCCACTTCTGCAGCTCGTCGAGGTAGGGGCCGATCACCGGCATGGTGGCCGCGTTGCAGGCCGCGGTGATCATGCGGGGGTACTCGCGGATCTGCGGCGAGATCTCCGCCGAGATGCACACCGGCACTCCGAGCCGCCGGCGCAGGTGCGAGGCCACGGCCTGCTCGTTGGCCGGGTTGACGTAGGAGTTGAGCAGGCACACCGCCACCGACTCCGCCGCCGCGTCGGCCAGCTGCGCCGCCAGCCGGTCCAGGTCGGCCTCAGACGGCGCGACCATCACCGCGCCCTGCGCCGAGGTGCGCTCGTCGATCTCGAAGGTGAGGTCCCGTCCGATGGGCGGATCGGGGAACTCGATCTGCAGGTCGTACATGTCGTAGCGATGCTCGTCGCGGATCAGCAGGGTGTCGCCGAAGCCGGTGGTGGCCACCAGCGCGGCCCGCCCGGTGCGGCCCTCGATCAGCGAGTTGGTGATCAGGGTGGTGGCGTGGACGATGGGCGCGGTGATCTCGGCGGGCGACACACCGGCCTTGGCCAAGAGCTGGCTGACCCCGCCCCGCACCCCATCGAGCGGCGCGGCCGGTGTGGTGAGGGTCTTGTCCACCACCACCCGGCCCGAGGCGGTGTCGAGCAGCACCACATCGGTGAAGGTTCCGCCAATATCGACGGCGAGCCGCCAGTCAGCCATGCCGGGCCGGCCTCTGGTCAGCCCGTGTCGGCCAGGTCGGAGCGGGGCGGCGCGAACACGTCGAGGATCCAGCACTCGCCGTAGTCGTCGTCGCCGATGAACACCGAGTCGCCGTGCCACACCGAGCGGGGCGCCAGATACGAGTCGCCCTCGCTGAGCACCACCCGCTCGTCGTTGGCGCCCTCGGGACCGATGCGGAAGTCGAGCTTGCCCCGCATGATCACGCCGAGCTGCTCGTTCTCGGTGTGGTTGTGCAGCACTGAGCCGGTCGCCCCGCCAGCGATGCGCCAGAAGCAGAACTGCAGGTGCTCGCCGGTGATCACCCGATGCCTGAAACCGGGCCGGGCGGTCTCGACGAAGGCGTCGTCGTCGAGGAAGTGGCAGTACGGGTTGCCGAGACTCTCGGCGATGCTCATGGCGCTGCTCCTCCTTGTCTGGTGCCGAAGCCCGCCGGGTCAGCTCAGCGCGGCGAACCGGGCCCGGTCGGCTTCGAGGTCGAGGGGGCGGATGATGGCCTGGTGCTCCTCGTCGCCCCAGTGCTCAGGCGGCACCAGCCACATCACCTCGAACTCCAGGCCGTCGGGATCCTTGGCGTAGAGGCTCTTGTTGGGGCCGTGATCGCTCTGGCCTACCAAGACGCCGGCCGCGGCCAGCCGCTCGCGCATCTCGATCAGCTCGTCAAGGGTGCCGACCTGCCAGGCGATGTGGTACAGGCCGACGGTGGACCGGCCGGCCTGGGAGTCGCCCGCGGCCTCGCCGATCGAGAAGAACACGATGTCGTGGTGGTTCTGCGAGCGGGGCGCTCGCATGAAGACGTAGGCGCCGGGGCCGTCGATCACGGTGCTGAAGCCGAGCACATCGGCGTAGAACTTCTGGTGGCGGCGGGCATCGCGCACATAGAGGACCGCGTGGTTCATGGTCGAGATCATCGCTGCGCAGCCTCCTCCCGCACCGGGGCTCGACGATAGGTCCGCTCCGTTGCCGCAACCTAACCCGGTGGAGCATCTCCCGCTGCAAGCTCGGCCTCTGGGGACCCGGTAGGGAATCGTCCGTTGAGTCTGGCATTATCGGGGCATGGCCCTCGCGGAAGCCGCCGACAGCATCGACCGGGACCTCGCCGACGCCCTGGCCACCGAGGAGGTGTGCCGGGTGGTGGGCAGCCGGGTGCGCGAGTTCCGTCGGGCGCTGAACATGACCATGTCGGCCTTCGCGGCCAGCGCCGAGATCTCGCTCGGGATGCTGTCCAAGATCGAGCACGGCCAGAGCGCGCCCAGCCTGTCCACCCTGGTGCGCCTGGCGACCACCGCCCGGGTGCCGGTCACCGCATTGTTCCGCGGCCTCGACGAGGAGCACGACCTGGTGATCGTGCGCTCGGGCGAAGGCCACGAGATCCACCATCAGGGGGGCGGTCCGGGTCGGCTATACCAGGATCTGGGCGCCCTGCGCGGCCCCAACCGGGTGATCGAGCCGATGATCACCACCATCACCGAGCCCGGCGGGGTGTTCCCCCTCTACCAGCACCCCGGCGTGGAGTTCATCCACATCTTGGAGGGCTCGCTCGACTACGGCTACGGAGGCACCGCCTACCGCCTCAACCCCGGCGACACCATGCAGATCCACGGCGAGGTGGCCCACGGCCCGGTCGAGCTGGTCGAGTTGCCGATACGGTTCATCTCCATCAAGGTGTATCCGGCCAGCGAGCCGCCCACCGCGGCAGGGGGCTGAAGACGTGCGCTCTTGCCCGCTGGCGACCCGAGAGGGGACGAGCCCATGGGCCTGATGCTGCTGCTGGATCGGATCACCGACAGCGGCATCAGCGGCAGCTTGGTGCTGTGGATCCTGCTGGCCGGAGCGCTGGGACTGACGCTGTGGGAGTGCCGCGAGCGCGCCTACCGCCTCAAGGTGCTGCTGTGGTGGATGTTCTTCGTGTTCCTCACCCATGTGGTCGGCTACATCGTCCTGCGGCTCGTCCGGCCCCGCGATGCCTGACCGCCGAGCCTGGAAGCAACCGTGACCGCGCCGAATCCCGACGAGAATCCCGAAGGCTCGAGCCCGGAACGGAGCGGGCTGCTGCGGCGCCTGCTGTCGATGTCGGGACGGGGCCGGCTGCTCATCGCCACCGCCATGCTCCTGCTAGTGGCGCTGTTCGTGTTCGACGGCTGCTCCGGCGTGGAGATCGACGAGGACATCGCCGTCGCCAACGCAAGAATCGCGCTCGAGGAATCACCCGAGAGCTTCGTCCCCGATTTTGTGGACGTGCGGCTGATCCGCCAGGGATTCCCGCCCCAGCCCAGATGGGCCGTGGCCCTGGTGATCCGGGATCCCGAGGGCGGGCGGTCGTCCTATCTGCGCCGCGCCGCCGTCACCGTGGACGCCCGAACCGGTGAAGTGCTCGAGATCGACATAGCCGGATCCGACGAGGAGTAGCGTCCGGCGAGGAGTAGCGTCCGACCGCGCCGCCGATGCGGGAACGTTCGCGAACCCTGGGAAAGCTTCGCGAACTCCAGGAAAGGCACAATAGGGACCCGAGCCTCCATTCGTGCTAGTGTCTGCGGATTCCGGCCCAACCGGTCGGAGCGGACAAGAGAATTGGGGGTGAGTTCATGGTCCTTGCACAGGCGACAACTGACGTCGTGTTGACCGAGGCTTACTACTACTTCACCGTCGCGATCATGTGGCTTCTGCACGTGGGATTCATGACCTACGAGGCTGGCGTCAGCCGCCGCAAGAACATCATGTCGACGGCGATGAAGAACATCATGACCATTGCCGTGGTGACACCGACGTTCTACTACGTGGGCTTTTGGGTGTACTTCTGCATGCAGGAGGGCCTGTGGTTCACCATCGACGGCACCGGACAGGGCAACGCCGGGGAGGGCGCCTACTTCTGCGGCGACGGCTACGTCGTTCCGTGGGACGCCAGCTTCGCGCCGAATGTCGGAGACAACCTGACCGGCGTCTTCTGGGCGGCCTTCGTGCTGTTCTCGTGGACAACCGGATCGATCATGTCGGGATCGGTGCTGGAGAGGATCCGAATATCGGGCTACTTGTGGCTGACCGCCCTGATGGGCGGCATCGTCTGGGTCGTGGCCGCAGCCTGGGGATGGAGCTACGGCGGCTGGCTGGTCGTCCACTTCGGCTACCACGACTTCGCCGCGTCGGGGGTGGTGCACGGCATTGCCGGCATCTTCGCGTTGGGCGTGCTGTTCAACCTGGGACCGAGGATCGGCCGCTACGACGAGAACGGAGGCACACGGGTCTTCAAGCCCCACAACCTCCACCTCACCCTGATGGGGCTGATGATCATCTTCACCGGGTTCTACGCCTTCTATGCGGCCTGCCTGTACATCCAGGCCGGAACGGTGGGCGGCTTCGTGAACATCTACTTCATCCCGACCACGCTGTCGGCCATCACCTACACCATCACCATGGCCTTCGCGGGCGGCTTCGCCGGCGGGTACGTCTTCAGCCGGGGTGACCCGTTCTGGACCATCTCCGGCGGCCTGGCCGGCGTGGTGGCCGTCTCTTCGGGCGCCGACATCTACAGCCCGTCGCTGACCCTGCTGCTGGCCTTCTTCTCGGCCGGACTCTGCTACTACATCGGCGGCTGGATCGAGAGCAAGGCCCGCATCGACGACTGCGTCGGAGCAGTTGCCGTGCACGGCGTCATGGGCTTCTGGGGCGTGCTGCTCCTGGGCATCTTCGCCAGCGGGTTCCCCGCCAGCGGCGTGGTCGACGTCGAGACGTCGCTCCTCGGCCAGATTGTGGGGGCGGCAGCCTTGATACCGCTGGCCTTCTTCACCGGCTACATCGGATCGTGGATCCTCAAGCAGTTCAACCTGCTGAGAGTTCCGCCCGAAGTGGAGATGGAGGGCCTCGACATGGCCGAGTACGAGATGGACTTCTATCCCGAGCACGCTCGGGCCGAAGAACCAGTGGTCCACGCCGACGGCTCCGAGGAGCCTTCGGCCGCGACCCTGCAGTCGGCCTACGCCGCCAACCGCTAACCGGGTGTCCGCCTCATGGCTCCAGTTCGGCGCAGCGCTCATCCTCATGTACGCGGTGGTGGCATCCGCCGGGTACTGGGCGCAGCGGCGACGGCGCCAGCAGGGGCACCCGCCAAAGCGCAGTAACGACAAGACTCGGAAATAAGGAGAATCCGAATGGACACCTTCATGTACGACAGCCTCGATGAGGCCGTCGAGGCCGCCGGCGGCTATTCCACCTGGGTGGAGGCCTCCGGTACCAATGAGATATCGGTCATACTCTCACTGCTCGCGATCGCCGTATCGGTGATCTCGATGCTGTTGATAACCATGCGCGAGGACAGCAAGCTCAACCAGGCCGCTGACCGCCTCGCCGACAAGTACAACGGGGAGGGCTGACCGATGGCTCGACGCAAGCAAATCCAGTTCAAGGGCAAGCAGGGCCACGACAAGGCCGTCGAGATCGCCACGGTGATCTTCTGCCTCGCCTGCATCGTGTTTGTGATCATCGCTGTCAACGTGGTCGGCGGAGGCAACTTCCGCTAACCGTCTCAGCAGCGCTGCTCTGACGCAGCCGGTGCCGCGTCGCCGACGGTGGCGCGGCACCGGCTCGCGCCGAGCGGTATTGAGAGCGTGCGCGGGTAGGTGCAAGCCCGCGTATGGGCCGGAATCGCTCGCCTACCCGCCCGGCCTCTAGCATGACGAGCGTGCACATCCCTCGGTGCCGCGTGGCGCAGGGCTGCCTGGCCGCGGCTGCGGCGGCAATGTTCCTGCCGTGGCAGACGGTCGCCGAACAGGGCGCCGACTCCCAGCTAGGGACCGGTTCCAGCGAGGGACAGATCATCTTCATCGTCAGCTTGGTCATGATCGGGCTGATCCAGGTTGGCTGGCGACCGGCCTGGATTGGGGCTGGCTTCGTCGGCGCCATTACCGTGCGGGAGATTCTCGAACTGGCGGGAGACGATGCCGCCAGCCCCGCTATCGGTCTCTGGATCGCGACGATCGCCGCCGTCGCGGCCGTCGTGCTGCTGGTGTGGGACATGTTCGCCAATGTCTCGGCCCCCGACGACGACGGGCCGGAGGGGCGCGGACTGTCGGGACCGCTGGGCCGACGCCGGCGCTGAACACGACGGGGAGGCGGCCATGACGATGACTGCGCCGCCGTTGACATCGCTCGGACCGGGGGTGGAGCGCTATCGGGTGACCGGCGGCGGCGCCACCGTTGTGGCCCTCGACCCGGGCGATGAGTTGGAGATCGTCGATCCCGAGGGACGCCAGCGCTGCGAGCTGGTGGCCTTCGACGCCGACGGCCGACCCGACCCGAGCCTGCTCGGCCCGCCAGACGCCTCAGACGGCAGCCGGGGCCGGTCCGCCGAGGAGCCGGCCGCATTGGGCGTCCTCTCGGCCGAGGTCCATGACGCCCGCCGGGTGCGGGCCGGACTCGAGCGCGTCGGGATCGGCATGGAAGCGCTGCGGGCCGCCACTCCATGGAGGATCCTGAGCGACGAAACCGACCCCGGCACACGAGCACGAGCGGTGGCCCACGACAGCCTCACCTGTGTGATCGCGGCACCGGGCCGGCCGATGTCGGCCCACGGCGGCGAACCGCCCACCGACCTGATCGCCTACCTGCACCGCCAACACCCCGCCGACGGGGCCGAGCCGCGGCTGCCCGCGCCGCTGGCCGATCCCAGCCAGGACTTCATCGTGGCCCGCAGCACCGCTCGGGCCTACGAGGTGGCCAAGGGCGACTGGTTCCAGGTCGTCGACGTGGAGGGCCGGCAGTGCTCAGACTTCCAGTGCTTCGCGGCCGCCGACCTCGAAGCCGGTGCCGAGCTGTCGCTGGACGCCACCATCACCCGCACCCTCATGGGAGCAACCTGCCCCGCGCCCGGCCTCTACTCGAAGTTCTTCAACGCCAGGATGCAGCCCCTGGTGGAGGTGATCCAGGACACCGTGGGCCGCCACGACACGTTCAACACCGCCTGCAACGCCCGCTACTACGAGGAGCTCGGCTATCCGGGCCACATCAACTGCACCGACAACATCAACGACGTGCTCGACCCCTACGGCGTGGCCCGCCGCCGGGGCTGGGAGGCCGTCAACTTCTTCTACAACACCAACCTCGACGACCACAACCAGATCTACCTCGACGAGCCGTGGTCCCGACCGGGCGACTATGTGCTGCTGAGAGCCCTGGAAGACCTGGTGTGCGTGTCCACCGCCTGCCCCGACGACATCGACGCGGCCAACGCCTGGAACCCGACCGACATCGCGGTGCGGGTCTATCCCTCCGCCAACCGGTTCAAGAAAGCGACGGCCATCCGCATGACCGCAGACTCCGAGCCCCAGCTGACCAAGGAGACCGGATTCCATCCCCGCACCTCCGCCGCGACCCGCAGCTTCAGCGAATACTGCGGCTACTGGCTGGCCGACCACTACACGGCCCACGGCCCCATCGCCGAATATTGGGCCTGCCGGCAGGCCGCCGCGGCCATCGACCTCTCGCCGCTGCGCAAGTACGAGGTCACCGGCCCCGACGCCGAACAGCTGTTGCAGACCTGCGTCACCCGCAACGTGCGCAGGCTCACCGACGGCCAGGTGTCGTACACCGCGGTGTGCCACCACACCGGCGGCATGATCGACGACGGCACCGTGTTCCGGCTCGGGCGCGAGAACTTCCGCTGGATCGGCGGCCAGCTCGGCTACAGCGGGGTGTGGCTGCGCGAGCAGGCTGAACGGCTCGGGCTGCGGGCCTGGGTGCGCAGCTCCACCGAGCAGCTCCACAACCTACAGGTGCAGGGACCCAACAGCCGCGGCATCCTCGAGCGGGCCATCTGGACCCGCCCCGACCAGCCGACCATCGCCGAGCTGGGATGGTTCCGCTTCACCATCGCCCGCATCGGCGACTACGACGGCATTCCGCTGGTGGTGTCGCGCACCGGCTACACCGGCGAGCTGGGCTACGAGGTGTTCTGCCATCCCCGCGACGCGCCCGCGGTGTGGGACGCCGTCTTCGCCGCCGGCACCGACCACGGCCTGGTGCCCATGGGATTGGCCGCGCTCGACATCCTGCGCATCGAGGCCGGCCTCGTCTTCGCTGGCCACGAGTTCTGCGACCAGACCGACCCCTTCGAGGCCGGGATCGGCTTCACCGTGCCGCTCAAAACCAAGGAAGACGACTTCATCGGCCGCGAGGCCCTGCTGGCCCGCCGCGACAACCCGCAGCGGCGGCTGGTAGGCCTTGAGCTCGACGGGGGCGAGCCCGCCGCCCACGGCGACGGCGTGTACGCCGGGCGCAACCAGGTGGGCGTGGTCACCAGCGGCACGGTCTCGCCCATATTGCGCACGAACATAGCCCTGTGCCGCATGGCGGTCGAGCACGCCACCGCCGGCACTGCGGTGGAGGTCGGCAAGCTCGACGGCCACGAGAAGCGCATCGCGGCCACCGTGGTGCCCTACCCGTTCTACGACCCCGACAAGACCCGAGTCCGCAGCTAGAGGATCGCCTGCGTCTTGCCAAGCAGCGCTCAGAGTTTTACTGTAGATATAGACATACCTAACCACAGGGGGGAATCCAGACATGACACGAGTGGCTGTCATCGGTGCCGGTCCGTGCGGCTTGTCGCAGCTCCACGCCTTCGCCAGCGATCCGCAGAGCAGCGCCGAGGTCGTCTGCTACGAGAAGCAGGACGACTGGGGAGGGCTGTGGAACTACAGCTGGCGCACCGGCCTCGACGAGCACGGCGAGCCCTGCCACGCCAGCATGTACCGCTATCTGTGGTCCAACGGGCCCAAGGAGTGCCTGGAGTTCGCCGACTACGGCTTCGAGGAGCACTTCGGTCGCCCCATCGCCTCCTTCCCGCCCCGCGAAGTGCTCTACGACTACATCGTGGGCCGGGCGAACCGCAGCGGCTTCCGCGACCAGATCCGCTTCAACCATGCGGTGCGCCGGGTGAGCCGCAACTCCGGCGGCGGCTTCACGATTGCCGCCCACGACCTGGCCCGCGACTGCGACGTGAGCGACGACTACGACTACGTGGTAGTCGCCTCGGGCCACTTCTCCACCCCGAACATGCCGCACTATCCGGGCTATGAGACCTTCGGCGGCACGCTCATGCACGCCCACGACTTCCGCGACGCGGCCCAGTTCGCGGGCCGCACCGTGCTGGTGATCGGGTCGAGCTACTCGGCTGAGGACGTGGCCTCGCAGTTGTGGAAGTACGGCGCCCGGTCGGTGGTCTGCTCCTCTCGCAGCGGCCCGATGGGCTTCGACTGGCCCGACGGCATCACCGAACGACCGATCCTGACCCACATCGAGGGCCGCACCGTCCATTTCGCCGACGGCACCACCGCCGACGTGGACGCCATCGTGTCATGCACCGGCTACTTGCACCACTTCCCGTTCATGGACGACGAGCTGCGGCTGGTGACCACCAACCGGCTGGCCACGTCGGACCTGTACCGCGGCGTGGTGTTCGTGCCCGACAACCGGGTCATGTATCTGGGGATGCAGGACCAGTGGTACACGTTCAACATGTTCGACGCTCAGGCCTGGTACGCCCGCGACGTGATCCTGGGCCGCATCGAGCTGCCCGACGCCGCCGAGCAGGCCCGCTGGGTGAGCGAGTACCAGGCTCTCGAAGACCAGGTGGCCGACGACTACGGCCTGATCGACTTCCAGGGCGCCTACACCCAGGATCTGGTGGATCAGACCGACTATCCCGATTTCAACACGCCGCTGGTCAACAAGATGTTCAAGGACTGGAAGAAGCACAAGAAGCAGTCGATCATCGGCTACCGCGACAACGGCCACACCTCGCCGCTGACCGGCACGGTGGCCCCGATCCACCACACCGCCTGGTCCGAAGCCCTAGACGACTCCCTGGAGTCCTACCTGGCCGACTCCGCCTAACGACCGGCCAGCTTGCAGGTCTGTCAGCCTGATTTCAGGTGGGGGCGCAGCCAGTCGAGGGTTGTCTGGTTGAACTCTTGGGAGTTCTCCATTGTCACTAGGTGGCCGCAGCCCTCGAAGATCACCAGCTCAGACCCGTCGATGGCCGCGTGGAGCTCCTGCGAGCACGACACGGGCAGCACATAGTCGAGATCACCGACCGTTATGAGCGTGGGCGCCTTCACCCGACCGGCCTCGGCGCTCAGGTCGTAGCTGAGATTGGCCTCGATCTGCCCGAGCAGCCCTTCCTTGGTGGCGGAGTGGGCCTGCATGTGGGCCAGGATCTTCATGAGGTGATCGAAGTTGTCCATCATGAACGAGCAGCTGAACAGCAGCGGCAGGGTCGCCTCGTAGTAGAAGTCGGTACCCCCGGTAACCAGGAACTTCTTGAGCAGACCCAGCGAGTAAGCGGTGAAGCCCCTGGTGGCCAGCCAGCTTGAGTGCAGCTGCAGCGTCAACACTCGGGCCGGGGCATAGACGGCCAGGTGCAGCCCGATGGCTCCTCCCAGCGAGGAGCCTGAGACGTGGGCGGCGTCGATGCCGATCTCGTCCATGACTGCGAGGGTGTCGCCGGCCATCTGCGCCACCGTGTAGGGAGCCGGGGTGCTGTCACTGCGGCCCACGCCGCGCCCATCGAAGATCACGCACGGAACCTCCGGCGAGTAGGCCTCCACCTGGGGCATCCAACGGGTTCCGTCGGCTCCGGTGCCGCGAATCAGCACCAGGGGCGGGCCCGAACCCGCGCCGTGCTGCTCGAAATAGATCTGCGCGTCGTTGGAAGTTGCGTAGGGCATGGTTGGACTCCCTATCCGCCTGCCGTCTCAACCGGCAAGTCCGGGAAGGCTGCCGGAAGCGACCCGGCGGCCCCGGCGAGGGCCGACCCGCTCTCCACCGCCGTGGCCTCCTGCCAGCGTCCGGCCATCAGCTGAACGCCCACCGGAAGTCCGTCTGCATCAACACCAGCGGGCACCACGCTGGTGGGAAGCCCCGTGACGTTGTTGGGCACCGTGAAGATCATCACTGCGTCGCGCAGCGGTCTTGTCTGACCGTTCCAGATTGTGCTGTCGCTGTTGTCGACGCGGCTCGGCCCGACCCCCGACACCGGGCTCAGAATGACGTCGACGTTCTGCAGGCTCCGCTCGAACTCGGCCACGATGCGGCGACGCTGCTCGACCGCAGTCAGGTAGTCGCCGATCGACACGTCGGCAGCCAGCGCGAGCCGGGCCCGCACGTCGGCGCCGTAGTCGTCGGCCCGCTGCGGATACAGCCCCATCGATCGGTGGTGTACGTGGTAGGCCTCCGCCATCTGGAGAGGCACGAACGTCGCCAGGATCGACTCGGCATCGGGCAGGGCGACCTCGACGACCTCAGCGCCCAGTGCCACCAGGTGAGCTGCCGCGGCGTCGAACACGGCCTGAATGGGCGGGTCCAGCCCGACCGCGGCGAGGCCGGCGGAGATGCCGACCCGGATCCCGTCAAGCGAACTGAGTGCCGCCGCGGCCGCCGTTGCGGGCTGTTGCGGCGGGCAGGCCGGATCGATGCCGTCGGCGCCGCTCATGGCGTCCACCACCAAGGCGGCGTCGGTGACCGTGCGGCCCAGTGCTCCCGCCGTGTCGAACGACGGCGCCAACGCCACGCCACCGGTGCGGCTGATGCGCCCGAAGGTGGGCTTGAGACCGGCCACCCCGCAGAAGCTGGCCGGGATCCGGATCGAGCCTCCCGTGTCGCTGCCGACAGCTGCCGGCACCATTCCAGACGCGACCGCGGCCCCGGATCCGCCGCTGGACCCGCCGGGAATGCGGTCGAGATTCCAGGGATTGCGAGTGCTGGCCCGGCGCTCGTGCTGGGTGGTGATGCCCCATCCGAACTCATGGGAGCGGGTGGTCCCCACAATCAGCGCACCGCGGTTGCGGAGCCGGCGGACCAACTCGGCGTCGGCGGTCGCCACCCGGCCCGACAGCGCATCGGATCCATAATCGGCGGGAGCGCCCTCAACGTCGAACAGTTCCTTCACCGCCACCGGAACCCCGTGGAGCGGCCCACGGCTTTCGCCTCGAAGGAGTTCGGATTCGAGGCGGCGCGCCGCGGCATTCGCAGTCTCGTCGAGCACGCAGGCGAACGCTCCAACCGCGCCGTCCACCGCTTGTATGCGCTCAAGCGAGGACTCGAGCACCTCTACCGGGCTGGCTCGGCGGGACTCATAGAGTTGGGCGAGAGCGCGGACCGGCAGCTCCCAAAGCTCGGTCATCGATCAGGCAGGATCGTCGGCACGGCCAGGTAGCCGGCCTTCGCCAGCGACGGAGCACCTCCGAGGATCCACAGAATGACCATCAGCTCGTCGGGATCGGCGCCCGCGGAGTGCGCCGCGTTGGCGGGAATGAAGACGATGTCTCCGGGGCCGATGTCGTAGAACTCCGATCCGACCCGGTGCCAGCCCCGGCCCGACATGACAATCACCACTTCTTCCGCGTCGGGGTGGAGATGGTGTTCGTGAGTGCTCCCAGGCGGATAGATGGTCTGGCCCACCATCGTCCGCTCCGATCCATGGCGCTCCTCAGAAATCAGCGTCCGCACATCGAGATGCGCGAAGGCGGTTCCCGACCAGTCATCGGGCTCTGTCGTGTCCGCTCGAACCACTTGCTCAGCCAAGTTCTCCCCCGTCTCGGATCGTGGATGCGGTCGGACCCGACATCCTGCGCCAACAGTTGCGAAAGTTACCCCAAGAGGCCGAGCGAATAGGGAAGCGAGTCAGTCTCATACGGGCGAGGCCGTGGCCCGAGCGGCCCGTGAGCGCAGCGAACAAGAGCGGGAATGACACCGCTGCCGCCCGCGGGACTTGCCATCAATCCGCGCATACCCTATGGGGGTGCCTGGAGCGGCGGCCCGGAACGAGCCCCTGAGCGGGCCGGAGATTCTCGAGTTCTACGAGTCCGGGTTCCTGTGCCCGGGCCGCGTCTTCGGCGACAACGAGATCAGCGTTCTTCGCGGCCTGGTCGCTTCAGTGGAGGACCGAGAACGCAACGAGGGGCGGGTCTATGACCTGCTCGATCCCGACCTTTGGCCCGACGTCGACGAACCCCGGCCCGAGGGGGCCGGCCCGGTGGAGTTCCTGTTCAATCTTTGGCGAGTCGAGCCCGAGATCCGGCCCTTCGTGTTCAATCCGATCCTGGCTCGCTGGGCCTCGCAACTCATCGGCGCCAGCAGGGTGCGCCTGCTTGAGGACAATGCTCTCAGCAAAGCCCCGCGGTCGGGGGGCGAGCTGAAATGGCATCAGGACTTTCCCTACTGGCCGCTGGCGCAGCCCAACGCAGTGACCGCGTGGGTCGCCCTCGACGACACCGACGCCGCCAACGGCGCCATGCACATGGCCGTCGGCAGCCACCTCACCGGGGAGCGCCTGCCCTCGGTCTTCGGCACCGGCACGCCGTACCTGCGAGATCAGCGGCCCGCCGCCGTCAGGCCCATCGAGGATCCCGCCGCCCTGAACTTCGACGTGCGGACCCTCACCCTCGCCGCGGGCGAGGTGTCGTTTCACTCGTCGCTGGTGTGGCACGCGTCGGGAGCGAACCAGACCGACCAGCCCAGACGGGCCCTCGTGGTGCGTTTCGTGGGAGACGGAACCATCTGGCTCGGATCGCAGCGATACGAGTACAACTACAGTGACGCCGAGGTCGGACTGCGGGCCGGAGAGCCCATAGGGGGCGAATACTTCCCGCCCATCCCGTTCTGACAGAGCGGGAGCCACGTCGAGAAGGAGCAACGATGAACAGTCCAGGTCCCCGGTTGCGGCGCATCGACAACGCCCGCCTGCTTCCCTGCACCGACGAGACCGTCATCACCGACGGCACGGTGGTGATCGACGGCGAGCTGATCGGCTGGATCGGGCCGTCGCATGATCTGCCCCGCGAGTTCCAAGACGAGGCGATGCCGACGGTGAACGCGGGCGGCGCCACCGTCATGCCGGGACTGGTCGACGGCCACATGCACATCAGTTTCGGCGAGCCTCACACCGAGGAGGAGCTGTACATCTATACGCCGTCGCCGTATCGAGCCATCCGGGCCGCCGCCAGCGCCGAGACCGTGCTGCTGGCCGGAGTCACCAGCGCCTGCGACCCGGGCGGGCCCACCGGAATCGCCCCCGCGGTGCGCGACGCGGTTGCGGCCGGGCTCATCCAGGGACCCAGACTCTCAGCCGCGGGCCGGCAGATAACCACCCAGCAGGGCATTGGCGACACGCTGCCTCGCTGGATCGATGTGGCCGAATCGTCGTTCGGGGCGCTGGTCCACGGTCGCGGCGAGCTGCTGAGCGAGATACGCGACCAGGTCAAGGACGGGGTGGACCTGATCAAGATCGCCGGGTCCGGTCCGGGAACCACCGAGTGGGCCGCGTTCCGGCGCGACGAACTCGAGCTCGCGGTAGACGAGGCCCACCGGCTCGGGCGTCCGCTGGCCATGCATGCCCGGTCCCGCCAGTCCGTGGCTGACGCGGCCGCCGCCGGCATCGACTGGATCATGCACGCCTCCTACATGGACACCGAGACCCTCGACCGGGTGCTGGAACGCGACATCCCGCTGCTTCCGGCCATGACGCTGCTCGTCAACTCGCTGGAGGCGGGCGGGATGCGGCCCGCCGCCAACGACGCCATCCGGCGAGAACTGGACGCGGCCGTCTCCATCCTCTCCAAGGCCCACGAGCAGGGCGCCACGCTGATAGCCGGATCCGAGAGCGGGTTCGCCATGACCCCCTACGGCCAGTGGCACACCCGGGAGATGGAGTTGTTCGTCAGCCACCTCGGCATGAGCGATATGCGTGCCCTGCTGTGCATGACCCGCGACGCCGCGGTGGCCGTGCCCCGGGACGCAGCCATGATCGGCACTCTGACCCCCGGCAAGTACGCCGACATGCTGATAGTGGACGGGCGGCCCGACGAGAACGTGTCCATACTGGCCGACCGGCGGCGCTTCCGAGTGATGAAGGGCGGACAGGAGGTCGAGCTGTGGCGGCCCGATTCGGTGCCGACCCGGCGCATGCCCTTCGAGCAGGCCCGTCCCTACGTGCCAGCCCGATTCGAGCGCGAGCTTCCGTGACCACCGCCGTCCATCTCTGGTCGCGGCGGGACTCGGGCTGCCAGCACCCGAACCAGCGACTCACAGCCCGATGACTCCCCTCGCCGATCTGTGGTCGCTGGCAGGCCGCGTCTGCGTTGTCACCGGCGCCGCTCAGGGGTTCGGAGCCGCCATCGCCGGGCGCCTGGCCGAGGCCGGAGCGGTCGTCGCCGTCGCCGACATCAACGAGACAGCCGCCCGGGCCACCGCGGAGCGGATCGCGGCCGAGACCGGAAGCGCCTGCATCGGCCACCGCGTCGACGTCTCGGACGAAGCCTCCGTCAGCGCTCTGTTCGAGGCTGTCGAGTCACGGCTCGCGCCGGTGGATGTGCTGGTCAACAACGCGGGCGTCTTCTCCAACTATCTGTCCACCGAGATGCCCCGCGACGAGTTCGCCCGCATCCTCGACGTGAACGTGACCGGCGGCTTCCTGTGCGCACGCGCCGCGGCCCTCACCATGAAGCCTCGAGCCGCTGGAGTGATAATCAACGTCGCCTCGGTCGATGCCCAGGCACCATCGGCGGAGGGGCTCCTTCACTACACCACCTCCAAGCACGCCATCGCCGGGCTGACCCGGTCGCTGGCCATGGAGTTGGCGCCCCACGGGATTCGCGTCAACGCGGTGTGCCCGGGCGCGGCGATGACCGAGGGCACCATCGAGTTCGTGAAGGCCGGAGCTCCCCAGGGCATCGATCTCAAGGCGCAGTGGGCCGGCATAGTGGACCGAACCCCGCTCGGGCGCCTGTGCCGGCCCGACGATGTGGGCCGGGCGGCCGTCTTCCTGGCGTCCGACATGGCCGAGTTCATAACCGGGACGCTCCTCGCGGTCGACGGCGGGATCCTGGTCCAGCCGTTGGAGGGCTACGTGTCGGCCGGCCATGACTGACCCGGTCCTCGAAGTCCGCAACATCGAGAAGTCTTTCGGAGCAGTCCAGGCCCTGCGCCAGGTAAGCCTCAGCGTGCATGCGGGCGAGGTGCTGGGACTGATCGGCGACAACGGCGCAGGCAAGTCGACCCTCGTCAAGTGCGTGGCCGGGATCATCAAGCCCGACGAGGGCGAGATCCTCATCCACGGCGAGAAGATCGAGTTGACCTCGCCGCGCGACGCCCACGAGCGAGGCATCGAGACCGTCCATCAGGACCTGGCCCTCATCGACACGCTCGATGTGACCGGCAACATCTTCTTGAACCGGGAGCTCACCCGTCAGCCGAGGTTCGCGGGCTGGATGGACAAGCGGCGCATGCATCGCGAGGCGAGGCAGATCCTTGAGGGCCTCCACATCAACATCCCGTCGGTGCGCCATCCGATCGAGAAGCTGTCGGGTGGTCAGCGCCAAGCGGTGGCGGTGGGCCGATCGGTGGCCTGGGGACGGCGGATCGTGCTGATGGACGAGCCCTCGGCCGCGCTCGGCGTGGAGCAGTCGCGCCTGGTGATGGAGCTCATCAAGACGCTGCGCGACCGCGGCCTGGCCGTGGTGTTGATCAGCCACAACATGCAGGAGGTGCTCGACGCCTGCTCTCGTGTCCTGGTGCTGCGCCACGGTGCCGCCGTGGCCGACATCGCACTGGACGGTGTGACCACCAGAGACCTAGTTCAGCTCATCACCACGGGAGCGATGAACTAAGAGGCCAAGCGCCCACAATTGGCACCCGATGTGAGAGTCTTCTAGTGTGACCTCTCGCCGCAGATGCCGCTTGTCGGCAGGAAGGATTCGCGCATGCCGCAGCTGATGGTCGGCTATGACGTCGAGTCCTTCGCCATAGGCGAGGGACTGGCCCGGATCGGCGACCACGGCATCGTCCAGGCCACCGAGCCGGACTCCACCCCTCAGGGCATCGAGGTGATCCTCCGCAACCACGAGGAGTTCGACGCGCCCGCCACGCTGTTTGTGTGCGGCCGCACCCTCGTGCATCATGTCGCTCTGTTCCAAGATCTCGTCCGTCACCCGTTGATCGACATCCAGCAGCACACCTACAGCCACGCCCTCTTCAAGCCCGACTACTGGAACGGGGGCGTGTTCCTGGCCTCGCCCGCCGAAGCGCTGGAGACGGAGCTGATGACCACTTCGTCCGCCATCGAGAGCCACCTCGGAGTCGAGTGCATCGGGCTGCGCACACCCCACGGCCACTACCTCGGGCTCAGCGACCGACCCGAACTGCTCGACATTCTCCAACGGTGCGGCATCCGATACGTAAGTTCCTGGGGACGCGGCCCCAACGGGGCGAACCCCACCCCAATGTCGACCCAGCCGTTCTGGTATGCCGAGCAGGGGCACCCCGAGATCCTCGAGATCCCGTTCCAGCACTGGCTCGACGGCATCTGGTTCGAGGCCAACGGCATCGACAGGGGCCGCGAGTTCGGCCAGATTCTGAGCAGCGCCATCGACGAGATCGTCGCCGACGACCTCGCCTACGGCGCCTGCTTCCACGACTGGGCCATGCTCCGCTACGACGAGGCCGGCACACAATGGGTGCGCACCCTCCTCGCTCGCGCCCGAGCCGCGGGTGTGGAGATCGTCTCGTACACCGACTACTACCGGTCGATGCCCGCCCTCGTGCCCGCCTGACCGACGCCACCGCACCTTTCAGCAAGAAATACAACCCAGGGGGATCCCATGTTCAGAACCACTGTTCGTCTATTCGCAGCACTGTTGACGCTGGTGCTGATCGCGGCCGCATGCAGCGGCAGCGGCGACGACGGCGACTCGTCGAATGGCACGATTGCCTTCAGCTACGGCAACGAGACGGCCGGCATCTATCCCATCGTGGCCGGCCCGGCCCGGATCCAGGCCGAATCCCGCGGCTACGAGTTCGTCGAGGGTGCCGCCAACGGCGACTGCGAGCAGCAGGTCCAGGATGTGGAGAACTTCATCGTCCAGCAGGTGGACGCCATCGTGGCTCTGCCGCTGTGCGGCATCGAGCCGCTCCAGCCCACCATCGACAAGGCCAAGGAGGCGGGCATCGTCTTCGTCGGCTACTCGACCGAGGTTCCCAACGGTGACGCGGCCGTCGTCTACCAGAACGTGGCCGGCGCCGAGAAGGTCGCCAACGAGGCCCTCAGATGGCTGGAGGAGGACTTCACCGGCGACCGCAACGACTTCTCCTGGGTGCTATTCACCTTCGACCAGTGCGGATCGGCCTGCACGCAGCGCACCGACCCGATCCGGGAGATCATCGTCAACGCCACCGGCGTCGCCCCGCTCGAAGCCGAGGTGGTGGCCGAGGATGCGGGCTTGGAGGCAACCGAGACCTTCTTCCAGTCCAATCCCAACATCGCCATGATCATCGGCATCAACGACGCCGGCGCGCTGGGCGCCTACCAGGCTGTGCTGGCCCAGATGCGGGCCGGACGCGACGCCAGCGAATTCTTCGTGGCCGGGATGGACGGCCAGAACGAGGCCCTCGAACTGCTCGCCAACGGCGGCGGCGAGGGCGGCATCTACCGGGCCAGCGGCGCTCTGGTTCTCGACGACCTCGGACGAGCGGTTGCCAACCTGCCCATCGACATTCTCGAGGGCACCACCACCGAGAACCTGGAACTCCCCTACGAGCTGGTGACGCCCAACGATGCGGCCCGGGCTCAGGAGATCCTCGACGCCTACAACGAGTTCACCGGCGGCTGATCCCCCGCCAGCAGGGGGCCGCTCCAACCGGAGACGATCCCAGCCAGCAATGAGCACACCGGCAGACCTCTCGTCGGAGGCGCGCGCCGTCACAGCTAGTGCGGTCGGAATCGACCTTGAGTCCCGGCTGGCGCGCACCCGGGCCGTGTTCCTGCGCAACGGGATCGTCCTCGCCCTGATCGCGGAGGTGCTGTTCTTCTGGTCTCAGTCCGAGAAGTTCATGACCGGGCCCAACATCCGGCTGATCTTCTTGCAGGTGGCCGTGGTCGGGATCATGGCCGTGCCCACCGCGCTGCTGTTGATGTCGGGCTACATCGACTTCGCGGTCGGATCGACCCTCGGCTTGAGCGCAGTGGTGCTGGGCAAACAGCTCGAGGCTGGAGTCCACCCCGTCACCGCCTGCACCGCAACCATCGCAGTGGCTGCCGCCGTCGGCGGGTGCCAGGGCACCCTGGCCACTCGAGCCCGGTTCGCGCCGATCATCGTGACTCTGGGGTTCTTCACCGCGGTCCGCGGGCTGACGTTCGTGGTCAACGACGGCAACCTGGCCAGCGGATGGACCGGCCGATTCCAGGAGATCGGACAGGGGATCGTGCCCGGCGTCGGAATTCCGAACCCGGTGCTCATCACCGGGGCGGTGTTCGTGATCGGCGGCCTGTTCCACACCAAGACGGTGTGGGGCCGCCACATGGTGGCGCTGGGCGTGAATGCGGAGGCTGCCCGCCGGGCCGGCATCAACCCGTGGCGGCTCCCGCTGCTGCTCTACGTCGCCAGCAGCGTCGGCGCGGGCGTGGGCGCGATCGTGCTCGTGTCTCGGCTCAACTCGGCGCCCCCAACCCTGGGCGAGGGCATCGAGATCGAGGTTCTCAGCGCCATCCTGCTGGGAGGGGTGGCCTTCGGGGGCGGCAAGGGCAACCTCCTCGGAGTGGCCGCCGGGGTATTGTTCATCGGCGTGCTCAACGACGGGCTGCTGTTGCTCGGGGCCAAGCCCTTCTGGGTGCGGGTGAGCGCCGGGCTTGCCCTCGTGGCCGCCGCCGCCTTGGACGCCACCAGCCGATACTTCGAGCGCCGAGCCTCTGGAGGAGAGGAATGACCCATGAGGTCATCCTGCCCAAGACGGGAATGTACGAGGGCAGCGTGACGCTGACCGAGTGGCTCGTAGATGACGGCGACGATGTGATCGAGGGTGAGCCGCTGTTCGTGATGGAGAGCGACAAAGTTGAGATGGAAATAGAGGCCGAGGCCTCGGGCCGGGTCCAACAGGAGGCGGAGCCGGGCTTCGAAGCTCCCATCGGCACCCGCATCGGCGTGATCATCGAAGCACCCTGAACAGTCAGGCGAGAAGGTCGACAGGTGTGAAGCAGTCCTCAGGCCAATCTGGAACCGAGCCTGCCACCCGCCAGGCATCCGCGGCGGCGCGGGAGGCCGGGCTGCGGACGATGCTTCGCATCCGCGGGTTCGAGGACCGGCTGCTCAAAGAGTTTGCCAAGGGTGACATGCCCGGATTCGTTCACACCTATCACGGGGCTGAGCCCGTCGCGGCGGGGGTGTGCGCTCATTTGAGCGACGACGACATCATCACCAGCACCCACCGAGGCCACGGCCACTGCATCGCCAAGGGCTGCGACATTTCGGCCATGGTGGCCGAGCTCTACGGACGGGAGACCGGCCTGTGCCGGGGCCGGGGCGGATCGATGCACATCGCCGATTTCAGCCGGGGCATGCTCGGCGCCAACGCCATCGTGGGAGGCGGCATATCGCTGGCCGTGGGCGCCGCGCTCGCTTCGGAGGTGCTCGGCGACGGCCGGGTGGCCGTTTCGTTCTTCGGCGATGGAGCGGCCAACCAGGGCATCTTCCACGAGTCGCTGAACCTGGCCTCCATCTGGCGCCTGCCGGTGGTGTTCGTGTGCGAGAACAACGGCTGGGCCGAGTCGACGCCGACGGAGTACGCCACCAGCGTCGCCGACATAGCGGTCAGGGCCCAGGCCTACGACATGGCCGGGGTGGTGGTCGACGGATCGGACTACCTCGATGTGTTCGCACAGGCCGGCCTCGCCATCGACCGGGCTCGGCGAGGCGAGGGCCCCACGCTGATCGAATCCAAGGTGACCAGGATGCGCGGCCACTATGTGGGCGATCCCGAGCAGTACCGGTCCCGCGAACAGCGCCGCTCCGCTCGCAAACTCGACCCGGTCGCCAGCTTCGCCGCCGACGCGGGCTTCGACCTCGAAGCGTGCCAAGCCGAGATCGACCGCGAGCTCGACGAGGCCTATGCCGCAGCCCGAGCCGCGCCCTGGCCTGATCCCGCCGACGTGGAGCGCTATGTCCTCAGCGAGCGCCTACCCGACCCGAGGCTGTCGGTCGCCGCTCCGACCACGGAGCGGGAAGGCTCATACGTCCAAGCCGTTCACGAAGCACTGGCCGAGGCCATGCGGGCCGACGCCCGCGTCATCATTCTCGGTGAGGACATCGCAGGCGGCGCCGGGCTCGGACCCCCGCTCGAGGGTGCCATGGGCGGGACGTTCGGCGCCACCAAGGGACTCATCGAAGAGTTCGGTTCTGAGCGGGTCCGCGACACTCCGATTTCAGAGGCCGGGTTCGTGGGTGCGGCCGTGGGGGCGGCCATGGCCGGGCTGCGGCCCGTGGCCGACATCATGTGGGCCAGCTTCTCGCCCTACTGCTTCGACCAGATCTTCAACCAGGCCGCCAAGATGCGCTACATGTTCGGCGGCCAGGCCACCGTACCGATGGTGTTGCGCATGGCGATGGGGGCCGGGCTGCGGGCCGGGGGCCAGCACTCCGACACGCTGCAGCAGATCTTCACCAGCATCCCGGGCCTCAAGGTGGTGGCTCCAGCCACTCCGGCCACGGCCAAGGGGCTGCTGCTTCGAGCCATCCGCGACGACGATCCTGTGGTGTTCCTCGAGCACATGAGCCTGTACCGGACCCGTGGACCGCTGCCCGAGGGCCGCTACGAGTTGCCGATCGGGAAGGCGGCCATTGAGCGCCGCGGCGACGACGTGAGCCTGATCGCCGCCGGCGCAGCAGTGTTGCTGGCCCTCGAAGCCGCCGAGCGGCTGGCCGTCGAGCACCAAGTCTCGGCCGAGGTCGTCGACTTGCGCACGCTCTCACCGCTCGACACCGCCACAGTGGAGGCCTCAGTGAGACGGACCAGGCGGGCAGTCGTCATCGACGAGAGCCCGCCCCGATGCAGCGTGGCCTCCGAGCTGGCCGCCACCATCTCCGAATCGGTGTTCGATCAGCTTCGCGCTCCCGTGGCCCGGATCACGGCCGCGAACTCGCCAGTGCCCTTCAGCCCACCCCTGGAGGACGCCTACCTGCCCTCAGCCGATCAGGTGGTGGACGCCGTCCTGCAAATGAACCGCGACTGAGAGCGGACACGCCCACCCCCGAACATCCACCACCTAGCAGCCAGGCGGCTGACCAGACGCCTCCGCGAGCATCTGATCGAAGGTCTTGACGGTCTTGACGCCCCGGCGGCGGCAGCTGGCCAGGCGGCACAGGTCCCGAGCCTGCAAGTCCCGATGTTGCTCATGTAGCTGCCGGGCCAGCACCACATCGGCTTCCTCCAGCGGCCAGACTTCGATCTCGGCGCTGCGAATCAGTTCCAGGGCCGCGTCGAGCGTTCCTAGCCGCCCGGTGGCGAGGTACATATGGGCAAGCTCCTGCATGACCTCGGCGGAGGTGCAGAGTCGCTCGCCTGAGTCAACGGCATCGACGAAGAACCGCTGCGCCGCCACTCTCAGAGGGTGGGGTCTCCCCACTGCGTACATGAGGACGTTGGTGTCCACAAAGATCACGCCCTCGAAGCCCCCCGACTCTTGGCCTCGCTCATGACCTGCAAGTGCTCGCTCCAGTCCGGTTCCGTCTCGGGCCCGTCCAGCTGCTCCAGCGTCTTGAAGAACTCCCTGACCTGTGCGGAAGACTCGAACCGCGTGGCACTCTGCCGGGCTTCAAGACGCTCGCGCGCCGCGCCGCGCAGCCAGGCACTGAACGACATGCCCTCTCGCTGAGCCTGTTCGACGTAGCGATCCCGGTCCTCGTCGGGCATCACCAACTGCACCCTGGCCATGTCACCCTCCTTTGGTTCCTGAGTGTGTAAGAATGTTACACATGCCAACGGCCGGCACCGCCAACTGGTCCACTGGGATTTGGAACGGGGGGCGGCTCGTGATTGGCTAGCACTCCATGCGGGCCGGGATGCTTGAGATCGATCCTCTTCTCTATGACTTCATCGCTGAGGAGGCGCTGGCTGGATCGGGGGTGACGGTGGATGAGTTTTGGGGTGCGCTGGAAGCGATCCTGGCTGACCTCGGGCCTCGTAATGCGGCCTTGATGGCTCAGCGCGACGAGCTTCAGGCCCAAATCGACGACTGGCACCGCTCCGCCCGGGCCGAGGGGCGGGGTCACGACGCTGAGGCCTATGCCGACTTTCTGCGCGACATCGGATATCTGCGCCGCAGCAACGACCCCGTGGCCGCGGCCACTGCTAATGTCGATCCTGAGATCGCCGAGGTGGCCGGGCCGCAGTTGGTGGTGCCCCTCGACAACGCCCGCTATGCGCTGAACGCGGCCAATGCCCGCTGGGGCAGCCTCTACGACGCGCTCTACGGCACCGACGTGCTCAGCGAGGCCGACGGCTGCGGACGCGGCAGCGGATACAACCCCGTCAGAGGCGACCAGGTGATCGCGGCGGGGCGCGAGTTCCTCGACGCCCACTTCACCCTCGACTCCGCCAGCCACCGCTGGGCTGCCCGCTACTGCGTGCACAACGGGACGCTGAAGGTGCGCAGCGGCGACGGCACACAGAGCACGCTGCTGCGGCCCGGACAGTTCGCTGGCCACCGCGGCCCCACCGAGCGCCCAACCTCAATCCTGCTGCGCAAGCACGGCTTGCACTGCGAGCTGCTAATCGACGCCGACCACCCCGTGGGGAGGCGCGACCACGCCGGCGTGTGCGACATACGCCTCGAGTCGGCGGTCACGGCCATCATGGACTTCGAGGACTCCGTGGCCGCCGTGGACACCACCGACAAGGTGGCGGTGTACCGGAACTGGCTGGGCCTGATGCGGGGCACGCTGGAGACGGCCTTCGAGCGCGACGGCGCCACCGTCCATCGGACCCTCAACCCGGACCGCAGCTTCACCGGACCCAGCGGTACCCCGGCAAAGGTGCCGGGCCGCTCGCTGATGCTGGTCCGCAACGTGGGCCCCCATCTCAGCACCGACATGGTGACCCTCGACGGCGAGCCGGTGAGCGAGACCATGGTCGACGCCATGGTGACCGCGCTCTGCGCCCTCGACGATGTGCGCGGACACAGTCGGCACCGCAACTCGGCAGCCGGCTCGGTCTACATCGTCAAGCCCAAGATGCACGGCCCCGACGAGGTCGAGCTGGCCTGCGAGCTGTTCAGCCGAGTCGAAGCCGCCCTGGGCCTCGACCCGCACACCCTCAAGATGGGGATTATGGACGAGGAGCGGCGCACATCGCTGGCCCTCGCCGAGTGCATCGCCCGGGCCCGCCACCGGGTGGTTTTCATCAACACCGGCTTCCTCGACCGCACCGGCGACGAGATCCACACCGACATGGAGGCCGGACCGGTGGTCCCCAAGGCCGAGATGCGCACCGCCACCTGGCTCGGCGCCTACGAGAACTCCAACGTCGATGCCGGCCTGGCCTGCGGGCTGCGGGGACGGGCCCAGATCGGCAAGGGCATGTGGACCATGCCCTCAGAGATGGCGGCCATGGTCACCGCCAAGGTCCAGCAGCCGATGGCCGGCGCCAGCACGGCCTGGGTTCCTTCGCCCACCGCGGCCACACTCCATGCCCTGCACTACTTCCGGGTGGACGTGGCCGAGCGCCAGCGCGACCTGGCCGACCGCGCCCCGTCCCCGCTGGCCAGCCTGCTCGACATCCCGGTGCTGGCCGACGGCCGACGGCTCAGCGCCGGCGAGATACAGCGCGAACTCGACAACAACGTGCAGGGCATCCTCGGATATTTGGTCCGCTGGGTGGGTCAGGGAGTGGGCTGCTCCACCGTGCCCGACCTCGCCGACGTAGGGCTGATGGAAGACCTAGCCACGCTGCGCATATCCAGCCAGCACATCGCCAACTGGCTGCACCACGGGCTCGTGTCGGCCGATCAGGTGCACGCCACCATGCGCCGCATGGCCAACCTGGTCGACCAGCAGAACAGCGGCGACGGGGCCTATGAGCCCATGGCCCCCGACTACGACTCCAGCATCGGGTTCCAGGCGGCGGTGGAGCTGGTGTTCTCGGCGAGGGACGAACCCAACGGCTACACCGAGAGAGTGCTCCGCAGCCGGCGCCGCCAAGTCAAAGCCCTCTCCTGATGCCAGGTGGGGCTGGCGAGCGGGGTGCAAGCGTGACGCCGGGCGAGGGGCAGCGCTCCTGATGCCCGCAATTCCAGCCGAGGCCGACGTTGTGGTGATCGGTGCCGGGGTGACCGGCGCCAGCATCGGCTATCAGCTCGCCCGGACCTCGAATCGCCGGGTGGCGGTGGTGGACGCCCGGCCGCCGGTGGGCGGCATCTCGGGACGCACCTTCGGCCAGATCCGCCAGCACTACTCCAACGAGCTGATGGTTCGTATGGCGCAGCGAGGCTTCCACTGCATCCGCAACTGGGCCGACGAGGTGGGCTACGGCGATCCGGGCTATGTGCGCCTCGGCTACATGCTCATCGTCACCGAGAACCAGATCGAGGGCCTGAGGCGCAACGTCGAGCTGGGCCGCCGCCTCGGAGTGGACACCCGCTTCGTGGGCCCCGACGAGATCGGGGCCATCGAGCCGCTAGTGAACGCCGACAGCCTGGCCGGCGGCGCCTATGAGCCCGACGGCGGCTACATCGACGTGACCCGGATGGTGTTGAGCTGGCTGGGCGCGGCCCAAGCCCACGGCGCCGACGTGATCGCCCCGCTGACGGTGACCGAGATCACCACTGCTGCCGGCGCGGTCACCGGCGTGGCCACCGCCCAGGGCACGATCTCGGCGCCAACGGTGGTGGTGGCCACCGGCGCCTGGGCCACAGACCTGCTGGATCCGCTCAAGGTCAACGTGCCGGTGCAGCGGCGGCGGCTCGACCTGGCCATGCTGGAGCAGGCCCCCGGCACCGGGGCGTTGCACACCTTCATCACCGACGGGAACTCCAACCTGGTGATCCGCCCCGACATGGGCCGCCGCGTGCTAGCGGTGGCCTACCCGCCGCAGATGCCCGAAGTGGAGGACCCGCTCGCAGACGCTGGCGATGCTGGCCACGCCGAGCACGCAGCCCGGATCCGGGCCGCGGTGGCCGAACGGCTCCCCGCCCTGGCCATCGCCGAGACGGTGTCGACCACCAGCGGGGCCTACGACGTCACCCCCGACTACCACCCCATCCTCGGCTGGGCTTCGGAGACCGCCGATGTGTCCGGCCTGTACCTCGCGGTCGGATTCTCAGGTCACGGGCTCAAGCTGTCGCCCGCGGTGGGCGAGATAGTCGCCGCCCACGTCCTCGGCACACTCCCGCCGCTGGACGCGGGCCCGCTGCGGCCCAGCCGCTTCGCCGACGGCGACCTGATGCACCTCACCTACGGCCCCAGCGCCCGCGCCTAGCTTGTGAGCTGGGCCCGAGCGGCCCGCAAGCGCAGCGAAGACGCGCGAAAAGGACAAGACCCGAGCGGCGTGTCGGCGCGGCTAGAGTCCACCCTGGCAACCGAGGCTCTATTCCTGCGGGGGACGCACTATGCCGATCGACACTGAGCGAGACAACGGAACGGTGGTGGCTCGCCCCAGCGGGCGCATCGACAGTTCCAACTCGCGGGAGTTCCAGTCGGAACTGGAGGCAGCGCTGACGGACTCCGACACTGCCCTGGTGTTGAGCTTCGAGAACGTCGACTACATCAGCAGCGCCGGCATGCGGGTGGTCCTGCTGACCGCTAGAGGCCTGCAGCGCAGGCGGGCGAAGATCGCCCTGTGCTCCATGAACGAATCGATCCGGGCCGTCTTCAAGATCAGCGGATTCGACAAGATCGTCCCCATACACGAATCGACCGCAGAGGCCGTCACCGCATTGGGCGCATGAGCAGCTGACAGGGGCACACCATCGTGACCGACACGACCGAATCGACCGACACCCACCGGATCCTGGTTGTCGACGACGAGCCGGACCTTGAGCCGCTCATGCTGCAGCGCATGCGGCGCTACATCCGCAAGGGCACCTACGAGTTCGTGTTCGCCCACGACGGCATGGAGGCGCTCGACGCTCTCAGCCTCGACAGCAGCATCGATATGGTGCTCTCCGACATCAACATGCCCAGGATGGACGGGCTCACGCTGCTCGAGCGGATCCCCGACGTGGCCCCCGACATCCGGGCGGTGATCATCTCGGCCTACGGCGACATGAAGAACATCCGGATCGCCATGAACCGGGGCGCCTTCGACTTCGTCACCAAGCCCGTCGACTTCGACGACCTCAAATTCACCATCGATCGGACCCTGCAGCACATCCGGGAATGGAAGGAGGCGCTCAGCGCCCGCGACAAGCTCGTGGTTCTGCAGAACGAGCTCAATGTGGCGAGCATGATGCAGCAGTCGATCCTGCCCAACAAGTTCGCCCGCAGCGACGACTACAAGCTCTTCGGCACCATGCAGCCGGCCCGCAACGTCGGCGGAGACTTCTTCGACGTGATCGGCCTGGCCGACGGCAAGGTGGGGCTGGCCATCGCCGACGTGTCGGGCAAGGGCGTGCCCGCCGCGCTGTTCATGATGTCGAGCCGCACCCTGCTGAAGGGCGCCGCCATGCGCTCCGACGGACCGGCCGAGGCGCTGTCGGAAGTGAACGACGTGCTCAACGAGGACAACGACGCCTGCATGTTCGTCACCATGATCTACGCCGTGTACGACCCCGCCACCGGCGAGCTGGTCTACGCCGACGGCGGTCACGACCCTCCGCTGGTGGTGCACGCCGACGGCAGCACCACCCAGCTCGCCATGACCGAGGGAATCGCCCTGGGAGTGCTGCCCGAGCACGAGTATCTCCAGGACTCGTACCGGCTCGCGCCGGGCGACACCGTGGTGCTGTACACCGACGGCGTCACCGAGGCCATCAACGCCGAGGACGAGCAGCTCGGGCTGCAGCGCCTGCGGCGAGCGTTCGAGCTGAGCCCGCCCACCGGCGCCGAGGAGGCCGGCCAGCGGGTCATCGACCTCGTTAACGACTTCGCCGGAGACGTGCCCCAGTTCGACGACACGACTTGCCTGGTTCTGCGCCGGGAGAGCTGAGGCCGGGCCGATGCTGTTTCTGACGGCCGACATCGGCGGCGAGGTGCACCAGACGAGCCACGAGGAGCTGACCGACCTCGTGTCGGCCGTCGAAGTGTTGGCCGCCGCCGACGGCTGGGCCGACGATCTGACCTTCAAGGTCACCCTGGTCGTCGACGAAATAGGGCAGAACGCGGTGGACTATGCCTACGGCAACGGCGTCGGCGATGTGGAGGTGTTCGTCACCTCCTGCGCCGAGACGCTGGAGATCGAGATTGTCGACTCCGGCGAGCCGTTCGATCCGCTGACCGAGGCCCCGGCCCCGGACTTGACCTCGGGAATCGAAGACCGGCCCATCGGCGGCCTGGGAGTGCACCTCACCAAGTCCCTCATGGAGGACGTGACGTACCGCCGCGAGTCGGGAAAGAACCGTCTGAAGGCCGTCACCTCCAAGCTGGGATGATCAGTGCGCTGATGCCGGGCCGGGGCCGCTGGTGGGCAGCCGCGGCCGCGGTGGCGGTGTTGGCCGCAGCCTGCACCGACGGTGGCGAGTCCGGCGAAGATGTCGAGGCCCCCGCCCCGAACGGATCGGAGTCGGTCGCGCCGGCCGCGGGGCCGGACCCGGACACCATGGGCATCTCCGAGGACCGCATCCTCTTCGGCCAGTCGGCCGCCTTCAGCGGTCCCGCCAAGGAGCTGGGCATAAACATGCGGCTCGGCATCCTGGCCGCCTTCGATGAGGCGAACGCCGACGGCGGGGTGAACGGCCGCCGGTTGGAGCTCACCTCGCTCGACGATGCCTACGAGCCCACCGACGCCATCGTGATGACCCGCAACCTGATCGAGCAGCAGAACGTGTTCGCGCTCATCGGAGCGGTCGGCACGCCCACATCGCGCTCGGTGACGCCGCTGGCCCGCGCCGCCGGGGTGCCCTACATCGCTCCCTTCACCGGAGCCGCCTTCCTGCGCGCCGACGAGTGGGACAACATCATCAACCTGCGGGCCTCGTACAACCAGGAGACCGAGGAGATGGTGGCCCGCCTCACCGACGACCTAGGCATCAGCCGGATCGGCGTGATGTATCAGAACGACTCCTTCGGCCGGGCCGGGTTCCGGGGCGTGGTCGCGGCCCTGGAGCGCCGCGGCATGGCCCCCGTGGCCATCGGGATCTATCCCCGCAACACCACCGCAGTGAAGACCGCCCTGCTCGACCTGCGCCGCAGCGATCCCGAGGCGGTGATCATGGTCGGGGCCTACGAGCCGGTAGCCAGGCTGATCTCCTGGGCCCGCCGCATCGACATGGACCCCGTCTTCATGACCGTCTCCTTCGTCGGCAGCAATGCCCTGGCCCAGGAGCTGGGTCCCGACGGCGCCGGGGTGCTGGTGACCCAGGTCGTGCCGTTCCCCGAGGACGACTCGCTCCCGGCGGTGCGGGCCTATCTCGACGCCCTGGCCAGCCACGACCCCGAGGCGGAGCCGGGCTTCGTCTCTCTGGAGGGCTATCTGGCCGGCAGGCTGGTGATCGCCGCGCTCAAGAACTGCGGTCCCGAAGTCGATCGGTCGTGCTTGCAGGAGCATCTCATCGACCTCGGACGCGTCGACATCGACGGACTCAGCCTGCAGTTCGGCGAGGGCGACAACCAGGGCTCCGACGAGGTTTTCCTGACCGTGATCGGCACCGACGGCGAGTACCACCCGGTGCAGACCCTGCACGAGATCCCCCGGTGGACGAGCTGATGACGGACCATCCGACCGATTCGCTCGATGAGCTGCCCCCGGACATGTCGTCGCGGCCGGCGCTGGGGATCTGGTCGCGCATATCCACCAAGCTGTTCCTGGGCATCGGCGGCGCGGTGGCCCTGACTCTGGCCGCCAGCGTCGTCGGCTGGTACTCCTTCAACCGGGTGGGCGACGCGCAGCGGCGCGTCAACGAGGGCAGCGTGCCCGAGCTGGCCGCCGCCTTCGGAGTGGCCCAGTACGGCGGTATCCTGGCCAACGCGGCCCCCAGCCTGGCCGCGGCCTCCACCTCGCTGGAGCTGTTCCAGGTGGGCCAGCGGATCGACCAGACCGCGCTCCGCTTCGAGGGCCAGATGGAGGCCCTGGAGCAGAGCGAGAGCGACGACGCCAGCATCGCCGGCATCAGACAGAGCGCCGACATGCTCCTCGCCAATATCGAGGAGATCCGCTCCGAAGTGGGCACGAGGCTGGAGATCGCCGAGCAGCGGAGCGCGCTGCAGGGCGAGCTGGCCGGGCTGCGCAACCAGGTGAGCGGGGCGCTGATCCCCGCCATCGACGACCAGTTCTTCTACACGCTGACCGGCTTCACCGAACTCGACGCGCCGCCCGCGGGCCGCACCGAGCACTTCTCGGAGACCGAGGTCTTCCGCTACCGGAGCCTGGCCGAGCTGGAGGCCGACGCCAACGTCGCCTCGGATCTGCTGGCCAGTGCCTTCGCGCTGTCCGACGCCAGCCTGCTGGAGCCGCTGCGGGAGCGCTTCGAGGCCGCCGCCAGCCGGATCGATCAGAACCTCGCCGCACTGGCGGGCGCCGACTTCCACGCCGACGCCGAGCCGATCTTCGCGCGGCTGCTCGAGCTGGGACTGGGTGCCGACAGCGCGTTCGACCTGGCCGCCAGCGAGTTCCAGATCCTGGAGCACCACCAGGATTCGCTCACCCAGAACAGCGATCTGTCGGTCACGCTCGGCGACGAGGTCGACAGCCTGGTGCGGACCTCCCAGGAGCGGGCCTCCGAGGCCACCACCGCCTCCGAGCAGGCCATCAGCACCGCCCGCAGCGCGCTGTTGGCCATCAGCGCGGCCAGCGTCGTGGGCGCCATCCTGCTCATCTGGCTGTTCGTGGGCCGGATCCTGGTGCGGCGCATCGCCCTGCTGTCGGACTGGATGCGGCGCATGGCCGGCGGCGACTTGGAGGCCACCGCCGAGATCAGCGGCCGCGACGAGGTGGCCGACATGGCCGCCAGCCTGGAGGTGTTCCGGCGCCACGCCCTGGAGGTTCAGCGCCTCAACCTGGTTGAGCAGCTCGCCGACGAGCTTCAGGGCAAGAACGAGGAGCTGGAGGGAGTGCTGGCCGAGCTGGAGAAGGCTCAGGACCAGATCGTCACCCGTGAGAAGCTGGCCGCCCTGGGCGAGCTCACCGCGGGCGTGGCCCACGAGATCAAGAACCCCCTGAACTTCGTGAAGAACTTCGCCGAGGCCTCCGGCGAGCTCATCGACGAGCTCAAGGAACTGCTCGAGGATGTCGGCGACAGCCTGAGCGACGACGACAAGTCGTACATCAACGAGATCGCCGGCGACCTGACCGGCAACGTGGAGCGCATCCGCTCCCACGGCGAGCGGGCCGACCGCATCGTGCGCGACATGCTGATGATGGGCCGCGACTCCGGCGAGTGGCAGCTCACCGACATCAACGGCCTGATCGAGCAGCACGCCCAGCTCTCGTTCCACAGCGCCCGAGCGCTCGATCCGGATTTCCAGCTCGACATCCAGCAGGACTTCGATCCCGCCGTCGGCCAGCTCAAGGTGATCGCCCAAGATTTGGGGCGAGTCTTCTTGAACATGGTCACCAACGCGGGCCATGCCACCAACGACCGCCACCGCGCCGAAGCAGCCGCGGGCAACGAGGAGTTCCAGCCCACCCTGTGGATCAAGACGGTTCGGGCCGGCGACGAGGTCGAGGTTCGGGTCCGCGACAACGGAACGGGCATGCCTCCGGAAGTGGTGGAGAAAATCTTCAATCCCTTCTTCACCACCAAGCCCACCAACCAAGGAACCGGCCTCGGCCTGTCGATCTCAAGCGACATCGTCCGCCGCCACGGCGGGCAGATTCAGGTCGAGTCCGAGCCGGGATCCTTCACCGAGATGATCATCACCCTGCCGGTCGAGGCCCCCGAAGAAGCCGAGGCGACCGCGGGCGACTCCTGGGTCTGATTCAGGCCTCCCACGGCCTCACAAGCTCGGCCTCACCACTGGCGGGACTGCTCGGCGTAGACGTGGTCGGGCAGCCGGTAGTCGATGCCGAGTTCCTCTAGGGACGACACCTCCAGCAGCGTGTTGAACGCGGTGAAGTTCGACTCGCGGGTCAGCCTTGGGAACCGCTTGCGCATGAACTGGTGATACCGCCGCTGCAGCCGGAACCATCTAAGAACCCCGATGGTTCGAGAGGGCGGGTAGTTGAGCTGATCGGCCACCTCGCTGCCGATCATGGCCCGCGACACCTCGAAAATGTACTTGGTCAGCTTGCGGCGAGCGTCCCGCTCGGCGATGCCCGCCACCACCGGGGCCGAGTTGATCAGCGCGTTGGCCAGCACGATCGACTCCATGCCCGGATCGGGCTCGCACAGCCGGCCGATCTCGAACAGTGCCAGGGCGTCGTCGTAGTCGCCGCAGAGGATCGTCTCGGGTATCCCCATCAGGTGGCCCGAGTAGCGCCAGACGTCCATGAAGCTGTCGCGCTCGGACTCGCTGTAGTCGGCGCCCATCTTCTTCATGTGCTGGAGCATCCGGGCCGAGAAGGCGGTGAGGGCGAAGCCGACCTGGGCGGCGCTGAGCGGCTCGCCCCACGCCTCGGTGTCCCAGTCGTCGGAATGGTTGAACAGGTGCCTGACCTTGGCGTGGATCAGCCGGATCCGGATCGACAGCCTCCAGCCGTCGCCCCTGAAGTCCAACCCGCCCGGCAGCAGGATCTCGATCATGTGGCGGTTGTTCTGGTGCAGGCGCCTCACACCCTGGTCGCGCAGCCTGCCGGTGATGAAGAACGACCGGGCGATGGTGGTGGTGAATCCCTCCACCAGCACTCCGCCCAGCATGGAGGCCAGACACGCGCCCGAGTCCCGGTGGAAGGCCCGGATGCCTCCGTCGAAGCTGGCCGACTCGACCCAGGCGGGAACGGTCTGCAAGTCCTCGACGAAGGCATGCACCGCGGCCGGGGCATCGCGCAGCACCGGATCGTCGGGATTCTCGATGGCGGCGCGGATCAACCGATCCGAGTCCCGGGCCGAGACCTCGCTGAGCTGCTCCATCATCTCGTCGCACAGCGGATCACCAATGGTGGTGTGAACGATGTAGTTGCGGGCCCGCACCGGATCCACCGCGCGCGCCCGGGCATACGTGGCGAGATAGTCGGTCGGGATGGTCAGCGGTTCAGAGCCGTCGGAGCCTCCGTTGGCACCGTTCGAGATGAGTTGCCCCATACGGAATACATGCCTCGGTCGCTTCTACAGGCCCCCCCCCCCCCCAACGTTATCCACAATCGCCTCTGCAACCGTTATCGCGTTCAGCTCCATGGGTAGGGCGAGTTGCTCACCGGGTGGAGCTTGCCCTCGGCGTAGCGCGACCACCGGAACGGCGCCAGCAACCCTTGGGGCTCCCCCAGCAGCTCGGCGGCCACCAGCGGGCCGACGCCGATCATCTTGTAACCGTGGTTGGAGTCGGCGATGAAGTAGACGTTGTCGCAGAACGTGTCGAACACCGGGAAGTTGTCGGGCGAAAAGCTGCCGATGCCGCCGGAGGGCTCGGTGCTCATGAGATGCGACTTGCCCTCGAAGCGCTTCTGGCAGTGGGCCAGCGCCGCGGTCCAGGTGCGGTAGAAGTCCTCGCCCACGATGAAGTCGGGGGAGTCGGGTCCGTAGGGGTCGACAGCCACCTGGTCCGCCGGCTTGTCCACCACGTAGGGCATGTAGCCGCCCTGCACGCCGCCGAAGTTGAAGTCGGGCTTGTAGTACACGCCCCACGGCGCATCGGTGACCAGCCCGGCCTCGTCGTACAGCGGGGCGTCGGTGTCGATGTGCACCACCGGCGGCATGGTGCCGTCGTTGGCGGTGAGGTAGCCGGGATCGACCTCGAGGGTGCCCTCCTGCAGGCACATGTAGGTCCAGGTCGGGCGACGATGCAGGCACCCGTCGCCGCCGAGCACGTCGGTCTCGAACGGCAGGTCGAGCATGGCCCAGATCTGCTGCACCCACGGCCCCACCGCCACCACCGCCTGCTCGCAGGCCACCGGGCCCTGATCGGTCAGCACCGCGGCAACCGCTCCGGAGGCGTCGCGGTCGAAGCCGGTGACGGTGACGCCGCCCACCACCGTCACCCCCTGGGCCTCGGCCTTGCCGAGCAGCCCTTTGAGCGAAGCCATGTTGTTGGCGTAGCCGCCGCGGTGCTCGTGCAGCACGCTGGTGACGCCCTGGGCCTGCCAGTCGTCGAAGATTCCCCGCATGTACGCCGCCGACTCGTCGGCGCCCTCCACGAACGTCGAGGAGTAGCCGATGGCCTGCTGCTGCTCGTGGATGGAGGCCACATCGGCTCGCATGGCCTCATGGCTGATCTGCAGGTAGCCCACCGGGTGGTAGGAGAACGCCTCGGGGTCGCTCTCCCACACGTCGACGCAGTGGGCCATCAGCTCGCGCATGGCCGGCTGGAAGTAGTTGTTGCGCACCACGCCGCAGGCGATGCCGGAGGCGCCCGCGCCGACGCCGGTCTTGTCGATCACCACCACGTCGTCGCCCGACACCCGCGGGTCTCGGGCCAGGCTCCAGGCGGTCGACAGGCCGTGGATGCCTGCGCCGATGATCACATAGCGCGCTGAGCTGGGAAGTCCCATTGGCGCTGCCCTCCTTGTGTTGCCGCCCCGCCTTGTGCCTTAGAGGCCGAGCGGATAGACCCCGCCCCGCTTGCGGTTCCTGCAGTGCGCATAGCGAGGCCGTGGCCCGAGCGGCCCGTGAGCGCAGCGAACAAGAGCGGGAATGACACCGCTGCACCGCGAAACGTTTGGGAGCAATCCGCGCATGTTCTTAGTGGCCGGCGGGGGCGGTCCAGCCCTCCAGCACCGGCTGTCGCCAGTCGGCGCCCACCACCGGTGAGTCGTCCACCCACGGCCCCAGCTCCACCTGCGGGAACTTGCAGTGGATGTCCTTGAGGGTGATCCCGTAGGAGTTGCCCTCGGTGAGATGCTTGACCAGCACCTTGCGGGCGATCTCGTCCTCTCGGCCCGCGGGGATGTCGAAGTAGATCTTCAGGAACGAGTTGGAGTAGCGGTCGAACACCGCGGGCACGCCGTCCTCCTCCAGCAGGTTGATGTCCTCCAGCCAGTTGATGTCCTGTCCGGGAGTGGCGGCCAGCAGGTCGATGTCCTCCACCAGCGACATGTCCTCCTGGTAGGCGAAACGCTTGCCCGCCAACACCTCGGCATCGATGGCAACCGTTCGGGTCTCGCGCGAGCTCTCGCCCGTGCTCGCCGATCCAGCCATTCTCACGTACCTCCGTCGATCACGTGCTTCTCGAACAGATCCCGGATCTCGGCCAGGGTGCGCTCCTCGGTGACGCCCGGGATGTAGTTGGTTCCCGCCAGCGGCACCTTGGCCATGGCCGCGGCCTCGTGGGTGAGGGCGGCCAGATCCTCGGGCTCCAGCGAGTGGATGTCGGTCTTGCCGCAGGCCCGGGCCAGCATCTGCACTTCCATGGTGAGGGTGATCAGGAAGTTGTAGACCCGCAGGGCGGCCTCGTCGACGTCGAGGCGCTTGCGCAGCTCCACATCCTGGGTGGCCACCCCCACCGGGCAGCGGCCGGTGTGGCAGTGGTAGCACTCCCCCGCGGGCACGCCGATGGTGCCCTCATAGTCGGTGACGCCGGGAATCTCCTTGTTGCAGTTGAGCGCCATCAGCGCGGCCGTGCCCAGCGCCACCGCGTTGGCGCCCAGGGCCAGGCACTTGGCCACATCGCCGCCGTTGCGGATGCCGCCCGCCACCACGAGGTCGATGTCGTCGGCCAGGCCCACGTCCTCCAGGGCCCGGCGGGCCTCGGGGATGGCCGCCATCAGCGGGATGCCGGTCTCCTCGGTGGCGAGGTGGGGTCCCGCGCCGGTGCCGCCCTCGGCGCCGTCGAGGTAGATCACGTCGGGGCCGCACTTGGCCGCCATGCGCACATCGTCGTACACCCGGGCCGAGCCCAGCTTGAGCTGGATGGGGATCTGGTAGTCGGTGGCCTCGCGGATCTCCTGGATCTTGAGCGACAGGTCGTCGGGGCCGAGCCAGTCGGGATGCCGGGCCGGGGAGCGCTGGTCGATGCCCGCTGGCAGCGAGCGCATCTCGGCCACCTGCTCGGTCACCTTCTGGCCCATGAGGTGGCCGCCCAGACCGACCTTGCAGCCCTGGCCGATGAAGAACTCCACCGCGTCGGCCAGCATCAGGTGGTGGGGGTTGAAGCCGTAGCGGCTCTGGATGATCTGGTAGTACCACTTGGTGGACAGGTCGCGCTCGGGCGGGATCATCCCTCCCTCGCCCGAGCAGGTGGCGGTGCCGGCCATGGAGGCGCCCTTGGCCAGCGCCATCTTGGCCTCCAGCGACAGCGCGCCGAAGCTCATGCCGGTGATGTACACCGGGATGTCGAGCTCCAGCGGCTTGGCCGCGAAGCGCGATCCGATCACCGTGCGGGTCTCGCACTTCTCCCGGTAGCCCTCGATCACGAACCGGGTGAGCGTTCCGGGCAGGAACACCAGCTCGTCCCAGTGGGGGATCTTCTTGAAGATGGAGAAGCCCCGCATCCGGTAGCGGCCCAGCTCGGCCTTCACATGGATGTCGTTGATGACCTCCGGGGTGAAGATCCGGCTCTTGCCGAGAACGTCGGTGCTCTTGTTCACCTCTGCCATGGCTGCCCCTCGTATCTGTCTCAGTCGTGCTCTAGTGGATGACCAGCTTGCGCTCGGAGGGCTCCAGCGCGTCGTAGTTGTGGAGCTGCTTGCCGCACACGAACTTCTGGAACTCGGGCGGGTCGCCGAGACTGTGGATACCGAACTTGCGCTCGATCAGCTCGGTGTCGGCGTCGTCCCACTCGCCGGGCACGCAGTCCACTCCCAGCGAGCGCACCTTGCCGGCCACATAGATGGCGCCGTCGTACATCGAGTCGCCCAGGTTCATGCCCGCGTTGCCGCAGATGATCTGGCGGCCCCGCTGCATCATGAACCCGGTGTTGATGCCCACGTCGCCGGTGACGATGATCGTGCCGCCCTTCTGGTCGATGCCGGTGCGAGCCCCCACGTCGCCCTTGACGATCAGGTCGCCGCCCCGGATGGCCGCCCCGGTGAGCGACCCCGCGCTGCGCTCCACCGTCACCACTCCCGACATCATGTTCTCGGCCACCGACCAGCCCACCCGGCCGTTGATGGTGACCTCGGGGCCGTCGATCAGCCCGCAGGCGAACCAGCCCGGGCTGCCCTCGAAATGGATGCGGCAGCGCTTGAGGATGCCTACTGCCAGCGAGTGCTTGGACGCCGGGTTGAGCACGGTCACGTCGGCGATGCCGTCGTTGTAGATGAGTTGGCGCAGCGCCATGTTGATCTGGCGGATGGTCAGCTCGGAGGCGTCGAAGCGGGCCCGGTCACCGTCGACCTCGATGTTGTCGGGCATGTCGGCGTGGGGCTCCACCAAGCCCCGGGCGTCGTAGCTGATGCCGCTGCGCGACCCTGAGCCAGGCATTACTGCTCCCCTCTTCGGCGGTGGCTCCGACGGCTGCGGCGTGGACGTGAACTCAGACCTGCCACACCAGCACCTCTCGCTCGTAGGGGTCGCGGGTCTCCACCTCGCGCTGCACCAGCGCCCGGATGGCGACCTCCTCGGTGGCCACCGCCACCAGCGGCTCCGACTCGAACAGCACCAGCGGCTTGGCCGCCATCTCGTCTTTGGCGATGCCGAGTTCGTTGCCGGTGACACACACGTAGGTGAACACGCCGTCGAGGTCGTCGAGGCTGTGCTTCATGGCCGTCTCCAGCGTCAGGCCGCGGGACATGTACTCAGCCAGGTACACCGCGATGATCTCGGAGTCGCACTCGCTCTGGAAGCGGTGGCCGTGCTGTTCGAGGCGGCGGCGCCACTGGTGGTAGTTGGTGAGCTGGCCGTTGTGGACCACGGCCACGTCCGCGAAGGGGTAGGCCCAGTAGGGGTGGGCGCTGGCCAGGTCGACCTCGGACTCGGTGGCCATGCGCACGTGGCCGATGCCGTGGGTGCCCCGGAACGAGCCCAGACTGTACTGGCCGCTGACCGTCTCGGCGTCGCCGAGGTCCTTGATGATCTCCAGCGAGCTGCCCAGCGACAGCACCTCGCAGCCGTCCACATCCTCGAGGTAGTCGGCCAGCGCCTTGAGGTCGCCGCCGTAGCGGATGGTGGCCCGGAAGGCGTAGCCGGTGTCGCTGCTCACGGTGGCCACCTCGGCGCCGATCTTGGCCAGGCGGCTCTCGACCTCGGCCCGGTTGCGCTCCAGGCGCTCCTCCATGCCGAAGCCGGTGCTCTTGTTGGGCTCGGCCAGCACGAACCGGACCACGACGAGGTCGTCGGCCGGTCCGTACACCGCGTAGCCGGTGGAGTCCGGCCCGCGGTGCTTCATCGACTGGAGCATGGCCGTGAGCTCGGTCCCGACGTCGGCGGCGCCATCCCGATGGATTACGCCCGCTATGCCGCACATGGTGCTGCCTCCTTGTTTGGGTCGCCCGCTAGGGGAGGACGTCGAGGTACTCCTCTACGTCCCAGTCCGAGACGGTGTGCAGGAACCGCTCCCACTCGTCGTTCTTGTAATGGAAGAACACGTTGCTCATCTCGCCCGGCAGCGCCCGCATGACCACCTCGTCGCTGCGCAGCGCCTCCAGGGCCTCGCCCAGGGTCAGCGGGATCTTCTGCACGTCCTTGCCGGCCTCCATGGCCTCGTAGATGTTGCGCTCCTCGGGCTGGCCCGGATCGAGGCTGCGGTCGAGGCCGTCGTCCATGGCCTGCAGCAGGCCCGCGAACGACAGGTGGGGGTTGACCGCGCTGTCCACCGAGCGGTACTCGAAGCGGCCCGGCGCGCTGACCCGCAGGGCGGTGGTGCGGTTCTGGAAGCCCCAGTCGGCGAACACCGGCGCCCAGAAGCCGGTGTCCCACAGCCGGCGGTAGGAGTTCACCGTGGGCGAGGTCAGGCAGGTCAGGGCCCGCACATGCTCGAGGATGCCGCCGATGGCCTTCATGCCGACCGGGCCGGGAAGCTGCGGGTTGTCGCCTTCGGGCATGAACTTGTTGTTGCCGTCGCCGTCCCACAGCGAGATGTTGTGGTGGCAGCCGTTGGCCGACACTCCCATGAACGGCTTGGGCATGAAGCACGGGAAGGCTCCGAGCTCGCGGCCCACCTGCTTGCAGACCTGGCGGTAGGTGGTGAGCCGGTCGGCGGTGAGCTCGGCCCGGTCGAAGTTGAAGTTCAGCTCGAGCTGGCCGGGGGCGTCCTCGTGGTCGCCCTGGATCATGTCGAGCCCCATGGCCTCGCAGTACTCGATCACTTTGTGGATCAGGGGCTGCAGCTCGGCGAACTGGTCGATGTGGTAGCAGTTGGGCTTGGTCATGCCCTCCACGGTGGGCTTGCCGTCGGCGTCGGCCTTGAGCCACATCATCTCGGGCTCGCAGCCGGCCCGCAGGTGCAGCCCGTGCTTGGCCTCGAAATCGGCGTGGAGCCGCCGCAGGTTGCCCCGGCAGTCGGAGGTCAGGTAGGCGCCGCCGTCGACCTCCTCCTCGCGGCCCCTGAACAGGGTGCACCACACTCGGGCCGTGCGGGTGTCCCAGGGCAGCGGCATGAACGTCTCGGGCTCGCCGATGCCGACCAGCTCGCGGGCCTCGGGGCCGTAGCCGATGTAGTTGCCGTGCCGGTCGATGAACAGGTTGGCGGTGGAGCCGTACACGAGCTGGAAGCCCTTGCGAGCGATCATGCCGAAGTGCTTGGCCGGGATGCCCTTGCCCATGATCCGTCCCGTCACCGAGACGAACTGGCAGTACAGGTAGCGGATGTCGTCGGCCTCGATGCGGGCCTCCACCTCGCGGATCTGCTCCTCGCGTCCGTCCGCTGCGACGAACCGCTCTAGGTCAGTGGACATTTCTTTCCCCCTGCGGGTGAGCTTGTGAGTGCGGCGAAACCGTAGCGCTCGGGGCGCTAGTGGTTCCACCCCTCACGCAGGCTCAACCGTATCACGACGAGCGTCTCGATGTCTAATCAGGGTAGAGACGCTTTACTGACATTAGATACCTGATTCATCTGCTGCGCTCGGACTCATAGGGTTGTGTGCTATGGAACCGGTCTCTCGGTCGGCCTGGATGACCCTGGCGGTGGTGTCGACCGCGGTGTTCATGGTGTCGATGGAACTCACCATTATCGCTCTGGCCCTGCCCGAGATCCGGGCCGCACTGGCCGGCGCCACCCCCGCCGCGCTGTCGTGGGTGGTGAACGCCTACTCGATCGTGGTGGCCGCCCTGCTGCTGCTGTCGGGCTGGCTGGCCGACCGCTTCGGCCGGCGGCGGATCTTCCGCCTCGGGTTGATGGTCTTCGCACTGGGGTCGGTCGCCGCGGGCGCCTCCAACAGCATGGGCATGCTGATCGCGGCCCGCGCCCTGCAGGCGGTGGGCGGATCGATGCAGTACCCCGCCGGACTGGCCCTGCTGCTGGCCGCCTTTCCTCGGAGCCGCCACCAGACCGCCATCGGCACCTGGGGGGCCATGGGCGGGCTGGCCGCCGCGCTGGGGCCGACGCTGGGGGCGCTGCTGATCGAGGCCTTCGGCTGGCGGGCGGTGTTCTTCGTAAACGTGCCGGTGGCGGTGGCGGCGCTGCTGCTGGGCGCCCGCTTCCTGCCCGAGAGCCGGGGCGACCGCGGCCGCGGCGGCGTCGACGTGATCGGGGTGCCGCTGGCGTCGTGCGGGGTGGGCGCCGTGATCCTCGGCATCGTGCAGGGCGAGGCTTGGGGCTGGGCCAGTGGATCCACCCTGGCCGCGTTCGCGGCCGGGGCCTCCATGATCGCCGCCTTCGTGGCTCGAAGCCTGCGGCATCCGGCCCCGCTGTTCGACCTGGGGCTGTTGCGGATCCGCACCTTCGCGCTGGGCAATCTGGGCTCGCTGTTCTTCTCGTTCGGGTTCTTCGCGCTGCTGGTACCGCTGCCGTCGTTCATCCAGGACCAGTGGGGCTGGTCGGTGGTCGAGACCGGCCTCGCCTACGCGGTCGGGCCGGTGGTGTCTTTCCTGGTTGCGCCCCAAGCCGGAAGGCTGGCCGACCGCATCGGCAACGCGCCCCTGCTCACGGCGGGATCAGCCTGCGGCGTGGCCGGGCTGCTGTGGCTCACGCTCACCATCTCGGCCGAGCCCGCGCTGGGCTCGCTGCTGGTGGGCACCATCCTGGTGGGAGTGTCGGCCGGCACCGGCTTCACCCAGTTGGTGGGCGCCGCCCTGGTTGATGTGCCGGCGTCCCGCTACGCCATGGCCACCGCGGGGCGCACCACCTTCTTCCAGTTGTCGGTGGCGTTCGCCATCGCAGTGGCGTTCACAGTCATAGGCCAAGACGGCGACCTCGGCTCCTACCGCATCACCTGGACCCTGTGCGCCGCCGCCTACCTATGCAACCTCGCCCTGTTCGGCCTCATCTACCCCCGCCACCCGATACCCGGCTCGCCCCGGTCAAGGTAGAACCCGCCCGCTGGTGCGGGCCGCATTGGAGTGCGGGTCGTCTAGCGTCGGTTGGGTGAAGTTTGGGATCTTCTATGAGCACCAGCTGCCTCGGCCCTGGCACGACGGGGACGAGCAGCGGCTCCTCGACGAGGCGCTGGAGCAGGTGGAACTGGCCGACCGGCTCGGCTTCGACTACGCCTGGGAGGTCGAGCACCACTTCCTGGAGGAGTACTCGCACTCCTCCGCTCCGGAGGTGTTCTTGGCTGCGTGCAGCCAGCGCACCCGGCGCATCCGGCTGGGCCACGGCATCGTGTTGATGCCCCCCGGCTACAACCACCCCGCCCGGGTGGCCGAGCGGATCGCCACCCTCGATCTGGTGTCGGGCGGGCGAGTGGACTTCGGCACCGGCGAGTCGTCGTCGATCCTGGAGTTGGGCGGCTTCGGCGTCGGCATCGACGCCAAGCGCGCCGCCTGGCGGGAGGCTGTCGAGCAGTGCTGCAACATGTTGGTCATGGACCCCTATCCGGGCTACGACGGAGAGTTCTTCTCGATGCCGTGCCGCAACGTGGTGCCCAAGCCGGTGCAGAAGCCCCATCCGCCGCTGTGGGTGGCCTGCTCCAACCGGGAGACGATCAAGCTGGCCGCCCGGCTGGGCATGGGTGCTCTCACCTTCTCGTTCGTCGACCCCGGCGACGCGTCCGCTTGGGTGCAGGACTACTACCGGATCCTGGAGACCGAGTGCGTGCCCATCGGCCACGCCGTCAACCCCAACATCGCCATGGTTACCGGCCTGTCGATCCACCCCGACGCCGACGAGGCCAGGCGCCGGGGCCTCGACGGCTTCCAGTTCTTCGGCTACGGCCTCGGCCACCACTACATATTCGGCCGGCACCAGCCGGGCCGCACCGACATCTGGGCCGACTATCTGGCCGCTAGACCGACCATCGAGGACCGGGGCGCCCAGAGCGGTATCGGCACCCCCGAGCAGGTTCGCACCCATCTGCGGGGCTACGCCGAGGCCGGGGTCGATCAGGTGGTGTTCATCCAGCAGGGCGGCAACAACCGCCACGACCACATCTGCGACACCCTCGAGCTGTTCGCGGCCGAGGTGATGGGCGAGTTCGCCGAAGCCGAGGCTGTGCGCGAGCAGGCCAAACTGGAGCGCATGGCCTCCGCCCTCGACGCCGCCATGGCTCGCAAGGTGCCGATGCCGGCCCTCGAAGACGACCAGATCCCGACCTTCGATGCCCTGGGCCGCAGCATCGTGGACGCCCTCCCGACCGAAGAGGCCTCCCAGGTGGCCAAGACGGTCAAGGAGTGGGCCAAGACCGACATGCCCATCCACGTCCCCGAAGACTTCGGCGCCTGACTCCCTTCCATCACAAGACCGCGGCGGGCTGCCCGGCCGGGCATCACCCAGGTCAGTTCGATCTGGGCGTCGCCGGGGTCGTAGCCCCCGGGCTAGATCTGGGTTTGTTGGCTTAGGAAGGACCGCTCGGCTAGGCCGTGCCACTCGGCTATGCCGTCGCGGAACTCGCGCCAGGGGCCGAGGATCCGGGCGAAGTGCTCGTCTTCGGCGGCCACGCTGTCGAGCACGTTCTCGGTCTCGGCCTTGAACGCGGCCATCAGGTCGGGCGAGAACTCGCGGATCTCGGCGAACTGCTTGATCCTCTGGAGGTCGGCCTGGTTGAGCACGTCGTAGGTGGCCATGGTCCGCATGTTGGCGTCGGCGGCGGCGGTCTGGACGGCGGCCTGGTACTCCGGCGGCAGCTCGTTCCAGCGGTCCAGCGACATCTGCACCTCGAGCGCGGTGCCCGGCTCCCACCAGCCCGGGTGGTAGTAGTAGAGCTGGCCCTCGAACTGGTCGAGGCCCAAGATGAGGTCGTCGGTCGGGCCCACGAACTCGGCCCCATCGATGGCGCCGGTCTGGATGGCCTGCAGGATCTCGCCGCCGGCCAGCGAAACCTGCTCGCCGCCGAGGTTGGCCAGCACCCGCCCGGCCAGGCCGGGGATGCGCATCTTGAGGCCGTTGAGGTCGGAGACCGCGTTGATCTCCTTGGTGAACCAGCCGCCCATCTGGCAGCCGGTGGCGCCGGCGGGGAACGAGATGGTGCCGTGCTCGGCCGCGTAGAACTCGTTGAGCATGTCGATGCCGCTCTGGCGGCCGTCGTTGTCGAAGGTTCCGTACAGCCAGGCGTTCTGCTGGCGCTGGTTGAGCCCGAACGGGACCGCGGTGCCGAACTGCTGCACCGGGCTGATGCCGACGTAGTAGTAGGAGGCGGTGTGGCCCATCTGCACCCCGAGGTCGCGCACCGTCTGCAGCACCTCGAGTCCGCCGACGATCTCGCCCGCGGGCCGGGCGTGGATGACGAAGCGCCCGCCGGTGAGCTCGCCCACCCGCCGGGCGAAGTACTGGGCCGAGCCGAACAGGGTCACCAGCGCGGTGGGCCAGCTGGTGGCCATCTCCCACTCGATCTCGGGTCCCTGCGCGGTCACGGCCACCGTGTCGGTGGGCTCGGTCGCAGTGGTTGTGGTCTCGGCCGGTTCGGCATCGCCGGACGCAGCCGGTGTCGGGGCCTCCTCGTCGTCGTCGCCGCACGCGGCCAGAATGGCCGAAGCGGCCGCGAACCCGGCTACCCCGAGTCCGCCTTTGATAAACCCCCGCCGGGCCAGACCCGAGGAGTCCGCCTCGTCGAGAATTGTGTCCACGGCCGATCCGTCGGCCTGGGTGGAGTCGTCCAGAGTCACTTTGTTCCCTCCATGGTTAACGCGGTTGGACTGTGCCGGCGACAACCCCTCGAGGAACCCGAAGATCCCGAGCCGGCCGCCGCCGGGCGGGATGCTACACCGGCCACCGCCGATGCGCCCGCAAACTTCCCCGGCCCGCGTCAACCGAATCGGAATGTTTCGATCGAGGTGTAGGTGATGGCGGGGAAGGCGGCCAGGATCACCAGGGCCAGCGCTTGCAGGCCCATGAACGGGAAGGCGCCCTTGTGGATGTCGGACGTCTTCACCTCCGGCGGCGCCACGCTCTGCAGATAGAACAGCGAGAACCCGACCGGCGGTGAGATGAACGCCATGTTGAGGTTGACCGCCATCAGCACCGCGAACCAGATCTTCTCATCGGCGGTGAAGCCGAGATAGTCCATGGCCGGCACGAAGATCGGCACCACGATGAAGGTGATCTCCAGGAACTCCAGGTTGATGCCGAGCAGGAACACCGCCACCATGGCGATGATCACGAAGCCCCACTTGCCGCCGCCGATGGAGGTGAGCCACTCGGAGGTCTGGTCCGACCCGCCGAGCTGGAAGAACATGGCGCTGAAGAACGTCGAGCAGAACAGCAGCGTCATCACCAGCACCACCACGTTGGTGGTGGAGTGGGCCGCGTCCTTCACCGCCTGCCAGTCGAGCCGCCAGCCCTTGTTGATGTGGGTGGCGCCCCCCTTCACCAGCAAGTCGTCGAACAGCCAGTTCAGCCCGGTCAGCAGCAGCGCCCCGAAGACGCCCACCGCCCCCGACTCCGACGGCGTGGCGATGCCCGCGAAGATCGACAGCAGCACCCCGAAGATCAGCGCCAGGATGGGCACGATGGCCACCATCACCTCGGCGGCCAGCATCCGGGTGCGCAACAGGATGGCGAGGAACACCGCGAAGTGGGCTACCACCACCACCAGCAGCGACCATCCGCTGGACAGCCAGCCGATCCCGCTGGCTCGGGCCAGCAGCGTCACCGCTCCCACCATCAGCGCCAGAATCACTGCGATCAGCACCTTGGTCCGCAGCGACGGGTCGCCAGTGAGGGTGCGCTGCGCCGCGGGCATGGCCGGCCCGGTTTCGGGTTTGAGCCAAGCCAGGATCAGCACATAGGCCACGTAGAGCCCGCTGAGCAGCAGACCGGGCAGCAGCGCGCCCGCGAACAGGCCCAGGATGCCCACGCCCAACTGCTGGGCCAGCAGGATCAGCACGATGCTGGGCGGCAGCAGCTGGGCCAGGGTGCCCGAGGCGATGATGGCACCGGTGGAGAGCTTGTTGTCGTAGCCGAGGCGCACCATGGCCGGCAGCGACAGCAGCCCCATCACGATCACGGTGGCGGCCACCACGCCGGTGGCCGCGGCCAGCAGCGTGCCGACCACCACCACTGCGGCGGCCACGCCGCCTCGCAGCCGGCCCATGAGCATTCCGAAGGCGTTGAGCAGTCGCTCGGCCATGCCCGAGCGCTCGAGGATGGCGCCCATCAGCACGAACAGCGGCACCGCCAGCAGCGTCGGATCGCTGATCGCCTTGTACCACCGTCCCGGCAGCGTGTTGAGGGTGTTGGGGTCGAACACGCCGAGCAGGTCGCCCACGAAGCTGAAAAACAGGGCCGTGGCCGCGAACGAGAAGGCCACGTTGTAGCCCGACAGGATCACCAGCATGAACACCGCAAACATGGCCAGGGCCAGGAACACCCCGGCGTCCATGCCCAGAATCGTCTCCAGCGCCAGCACCATGTCGGCCGCCTACTCGATCCTCTGGCGGTTCACGACCGCACCCCTTCGATGCCCGAAAGGCCTCTCACGACCACGGCTACTCGATCCTCTGGGGGACGTCGCGCTCGACGATGTCGCCGTAGTCGTCGCGGCCGATCAGCACGAATCCGGTCTTGATCACCTCGGCCAGCACCTGCAGGCCGAACAGGCAGAAGCCCACCAGCAGCATCGTCTTGATCGGGCCCACCGCCAGGCCGCCCGCGTCCACGGCCTCCTCCCAGCTCTGCCACACCCGCCAGCCGGCGGGCCACTCGCCGTTGTGGCGCCGGCCCAGGGCGGCCGCCGCGTAGTGCTGCAGGATGCGGATGCTCATGAAGATGAACGGCAGCAGCAGCACCGTGTGCATGGCGAAGTCGAGCCCGGCCTTGGTCTTGTTGCGGAAGTTCACCCACCAGAAGTCGATGCGGGGGTTCACGCCGTCGCGCACGCCGACGTTGATGGCTACCAGGAACATCAGCCCGAACGACTGCCAGGCCAGGCTGACCACCTCGCCGTAGAGGATGTCCTGCTCGATGTATTCGTTGCTGTAGCGGGTGACCACGTTGAAGAACTGCAGGATGAACACGGCCCAGGCCAGGATCATCGCCAGCTTGAGCGTGAACTTGGGGATGGCCTCGATCCCCAGCCGCAAGCGGTGGAGCCCGTCGTGCCAGGCCGACAGGGCGACGCCCACAACCAGAAGCAGCCACCACCACCACTCCTCGAAGTGGCCGATCAGGTACGAAGTGTCACTGAACAGGTGGGCGAAGATGGCGGCCAGCAGTGTCGCCACCGCCACCCACCCCGACGGATGCAGTGTCCGCCAGGCCAGCCGCCGCTGACCGGACTCGACCGACATGGACTCGACCATAGTGCTCGGTGGCACAAGCCGTAGGGTTGAAGGGTGGTGACAGACGCCGACCGGATCGGCGGCGCCGATGTCGTCGAGGCTCTCAGGGCGGTGGACGACCCCGAGTATCCCGGCGTCAGCGTGGTCGACATGGGCATGATCGCGGCGGTAGAGGTGGCCGACGGGCGGGTCGCCGTCGAGCTGATGACCACCTTCAGCGGCTGCCCGGCGCTGGAGGTCATCTCGTCGGAGATCGCCGCCGTGGTCGGGACGCTCGACGGGGTCGCCGAGGTGGTGGTACAGCGCAGCGCCGAGGCCTGGGGCACCGCCCGGCTCAGCCCGCGCGCCCGGGCGGTGATGGCTCGCGACTTCACGGTGGCGGTGGCACTACCTGGCCGGCCGTCGGAGTGCCCCCGCTGCGGTGACGCCGCCCTGGTGGAGCAGTCGCCGTTCGGTCCGGCCCGGTGCCGGGCCGTGCACCGCTGCGGCGCCTGCGGCGAGGTGGTGGAGGTGTTACGCGCCTGAGCCCGGACAGATCGGGCCGCAGTGGCGGCATTTGGCCGTCCAGCCCGCAGGGGTGACCGCGGTGGCCAGCCACGCCCCGCACCGGCCGCAGTAGCGGGGCGGGTCCAACTCCGGCAGACAGCCGGGACAGTCGCGTCGCCCACAGCCGCGACAGCACGGCTCAGCCACAACGAATGCTCAAACCGCGGCCGATAGGCTGCCGATGGGCATGCGAAGGTCGGCCAGCATGTCCAGATCCTGTTGGGGCGAACGGCCCAGCGTGGTCAGGTAGTTGCCCACGATCAGGGCGTTGATGCCCGCCGTCATGCCCATGGCCTGCAGGTCGCGCAGGGTGATCTCGCGACCGCCGGCGTAGCGCAGGATCACCGAGGGAAGCGCCAGCCGGAACAGAGCGATCCAGCGGATGGCCTCCAGCGCGCCCACCGGTTTGCGGATCTGCAGCGGTGTGCCGGGGCGGGGGTTGAGGAAGTTGAGGGGCACCTCGCACGGTTCCACCGCCCGGATCTGCTCGATCAGTTCCAGACGCTGCTCGACGGTCTCGCCCATGCCCAGCAGCACCCCGCAGCACAGCTCCATGCCCGCCTCCCGCACGTAGCTGCAGGTGTCCACCCGCTCGTCGAAGCTGTGGGTGGTGACTACCCGGCCGAAGAACGACCGGCTGGTCTCTAGGTTGTGGTTGTAGCGATGCACTCCGGCCGCGGCCAGCTCGTGGGCCTGCTCCCGGGTGAGGATGCCGGCGCTCACCGCCACGTTGAGGCCGGTGCAGTCCGACACCAGCCTGGTCAGCTCGATCAGCCGGTCCATGGTGCGACGGTCGGGGCCGCGCACCGCCAGCACCATGCAGAACTCGCTGGCCCCCAGCGCCTCGGTCTCGCGGGCCGCGGCCAGCACCTCGTCGGTGTCGAGGAACGGAGTGGCCTTGACCTGCGTGTCGAAGGCAGCCGACTGGCTGCAGAAATGGCAGTCCTCACCGCACCCGCCCGTTTTGGCCGACAGGATGCCCTCCACCTCGACCGTCGGCCCGGCATAGGCCAGGCGGACCTCGTGGGCCAGCGCGGCCAGCGCGGGCACCGCCGAGTCGTCGACCGCGGCCAGTTCGGTCAGCTCTTCCGCGCTGAGCTGGCGGCGCTCGGCCAGCAGCGCCGCCGAGGCCCGAGCGACGGCGGCCTCAGTCATTCGGGAACCCCGATGACGGCGAATGAGCGCCGCGCACTCGAGATGGCCCGGACAATCGCGGCGACGGTCATTCGGAAGTCTGCACGTCAAGTTCGGTGCCGCCCAAGTAGGCCGCGATCACGTTGGGGTCGCGCTGCACCTCGGCCGGGGTCCCCTCGGAGATCCGCCGTCCGAAGTCCAGCACCATCACCCGGTCGGCGATGTCCATCACCAGGCCCATGTCGTGCTCCACCATAAGCAGGGTGATGCCGAGCTCGCGGCGGATGTCGAGGATGAAGCGGGCCATGTCCTCGGTCTCTTCCAGGTTCATGCCCGCCACCGGCTCGTCGAGCATGAGCAGTTCGGGCTCCATGGCCAGGGCCCGGCCCAGCTCAACCCGCTTCTGGATGCCGTAGGGCAGCAGCGCCACCGGATGCTTGCGCCAGCCCTCGATCTCCAGGAAGTCGATGATGTCCTCCACCTTGCGCCGGTGCTCCATCTCCTCGCGCTTGGCCTTGCCCACCCACAGCGCGCCGGCCACAAACGACCCGGTCATGCGGATGTGACGACCGGTGAGCAGGTTGTCGAGCACGGTCATGTGGGAGAACAGCTCGATGTTCTGGAAGGTGCGGGCCACCCCGAGCTGGGCCACCCGGTCGGGGCGGGTGCCCATGATCGAGGCGCCCTTCCAGCGGATGTCGCCCGACTGGGGGCGGTACACCTGCGAGATCGAGTTGAAGATCGAGGTCTTGCCGGCCCCGTTCGGGCCGATGACCGCGAACAGCTCGCCCTCGCGGACCCCGAACGACACCGAGTCGAGGGCGGTGACCCCGCCGAAGCGCAGCGAGATGCCGTCCACTTCGAGCAGAGCCTCGGAACTAGTCGCGGCAGTCATGGCAGCCAGCTCCGCCGACAAGGGGCCGTATCGGTCATGACAGCCAGCGCTTGCGGCGCTTGTAGTGCTTCACGTCGCGGAACGACTTGCGGTCGCCCTCGGCCCGCAGCCCCAGGTAGAACTCCTGGACGTCCTCGTCGGCCAGCAGCTTCTGAGGCTCGCCGTCCATCACCACCTTGCCCGACTCCATGACGTAGCCGTAGTGGGCGATGGACAGGGCCATCACCGCGTTCTGCTCGATCAGCAGGACGCTGGTGCCGTCGGCGTTGATGTCGACGATGATGTCGCGGATCTGCTGGATGAGCATGGGAGCGAGCCCCAGGGAGGGCTCGTCGAGGATCAGCAGCTTGGGGTCGGCCATCAGCGCCCGCCCGATGGCCAGCATCTGCTGCTCACCGCCCGACAGGTAGCCGGCCGTGTGGCGGCGGCGGCTCTTCAGCAGCGGGAAGAGCTCCATCACCCGCCCATAGGCCTGCTCGTTGGCCTTGCGGTCGCGCACGGTGAAGGCGCCCGCGTTGAGGTTCTCGTCCACCGAGAGCTCGGCGAAGATCCGCCTGCCCTCCATCACCTGGGTGATGCCGGCCTCGACGATGCGCGACGGCTTGTGGTTGGAGATGTCGGCGCCGTTCCAGATGATCGAGCCTTTGGTGATGTCTCCCTCATGCACATCGAGGAGCCCGGTGACGGCCCGCACCGCGGTGGTCTTGCCCGCTCCGTTGGCGCCGAGCAGGGCCACGATGCTGCCGTCGGGCACCTCGATGGACAGGCCGCGCAGCACCAGGACAACCTCGTTGTACACAACCTCAAGGTTGGCGACTTCAAGCATGAGCAGCCTCAAGCATGGGCGACGACTTCAAGCATGGGCGACGACTTCGGGCATCGGCAGCACAGAGGGCAGGCCCGCTGGGGGCGGCCCGCCGAAACGGGCCGCCCCAGCGATGGCTATCGCTGTGCCTCTAGGAGGCCAGGAAGCAGGGCTCGTACTCCCAGTTGAGCGCGGTCTCAGAGGCGTAGGGGCCCCTGATCAGCGAGAAGCCGCTGTTGCCGTCCTCGTCGGAGACGGTGGCGCCGGGCGTGTACAGCGACAGGTCGACGTCGTAGAGGTAGGTCTCACGCACGACGTTGTCGTTGGGGTTGCCCCGCCAGCTCTGATCCGGGGCGAGACCCTTGAGGTCGGCGGTGATCGAGTTGGCCGCAGCCAGCACGCCGGCCCGGGTGAGGTTGCCGTTGCTGATGGCCTTGTCGAGGATCTGGTGCACCACGTAGCCCTGGATGAAGCTGATGATGTACACGTCGTCGAAGGGCGCGTCCGGGCGGTACTCCCGCATCACGTCGATCATCTCCTGCATGCCCTCGGCTTCGCCCACGTCCCACAGCACGGTGTAGGTGGAGTGGGTGTAGAACTTGTCGGCGAGGGGACCGACGGCGGTGTTGAGCAGGGCCGGGTTCCAGCTCGGCGAGCTGCCGATCCACTGGCCGGTGAAGCCGGCCGCCACCGCGCCGCCCATCAGCTCGGCGGTGTGGCCCGGATTGAGGGTGACCCACACCCAGTCCGCGCCGGAGTTGACGATCCCGGTGATGACCGGAGTCTGGTCGGCACCGGGGATCACCGCGCCCTCGCCGTCATAGACGATGTTCAGGCCCAGAGCCTCGGCCGCGACCTTCACGCCTCTGGCGCCGTCCTGGCCGTAGTCGCCAGGGAAGGTGGCGATGGCGACGTTGTCGCCGTAGGTCTCCGACATGTAGGTGGCGCCGTTCATAGCCTCGATGCAGTAGTTGGTCTGCACCTCGAACAGGTTCTTGCCGATCGACGGGTCGGCCCAGCCCGAGTACCACGACAGCGGGATGGCCGCCATGTTGTCCTCGATCAGCCGCTCGGCGGTGGCCGCCGAATGGGGCGAGCCGGTCGAGGTTGCGAACATCACCACGCTCTCGGGGCCGTCGCCCGCCATGATCTCGTAGTTCTCTACGTGGGTGGGCACGTCGTAGCCGTTGTCGAGCACGACCGGCTCGATGGTCCAGCCCTGGACGCCGCCGTTGTCGTTGACCCACTCCCAGTAGGCGGTATGGCCGTCGGTGATCACGGTGGTGAGCGGGGCGAAGATCCCGGTCAGGTCGGTGTTCAGCCCGACCCGGATGACCTGGTTCTCGACATCGACCCCGAAATCGTGGGCGATGGTGCCTGCCGCCGCAGCCAGGGCCTCCTGGGCGGCAGCCGCCTCTGCCGCGGCCTCCTCAGCCTCGGCCTGAGCCGCAGCCGCAGCATCCGCAGCCGCAGCCGCCTCAGCCTGGGCCGCCTCCAGCTCGGCCTGCGCCGCGGCCTGCTGCTCGGCGCTGGCCTCAGCCGCAGCAGCCTCGGCTTCAGCCAGCCTCGCCTCCGCGTCCGCAGCCGCCTCAGCGGCAGCCGCTGCATCGGCAGCCGCTGCATCGGCCTCAGCCTGCGCGGCCGCTCTCGCCGCATCGGCCTCCGCGGCCTCCGCAGCAGCCGCCGCGGCGGCGGCGTCGGCTCCCGACGTGTCGGGCTCGTCGTCGCCGCAGGCCGCGGCTACCAAGGCCACGGCGCACAGCACTGCGAGTAGCCATCTCGTTCGTTTCACGGTGTTGCCTCCAAGGTTGTCCATTGGGCTATGAGCACCCCGATGGCGCTCACATCTTGATGGAGGATGGCGGATCAATAGCTGAACGGCCACCTCTTCCAGTAATTGCGGATGCGCACCCAGATGCCGAAGATCCCGAGCGGCTCCGCGATCAGGAACACCACGATGAGCGCGCCGAACAGCACGATGTTCCAGGCGTCCACGCTGAGCGTCCATCCCGGTGTCTGGATGGCGGTGTTGATCACACCGAAGTCGTCGCCCTCGGTGAGCACCAGGCGCGACAGGATCTCGGCGGGACCGCTCTCTGCGCCTTCGAGCCACTTGGTGAAGGCTTTCACGAATTCGGGCACCATCACAACAAAAAAACTGCCGATCAGGGGACCGGCGGTGGTGCCGGCCCCGCCGATCAGCAGGATGGCGATGAACTCCACCGACAGGAACAGGCCGAACTGATCGACCTGAATTCGCTGCAGCAGCGCCGAGAACAGCGCGCCGGCCACCCCCGCGAAGAACGACGACACCGCGAAGGCGATGACCTTGTAGCGGAACTCGGCCACGCCCATCACCTCCGCGGCGATGTCGCGGTCGCGGATGGCTTGCAGGGCCCGGCCGGTGCGGGTGCGGGCCAGGTTCTTGGCCACCACCGCGAACCCGATGGTGAGCACCAGCAGGACCAGGTACAGCTTCTGCAGGTCGGTGACGTCGAACCAGAGCCAGCGGCCGTCGCTGGACAGGTCCACCAGCGGCGTCGGCTCCTTCCACAGCCGCACATCCAACTCGGGGAACTCGCGGCCGTAGGCGGGGGCGCCCGCGATCTTGCGGCCCCAGCTGGTGTTGGCGAAGTGCAGGCCCAAGAACACCAGGCCCAGGGTGACGATGGCCAGATACAGGCCCCGCAGCCTCACCGCCACCGGCGAAACCAGCACCCCTACCAGCGCCGCGGCGATGCCCGCGCCCGGCAGCCAGATCCAGATCGGCAGCGAATGGCCCCAGGTGGCCTCGCCGCTGGTCCCGCCGAGGTAGACCGCAGCGCAGGCCCCCACCCCCATGAAGAAGGCGTGGCCGAGCGACACCTGGCCGCCCAGGCCGCTGAGCAGGTTGAGGCCCAGCGCGGCGATGGCGAACACCAGCATCCGGGCCATGATCAGCAGCCAGTCGCCGTCCCCCAAGAAGCGCACCACCGGAATGTGGCTGATCACCGGCAGATCGAAGGGCAACAGGAACAAGACCGCCACGAACAGCGTGAACACCGCCTTCTGCGTCCACGTCGGAAGCATCTGCGCCTCCTGACGGTAGGAGGTGTAGAGGTTCGGACGCCCGAGCATGCTCACACCCTCTGGATCTCGGGGGTGCCGAACAGCCCGTAGGGTCGCACCAGCAGCCCGATGACCATCACCACGTAGGGCACGATGAGCGGATAGCCGGCACCGAGCCATGAGGTGTTGGCCGCCGCATATTGGCCCGCGTAGATCTCGGCCACCCCCACCACCAGCCCGCCCAGCAGCGCGCCGGTCACCGAGTCGAGCCCGCCCAGAATCACCGCGGGCAGGGCCCGGAAGGCGATGTTGGCCGTCTCCTGGTCGACGGAGATCGTCTGGTCCACCGGGGGCTGTGTTGCGAAGATCCCGCCGATGGCGGCCAGCACCGCGCCCGCGGCCCAGGCAATGGCGAACACCCGGCCCACGTTGATGCCCTGGGCCATGGCCGCCTCCTGGTCGAAGGCCACCGCCCGCATGGCGATCCCGAGCCGCGACCGGTAGAAGAAGTACACCGCCACGAAGGCGCCGGCCGCGGTGACCATGGCCGCCACGAAGCTCCAGTTGATCAGCTCGTCGCCCACCCTGAAGCCGCCCAGGTCCCAGGGCGCCCCCACCGAGCGGTACTCGATCACCACCGCGTCGTTGTTGAACACCCGGAACATGATCTCCAGCCCCAGGGTGATCACCGCCACCGAGAACAGCGGCTGGCCGATCATGGGCCGGATGGCCAGGCGCTCCACCACCAGCCCCACCGCCGCCGCGAAGGCCAGCGCCACCGCCGCGCTGAGCGTCCAGTACACCCAGTCGGGGCCGCCGAGGCCGTTGAGCGGGTTGCTGATGCTGGTGAAGGGAATGTGGCCGTCGCGCTCAAGGAAGCTCTCACCTTCGGAGAAGACGCTGCGCTCCTGTATCAGGAAGGCCACGAACAGCGCCCCGGTGGCGGCCAGCGCGCCCTGGGCGAAGTTGACGGTCTGGGTGGCCTTGAAGATGAGCACGAAGCCCAGCGCGATCAGGGCGTACACCGAGCCGAGCCCCATCGACTTCATGAACGTCTGGAAGAACAGGGCCGGATCGTTGGCCAGCTGCACCGCGCCGAAGATCGCCGCCGCGGCCAGCGCGCCGACCAGGAAGCCCAGCGGCGCGCCGCGGCGCAGGTCGACCGTCCCGATATTCACGAATTGCCTTCCACCCGCTCGGCCTCTCAATACATCGACTCCACCAGGTCGCCGAACATGTCCTCCATGGCGCTGCGCTTGAGCTTCTGGGTGGCGGTCAGCTCGCCGTCCTCGTGGTCGAGCTCCTTGGGCAGCATCTTGAACTTCTTGATCTGCTCCACCCGGGCGAATTTGGCGTTGGTGTCGTTCACCACCTTGGAGATGAGCTCGATCACCTCGTCCTTCTCCGACAGGTCGCGGTAGGTGGTGTAGGCGATGTTGTTGCGCTGGGCCCAGTCGCCCACCGTCTCCAGCTCGATGCCGACCAGCGCGGTCACGTAGCGGCGGCCGTCGCCGATGACCATGGCCTCCTTCACGTAGGGCGAGGTCTTGAGGCTGTTCTCGATCTCCGACGGCGAGATGTTCTTGCCGCCAGAGGTGATGATGATGTGCTTGATGCGGTCGACGATCTTCACATGGGTTCCGTCCACCCACTCCCCCACGTCGCCGGTCATGAGCCAGCCGTCGCCGGTGAACGTCTCGGCCGTCTTGTCGGGCTTGTTCCAGTATCCGGCGAACACGCCGGGGTGCTTGGTCTGGATCTCGCCGGTGGTCTCGTCGATGCGCAGGCCGATGTCGGAGTAGGGCTCGCCCACCGTGCCCAGCTTCATGCGGCCCGCGAAGTTGCAGGTGGCCACCGCCGAGTTCTCGGTCATGCCGTAGAGCTCGAACACCGGCACGCCGATGCCGATGAAGAACTCGAGGACCTCGGGCGCGATGGCGGCCGCTCCCGAGCCGGCGTGGCGGCAGCGGCGCAGGCCGATCCGCTCCTTCATGGCTCGGAACACCAGGGGCTGGCCCAGCGCGTACAGCAGGCGTGTGAACGGGGTGTGGCTGCCCCCGTTGGCTGCCTTGCGCCGCCCGATCGCCGCCGCGAAGGCCATTGAGATCCGCAGAAATAACCGCTTGAGGGGGGTGGCGTCGCTGCCCTTGATGGTGACTAGGGCGTGGAGGCGCTCCCAGATGCGGGGCACCGCGAAGAACAGGGTGGGCTGCACCTCTCGCAGGTTCTCGGTGACGGTCTCGATCGACTCCGCGAAGTTGAGCGACGGGCCGGCCCCGACCAGCGTCCAGGTGGAGAAGATGCGCTCGGCCACATGGCACAGCGGCAAATAGGTGACGATCAGGTCTTTGGGGTTGGGGCCGGTGCCGTCGGGCATGCGGGCGACCTCGTTGACGATCTTGTCGATGCAGTAGGCCGCGTTGGCGTTGGTGAGCATGGCGCCTTTGGGCGGGCCGGTGGTGCCCGAGGTGTACACCAGCGTCATCACGTCGTCGTCGGCGGCGGAGGCCATGCGCTCGGCCACCGCCGCGGGGTTGGCGGCGCGGTGGCGGCGGCCCATCTCCAAGAAGGCGTCCCAGAACAGCAACCAGGGGTCTTCGTAGTCGCCGAAGCCTCTGGGCTCGGTGAAGATGATGCTCCGCACCGACTGGGCCGTCTCGGCGGGGACCTCCAGGATCTTGTCGGCCTGCTCCTGGTCCTCGGCGAAGAACACCGTCGGCGTGCAGTCGCCTACGAGGTACGCCACCTCGGCGGTGGGGTTGGTCGGATATAGCCCCACCGTGACGCCGCGCACCGCCACCGTGGCCAAATCGAGGATCACCCACTCGGGCCGGTCCTCGGAGTGGATGGTCACCCGGTCGCCGACCTCTACGCCTAGCTCCAGCAGGCCGTGGGCCGCGGTCTCGATCAGGTCCCAGGTCTGTTCCCAGGTGTATTCCTGCCAGATTCCGAAGTCCTTCTCCCGCATGGCGACCTGAGCGGGACTGCGGCGGGCCCAGTCCCGGGCCAGCGACGCCACGGTGGTCGCGCCTGCGGCGGTTGGCGGCGCGGCGGGTGCGGGTCGCTGCGAGGTGATCGTCACGCGTCGACCTCCTTCACGTTTCAGATCGCGGGCTCGGCGCCGCGAACGCTACTTCAATTCACTGCCCGCCGCCGCGGCCGTTTCTCCTCTGTCGGGTCGCCGAGGCCCTCGTGGGCGGCCAGCTCGGCCCGGCCCACCACGAACCAGTGGACCTCGTCGGGCCCGTCGGCCAGGCGGAGGGTCCGTTGGCTGGTGTACATCTCAGCCAGCGGCGTCCACTGCGACACTCCGGCCGCGCCGTGCATCTGGATGGCCTGGTCGATGATGCGACAGACCCGCTCGGGCACCAGTGCCTTCACCGCGCTCACCCAGACGCGGGCCTCGGCGTTGCCCAGGGTGTCCATGGCTTTGGCCGCCCGCAGCACCATGAGCCGCATGGCCTCGATCTCCACCCGGGCCCTGGCGATGATCTCGGTGTTGGCGCCGAGCTGGGCCAAGGGGCGACCGAAAGCCTCGCGGCTCAGGCCGCGGCGCACCATCAGGTTCAGGGCCCGCTCCGCCGCTCCGATGGAGCGCATGCAGTGGTGGATACGGCCCGGGCCGAGGCGCAGCTGGGAGATCTCGAAGCCGCGGCCCTCGCCCAGCAGGATGTTGGCCGCCGGCACTCGCACATCGTTGAGGCGGATGTGCATGTGGCCGTGGGGGGCGTCGTCGCCGCCGAACACCTGCATCGGCCCGATCACCTCCACTCCCGGCGTGTCCATGGGCACCAGGATCTGGGACTGGCGGCGGTGCGGCGGGCCACCGGGGTTGGTCTGCACCATGCAGATCATGATCTTGCAGCGCGGGTCGCCGGCCCCCGAGATGAAGAACTTTTCGCCTTTGATGACCCACTCCTCGCCGTCGAGCACGGCCTCAGCGGCGATGTTCTTGGCGTCCGACGATGCCAACGCCGGCTCGGTCATGGCGTAGCAGGACCTGATCTCCCCGGCCAGCAGCGGCTCGAGCCACTGCCTCTTCTGCTCGGGGGTGCCCACCCGCTCCAGCACTTCCATGTTGCCGGTGTCGGGCGCGCTGCAGTTGAGGCACTCCGGGGCGATGGGGTTCTTGCCCAGCTCGGCCGCGACGTAGGCGTAGTCGAGGTTGCTTAGTCCCTCACCGCTCTCCGCGTCGGGCAGGAAGAAGTTCCACAATCCGGCCTGCTTGGCCCGCGCCTTGAGGCTGTCGAGCAACTCGAGCTGGCCGTCCCCGTAGCCCCAGCGCTCGGACCGGCCCTCGCCCAGCCGGAAGAACTCGGCCGTGACCGGCTCCACCTCGGCGGCAACGAAATCGACCACCCGGTCGTACAGCGGCCGGGCCCGCGCCGACATGGCGAGGTCGAGCCCGGCCGGGTCCAGGTTTCCGATCAGGGCCGACGGTGTCATGGGTGTGGCTCTCCGCTCATCACGACGACAGCAGCGAGGCTATGGCCCACACCGCCGCCACCGTTCCGACAACGATGTAGAGGATGCTGCGGGCCAGCGGAGCCCGATCCAGGTCGGTCGGGTCGCGGCGCTGGGGCCGGGGCCGCAGCAGGGCTGCCAGGTTGCCGGCCGCCATCGACGCGCCCAGAGCCAACACCAGCCACGCCAGCAGGTTCTGCCCGAAGAGCACTCAGAGCCTTCCGCTCTTGTTCGCTGCGCTCACGAGCCGCTCGGATCCCTACATGCCCTGGCGGGCCGCGAAGTTGGCGAACGTGGTGAATCTCGACAGGAACGCCAGCGTGGTGGTGGCGGTCGGGCCGTTGCGGTTCTTGGCCACGATCACCTCGGCGGTGCCCGCGGTGTCGGTGTTATCGGGGTTGTAGACCTCGTCTCGGTAGATGAACATCACCACGTCGGCATCTTGCTCGATGGCGCCGGACTCGCGCAGGTCGGCGAGGATGGGCCGCTTCTGCTGGCGCATCTCCAGGTTGCGGGAGAGCTGCGACAGCGCCACCACCGGGCATTGCAGCTCGCGGGCGAGGATCTTCAGGCCACGAGAGATCTCCGACACCTCGACCTGGCGGTTGTCGGCGCTCTGCCGGCCTGTCATCAGTTGCAGGTAGTCGACGACCACCATGGAGAGATCGCCAACCTGGCTCTTGAGGCGCCGGGCCCGGGCCCTGATCTCCATGACGGTCACATTGGGGTTGTCGTCGATCCAGATGGGCGCCTCCGCCAGCCGGCCGATGGCGGTGTTGATGCCGTTCCAGTCGTTGTCGTCGAGGCGCCCGTCGCGCATCTTGGTGGAGTCGACCCTGGCCTCGGAGCAGAGCAGGCGCTGGGTCAGCTCCATGTGGCCCATCTCCAGCGAGAACACCAGCACCGGCCGCTGTCCCCTGATGGCGGCATGGGCGGCCATGCCCAGCGCGAACGAGGTCTTGCCCATCGACGGGCGCCCGCCGACCACGTACAGCGATGACGGCTGCAGCCCCGACAGCAGCTTGTCGAGGTCGCTGTAGCCGGTGGCGGTGCCGGTGATCGCCCCGCCGTGCTCGTAGAGCTCCTCGAGGCGGTCCAGCGTGCCGTCGAGCAGCTCTGACAGCTTCAGCGTGTTGTCGCCCACCTGCCCCTGGGCCACCTGATACATCAGGTTCTCGGCCCAGTCCACCGCCTTGGTCACGTCGTCGGGACGGCCGTAGCCCAGCTCCGCGATCTCGCCCGCCACCTCGATCAGGCGGCGCAGCGTGTGGTTCTCCCGCACGATGCGGGCGTAGGAGCCCGCGTTGGAGGTGGCCGGGGTGTTCATCTGCAGCGAGAGCAGACCGTCGAGGCCTCCGATGGCCTCCAGCGTGCCGCTGCGCTCGAGGTTCTCGGCCACCGTCACCGCGTCGGCCGGGTCGCCGGTGCTGTAGAGGCTGTGGACCGCCTCGAAGACCCGGGCGTGGGCGGGACGGTAGAAGTGCTCCGCCGTCACCGTCTCGAGCACGTCGGCGATGGCGTCGCGCGACAGCAGCATGGCCCCCAGCAGAGATTCCTCGGCCACCAGGTTGTGAGGCGGAACCCGCACATCGCGACGGTCCTGTACTGCCGCGGTGCCACCGTTCTGCCACGGCGCGCTGTCGGTAACGCTCACACGCAGCCACCCTTCACGTCTCCCCGCACCACCGGACCAGCGATGCGGCCGCGACGTTACTGAGGGGGTACGACACGGTTGCCGCTCAACAGTGGATGAGGGCTGGGGATCTCTCGTCGGCGCGCTGGAAACAGGTGTGTATTTCTCGACCGGTTGTGGACGTGTTGTGGGGATCAGGCTTCGGCCGTCACCTCGACGGTCACCGGCACCTCCACATCGGGGTGGAGCCGGAACAGTACGGTGTGGGCGCCGGTCTCCCTAATGGGAGCGTCCAGACCCACCGCCCCGCTGTCGATCACCGCTCCCACCTGGTCCTCCACCGCAGCCACGATGTCGGCCGGTCCCACCGAGCCGTAGAGGTGGCCGGACTCCGCCGCTCGAGCCGACACCGCCAATACGGCCGGCGCCAGCCTCACCGCGATCTCCTCGGCGTCGGCGCGGTCGGCCGCTCGGCGCAGCGCGGCGCTGCGGCGCATCGCCGCGGCCTGCTGCTCGGCGCCGGGCGAGGACTTCAGGGCCAGCCCCTTGGGAACCAGATAGTTGCGGGCGTAGCCAGCGGCAACCTCGCAGATCTCGCCCTTGCGGCCCAGCCCGTCCACATCGGCGCGCAGCACCACCTTCATGCCTGGTCCTCCTGCACGCCAACGCCGGCGTTGGCCATCTCGGAGTCGGACGCCGCTTCGTCCTCGTCTGACGCGGCGCCGGCGGGAGGCGGCGTCGAGGGCCGCGGCACCGGCCCGGCCGCACGGGACCGGCCGTCGCGGTCCTTGTTCTGGCGCTGAGTGGTGACCCGGTTTGCGTAGGGCACCAGGGCCATCTCTCGAGCCAGCTTGATGGCGTCGGCCACAAGCTTCTGCTGCTGGGCGTTGTTGCCGGTGACTCGCCGGGCCCGGATCTTGGCCCGCTCCGACATGAACTTCCGCAGCAGCTTCTCGTTCTTCCAGTCGACGTAGCTGATCTGCTCGGTGGTGAGGAAGCTCACCTTCTTCTTGGCCCGGCGGTTGTTGTCGCGGTTCTTGCCCCGCACCTTGCTCTTGGGCACGCCTGTCTTCTCCTACCCCGCTCGATCTACCCGCTCAACGTCCCTAGAACGGCTCGTCGTCGGGCTCGGTGTGACTGGGAGAGCCGCCGCCGCGCTGGGGTGGCGCGGACCGCGGAGCACTGTCGCTGCGACGGCCGTAGTCGCCGCCTCCACCACCGCCGGGGCGCTCGTTCTTGGTGACCGCGGCAGTGGCCCACTTCAGGCTGGGGGCCACATCGTCGGCCAGTATCTCCACCTTCGAGCGGCGGTCGCCGCTGTCGGTCTCCCAGCTGCGCTGCTGGAGGGTGCCGTAGATCACCACTCGAGCGCCCTTGCGAACCGACTCGGCCACGTTCTCGGCCAGCTGGCGGAAACAGGTGACGTCGAAGAACGACACCTCGTCCTCCTGGTCCTGGCGCCTGCGGTTCCAGGCCACCCCGAACTGGGCGATGGCCATGCCCGACTGGGCGAATCGCAGCTCGGGGTCCCGAGTGACGTTGCCCACGACTGTGACGGTGTTGTCGAATCCCATTGCAGGAACCTCCGGATCTTCAGCCGGCCGCAGCCGGCACGGCCCCCTCGAAGAGGCCGCGGCGCTCGGCCTCGGCCTCGGGAAGCCTGAACAGTTTGTGGCGGACGATCTCGTCCGCGAGCCGCAGCCGCCGCTCGGTGTCTGGCAGGCCGGCCGTCTCCGTCACGATCTCCCAGACCACGTAGGTGCCCTCGGTCTTGTGGTTGATCTTGTAGGCGAACTTGCGCCGGCCCCAGTTGTCGGTGGACACGATGGTCGCACCCTCATCGGTGACGAGGGCGACAACTTGGGCGATCACCGACTCGGGCGAGTCAACGTCGGAATCGATGATGATCATCAGTTCGTAGGCCCTCAGCACGGGGCAAGCACCTCCCTGTGGACCCGGCGGGGCCGGGGCCCCTGGCGGGGCAGGGTCTGTGTTGTCGGAGCGGACCGGACCCGATCCGGGGAACGGGAACCTGGCCGCAAGGTCGGGCGCAGGGTATCGGCCCCAATCCGCCGATGCTCCATCCCCAGCCGTCCACAACACCATCCCCAGCCCGCACCGGGTCTGGACAGGTCTGTTCCGCCCCTTGGCCTGGAGTGGCTGTCAGATGCCGGCTACTCCGAGCGCGGCCAGTTCAGCTTCTGACAGGTGGTATGACTCGTCCAGGGTGGGGAAGGTGCCGGAGCGCACGTCGTCGGAGAAGCGCCGCACCGCCTCGGTGGCCGCGGTGTGCAGATCCGCATAGCGGCGCACGAACTTCGGCGACAGGCGCTGCTCGAAGCCCACCAGATCGTGATAGACGAGCACCTGGCCGTCGCAGTGGGGGCCGGCGCCGATGCCGATGGTGGGAATCTCCACCGCCTCGGTCACCATGGCGGCCACCTGCACGGGAACGCCCTCAAGCACGACCGCGTAGCAGCCGGCGTGGGCCAGCGACTTGGCCGCCTGCACCAGCCGCCGAGCCGCCTCGGCCCGGCGGGCCTGGACCTTGAAGCCGCCCATGGCGTGCACCGACTGGGGCGTGAGGCCGATGTGGCCCATCACCGGGATCTCGGCGCCGCAGATGCGCTCGATCATCGGCAGGCGCTTGCGGCCGCCCTCCAGCTTCACCGAGTGGGCGCCGGCTCGGATGAGCCGCGCCGCGTTCTGGACCGTCTTGGACGGCGAGATGTGATAGCTCATCCACGGCAGGTCGGCCACGATGTGGGCCGCTGGCTTGGTCCTGGCCACTGCCGCGACGTGGTGGGCCATGTCTTTGACCGTCACCTGCAGGGTGTCGTCGTAGCCGAGCACCACCATGGCCAGCGAGTCGCCGACCAGGATCAAGTCGGCGCCGGCCTCGCTCACCACCCGGGCGCTGGGCGCGTCGTACGCGGTGACCATCACCAGCCGGTCGGCACCGTCGCGGACCTTGCGCATCCGTATGGAAGGCGCGGAGAGCGTGCCCATCGGAACTCCTTTCCCGTCCAGCGCACGGTGGCTGCCAGCGGTGTCCGCAGGCTACCGCCGGGCCCGCTGAACACGCAAGCGGCTGTCACGGTCAACCGATTCGCCTTCCGCTCGGCCTGTGGGAGGCGACGGGTACGATCCGGCCGTGCGGTGCGAGGACTGGCGGTGAACTCAGAGGCCCGGGCCGCGCTTGAGGCTGCACTGGCTGCTGCTTCGAGCCTGACCGGCCTCTTCACCGCCGCGGGACACCGCCTGTTCCTCGTGGGCGGGGTGGTGCGCGAGGCGGTCGCCGGACGGTTCCTGCCCGAAGCGGATCTCGATTGCACCACCGACGCCCGGCCGGCCGCGGTTCGGCAGCTCGTCGGCGAGGCGGCCACGGCGCTGTGGACCCAGGGCGAGCGGTTCGGCACCATCGGCTGTGTCGTGGACGGGCGGGCCTTCGAGATCACCACCCACCGCGCCGAGCGCTACGACCCGCATTCGCGCAAGCCCGCGGTCGCCTTCGGAGACAACGTGCTCGACGACCTCGCCCGGCGCGACTTCACCGTCAACGCCATGGCCGTCGACACCGCCGACGGCAGCCTGATCGACCCGTACGGCGGGCGCGACGACCTGGCGGCCAGAGTGCTGCGCACCCCGCTCGACCCCTCCGTCTCCTTCGGCGAAGACCCCCTGCGCATGCTGAGGGCGGCCCGCTTCATCGCCGGCCACGGGCTGACCCCCGATGGCGCCCTCGTCGAGGCGGTGCAGACCATGGTCGATCGGCTCGACATCGTGGCGGTGGAGCGAGTCCGCGACGAGTTCGAGAAGTTGCTGCTGCTCGACGATCCCACCGACGGCTTCGGATTCCTGTTCCGCACCGGCCTGATCGAGCGGGTGCTCCCCGATCAGGCCGGACGCGGCCCCGCGGCGATGGGCCGCATCACGGCCGCCACCGCGGCGGTGCCGGCTGCTCGCTGGGCTTCGCTCTTCGTCGGCGGCTCAGCCCGAAGCGCGTCATCGCGTATGCGCAAGCTGCGCTGTTCGAAGGCGCTGGTCGCTTCGGCGGTCGCCCTGATTGCGGCGCGGGCCCGATTGGCCGTCACCGGCAGCAGCCCCCAAGACGTGCGCCGCTTCGTTCACGAGTGTCGGGTGCCGGTGGACGCCGCGCTTGCCTTCGCCCAATCGGTGGCCGCCGCGTCCGGCGAGCCGCAGGATCATCTGCTCGGCTTCGCCGCCGCGCTGGCCGAGCTGCGAAGCGTTGAGGATGTCGACAACTTCGCCCTCCCGCTTGACGGGGCCGCGGTGATGGCCACGCTCGGGCTCGACCCCGGCCCCGAGGTCGGTCAGGCCCTGGATTTCCTGCGTGAGCGGGCCTTCGAGCACGGTCCGTCCAGCGAGTCCGAAGCGGTGGAAGCCCTGCACCAGTGGCGGGCCGCGAACTACTCTGCCGGATCGTGAAGCCGAACCCGTTCAGCCTGACCGCGGCCAATGGTGCCGCGCCGGACGGGCCAACGGGCGCGACCGTCGACTATCGGCTGGCTCGGGCGGCCACCCTGCGGGCGTGGAAGTCGGGTCAGCTCGGCCGCCACGATGTCTGTGACGCGCAACGCGAGCTGCACCGCAACGCAGAGTTCTGCGGTCAGCCCACCCGCCGCAAGTGTCCGGTGTGCTCAACCGCGGACCTTGTCGAGGTCACCTATGTGTTCGGCCCGTGGCTGCCCAAGCACGGGCGCTGCGTGACGACCCGGGCTGAGATGCAGCGCTTGCGGCACCGTGCCAGCGTGTCGACCGGCTTCGTGGTCGAGGTCTGCACCGACTGCGGCTGGAACCACCTGGTGCGCCGCTACACGCTGGGCGGCAAGCGCTCCGCCTGACAATCCTCTGGCACGCTCTTGACGTTCCGTTCGCTCGGCCGCTGACGAGGCCGTGGCCTTGATCTCGTTGCGGATCGGCGCGGCACGATTCCGCGTCGGCCCCTGGCAGGGCTGCCGCGACACCGCTTATCTGGCTCCCGTCACCGCCGCCGCCACGCTGGTGCCCGAGGTGCTCGACGATGCCCACGACCGGCTCCGCCGGCTCGGCTATCGGACTGTGGTCACCGCCGCGGTCGCGCCACTGGTCCGCGACCGGCTCATCGGCCACGGCTACCGCATTCGATCCGAGCTCATTACTTTGAGCCGTGATCTTGCCGACTCTCCCCGGCTGCCGCACTCCGGCCGGGGCACCAGCCGAGCCCGGCGCCGCGACACCGGCGGCGTGCTGAAGGTCGATGCTGGAGCCTTCGGACCGTTCTGGCGGCTCGACGCCGATGGAATCGCTGAGGCCCGCCGGGCCACGCCGGTCAGTCGGTGGCGGGTGATCCGCAGCCCGGAGGTGACGGCCTACAGCATCACGGGCCGGGCCGGATCGACCGGCTACCTGCAACGTCTGGCGGTGGCCGACCGCGCCCAGGGACGCGGCCTGGGCACGATCCTCGTCGAGGACGCGCTGGGGTGGCTGCGACGGGGCGGAGCCCGCACCGCGCTGGTCAACACACCGCCCGACAACGAGCGAGCCCTCGCTCTGTACCAGCGATGCGGGTTCTGCGTCATGCCCGACCGCCTCGCCGTTTTGCACCGAGCCCTGGCGTGAGCGCACCATCCGAACCCTTCCCCTCGACCCCTGGGCAGTGCTACCGTCGCCGTGGCACCGAGCCGCCGACCCGAGGATTCGACATGACCGTTGGCATCGTCACCGACAGTTCCTGCGACTTGCACGACGACGAGCTCGCCGGGCTCAACGTCGAGGTCGTCCCCCTGTTCATTCGTTTCGGAACCGATGATCTGCTCGACCGCGAGCAGATCACGGTAGAGGACTTCTACCGGCGGATGGCCGCTGCCGAGGAGCTGCCACAGACCGCCGCGCCGTCACCCGGACGGTTCGAGCAGGCCTTCCGGCAGCATCTGGACTCCGGCTGCGAGGCGGTGGTGTGCATCAACCTGTCGGCTGCCATCTCGGCCACGATGCAGTCGGCGGTGCAGGCCGTCGACGCCGTCGCCTCCGCTGGCGACGCTGCCGACATCCGGGTGCTGGACAGCCGCTCGGTCACGGCGGGGCTGGGCACGATGGTCCTGCAGGCAGCCCGCATGGCCGCCGACGGCGCCAGCGCTGACGCCATCGAGGCCCATGTGGCCGACGCCTCGGCGCGGACCCATGTGTTCGGCACGCTCGACACGCTGGAGAACCTCCGCAAGGGGGGTCGCATCGGCGGCGCCCAGGCCCTGCTCGGCTCGATGCTGTCGATCAAGCCCATCGTCGATATCTCCAGCGGCGCAGTGGAGGAAGCCGCCAAGCAGCGGACCCGTCGCAAGGCGCTCGGCTGGCTGCGCGACACGGTGCAGGCGGCCGAGCCGGTGGAGCACCTGACCGTCATGCACGGCGAGGCGCCCGACGTGGACGGCTTCTGCGAGATGCTCGCCGAGGTTCACTCCGGCGACATCCGGGTCAGCAAAGTCGGGCCGGTGGTGGGCACCCACGCCGGTCAGGGGGTGCTGGGCATGGCCTACCAGGTTCCACCCGCCTGACCGCTGGACGAGGTCGGGTTCGATTCGCGGTCTCGAAGACGCCGAGCTTGTCCGGGCCGCCCAGGCCGGCGACCGCGGTGCGCTCGAGCAGCTGCTGCGCCGCCACCACGACCAGATCCATGCCATCTGCCGACGCCTGGCCGGCAACGACGCCGACGGACAGGACGCGGCCCAGGAGGCGCTCATCGCGGTGGTCAGGGGACTCTCCAGCTTCGGAGGCCGGTCCAAGTTCTCGACTTGGGCCTACCGGGTGGCCACCAACGCCGCACTGGACGAGCTGCGCCGCCGCGGCCGCCGTCCGACACCTGCGCTGATCGAGGCCGGCGACCGTCTCGCTGCCGCCGACGACTCCGGTGCGGTGGCGGCCCGGCTCGACTTCGAGGCTGCGCTGGCTGAACTCCCCGAGGAATACCGGGCCGCGGTCGTGCTTCGGGATGTGGCCGGCTGTGACTACGCCGAGATCGCATCGATCTTGCAGATCCCCCCGGGGACGGTGCGATCCCGGATCGCCAGAGGTCGGGCCCGGCTGGCCGACGCGTTGAGCGCCAACGGCGGGAACCACCCCGGCGGGCGAAACGTCGGACATGGACGAGGCACGCAACCATGAGTGACGAACAGCTCCGCGCCGACGAGCTCGTGTCGGCCTATCTCGACGGCGAGGCCACTGTGGTCGAAATCGCCGAGATCGAGCGGGACGAGGCTCTGCTGACCCGGCTTGAGCGGCTGCGATCGGTTCGCGACGCGGCTGCGGCGCCGGTTGCGCCCGTGGCAGCAGAAATGCGGGACCAGATGATCGAGGCGGCCCTCGCCGCTCAGGGGGCCAGGATCGTTCCGCTGCACCGCCGCCACCCCGCGCTGCTGGCGATGGCCGCCGCGGCCGTCCTGCTGGCCGTCGTCGTCAGCGCGGGCTTGATCGCCAGCCGGGGCACCGACAACGTGCAAACCGCAGCCGAAGCTCCATTCGACATGGCTGAGGCGACAGCTGAGAGCAACGAATCAGCAGCAGCTCCAGCCGAGATGGCCGCCGCGGACGAGACAGCCGCCGACATGGCCGCGCCAGCCGAGGCACAGGCCACACCCGACATGGCTGCGGTAGCTGAGAGCGCTGAAACGGCCGCGGTGGCCACCACGACTGAGCCCGCGACGGTCTCAGCCGAGTCCGAGCCGATGGCGGAAACGGATGAGGAGATGGCCCAAGAGATGGCCGTAGAGGAGGCTGTCCCACTGGCGATGGCCGACACGACGGCACAGGCCAAGACGGCTGCCGCCGCTGAAGACACCGCGGTCGAGGCACCGGCCAGTGAGGATCAGCCTGAAGCGGATGTCACCGCTACAGCAGAACTGGCCGGCCCGGCCGTGGACCTGGGTGAGTTCGAGAACCTCGATTCGTTCTTCAGCACCATCGCGGCGCGCTGGTCAGCCGCCCTGGAAGATGGCACCATCGCTGACTCCGGAGGGTGCGCTCAGGCCGTGCACGACGAGGCCCTGGCACTGAATCTTGAGACGGGACAGCCCTTCACCGCCACAGTCGGAACCCCCGACGCCTTGCGGTTGGACGCCCAGTTCGCCCGACGAGCCGACGGCACAGCCGTAATCATCTACGCCTCGCCGCCCGACTGCGAAACCAAGATCCACGAGCCGGATCCACCCAACGGACCCTGAGAGGCCGAGCGAATCGGCGACCGAATCCGGGCCGCTAGTGGCGGCTCTCGAGATAGCGCTCGGCTTCGATGGCGGCCATGCAGCCTGTGCCTGCGGCCGTGACAGCCTGGCGGTAGTAGTCGTCCTGCACGTCGCCGCAGGCGAACACCCCCTCCACCGCGGTCCGGGTGGAGTCCGGCTCGGTGATGAGGTAGCCGTTGTCCTTCATCGCCAGATGGCCCGTGAAGAGGTCCGTGTTGGGTCGATGCCCGATTGCGATGAAGCACCCGGTCACGTCGAGGACCGAGGCCTCGCCGGTCTGGGTGTCGCGGATCCGCAGGCCGGTGAGAACGGACTCGCCCAGGTACTCCTCCACCACGCTGTTCCACATGAAGTCGATGCGCTCGTTGTCGAAGGCGCGCTGCTGCATGATCTTGGAGGCTCGCAGAGCGTCGCGGCGGTGGATGACGGTGACGCGGGACGCGAATCGGGTGAGGAAGGTCGCTTCCTCCATGGCCGAGTCGCCCCCTCCGACCACTGCGATGTGCTGGTCGCGGAAGAAGAAGCCGTCGCAGGTTGCACAGGTCGAAAGCCCGTGCCCGACCAGTTCGATCTCCCGGTCGAGGCCCAGCATGATCGACTGGGCGCCGGTTGACACGATCACCGTCGAGGCCCTCAGCGTGGGCTCGGCCGCGGCGGGATCATCGGTCCAGATGCCGTAGGGCTGCTCTGAGAAGTCCACTCGCGACGCCTTCACGGTGTGGATCTGGGCGCCGAAGCGGACGGCCTGCGCGCGGAAGCGCTGCATGAGTTCCGGTCCCATCACGCCGTCGGGGAATCCGGGGTAGTTCTCCACGTCGGTGGTGAGCATGAGCTGCCCGCCCGGCTGATCGCTGGTCGAGCTCGGCTCGCCCTCCAGAACCACCGGGCGGAGGTCGGCCCGGGCGGTGTAGACGGCCGCGGTGAGCCCGGCCGGGCCGGATCCGATGATGGCCACCTCTACCTCGGCGCGGTCGTCAAGCCCCATAATCCCTCACGCTTCTCGATTGCGGTTCCGCTGAATCAAGCCACGGCGTCGATCACACCGTAGAACACCACGCCCACGATGATGACAACATCGATGATTATCGCGATGTAGACGGGCCGCGCCGATCCGGTCCGGGCCCGCCAGGCGCCGAAACCGAGAATCGAGACCAACAGCCCGATGAAGCCGTGGGCTGCCCATGTGGCCGAGCCGACGCCGGCGCCGATCGGCAGGTAGGCATCGGCGAGGCGCACGGCGACGACGGCGAGCAGCACCACGGCCGCTATGGCGGCCACCACCGCCACCAGGCAGTAGACGACGGCCCGCAGCACGAACACAGCCCGGTCGGTGGTCTGCACCCGCACCGCATCGACAAACTCGACGATCTTGTCGGCGACGGTTGTCGGCCAGTCGTCGGACCCCAGGCTCAACTGGGGCCGCTCGCGGCTGGCGGACTCGTCGGTGGCCATAGAGGTGAAGCCTAGACCGCACCGCCGGCCCGTCGGGCCTCTAGCCTGGACCGTCGCTTGACGACACCGGAACTACCAGAGGAAGACGCCGTGTCAGGATCAACCATCACCCTTAGCACAGCCACATTCGATGAAGAGGTCGGCGGTTCGTCCACGCCGGTGCTCGTGGACTTCTGGGCCGAGTGGTGCGGCCCGTGCAAGATGATCGCTCCAATTCTCGAGGAGATCGCTGCCGAGCAGGCGGGCAATCTGACGGTGGCCAAGCTCAACGTGGACGATGCTCCCGACATCGCCCGCCGGTTCGGGGTGATGAGCATCCCGACCATGATCGTCTTCGACGACGGCGTGCCCGCCAAGCAGATCGTGGGCGCCAAGCCGAAGGCCGCTCTGCTCGACGATCTCGCCGAGTACCTCCACGAATAGACCGCCCAGCCCGCCTAGATCACCGACGAATTCGGTGAGCGGGTCGCCCCACGGGCTGCCGCTGCGCCGCGGCGACGCCGGTGACGCCGTTCACGACCTCCAACGCCGGCTGGCCCTGATCGGCTACTCCATCGACGGCGACTCGCAGGAGTTCGGCACCGAGACCGAGGCCTCGTTACGCCGCTTCCAGAGCGACCGCGGCCTAGTGGTCGACGGGATTTGCGGCCCCCAGTCCTGGAACGCGCTGGTGGAGGCCGACCATCGTCTCGGCGACCGGCTTCTCTACTACCGCGACCCGATGATGCGGGGCGATGACGTGGCCGAACTCCAGCGTCTGCTCGGCCAGCTCGGCTTCGACCCCCACTGGGTCGACGGCATTCTCGGACCCCGAACCGATCGGGCTATTCGCCAGTTCCAGCAGAACGTGGGCCTTCCCGACGACGGCGTGGTCGGCCGGTCCACCACCGACGCGTTCGACCGGCTGGCGAAGCAAACCCGCGGCCAGGTGACCATTGCCCAGGTCCGAGAGCACGAGCGGCTCCGCCGCCAGCCGAACCGGGTGGAGGGACGGCGGATCATAGTGGGCGATGCCGGCGACCTGCCCGTGATCGCTCAGGCCGTCGCTCGCCGCCTGCGCCAGCTCGGAGCCGAGGTCTTGTCGTTCAGCACCCCCGACCTCAGCCACCAAGCCCGCACCTCGAACCAGTGGAACGGCGACATATACCTGGGCGTGACCCTGGCGGTCGAAGACTTCAGCGTCTCATACTTCGCCATGAGCGGATTCGAGTCGGTCGGGGGCCGGGCGCTGGCCCAGCGCTGCTCGACCGCGCTCCAACCCCTGCTGGCCGACACTACCCCGGCGACCGCGATGCGGCTGTCCATTCTCCGGGAGACCAAGATGCCGGCCGTTTGGTGCCGGATTGGACCCGGCGACGTCGTGGTGCCTCAAGCGCCTCGCGTCGCCCGCGCCCTTGCCGACGCAATCACCGGCTGGTGCCTCGATCCAAACCCCCAGTAACAGCATCAAACAATATTTAACTGAACGACATCTGTACAGGTCGTCACATGATCAGGTGGTAGATCCGCTCCAGGTCGGAGAGCCCGCTGAACTGGATCGTGATCCGACCCCGGTTCTTGCCCAGCTTCACCGAGACCCGAGTGTCGAGTCGGGCCGAGAGAAGATCCTCGAGTTCGAGAATGCCCGCCTCGACCTCATCGTCGGCGGGCACGGAGCCATTGTCGGGCGCGGCTTCCGGCACAGCATGCATGTCGGCCGCCTGGCGCTCCGCCTCCCGCACGGACAGGCTCTCTTGAATGATCAGCTCGGCCAGAGCCTGCTGAGCCGACTCATCTTCGAGGCTCAGCAGCGCACGGCCGTGGCCCGCCGAGAGATGCCCCTCGACCACGAGCCGCTGCACCGACGGAACCAGGTTCAGAAGCCTCACTGTGTTCGCCACCGCCGAGCGTGAACGACCGACCCGGGCCGCAACGTCCTCCTGGGTCAACCCGAAATCGTCCATCAGCTGGCGATAGGCGGCCGCCTCTTCAAGTGCGTTCAGATCTTGGCGGTGTACGTTCTCCACGACAGCCGCTTCCAGCGCGTCCTTGTCGTCGGCGTTGCGCACCAGTGCGGGCACATTGCGCAGTCCAGCCCGCTGAGCCGCACGCCACCGCCGCTCTCCGGCAACAATTTCATAACCTTCTAATGCTTTTCGCACTATAACCGGCTGCACCACCCCCACTTCAGCTATCGAAGCCGCCAGCGAGGCCAGCGCCTCCTCGTCGAAGTGCTCCCTCGGCTGATAGGGATTCGGGACGATATGGCTGATGTCGATCTCTCGAAAGGCCGACTCCTCCAGAGCCGCATCAGTGGGAATCAAGGCACCCAAACCCTTGCCCAAACCACTACGCCGTGCCACGGAGCACCTCCTTTGCCAAGGCGCGAAATGCTCCTGCGCCCTTGGATGACGAATCGTAGAGAATGATCGGCTGACCGAACGACGGCGCCTCACTGAGCCGCACGGTGCGGGGCACAACCTGCCAGCAGACCCTGTCTCCGTAGTGGGCCCGAACCTCTCGAGCGACATCCCGTGAGAGGTTCGTGCGAGCGTCGTACATGGTGAGGAAGAGCCTTGTCAGCTCCAAGCCGGGATTGAGGCTGCGCTGCACCATCGCGATGTTCTTTACGAGCTGGGTCAATCCCTCCAGCGCAAAGTACTCGGTCTGGACGGGCACGATGACCTCGTCGGCCGCGGTCAGGGCGTTGATGGTGAGCAACCCAAGCGAGGGCGGGCAGTCAATCACAATGAGGTCGTAGCTGGTGAGCGCGTCCTCCATGGCATCTCGGAGCCGTCGCTCTCGACTGAGCGCTGGAACCAGCTCGATCTCCGCTCCGGCTAGGTCGAGATTGGAGGGAACAATGTGCAGCCCCTTGATCATTGTGGGCTCAATGACCTCGTCCAGCTTGGCGTTCTGCAGCAAGACCTCGTAGATCGACCCTTCGAGGCTCCGCGGGTCCAAGCCGATGCCGGTGGTGGCGTTGGCCTGGGGGTCCAAGTCGACGATGAGCGCCTTGAGCCCATTCTCAGCGAAACAGGCCGAAAGGTTCACGGTCGCGGTCGTCTTGCCTACCCCACCCTTCTGGTTGGCGACGGCAAAGACTCGGGCCCGACCTGCGTCAACCTGTCCCTTCATGCTCACGACCTCTGCTTCTGGTTGGCTTCGGTACCGTTCCATACCGCCTTCAGGAAGTCAAGCACCACTTCTTTCGAGTCGGCAAACGAGCGAGCGGCGAAGGCTTGGTTTCATGTTTCACATGAAACATCTAGGGGAGCGCGGCTTCGGGCCGGGCGTCGGCGCGGCTGCTCCGGCGGAACCAGTCCTGAGCGAATGACAGAGAGATACTTCCCGTGTGCTGTCGTCCATCTTCCCGATATCTCGCAGCCGGTCCGGGCCGCTAACGGCAGCCGCTCCCAGTGTTGTTCCGTCGAGTCGGATATGGAAACGACCAGCGATCCGCCAACCTTCAACAGCGGCAGCGCGCACTCCGCCAGTTCCGATGCCGGGCCAAATGAGCGTGCCACCGCCCCATCCAGCCTTCCTCGGCATTCCCCGCGGGCCATCTCGTCCACCAGAGCGTGCTCCACCGTCACTCGCTCCCCGAGTTCCGCCGCCGAAACCGCCCGCTGCGCCATCTCGCACCGTCGCTCTCTCGCATCTACAAGCTGCCAGCGAGATCCGGGCAGCTCCAGAGCCAGGAATATTCCCAATGCACCGGCCCCGGTGCCACAATCCACGAACCGCCCCTCGGGCAGGGTCCGCCATTCATCCAGGATGTAGCCGCGTGCATGCCCGCGCAGCGTCTGGATTGAGGCGCTGCCCATCGCGCCGGCGACCCGGGCCGGTGCCCACGACCGATCCAGCCGCTCCAGAATGTCTGGATCGACTTCGTGCGAACGGGGCACCGTGCCCGTCACGTCACCGCGGGGTATTCCCCGCTCTTGTCGCTGCGCTCACGGGCCGCCCAACCCCACCAACACAGCCAACGGCCTCGCCCGTATGGGCCGGAATCGCTCGCCTACTCGCTCGGCCCCTTATTCGTCGTCTACAGGCTCGGACTCAATGGCGACGATGATCACTCGGCGGTGGGGGTCTTCTCCCTCGCTTCGGCTCTCCACGCTGTCGATTTCAGCAATGGCATCGTGGACAATCTTGCGATCCATCCGGTTCATCGGCTCGAGGGCGATCTCCGTTTGTGTCTCGACCGCCTCTTCGGCAACCTTGCGAGCGAAGGTCTCCAGCGCAGCGGCGCGGCGGGCCCGAACGCCGCCCATGTCCATGCGGATCTTGCCCTCTCTTGTAGTGCCACCCGAGCGCTGCAACACCGTTCTGACCAGTTCATCGATCGCCTGGGCAGTGCCGCCCCTCCGACCGATCAGGACTCCGATGCCCTCTCCGTTGGCCTCGATTCGCATGATCCCGTTGTCCAGGTCGTGTCGCTTGAACGCGATGTCGATGCCCACCGTCTCCGCGACGCCTCCCACGAAGGATTCCGCCAGATCGGCTTGCTCCATGAGCGATGGGCCTCGATTTTGGTCAATTGTCATTGGTTTTGCATCCTCCTTCTTGGGACGGGCGCTGCGGCCTGCTTCTTGCGCTTTCTCGCGTTCAGGCTGTGGACGATCCTGTGCAGCAGAGTTCTTGCGTCGGGACCGGCCCGCAGAGTCCGGCGCAGCCCGTCTCGATGAGCCCGAGCGGCGGCCTCTGCTTTCTTTGGGCCGCACCGGGGTGGGCAGCACCCGCGCCCTCACCCGGGCCTCCTGCTTGACTCGCCCGAACAGCCCCATCTTCTCCTCTGAGAGGACCTCGAACTCGGCGTCCGAATCGTCAACGCCGAGATGGACTAATGCCTGCTCTTTGGCATTTTCCACTGTTTTAGCTCTAATTTCCAGCCATTCCATCTCGACCAAACACTCCTTCGTGCGACGCGGGATCAGCGCCTCTTCTTCTTGCTGCGGCTGCGGTTCTGGCTGGAGCCCGGCGGAGTGACTCGACCCCGGGAAGGCGCCTTCCCGGTGCGTCCTGACGTCGGCTTCCGGCCGGCAGCAGCCTTCTTGTTGCGGGCCGGTGCCTTGGCCGCGCCCTGAGTCCGTCCCCGGGCCGGCGCCTGAGTCCGCTTGCGAGTCGTCGTCTCGGTTCGTTTCCGCGACGGCGCCCGATTGCTTCGCGCCGGCGCCGACTTTGCGTCCCGTTTCGGCGTGGGCGCCCCCTTGCGCTCGGTGAGCGCCTTGGGCGAGCGCGCCTTGGCGTCGGTATCGTCGTCCTCGGCGGCGGCCCGCTGTTTGGCCACCTGGGCACCGAGCGAGTCCTCGCCCCGGTAGAAGGATCGGGTGATGTAGGCCTGCTGAGCGATCCGGACCAGGTTCGACACGATGAAGTAGGTCACCACCGCGGCCGGCATCACGTATGAGAACACCGGCAGCATGTAGGGGATCAGCCTCATCATCATCTGCTGCTGCGGGGTGACCGCGCCGCTCTGGCGGCCCTGGATCTGGCGCTGCTGATAGAGGCTGGTCAGCAGCACGATGACCAGCATCACCAGATAGGGGAACGCCGACACGATGCTCTCGGAGATCACGTTGCTGGCGCTGCGGGACAGGTCGACCCCCAGCGTGACCATCTCAAGGTCAGCGCTCAAATCCTCATAGAGGTCGCTGTCGCGCGACAGGAAGTCCGGGTCGAACGGCAACTCGCCCCGGGCGATGGGGGTGGGGCCGTACTCGGGCACTGCGCCGGCCGCGCTGTCAACATAGCGCCGCGACGTGAATCCGAGCTGGGTTCCTATCTCGGTGGTCCGCCGGGTGAGCCCGTCCACCACGCGGTACATCACCAGGAAGATCGGGCCCTGCACCAGCATCGGGAGCAGACACCCGACCGGGTTGAGCCCGTGCTCCTTGTAGTAGGCCATGGTGGCCTCGTTCATGGCCTGCCGGTCGCCCCTGTGCTGGTTCTGGAGCTTCTTCACCTCCGGCATGTGCTGCTGCATCTGCAGCATGTTGCGCGTCATCTTCAGCGTGAGCGGGGTTATCGCCACTACCGCGGTGAGCGTCAACAGGGCGATGGCCATGCCGTAGGACGGCACCAGGGAGTAGAACCAGGCGAGGACCGCGGTGACGACGTCGAACAGGGGATCAAGCACCGGCCGTCCCCCTCACAGACCTGCGGCGATCGACTCCGGGAACAGGGTCCGAGCCCATGGACCCCCACGGATGGCAGCGGACCAGCCGGCGGGCGGCCAGCCACGCTCCCCGCACCGCGCCGTGGCGCTGAACCGCCTCCAGCGCATACGCCGAGCACGACGGGTGGTAGCGACACGTCGGCAGACGCCCGATGCGGGCCAGCTGGTACTCCTCGATGGCGCGACAGACGAGCCTCCTCATCGCTGCACGTCCCCCAACAGCCCGATCATGGCCCCCCGCAGCTCAGCCGCGGACAGCGTTTCCAGCGAAGCGAAGATGCCGAGCCGGTATTCCCCGCCTTCGAGCACCACCGCCCGGTCGCGCACCAGTTCGCGCAGCACCTCGCGCACACGGCGGCGGGCCCGATTGCGCACCACCGCAGTCCCCACCGATCTCGGCACCGCGTACAGCACCCGCGGCGCACCTGGCCCGGCGCGATGAGACACCTTCAGGAGACCGATCCGGGCGCTGGTCGTGCTCGCGCTGGGGCTGCTCACGCGGCCAGTCGGCTTCGCCCCTTGCGGCGACGCGATCGCAGCACGGCCCGTCCGCCGCGTGTGGCCATCCTGGCCCGAAAACCGTGCTTCTTATGTCTTTTGCGGATATTCGGCTGAAAGGTGCGCTTCATGAGATCCTCCCGGCGCGGGCACGCCACAAGACCCGCCGTCGGGGTCGATGCTGTGGATGAACGGCGGGTCTGCGTCCACCGTAGGGCTGACCCCGCGCCGCGACAACCATGCCGCCCGCCGAGCCGCGGCCCGGCCCGGCCCGGCCCGCAAACAAACCACATTATTGTTATATATCTTACACAAAGGTAGTTAACCCGGCCGCAATCTAGTCTGAACTAGTTGTTTACCGGCCCTGCCGCGTACGACTTGCGGGCGGTGCGGATGCTGCTACGTTCCGCAGGCCACTACCGCCATCTGGTCTGGGTCCGTTCCCCCTCCACCACGGACCATCGGACTCTCTTTCCACAACTGTGGACCAATCTGTGGAGAAAGGACGTCGAGAGGTGAACACCGACCCCGAAGCGGAGCGGATCTGGACCAGTTGCGCTCAAAGCATCCGCAGCCAAGTGAGCGATGCGGTCTGGAGAACCACCTTCAGCGGGGCCCGGGCCACCGCCTTCGATCAGGGCTCGCTCACCATCGTGGTGCCGACCAGCCTGCAGAAAGCCCGCATTGAGCGCCGCTATTTCAGTCTCCTCACCGACGCCCTTGACGAGACCGAGCCCGATCTGATGGTCCGCATCGAGATCGACCCGGACTGGGACGAGAGCGATGGCTTCGCAGCCGCACCGTCCAGCCAGGAGGCGGCGCTGCCCAGCGTCCATCAGGCCCCGGCTGCGATCGGCGCCGGCGCCGATCCAGGCGCCAACACTCGTCTGACCTTTGAGCAGTTCGTGACCGGCACCTCCAACCGTTTCTCGCACGCGGCCGCGCTGGCGGTGGCCGAGACCCCGGCCGGGCCCTACAACCCACTTCTCATTCACGGCGACTCGGGCCTGGGCAAGACCCATCTGCTGCGGGCCATCGCCCACTACGTGAACGACCACTACCCGTCCTACAAGGTGCGCTACGTGACCAGCGAAACCTTCCTCAACGAGTTTGTGCAGGCCATCCGCAACAGCACCCAGCCCGAGTTCAAGCAGGTGTACCGCAGCAACGACGTCCTGCTCGTCGACGACATCCAGTTCATGGAGGGCAAGGACGGTCTCCAGGAGGAATTCTTCCACACCTTCAACGACCTGCTGCAGAACGGCGCCCAGATAGTCCTGTCCTCCGACCGCTCCCCCGACGCGATGCCAACCCTCGAAGACCGGCTCCGCAGCCGGTTCAAGTCGGGCCTCATCACCGATATCCAGCCCCCCGATCTGGTGACCCGGCTGGCCATTCTGGAGAAGAAGGCCGAATCGGCGGCCATCGCCATCCCCTCCGACGTGCTCTCGCTAATCGGTGAGAACGTCACCGACTCGATCCGCGAGCTCGAGGGCGCCCTCATCAAAGTCACCGCTTATGCCAACATCACCGGCCAGCAATGTTCCTACGAGCTCGCCAAGCGCGTGTTGGCCGACCTGATCGACAACACCGTCAAGGCGCCGGTGACCGTGCGGAGCATTCTCGAAGCAACCGCCGACCTCTTCGCATTCTCCGTCGAGCAGATCACCGGAGGCAGCCGGCGAAGGCCGCTGGTCGATGCCCGCCAGATCGCCATGTACGTCACCCGCAACATGACCGACCTGTCCTACCCCGAGATCGGCCGGGCCTTCGGCAACCGAGACCACACCACCGTCATCCACGCGGTGCGAAAGATCGAGCACCACATGACCGAGCGCAAGGAGATCTTCGACAAGGTCCACGACCTTCAGAAGCGGGTGGGGGAGATCTCGTGACCCGGACGCGGGGGAGAACCGTGGGGACGGCCGCCTCACAGGCTCTGGACGGCTGTGCCCAACTCCACCGCCATCCACATCCGCCCGGCGAGGTCGGTCGGGTCCACTGAATGGCACGGCAAACCTGGGCATATCGAAAGCAGCACGGGTACAAGGTTCGGTGACCCAAATCCCCAGTCCACAGTGCCTAGTGTCTCTACAACCCTTTGAATCCAACTAGAGGAGAAGCAAGACAACCATGGGCATGAAGTTCCGCTGCGAGCGAGACACCCTGCTGGAGGCGCTGACGGTGGCTGTACGGGCTGCGGCCGGTGCCAGTTCGAGCCGGGCCGCCCTGACCGGGGCTCACCTTGACCTCTCCGAGGGCGTTCTCACGGTGACCGGCAGCGACCTCGATCTGACGCTGTCGGTCACCGCCGAGGTGCTGGGCACCGCCGGAGGAGCCGCGGTGACGCCGGCCCGGCTGCTCACTGACGTGGTGCGCGCTGTACCGGCCGGGGCCGTGGAGTTCTCGGTGACCGAGGGAGAGGCCACCATCATGGCCGGCTCGTCGGAGTTCTCGATCCGGCTGATTCCCGAGGAGGACTATCCGCAGTTGCCGTTCACTCAGGAGGGCAGCAGCGATGGCGGCGCGGCGGCGTTCAGTCCGGCGGTCACGTTCACCGGCTCCGAGTTCCGGGACGCTTTGAGCCAGGTAGTGCGGTCCGCGTCGTCGGACGACTCGCGGCCCATCCTCACCGGCGTGCTCATGGCCGCCGAGGACGAGGGCCGGCTGCGGCTGGTCTCTACCGACTCCTACCGGCTGTCGGTGCGCGATCTCGCCGGGTCGTCCCTCCTTGGCGAGCACCAGAAGGTGCTGGTGCCGAGTCGCGCCCTGGGCGAGCTGCAGCGCCTGATCGCCGACTCTGACGAGGTGACCCTCAAGCTGGCCGAGCACTACGCCCAGTTCGTGGTGGGCAATGTGCAGCTGACCACCCGGCTCATTCCGGGAGACTTCCCCAACTATCAGGGGCTCATCCCCAGCGACCACCCCAACCGTCTGACCGCCAACCGCGAGCAGCTCTCGGAGGTGGTGCGGCGGGTGCGGCTGCTGGCCCAGGACTCCACTCCGATCCGGCTGGTCATGAGCGACGGCAACCTTGAGGTCATCGCCATCACCCACGACGTTGGCAAGGCCAACGAGTCGATGGAGGCCGCCTACGTCGGCGAGGATCTGACCGTCGCCTTCAATCCGGCCTATCTCATCGACGGTATCGAGGCCACCACCGGCGAGGAGGTCACCCTTGAGACCGCCGATCCGGTCAAGCCTGCGCTGCTCCGCTCGGTGGGAGACGAGAACTTCCTCTACCTGTTGATGCCGGTGCGGGTGAGCTGACCGGCCCGAGGCGTGCGTGTCGGCTCGATCTCGCTGCTGGATTTCCGGTCCTATTCCGAGACCGAGCTTGAGTTCGCTGAGGGGCTGACCGCGATTGTCGGACCCAATGGCCACGGCAAGACCAATCTGCTCGAGGCGGTGGGGTATGTGGCCGGGCTGGGCTCGTTCAGGGGTGCGGCCGATGCCGCCCTGATACGCGATGGCACGCCAGCGGCCGTGATCCGCTGTTCGGGGCAGGGCGCGGCCGGGCGGGCTGTGCTGATCGAGGTGGAGCTGGCCCGGACGCGGCCGAACCGGGTGAGGGTCAACCAGCAGCCGGTGGCTCGCCGCCGGGATCTGCTCGGCGTGTTGACCGCCACTGCCTTTTCGCCGGAGGACCTCGAGCTGGTCAAGGGCGAGCCGTCGGTGCGGCGCCGCTGGATGGACGACGCGCTGGCCGCGGTGCGTCCGTCGTGGGGAGCGCTGCGCGGCGAGCTTGACCGCATCCTGCGGCAGCGCAACACCCTGTTGCGCCAGGCCCAGGGCCGTGCCGTGGGCGATGTGGCTGTCACCCTCGACGTGTGGGACGCCAAGCTGGCCGCGGTGGGCGACGAGCTGCGGGCACGCCGCCGCGACCTGCTGGAGGCGATGACACCCGAGATCGCCCGTCACTACCGGGGCATCTCGCAGGGCCAGGACGACGCCGGCGTCCGGTACGAGTCGTCATGGGGCGACGAGTCACTGGCCGATGCGCTGGCCGCGAGCCGCCGCGAGGACCTGAGGCGGGCTGCCAGCACGGTCGGTCCCCACCGTGACGACGTTGTCTGCGAGATCGGCGGGCTTCCCGCTCGCAGCCATGCCTCCCAGGGCGAGCAGCGGTCCCTGGCCCTCGCGCTGCGTCTGGCTGTGGACGGGGAGGTGCGCCGTTGGCGGGGAATAGAGCCGGTGATGCTGCTCGACGACGTGTTCTCCGAGCTGGACGCCGGCCGGGCCGCAGCCCTGCTGGAAGCGCTGCCGTCCGGCCAGCGGATCCTCACCACCGCATCGCCGGTGCTGCCGGCCAAGATCCGGCCCGACCAGCTCATCAGAGTGCTCGATGGCGCCGCTCGCACCGCTGGCGATGGGTGAGCCGCGATGAGACTGGCAGACGCGACGAAACTGCAGACGCGACGAAACGTGAGTCGTGATGAAGTCGGCGGGCCGTGATGAAGTCGGCGGGCCGCGAGCCCATCGAGCTGGCCGACGCCCTCGAGCGCGTCCTGGGCTCGCTCGGCGCGCCGCCGGCCGACCTGCTGTCGACGGTGTTCCAGCGCTGGGAGGAGGTGGTCGGCACCGACGTGGCCCGCCACTGCCGGCCGGTGGCGGTGGAGGGCGACCGTCTGGTGGTGGAGGCCTCCGATGCGACCTGGGCCAGCGAGCTGCGGTGGCTCTCGGACCGGGTGCTGGCCCGGGCCAACGAGCTGTCGTCCACCGACCGCTTGAAGTCGATGACGGTGCGTGTGGCGCGGGTCGACTAGAGGCCGAGCGAATAGATGAGCGATTCCGGCCCATACGGGCGAGGCCGTGGCCCGAGCGGCCCGTGAGCGCAGCGAACAAGAGCGGGAATGACACCGCTGCGGCGCGGTGTGCTCTCACCAATTTGCGCTCGCTCTTGGAGGCCGAAATGAATGCCGCTGGACGGTGCTTGCTGGTAAGATCGCCGCCGTGATCGGTGGCTCGATGCAGGGCTCAGGCCCAGTTCGGTGCCCCCGGCCAGCCCGGCTCTCGTCTGCTGCGGCCGGGTCGTGCCAGTGAGTGCTCTGCCCGCTCGTATCGCCGTCTCCGGCAGACCCTGCAGCAGGCCCTGGCAGGGCGGTGCGAGGAGGGCCGGTTGAGCGTCACACCCGACACCACCATCAGCGAGCGGCCCGGTGCCGTGGACTCCTCATACGGCGCGCTGGAGATCACCGTCCTCGAAGGCCTCGAGGCGGTTCGCGAGCGGCCCAGCATGTACATCGGGTCCACCGGCCCGACCGGCCTGCACCACCTCGTCTGGGAGGTGGTCGACAACTCGGTCGACGAGGCTATGGCCGGGTACTGCACCCGCATCGACGTCACGCTGCACGCCGACGGCTCGTGCGAGGTCAGCGACGACGGCCGGGGCATCCCCACCGAGCCGCATCCCCTCCACGACCAGATCCCCGCCGCCGAGCTGGTGATGACGCTGCTGCACGCGGGCGGCAAGTTCGGCGGTGACGGCTACAAGATCTCCGGCGGCCTCCACGGCGTCGGCGTGTCGGTGGTCAACGCCCTGTCCACCCGGCTGGAGGCCGAGATCTGCCGCTCCGGCCAGCGCCACCGCATGACCTTCGTCGACGGCGGACAAATGTCAGAACCCCTCTCGGTTGCAGGTCCCGCCCCGCAGCAGCGGACGGGAACGACCATCCGCTTCTGGCCCGACCCCGCCGTGTTGGAGGATGTGTCGTTCCGCTATCAGACGGTGGCCGAGCGCCTGGAGATGATGGCGTTCTTGAACCGGGGTCTCGAAATCCGGGTTCGCGATCTGAGGCCCGGCCCCCACAGCCACTCGGAGTGGACGGCGTTTCGCTATGAGGGCGGCATCGTCGACTACGTCACCCGTCTCAACCAGTCGAAGGTGCGGCTCTTCGACGCGGTGGGCCATTTCGCCGACGAAGAGAATATCGAAGGGAACCCCCACGAGGTGGAGGTGGCGTTCCAGTGGAGCACCGGCTTCAACACCGACGGCCTCCACAGCTTCGCCAACGGCATCTCGACGATCGACGGCGGCATGCACGAGCAGGGGTTCCGCGCCGCGCTGACCCGCACCGTCAACGCCTACGCCCGCGAGAAGGGCCTGCTCAAGGAGAAGGCCGAGAACCTCCACGGCGAGGACATCCGCGAGGGCCTCACCGCCATCGTCAGCGTGCGCATCGGCCAGCCCCAGTTCGAGGGCCAGACCAAGGCCAAGCTGGGCAACATGTCGATGAGGTCCTTCACCGAGCGGGTCACCAACCGCCGCCTGGCCGAATGGCTCGAAGAGCACCCGGCCGAGGCCAAGCGGGCCGTGCTGAAAGCCACCGCCGCCTCCGCGGCCCGCGAGGCCGCCGCCCGAGTGCGCTCGGAGGTGCGCTCGAAGTCGCTGCTCGACGGCGCCGGCATGCCCGACAAGCTCAAGGACTGCACCGCCAGCGACCCGGCCCGGCGAGAGCTGTTCATCGTGGAGGGCGACTCCGCCGGCGGCTCCGCGGTGCGGGCCCGCGATCCCGAGACCCAGGCGGTGCTGCCCATCCGGGGCAAGATCCTCAACGTTGAGCGGGCCCGCATCGACCGGATGCTCAAGAACAACGAGATCCAGGCCATCATCGCCGCCATCGGCGCGGGCATCGGCGACCCGTCCGGCGCCAACGGGGCCTCGGCGCCCAGCGAACACGGCTGCGACGCCACCGAGGCCCGCTACCAGAAGGTGATCGTGCTGGCCGACGCCGACGTCGACGGCAGCCACATCCGCACCCTGCTGCTCACCTTCTTCTACCGCCAGATGCGCCCGCTGGTGGAAGCCGGCTACGTGTATGTGGCCCAGCCGCCGCTGTACTCCACCAAGGTCACCAACTCCAAGACGGTGTACCTGCTCGACGACGCCGCCAAGGACCGGTTCCTGGCCGAGCGGCCCAAGCACAGCCGCGAGTTTCAGCGGCTCAAGGGACTGGGCGAGATGGACTGGGACGAGCTGCGCTCCACCACCATGGACCCGGGCACCCGCAGCCTGCTTCAGGTGTCGGTGGAGGAGGCCGCCATCGCCGATCAGGTCATCTCGGTGCTCATGGGCGACGACGTGGAGCAGCGCAAGAACTTCATCGTCACCAACGCCCGCGAAGTCCGCAACCTCGACTTCTGACCGTGATCGGCCCGGAGACGCTGCCATGAGCGAGACCATCGACGGCCCCGCCAATGTGTCGCCCCAGGACCCCTCCGGGGCGGAAGCTACCTCGGGGGTGACCGTCGTCGAGATCCAGGAGGAGATGGAGAGCTCGTTCCTGGACTACGCCATGTCGGTCATCATCAGCCGGGCGCTGCCCGACGCCCGAGACGGCCTCAAGCCAGTGCACCGCCGGATCCTGTGGTCGATGTACGACCAGGGCTTCCGGCCCGACCGGGGCCATGTGAAATGCGCCCGGGTGGTGGGCGACGTGATGGCTCGCTTCCATCCCCACGGCGACGCCGCCATCTACGACGCCCTGGCCCGCATGGCCCAGCCCTTCTCGCTGCAGCACCCCCTCATCGACTTCCACGGCAACTACGGCTCGCCCGAGGATCCCCCCGCCGCGGCCCGCTACACCGAGTGCCGCCTCGATGCGCTGGCCATGTCGATGCTGGCCGACATCGGCGAGGACACCGTCGACTTCGTCGACAACTACTCTGGCGACTTCACCGAGCCGTCGGTGCTGCCCGCCCGCCTGCCCAACCTGCTGGTGAACGGCAGCCAGGGCATCGCGGTCGGGATGGCCACCAACATCCCGCCCCACAACCTCGCCGAGGTGATCGACGCGGTGGTGGTGCTCCTCGAGAATCCCGATGCCGGCACCGAGGAGCTGATGGCCTGCGTCCACGGCCCCGACTTCCCCACCGGCGGGCAGATTCTGGGCCGCAGCGGGTTCGAGTCGGCCTATCGCACCGGGCGAGGCTCGGTCAAGATGCGTGCCGACGCCACCCTCGATCAGGTCGCGGGCCGCAACGCGCTGGTCGTCACCGCGCTGCCCTACCAGGTGTCCGCCGGGTCGGTCGCCCGCAAGATCGCCGACCTGGTCAACGCCCGCGAGCTCGACGGGATCGCCGACGTCAACGACGAGTCCTCCGGCGACGTCACCCGCTTCGTGATCAAGCTCAAGCGTGACGCCAATCCCGAGGTGGTGCTCAACAACCTCTGGAAGCACACACCGCTGCAGTCCAGCTTCGCCATGAACATGGTGGCGCTGGTGGACGGTGTGCCCCGCACACTCACCCTGCGCGACGCGCTGGCCGCCTACGTCTCCCACCAGGTGGAGGTGGTGACCCGCCGTTCACAGTTCCGGCTGGCCGCAGCCCGTGCCCGGCTCCACATCGTGGAGGGACTGCTACGGGCGTTGGGGGCTATCGACGAAATCATTGCCGCCATCCGGGCCAGCGAAGACACCGCCTCGGCCCGGTCGTCGCTGATGGCCGAGCCGTTCGAGTTCTCGCAGGCGCAGGCCGACCACATCCTCGAGATGGCGCTGTCTCGCCTGACCCGTCTCGGTCGGGCCCAGCTCGAGACCGAGGCCGAGGCCAAACGCGAGCTGATCGCCGAGCTGGAGGCGCTGCTGGCCGACGAGCACCGGGTCCGGATGGCAATCCGCGACGAGCTGCGGGAAATCTCCGACAAGTTCGGCGTCGAGCGCCGGTCGGTGCTGGAGATCGATCCGGGCGAGCTCGACATCGAGGATCTGATCGACGACGACGACCTGGTGTTCACCATGTCGGCGTCGGGCTACGTCAAGACGGTGCCCACCGACGAGTTCCGCCTCCAGGGCCGCGGCGGGCGCGGCGTGGCCGGCACCAAGCTCAAGCAGGCCGACAGCGTGATGCACCTGATCCACACCACCGCCCACTCGTATTTGCTATTCTTCAGCAACCGGGGCCGGGTCTACCGGCTCAAAGCCCACGAGGTGCCGGTGGCCTCGCGCACCGCTCGGGGCACCTCCATCGCCAACCTGCTGCCGCTGCAGGACGGCGAGCGGATCCAGGCCGTGATCGACACCCGCGACTACGAGATGAACCGCTACCTGCTGTTCGCCACCGCCCAGGGCCGTGTGAAGCGCACCAAATTCACCGCCTACGACTCGTCGCGCAAGGCCGGCCTCATCGCCATCCACCTGCGCGACGGCGACGAGTTGGTGGCGGTGGTGCCGACCGACGGGGTGCACGACATCCTGCTGTCGTCGCGGCTGGGCCAGACGATCCGCTTCGCCCAAGACCAGGTGCGCGAGATGGGCCGGTCGGCGGCGGGAGTGATCGGGCTGAAGTTCAAGCACCCCGGCGACTCGGTGGTGTCGTGCGCCACGGCCCGCCCCGGCTCGGCCCTGCTCTACGTCACCACCCAGGGCTACGGCAAGCGCACCCCGGTCGAAGAGTTCAGGTGCAAGGGCCGCAGAGGGCAGGGCGTGATCGGGTCGAAGCTCGTAGACGAGAAGGGCGAAGTCGTCGGCACCCTCGTGGTGGACCCTGGCGATGAGATCCTGGTTGTCTCCGCCAAAGGCGTGGTGATCCGGATGCCGGTGGGCACCGTCTCAGAACAGGGCAGAGTCGCTGAGGGGGTCACCGTGATGAGTCCCGATCCTGGCGACGAGGTTGTGGCCGTGGCTCTCGTTAGCGACGACATGAACGGCGAATCGGGCCGCGATCCGTCCGGCCAGCCGGAGGCAATCGACACACTGGAAGGGCACGGCCAGCCACCAAAGCAGGAGCAATGAGACCCGCGGCTGGCGACCGTGAAGGATCCGCCGGTGTGTGTCATCAGCCGGGGCATCATCGCGCTGCGGCTAGACCTCGTGCCGAGGCCGGTGGGCAGCCTGCCGGTGTGTGTCATCAGCCGGGCTGTTGCGTGGCGATAGGCCGTCGGGCGGACGATCGTGGGCAGGCCGCGCCGCTGATGGTGGTGATGTTGCTGGTAGTGATGGTGGCTGCGGTGGCGCTGATCGAGGTCGGGCAGTTGCTCGACGAGAGCGCCCGGGCCCGCACCGCCGCCGACGCTGCCGCCCTGGCTGGCGCCGCCGCGGGCGCTGATGAGGCCGCCGATCTGGCCGCCGCCAACGGCGGGGTCCTGCTCTCCTACACCGAGCAGGGGGTGCAAGGCACCGAAGACGCCACGGTCGTCACCGTTGAGGTGCAGGTAGGTCGGGCCAGCCGGACGGCCCGCGCCGAGCGCCTTGTCGAGTGGACCAAACCCCCGTGAGGCTGGTAGGTCGATGCGCCCATGAATGAGCAGCCGACAGCCGGGGCCGGGGACCAGGAACTCTCCGGCTCGGGCGAGAATCCGACCAGCCTGCTGGAGACCGCTTCGTCGGCGGCCCACGACTCTGGCGACATCACCAGCGCGGACACGAGCTCCGACGAGCAAGCACCGCCCCGTCCTGCTGCCCGGCCGGCGCCTCGCTCCGCGGTTGGCCGCGCCCTGCGGGCTCGATCCAGCCGCCGCCTTCGCGCCCGTCGGGTTCGTCGGCTGGTGCGCCACATCGAGCCCTGGTCGGTGTTGAAGGTGTCGTTGATCCTCTATTTCTGCGCCTGGGCCGTGATGCTGTTCGTGGGGGTGACGCTGTGGAACCTGGCCGTCAACTCGGGGCTGGTGTCCAACGTCGAGAACTTCGTGGTGGAGTTGTTCGCCCTGGAGTCGTTCACGATCAACGCCGACCAGATCTTCAGGATCGCTGCGGTCGGAGGTCTGGTGATGGTGATCGCGGGCAGCGGGCTGACCGTGCTGGCCGCGGTGCTGTTCAACCTGATCAGCGACGTAACCGGGGGAGTGCGCCTCACTGTGGTAGAGGAGGAGACCGCCCGTCCCCGTCCCCGCCGCTCTCGCCGCCGGGTGCTGGTCCAAGCCCCGCCCGCGGGTGTTGACAGCAGCAGTGACCGCTAGCGTTGAGCCGCTTGGGGCTATAGCTCAGCCGGTTAGAGCGCACCCCTGATAAGGGTGAGGTCGTTGGTTCGACTCCAACTAGCCCCACCACCCCATCTCGGCCAGCCAGCACCCATGGGGCTGCACCTGAAGCGTTCCGCAGCAATGGTCGCCCCGCAGCAATGGTCGCCGACTATGAGGCTGAGAGGCCGAGCGGATAGATCGATGCCGTCGGCAATCCCGGCAAGGGCGCTGAGCGAGGCCGTGGCCCGAGCGGTCCGTGAGAGAAGCGAACATGAACGGGAAGTCTCGGCAGCGGTACAAAGTGTTCTCACCAATTGTGCGTGCTCTCATGGCCGTACGCTGACGGGATGGTCGAGCGGGGTTCGACGGCCGGACTGCTGGCAATGGTTCGCCGAGCGGCGGTGGCAGTGGTGACTGCCATCGCGGTGGCCGCCGCTATTCGTCTGCGCGGCCGCGGCGGCGTGGCTCCCCAGACCGGCGGCTGGCGCGAACTGCGGGACGACGAACTGGCGTGACGGCCCGAATTGCAGTGTTCGGTGCCGGCGCTACCGGCGCCCGGATCGTCCGGATGCTTGTGGCCAGCCCCCGTGTCGGCGCTGTGGACGTGCGCGACCCGGATCCGACTCGTCTGCGGGCGCTGGCGGGCTCAGAGGCCGAGCTTGCGAGGCCCACGGCCCGAGCGGCCCGTGAGCGCGGCGAACAAGAGCGGGGAACCACGTCCGGGCAGCCCGTGAGCGCAGCGATCAGGAGCGGGAAGGACCCCGACGCGGTCGGACGAGCTTGGGCCTCCCCGTGCACGCGTCTACTCGGCAATACCGTGTCCTTTGGCCAGGATCTGACGGTGCCCGACTCCGCCGATCTGGTGGTGGTGGCCACCCCGGCCGGAACACAGGCCCGCCTGGCTAGTGACGCTGTGCGGGCCGGTGCCGCAGTGGTGACTACCACTAACGAAATTCTTGAGACCCGCGATCTGCTGGCCCTCGACTCCCAGGCTTGCCAGCAGGGGGTGCCGCTGGTCGTGGGCGCGGGCTTCATGCCCGGCCTCACCTGCCTGATGGCCCGTGTCGGCGCCGACGGGTTCGACCTGGTCGATGAAGTTCACGTCGCCAAGGCGGGCACGGGGGGGCCAGCCTGCGCCCGCCAGCATCACCGGGCGCTGAGCAGCCTGGCCGTTGACTGGCGAGACGGCCGCTGGACTCGCCGTCCCGGCGGCTCGGGTCGGGAATTGTGCTGGTTCCCCGATCCGGTGGCCGGGCGGGACTGCTATCGGGGGGCGCTCCCGGATGCGCTGCTGCTGGTGCCGGCCTTTTCCGGCGTCGACCGGGTGACAGCCCGCATGGCGGCCACCCGTCGGGACCGGCTGACCGCCCCGCTGCCGATGATGCGCCGCCCCCATCCAGAGGGCGGAGTGGGGGCGGTGCGAGTCGAGCTACGCGGCAGGCGCGGCCGCGAGCGCAGTGTGGTGGTGTTCGGTGCTCAGGCCCGACCGGCAGAAGCCACGGCCGTGGTGGCCGCCTCAACCGCGCTGCATGTCCTCGCTGGCAGCACCGAGCCCGGCGCCAACGGACTGGCATCGATCAACGACCCGGAGAGTCTGTTGCGAGAGGTGGCAGCACGGAATCTGAGGCCCTGTCGCTTCGAGGGCTTCGCATTGTCCCGCGACAACCCCGCCTAGAGTCCGAGCGAGCAAGCCTCTTGGAGCAGACGCTGCGCGTGCTGCGAGAACCCCGAGGAGGCCGGGTCAATCCGCTCGGCCTCTAGCGCAGGCAGTTCAGCAGGTCGTCGTGTATCAGCCCGTTGCTGGCTACTGCCGAGCCGCTTTGCCAGTCGTCGATGCCGGCGGCGTCGCTGAATCGGCCCCCGGCCTCGGCGATTATCACTCCCATCGGGGCCACGTCCCAGTCGAAGCACTCCGGGTCGACCATGGCTTCGGCCCGGCCGGTGGCCACCAGGGCATAGCCGTAGGCATCGCCCCAGGTCCGGACCCGTGCCCCCGAGGCGCGTACCCGCTCCAAGGCCCGGATGGGCCAGTAGGACAGACCACTCGTGCACACATACGACTCCTCGAGGCTGTCGCGGCGGCTGACACGGCACGGTTCACCGTTCCAGTGGGCTCCGAGCCCGCGGCCGGCCCAGACGCACTCTTCCAGCGCGGGCAGGCAGATCACCCCCACCGCCGGGCCGCGGCCGTCGATGAGGGCCAGCAGCGTGGCGAACAGCGGCACCCCCTGAGCGAAAGCCTTGGTGCCGTCGATCGGGTCGATCACCCACCGGCGACCGGTATGGCCGACCGCCTCGCCCTCTTCCTCGCCCTGGATCGTGTCACCGGGGTATGCCGCCCCGATCTCGGCGCGGAGGAACCGCTCCGCCGCGTAGTCGGCCTCGGTGACGGGCGATCCGTCGCGCTTGGCTGTCACCGACAGGCTTCGAGACTGGTACCAGTCGAGCGTGACCTGGCCGGCTCGCCGGGCTGCGTCCACCGCGAAATCGACGAGATCCTGCTCGATCATCTAATTCCGGCTCGATTGCGGCCGCATCGAGGGTTGGCATCTACATCTCATGTTGCTATTTTTCCCACCATGTCAAACAGCGCTCATCTCTTTCAGTCAGCAACACTCAACTTGCAGCGAGCCGAGCGGTGCCACTCGGTCGCTGATGCGCTCGACCGCCGAGGCTCGGTGCTGGTCGAGCGCCATCAGCCGGTGGTCGCTCTGCACCAAGAGCAGGTGTGGAGGGGTCGGGCTGCCACCTTCAGCCGAGTCAAGCTGCGCCGTCTCATAGCCTCCTCACTGTATTCGCTGGGCCTCGACCTGGCCTCGACTGGTGCCGCTCTGCGTCGCGAGGCCGACAGGCTCACCAGCGAGGCCGCCGATCTGAGGCGCCGAGCGCACGCCGCAGCCGCAGCTGAGGCCCGGGCCCGAGCCGAAGCCCAAGCGAGGGCCGAAGCAGCCCGAACAGCCGCCGATGGGTCGCTGTACGCACCGGGAGTGAAATCCAAGCTGGTGAACATCCCCTAACCAGGGCGTACCATCGCTGCGATGGTCATCGACACGCTCAGGTCGGTATTGCAGTTCCGCCGCTTCGAGCTTGACGCCGCTCGGCGGCGGCTCCAGGGGGTGGCCAGCGTCGAGGATCTGCGCCGGATTGCCCGGCGGCGTCTTCCCGGCGGCGTGTTCGACTACATCGACGGCGGCGCCGAAGACGAAGTCGCCCTCGATCGCAACACCCGCGCCTTCCGGGAACTGGAGTTCGTGCCGAGGGTGCTGCGCGACATGGGCAGCGTCGACACCACCGGCACGATCCTGGGCCGACAGGTGCCACTTCCGCTGATCCTGGCGCCGACTGGCTTCACCAGAGTCGCCGATCCCGCCGGCGAGCTGGCCGCGGCCCGGGCCGCGGACCGGGCGGGGCTGCCCTATGCGCTGTCCACGATGGGGACCCGCTCGGTGGAGGAGGTGGCCGCCGTCAGCGAGGGCTCGAAGTGGTTCCAGGTCTATGTCTGGCGCGACCGGGGGCTGCTGGCCGAGATGATCCAGCGGGCGGCCGCCGCCGGATTCGAAGTGCTGTGCATCACCGTGGACGCGGCCATGCTCGGCCGCCGCGAGCGCGATGTGCGCCGAGGGTTCACGCTGCCCCCCAAGCTGGGGCTCGACACCCTGATGGAGGCCATGATCCGGCCCGGCTGGAGCTTGCGGTTCGCCCGCTCCGAGCCGATCTCGTTCGCCAACGTGGCCGGCAACACCCACATCGACGGCTCGACTGCGGTGGATCTGGCCGCGTTCATGAACTCCCAGTTCGATCCGACCCTGTCCTGGGACGACGTGGAGTGGATGCGTTCGGAGTGGGCCGGGCCAGTGCTCATCAAGGGTGTGCAGAGCGTGGCCGACGCGGTGATAGCCCGCGATCAGGGCCTCAACGGCGTGGTGTTGTCCAACCACGGCGGACGCCAGCTCGACTCGGCCCCCGCCGTGATCGACCTGGTGGCGCCGGTGGCCTCCAAGGTGGGCGGCGACCTCGACATCGTCTGCGACGGCGGCATCCGGCGGGGCGGCGACATCGTGAAGGCGCTGTCCCTCGGCGCGACCTCGTGCATGATCGGCCGTGCCTACCTGTACGGGCTGGCCGCGGCCGGCGAGGAGGGCGTGGACTGGGTGATCGAGCATCTGCGCACCGGCATGCAACGCGACATGGCCCTGGTCGGCGCGTCCAGCGTCGCCGAGCTCAGCCCGGAACTGGTTCACCGGCCCCGATCGGGTAGCGGCCAGACGTGACCCGGCTCGGGTTCTTGTTGGACAGTGAGAGCTGCATCGGCTGTCACGCCTGCACGGTGGCCTGCAAGAGCGAGCACGAGGTTCCCCTCGGCGTGAATCGCACCTGGGTGAAGTACATCGAGACCGGCACGTTCCCCGACGTCAACCGACATTTCTCGGTGATGCGTTGCAACCACTGCGACAACGCCCCCTGCATCACCATCTGCCCCACCGGGGCGCTGTTCCGGGCGGCCAACGGGGTGGTCGATTTCGACGACGGCAACTGCATCGGCTGCAAGGGCTGCATGAACGCTTGCCCCTACGACGCCATCTACATCAACCCGGCCACCAACACCGCCAACAAGTGCAACTTCTGCAACCACCGCATCGAGCAGGGCTTGGAGCCGAGCTGCGTGGTGGTGTGCCCCACCCACGCCATCAAAGTGGCCGACCTCGACGACCCCAACGACGAGACCACCCGGCTCATCGCCCGCCGCGACACCGCGGTGCGGGCCCCCGAACAGCAGACGCTGCCCAAGGTGCACTACCTCGGCGCGGCGTCGGCGTCGCTGGATCCGCTGCAAACCGCCATCGCCCCCGACGGCATGATCTGGGCCGACACCACCCCCCAGCACCCGACCGCCGAGCCGGGAGGCCCCGGTGTGGAGGCCCGCACCGCCTACACCACCGCCCACGCCATGACCTGGAAGGCCAAGGTGTCGAGCTATCTGGTCACCAAGGCCATCGCCGCCGGCGTGATGGCGGTGGCCGCTTTGCTGGTGGTGTTGGGCCATGGCGACGCCGAGGCCGCGGTCGGGGTGATGCCGCCGCTGGCAGCGGGTTTCTTCCTGGCCGTCACCGGCGGGCTGTTGATTGCCGACCTGCGCCGGCCCGAGCGTTTCTACTATCTGCTCACCCGGGCCAACCGCCGGTCGTGGCTGGTGAAGGGCGCCTGGGTGCTGGGCGCCTTCGCCGCGCTCTGCGGGGCCTGGTTCGTGGCCGGGGTCGTCGGCTCGGCCGGTGCTCTTGCTGTGCTGGCCGGCCCGGCGATGCTGCTGGGGGCCGCGACTGCGGGCTACACCGCTTTTCTGTTCGGCCAGTGCGAAGGCCGCGACCTGTGGCAGTCGTCGCTGCTGTTGCCGACGCTGCTGGCCCAGGCCGTAGTGGCCGGGGCCGCGGCCTACTCGCTCGCCGGTCTGGCCATAGAGGTGCCGGCCGCGGCCGCGGTTCGCTGGACCATGCTGACCGGACTGGTCGCCTGCGGGGCACTCATCGGCGCCGAGATGACGTCGCGGGGCACCCCCCATGTCGAGGCCGCGGTGGCGGCCATGACTGATGCTCGCTTCTGGGTCGGCGGGGTGGTTGTCGGCCTGGTCCTGCCCGCCGTCGCCATCGCGGCCGCGCTGGCGGCCGGATCTGGTGCGGCGCTGCCCGCCGCCGCCGGGCTGGCCGCCTTGTTGGGCATGTGGTTCTACGAGGACAGCTTCGTGCGGGCCGGCCAATCCGTTCCGCTGTCGTAGGAGGAATCGCGTGGCCGAACTGCACAGCTATCCCCCTCACGAAACGTGGCACGATGCGGTCACCCTCGATGCCAAGGCGTGGCCCGAGCGGGTCGAGCACCACCACACCCTTGTGCCCACCACCTGCTTCAACTGCGAGGCGGCCTGCGGGCTAGTGTGCCACGTCAACCACGCCACCGGCCGCATCGACCGGGTGGAGGGCAACCCGCTGCACCCGGCCAGCCGGGGTCGCAACTGCGCCAAGGGTCCGGCCACCCTCAACCAGATCGACGACCACGAGCGCATCCTGCATCCACTGCGCCGGGCCGGGGAGCGGGGCGAGGGCCGCTGGGAGCGGGTCAGCTGGTCCGAGGCCCTTGACGACATCGCCGGCCGCATCCGCGCCGCCATCGTCGAGGACCGCCGCAACGAGGTCATGTACCACGTCGGGCGCCCCGGCGAGGACGGATACGCCGAGCGGGTGTTGCAATGCTGGGGAACCGACGGGCACAACAGCCACACCAACATCTGCAGCTCCAGCGCCCGCATCGGCTACCAGAGCTGGATGGGCCACGACCGCCCGTCGTCGGACTTCTCCCACGCCGAGGTGATCTTCTTGATCTCGTCGCACCTGGAGGCGGGCCACTACTTCAATCCCCACGCCCAGCGCATCGTCGAGGCCCAGGGCCGAGGCGCCACCGTGATCTGCGTCGATCCCCGGTTGTCCAACACCGGGGCCAAAGCCGACTTCTGGCTGCCGGCGTGGCCGGGCACCGAGCCGTTCCTGCTGCTGGCCATCGCCCGGCTGCTGCTGGCCGACGGCGCCTGGGAGCGCGACTTCGTGCGACGCTGGACCAACTGGGAGGCCTATCTGCGGGCCCGCCACCCGCAGCGCCCGGTCGCCTTCGAGTCGGTGGGCCCGGCCCTGCTGGACGACTATGCGGCCTACACGCCGGTCGAGGCCGAGCGGGTCTGCGGCGTGCCCGCCGCCCAGATTGAAGAGGTCGCCAGCATCATCGGCGCCCACCCCACGAAGTTCGCGTCCCACAACTGGCGGGCCGCCGGCGCCGGCAACCTGGGCGGCTGGCAGACGGCCCGCTGCCTGTTCTTTCTCAACGTGCTCACCGGCTCGGTGGGCACGGTGGGCGGCACCACCGGCAACGGCTGGAACAAGTACAAGGCTCCCCACCCGCCCGGCGCGCCGCCGGTGCAGCAGTGGAACGAGCTCAACTGGCCCCGCGAGTATCCGCTGGCCCACCACGAGATGTCGATCTTGCTGCCTCACTTCCTGCGCGAGGGCCGGGGCCGTCTCGAGGTGTACTTCAGCCGGGTCTACAACCCGGTGTGGACCAACCCCGACGGCTTCAGTTGGCTGGAGGCGCTCAAGGATCCCGAAAAGGTCCGGTGCCATGTGGCGCTCACCCCCACCTGGTCCGAGACGGCCGTCTTCGCCGACTACGTGCTGCCCATGGGGGTGGGTGCCGAGCGCCACGACGTGGCCAGCTTCGAGACTCACGCCGGCCGCTGGATCGGGTTCCGCCAGCCGGTGCTGCGCCGCTTCGCCGAGATCCGCGGCGCCGACGTGGGTCACGACTCGCGCACCCACGAGTTCAATCCGGGCGAGGTGTGGGAGGAGAACGAGTTCTGGATCGAGCTGTCGTGGCGCATCGATCCCGACGGCTCGATGGGCATACGCCGCTGGTTCGAGAGCCCCGCCCATCCCGGAACGCCCATGTCGGTGGACGAGTACTACTCGATCATGTTCGAGGGCGTCCCCGGCCTGGCCGCCGACGCGGCCGAGGCCGGGCAGACCCCGCTGGAGTTCATGCGCGACCGCGGCGCCTACGCCCTTGAGGGCGACATGTACCTGCCCTACGAGCGGGAAGTCGACCGGGCCGCGCTCGCCGGCTGCGAGCCCGACGCCGACGGCGTGTTCCGGCGGCCGGACACGCCGGGAACCTGGTCGGGCAAGTACGAGGAGCTGGCCGGCCTGAAGCTGGCCGGCCTGGGCGACGGGTCGCCCGCGGTGGAGGTGGACGGCGTCGCCCGGGAGGGGTTCCCCACGCCGTCTCGCAAGCTCGAGCTGTACTCGCAGACCCTGGCCGACTGGGGCTGGCCCGAGCACGCCACTCCCGGCTGGATCCCGTCGCACGTCCACTGGGAGAACCTCGACCTGGCCGGCGACGAGCGGATCCTGCTGCCTACGTTCCGCATTCCGACGCTGATCCACACCCGGTCGGCCAACAGCAAGTGGCTGTCGGAGCTGAGTCACCGCCACCCGCTGTGGATCCATCCCTCCGACGCCGAGGCGCTGGGCATCGAGGTCGGCGGCCGGGTGCGGGTCACCACCCGCATCGGCCATTTCGTGATCGGGGCCTGGCGCACCGAGGGGATCCGCCCCGGCGTGGTGGCTGTGTCGCATCACATGGGCCGCTGGCGCCTCGACCCGTCCAGCGGCGGCTCGTGGGCCGGCGGCGACGCCGACATCAGCAACGACGGCACGGTGTGGCATCTGCGCCGCCGGGGCCGGCCCGAGCGCCACGCCAGCGCCGACCCCGACACCGAGCGCATCTGGTGGGCCGACGCCGGCGTCCACCAGAACCTCACGTTCTGTGTGCAGCCCGACCCGATCTCGGGCATGCAGTGCTGGCACCAGCGGGTGCGGGTGGGCCCCGCCGAGCCGGGCGACGCCTACGGCGACGTGGTGGCCGACACCGCCAAAGCGGCCGAGGCCTACCGCGAGTGGCTGGCCATGACCCGCCCCGCCCCCGGCCCCAAAGGCCTGCGCCGCCCCCTGTGGTACGCCCGCCCCCTGAAGCCAACCCCATCCGCCTACGCCCTTTAGCCCCATCCTCCTCCGCCCCGCCGACAGGGTGGTATATTTTCTGGAATAATTTCAGAGTCTATTTCCGGTCAAGGAGGCACGGACAATGAGTCCGACTGAAATGAGTGCCCTTCGGCAGAAGGCCCGGGTTGTTGACGAACCGCGCGAGAAGGTTCTGGAGGCGCTGGGTGGGGCTGTCGGGGCTGCCCGCGAGGATCTCCGCCACTATCGGAACGTTTTCCCCGCCTTCGCCGCGCAGTCGTCGGCCCGCGGGATGGCCAGCTGGATCCATGATCGGCTCTGGCATCATTCGTGCCGCCTGCTGGACGCGGTCGATGGTGCTGTCTGCTACGAGAAGGGGCCCTGTCCGGGAGGTGATTGTGCATGACCGATACCGGATCCGGCTCAAGCGGCATCGACTGCCCGCAACCGTCGCGACCTATCCGACCCAGGGTGCGCTCAACTTCATGGAGCAACCCAATGGGCAGCTTGTGCTGGAGGGCATGGAGCACATCCGTTTGATTCTCGGATATCTGTGGGACAACGACAGCGACGAGGTTGGTGCCGCAGTTCTGTCTATGCGCGACGGCATCGACAACGTGCTGTGGGTTCATGAGTTGGATGACACGCCGGACTCGGCGGTTGCTCTGCCGCGCCGGACGCAGCCCGCTCCGGCGGTGGTGCGGTCTCGACTTGGCGCCATGACGGAAGAGGCGCAGCGCTCGCGCCAGCCGTGAGTCTCGGCGAGGCGCTCGTCACGCTGCGGCGGGCGCGCGCCATGACGCAGGTGTCCCTGGCTGATGTGGCTGGGGTGACTCAGGCGGCTCTGTCCCGTTATGAGAACGGCCTGCGCGACCCGACCCCCCCAATCGTTGAGGCGCTGGCGTCTGCGCTTGGGGTGACGCCGGACTTCCTGTTGAGCGCGGGCCGGACGCAGGGCGCGTTCATGATGGATGCTCACATGCGCCGCCGTCGCACGGCCAAGCCCACGGTTTGGCGACGGCTTGAAGCTCGGCTGAACGTCTACCGGATGCATCTGGATCTGCTGCTGCAAGAGGTGGAGGTCGAGCCCGAGCTGGCGCTGCCGCGGCTGGATCCGCTGGAATTCGCACCGGAGGACGCTGCCCGACTCGTACGGATGCAGTGGCGCATGCCGGCTGGACCGGTTCGCGATCTGACCGGGTGGCTGGAGTCGGCCGGTTGTGTGGTGGTGGCTGAAGACTTCGGGCTTATGACTGGCGGCGGCCGGGTGGACGGGCTGTCGCAGTGGGCGACCAACGCGCCGGTGGTGCTGGTCAACAGCCGTGCGCCGACCGACCGCTTGAGGCTGACTCTGGCCCACGAACTCGGCCACGTCTGCCTCCACAGCGATGAGCTCGGCAACGACCCAGAAGACGAGGCCAACGCCTTCGCCGCCGAGTTCCTGATGCCGGCGGAGGTGATCCGTCCCGAGTTGCGCAATCTCAGCTTGGGCAAGCTGCATGGGCTCAAGCGATATTGGGGAGTGTCGATGCAGGCGCTCATCGAACGCGCCTACCACCTCGGAACGATTGCAACTCGGCAGAGGACGGGCTTCTACAAGGCTCTCAGTGCCCGCGGCTGGCGGACCAAGGAACCGCTCAGCGATGAGCTTGCTCCCGAGAGGCCACGACTGGTGGATCGCCTCGGGCAGGCACTCCTGGAGCGAGGCCTCAGCTCCGACGAGGTAGCCGCCATAGCCGGCGCCGCTGGTGGCCGCGACTATCCGGATTTCCTGCCCCGTCCGCTGCTGACGGCTGTCTGAGCGGGCCGAGACGGTCTGGTGAGGTTGTGGCTGGTCACCGGTAGCGTCGCGTTGTGAGTGCTGGGAGCTATGAGCCGAGTCCTTGGGGGTTTGTTGCTGACCATGTTGACCGATATCTGGCTAGTGATGGGGCTGATGGGTTTGAGTGGGAGGGTGCCGAGTGCGTGATTCTCACCACCGTTGGCCGCAGGACTGGCAGCTTGCGGCGCTCGCCGCTGATTCGCATTCACGACGGTGAGCACTATCTGTTGGTGGCCTCGATGGGCGGCGCTCCCCGCCATCCGAGCTGGTATCTCAACCTGGTCGACAACCCCGAGGTCACTGTCCAGGACCGGGGCGAGGTGCACCGGCTGCGGGCGCGCATCGCCACCTCGGAGGAGAAGGCTGAGCTGTGGCCCGTCGCGGTCAGCCAGTGGCCCGAATACGACGACTATCAGGCCCGCACCGACCGCGACATCCCGCTCGTCATCTGCGATCCCGCCAGCTAGTTGTGAGCTCTTGTAGGAACTGAGAACGAAACAAATTGAGCCTGAAATATGTAATCAGTGTCGCGATCCTTTAGTCTGATGGGTGATGGGATCGCTTGGGCGGCGGTTGGGGCGGGGGCCTGCCAAGTATTCGGCCGCCGCGCTGGTGTGGCGGGGGCTGCGGGGCGGCCAGTGGCCCCGGATCTGGCGTGACGCCGAGCTGAAGCGTTCTTATGACGCGGTGATCGTCGGTGGGGGCGTGCATGGTCTGGCCACCGCCTACTACCTGGCCCGCAACCACGGCATCAAGGATGTGGCCGTGCTCGACAAGGCCTACCTGGGCAGCGGCGCCTCGGGCCGCAACACCGCCATCGTGCGGGCCAACTACCTCACCCCCGAGGGGGTGGCCTTCTACGACCGGTCGCTGCAGCTCTACAACACCATGGCCACCGACTTGAACATCAACGTGATGTTCAGCGAGCGGGGCCACCTCACCCTGGCCCACAACGACAGCTCCCTGCGCACCATGCACTGGCGGGCCGAGGTCAACAAGCTCCAGGGCGTGGACTCCAGCGTGATCGGCCCCGACGAGATCAAGAAAGTCGCGCCCAGCCTCGACACCTCCTCGCATCCCCGCTACCCGATCCTGGGCGCGCTCTACCATCCGCCCGGCGGGATCGTCCGCCACGACGCGGTGGTGTGGGGCTACGCCCGGGCCGCCGACTGCATGGGCGTCGAGATGCACCAGAAGACCGAGGTCCTCGACATTCTCTGCGAAGGCGGCGACGGCACCGACGGCAAGGGCCCCGGCGGCCGGGTGGTCGGGGTTCGCACCAGCCGGGGCGACATCTCCACCCCGGTGGTGGTGAACTGCACCGCCGGCTGGGCCTCGCTGATCTCAGCCATGGCCGGCGTGCGCCTGCCCATCACCACCCATCCGCTGCAGGCCGCGGTCACTGAGCCGGTCAAGGTGTTCCTGCCCACCGTGGTGGTGTCGGGCTCGCTGCACGTCTACATCAGCCAGACCGACCGGGGCGAGCTGGTCTTCGGTGCGGCCGTCGATCCGGTGGCGACCTACTCGATCCGGGGCTCGCTGGAGTTCACCGAGGAACTGGCCGGCCACGTTCTCGAGCTCATGCCCGGCGTCTCCCGGATGCGGCTGCTGCGTCAATGGTCCGGCCTGTGTGACATGACCCCCGACTACTCGCCGGTGATGGGCTTCACCGGGGTGGACGGCTTCCTGGTGGACGTGGGCTGGGGCACCTACGGCTTCAAGGCCGCCCCCGTGTCGGGCGAGCAGATGGCCGAGGCGGTCGCCACCGGCCGCACCCCCGAGTTGATCGCCCCCTTCGCTCTCAGCCGTTTCGACACCGGCGAACTGGTCGGCGAGAAGGGCGCCGCGGCGGTGGGCCACTGATGGCCGTGTCAACGCCCGCGCCGGTTGGGCCGCTAATGGCCGCGTCAGCATCCGCGCTGGGCGGGTCGCTCAATGGCGCTCCGGTGCCGAGATCGGCGGGCTACACGCGGCCTCGCCGGCTGAAGGCAGATCACTAGTGCTGCTGGTGCCCTGTCCCTACTGCGGGCCGCGCAACTCTGTGGACCTGCGCTATGGCGGCGAGTCCCAGCCGCGTCCCGATCCCGCCACCGCCACCCCCGAGCAATGGCGGGGCTACCTCTACCGGCGCGACAACCCGGCGGACTGGCTCCGCGAGAACTGGTACTGTCGCTCGGGCTGCCGCCGGTGGTTCACCGTGGAGCGCAACACGGCCACCAACGAGTTCCGGCATCCGCCGATGCCCGGCGACAAGCGGGGCGGGAAGGCATGATGGCCCGACGCTGCGACCGGCGGCGCCTCCGATATGGGCGCGGCCGGCGGCATACGGTGCGACAAGGCATGAGCGCCCTGCCGGAGGCCTCGCGATGACCATGGGTCGCCTGGGCAACGCCCAGCCCACCGAGGTCATCGACCGCGGCGCCAAGCTCAGCTTCCGTTGGAACGGCAAGCGCTTCGGTGGCTTTGAGGGCGACACCATCGCTTCGGCTCTGGCCGCGGCCGGCGAGCAGGTGTTCTCGCGCTCGATGAAATACCACCGGCCCCGCGGCATCCTCACCGCCGACTACTGGGATCCCAACCTGCTGGTGCAGGTCGGCGACGATCCCAACGTGCGGGCCGGGCATCGCCGGCTGGAGGCGGGCATGGAGGTGAGCGCCCAGAACGTGTGGCCGTCGCTGCGCCGCGACATCAAGGCGGCCAACGGTCTGGTCGGACGCTTCCTCACCGCCGGCTTCTACTACAAGACGTTCATGCGCCCCGCTCGGCTGTGGCCCGCCTACGAGCGGGTGCTGGCCACGTTCGCCCCCGGCGGCAAGATCGACCTCGACACCCCCCACCGCTACCACGACAAGCGCTACATGCACCCCGACGTGGTGGTGGCCGGGGCCGGCCCGGCCGGGATCGAGGCCGCGCTGGCCGCCTCAGCCGACGGCGCCCGGGTGCTGCTGGTGGAGCACGAGCACGCAGTGGGCGGCCATCTCCGCTACGACAGCCGCGACACCGCGGTGGCCGCGCTGGCCGAGCTGCGGGCCGCGCTGGACGCCTCCGATGTGGAGGTGCTCACCGACTCCACCGTCACCGGCCGCTACGAGGACAACTGGCTCGGAATCGTGCAGCGCAGCCACCCGGTGGCGGTCGAGCGGCTCATCAAGGCTCGAGCCAAGACCCTGGTAGTGGCCCCCGGCCTGATCGAGAGGCCCTACGTGTTCGCCGGCAACGACCGCCCCGGCGTGATCACCTCAACAGCGGCCCGCCGTCTGATCAACCTGTGGGGGGTCAAGCCCGGCGAGCGGGCTGTGGTGTTCACCGCCAACGCCGACGGCGACGCGGCCGCCGCCGACCTCGACCGGGCCGGGGTGGAGATCGCCGCGGTCATCGACGGCCGCCAGGGCCACCGGGTCAGCTCCACTCAGGGCTCGCCCCGGGCGGTGGAGGCGGTGGTGTCCGGCGGCAACCGCATCGAGGCCGACCTGCTGGTGGTGGCCGCAGGCTGGACCGCTCCCACCTCGCTGCTCAACATGGCCGGCGACCGACCGGTCTACGACCCGCCCGCCGCCCGCTTCTTCGCCGCCGATCCGCCCGGCAACGTGCTGGCCACCGGCGGGCTGGCCGGCGACGGCACCCTCGACGAGTTGCGAGCCCACGGCGCGGCCACCGGTCGCCTGGCCGCCCAGCGCGCCGCGGCGGTGGCCCACCGCCTCCAGGCTCTCACCGCCCGAGCCCAACCGGTCGGCGGCGAAGAGCCGCCGTGGGCGCCCGACGACCGCATCCCGCTGGGCCGAGACCCCCATCCCGAGCTGTACCGCTCCGACACCCACGGCATGGTCGACTTCTCCGAGGACGTCGGCTCCAAAGACCTGATGGCCGCTGCCGGTGAGGGCTACGACTCCGTCGAGCTGGCCAAGCGCTACACCACCGCCACCATGGGACCCTCGCAGGGCAAGCTCGAGACGGTCAACACCGTGGCCGCCATCGCCGAGGCCCGGGGCGAGACCATCGCCGCTGTCGGCACCACCGTGTGGCGTCCGCCCTACGCGCCGCTGACTCTGGGCGCGCTGGCCGGGCGGGGGTTCGAGCCGGTGCGGGTGTCGTCGATCCAACCGTGGCACGAGGCCAACGGGGTCCACACGATCCTGGCCGGCCAGTGGATCCGCCCCGATCACTACGGCGACCCCGCCGCCGAGGTCCGCAACGTGCGCAGCAACGTCGGGCTGATCGACGTCACCCCGCTGGGCAAGCTCGACCTGCGCGGCCCCGATGTAGCGAAGCTGCTCAACCTGCTCTACACCAACAAGTGGTCGAAGCTGCCGGTGGGCAAGGTGCGCTACGGGATGATGTGCGCCGAGGACGGGGTGGTGCTCGACGACGGCGTCACCGGCCGCCTCGGCGACGAGCACTACCTGATGACCACCACCAGCTCCGGCGCGGGCGGGGTGTGGGAGTGGGTCGAGAACTGGCTGCAGACCGAGCGTCCCGACTGGAGGGTGCACGTCACCCCGGTCACCACCGCCTACACCAGCATCAACGTGGCCGGCCCCAAGGCCCGGGAGCTGGTGAGCCGGGTGACCGACGGCGTGGACCTGTCGCCCGAGGCCTTCGCCTACATGGAGGTCCGCACGGCCACCGTGGCGGGGGTGGCCGGCTGTTTCATGTGGCGCATCGGCTTCACCGGTGAGCTGTCCTTCGAGATCCACGTCCCCGCGGGCTGCGGCCTCCATGTGTGGGAGGCGCTCATGGACGCGGGCGACGACCTCGGCGTCGGCCCGTTCGGGCTTGAGGGTCAGCGCATCATGCGGCTTGAGAAGGGCCACTTCATCGTGGGTCAGGACACCGACGGCCTCACGCTGGGGCCGAGCACCGGATTGGGCCCGCTGATCAAGCTCGACAAGGACGACTTCGCGGGCAAGCCGGAGCTGGCCTGGGCCGTTGGTCGCCCGCTGCCCATGATCGTGGCCATTCAGCCCGACGACCCCAACATCGTGCCCGCCGAGGCCAGCCAGATCGTGGCCGGCGACACCAACCAGATCCTGGGCCGCATCACCTCGTCTCGGATGTCGCCCACCCTGGGCCGCTCCATCTGTTTGGGCCAGGTGGAGCCCGAGCTGGCTGCGGGCGGCACCAAGCTGACCGTGCTGTTGACCACCGGCGAGCGGGTCGGCGCCACCGTGATGGACCATCACGCCCATTTCGATCCGACGGGGGAGCGTCTCCGTGGCTGAGTCGCCCGCCTTCGAGAGCCCGGTAGTGCGCAGCTACGACACCGCCTCCGACGGTGCCCTGACGTTGGCCGACGCCAGCGCGACGGTGAAGTGGCTGGTGCGGGCCTCCGCCGACGGCGCGGTAGCCGGCCGGCTCGGCGCGCCGTTCGGCTCGTCGCGGGCGGCGGCGGGCGGGGCGCTGGTGCTGGGCTCGCGACCCGGCGAGTGGATCGTGTTGGGCGAGGCCGGCGCGGTGGCCGAGGAAGTGGACGGCATCGACGGGCTGGACCCGTCGGACCTGGTGACCGCGCTCGACTGGACCCACGGCCGGGCCCTGTTCCGAGTGACCGGCCCGGAAGCGTCGGCGATGCTGGAGAAGGTGTGCAGCCTCGACTGGTCCGATCCGATGACCCCCGATGGTGCGGTGGCCTCCGCCTCGGTGGCCAAGGTCACCTGCGACCTGGCCCGCAACGACCTCGACGGGGTGCCGTCGTATCTGATCTTCTGTGACCGCTCCTTCGGCCAGTACCTCTTCGATGCCCTGATCGACGCAGGCAACGAGTTCGGCCTGTGCGTGGGCCCGGGCGGCCTGTAGCCAGAGGCCGAGCTTGTGAGGCCGTGGGCTGTGACGCTGGGGTTTGGGCGGCCCGTGAGCGCAGCGAACAAGAGCGGGAGATACAGAGCCAAGCGCGGCGTGAGCGCCTATCCTCATGTCGCCGGTGTTTGCCGCTCCGGTGCTCCTAGCCGCGGATGGAGACGCTAAGTGGTCGAGGTACCCGAGTATCTGCTCGAACGCTCGCGTCAGCGGCGGGCCGAGCTGACCGGTACCGAGCTCGCCGACTCCGGCGCTGCTGCACCCGCCCCTGACACGGCGCCGGTCGCCGCTTCGACGCCCCCGGCGGCAGCCCCTGCTCCGATTGTCGAGGCTGCCCCTCCGCCGCCTCCCGAGCCCGACCCGCCCTACGTGGAGGCCGCCCGGGCCCGCAAGCGGATGCCCTACTGGGCCGCGTCGGTGATGGTGTTCCTGCCCCTGTGGGCCATCTTCTATGTGGGCATGCTGGAGCCGCCCGACTCCGACGAGCTGGTGCTGGCCGACAACGGCGCGGCCGTCTACAGCACTTGCGCCTCCTGCCACGGCGCCGACGGTTCGGGCACCGCCACTGGACGCCAGCTCAGCGACGGCGAGCTGTTGCTCACCTTCGGTCCTGCCCCCGGATTCGACGGGCTGGCCCACCACCTGTCGTGGGTGTATCTGGGCACCGCCGACACCAAGCGCCTCGGGCTCGACTTCTACGGCAACCCCGACCGGCCCGGCGGCCAGCGCGAGGTCGACAGCTTCGCCAGCGGCATGAGCGGCTTCTCCAACCTGAGCCTGGAGGACCTGGTGTCGGTGGTGTACTACGAGCGCATCGTCCACGGCGGCCTCGATGCCGAAACGGCCGCCCACGAGGAGGAGATGCTGCTGGCGCTAGTGGCCGACGCTCCCGCCTTCGAGACCGGCTCGCCCGACGAGATCAGCGCCCTGCTAACCGAGTCCGCCGAGGGCCACGGCATCGATCTCGCCGCCGGCGAGTAGCCGGCCGGGCCACCGCAGGCCCACCTGAATGCCCCGCCGCCAAACCGCCGCTGAAACCGCTGCCGTGGGCGACGCTGCGGCCGATACTGCTGCCTGCGACTCCGTCGTTCTCGACTCTGCTGCCGGTGAAGTCACCGCTGCCGGTACCGCTACTAGCGCCGCTGCCGCTGTCAGCGACATCGCTGGTTGGCATCGAAGCTGACATGGCTCCCAGCAACACCGCCGCCGACATCACTGCTGCCTCGGAGTGGGCTGCACTGGCCCGCGCCGCCGGTGAGATGCAGGCGGGAGGCGTCGACCTGGCAGGACTGTTCGCGGCCGACCCGGGCCGGTCCGAGCGCTGCACGTCGACGGTGGGCGACCTGGTCATCGACTGGTCGCGGCACTTGGTCACCGATGCCACGGTGGAGCTGCTGTTGGCCCTGGCCGTGCGGGCCGATGCACCGGCGCGGATCGAGGCCATGCTGGCGGGCGAGCCGGTCAATGTCACCGAGGGCCGCTCCGTGCTGCACACCGCGTTGCGGTCCCGGCCCTCCGACGAGGTCCTGGTTGGCGGAGTGGATCTGGCGCCGGCCATCGTTGCCGAGCGCGAGCGGACGAGCGCGCTGGTACGAGCCCTGCTCGCCGGCGAGCGCCGCGGGGCCACCGGGCTGCCGATCCGCACCGTGGTCAACATCGGGATCGGCGGCTCGCAGCTCGGCCCGGCCATGGCCCACGAAGCGCTGGCCGCGTTCCGCACCGGTGGCATCGAGTGTCGGTTCGTGTCGAACGTCGACCCGGCCGCCCTGGCTGCGGGCCTGGCCGGCCTCGACCCGGCTGAGACGCTGTTCGTGGTGGTGTCCAAGGGCTTCGCCACCGCCGAGACGCTGGCGAACGCCCGCGCCGCCCGGGCCTGGGCCGCGTCGGCGCTCGGCGCGGAGGCAGCCGGTGCACACTTCGTGGCGGTGACTGCCAACCGCGACGCCGCGGTCGCGTTCGGTATTGACCCCGACGACGTCTTCGCCACCTGGGACTGGGTCGGTGGCCGCTTCTCGATGGGGTCGGCGGCCGGGCTGGCGCTGATGGCCGCCGTCGGCGAGGAGAACTTCGCTGCCATGCAGGCCGGGATGCGCACCGTTGACGAACATGTGGCTGCCGACCCGCTGGCCAGCGCCCCGATGCTGCTGGGCCTGCTGTCGGTCTGGAATCGCAACTTCTGGGGCGCCCAGACCCGGGCGGTGGTGCCGTACTCCGAGCGGCTGCGGCTGTTCCCGGTATGGCTGCAGCAGGTGATCATGGAGTCCAACGGCAAGCGGGTCCGCCTCGACGGCAGCCCCCTGAGCTGCGAGTCGGCCGAGGTGGTGTGGGGCGGGGTGGGCACCGACAGCCAGCACTCCTTCCACCAGCTGCTGCATCAGGGCACCACAGCGGTACCTGTCGATTTCATCGTCATGGCCCAACCCGATCCCGACGCCGACGGCGAGGCCGCGGCCGAGCGACATGAGTCGCTGGTGGCCAACTGTTTCGCCCAGGCCGCCGCGCTGGCCTTCGGCACCCCGGCCGAGACAGCGGGCGACCCCCATCGCGAGCTGCCCGGCAACCGCCCGTCGACGGTGATCCTGGCCCCGGCGCTGACGCCGGGCGTGCTGGGCCAGCTGGTGGCCCTATACGAGCATCAGGTAGTAGTGCAGGGCGCGGTCTGGGGCATCAACAGCTTCGACCAGTTCGGCGTCGAGCGAGGCAAGACCCTGGCCGATGCCATAGTGGCCGACCTCCGCAACGGCCCCCCCACATCCGAAGCGAACCACGACCCCTCCACCAAATCACTGATAGCTCACTATCACCGCCTGCGGGGCCAGTAGCCGCGCCCCGCTATCAACCTCCGGCGGTTTGGAGCCATTGTTTGCCCCAACTCCACGAAATCTGCCGGCCCCGCCGTCGATAATCGCCGAAAAGTGACGGCGAGGTGGTCAGAAATCGGCAGAAGTGCTCATTCTGGCGGTGAGAGGTCGATGCTCAGCCGGTTCAGCTGTTCGGTATTGAGGTTCTCGCCCAAGAACTCGACTAGTTCTTCTTGGCGGGGCTGGCCGAACGCTAGGCGATAGGCGGCGAGGGTCTTGCGCAACTGGGGCAGGGCGGCGGCTTCCCGGCTGAAGGGCAACATGGGCACATGGCGCTGGATCTTGGCCGGGCCTTGATGGAACACCCAGTAGGGCACCATCTCGTCGTCTTCGTCGGCTCGCTGTGCTGCCGCCAAGTCGAAGAGCCGGGTCCAGAGGTCGGATCCGTCGGGCAGACCGGCCCTCGATAGTGCCGGGCCGAGGGTGGCGGCGATGTTGCGGCGGACCGCGTGGCCCTTGTAGCGGTGGACCCGGCCCTCGCGCTGCTCCAAATCCACCGGGTTGGCGGGCAGATTCCAGTGGACGACGGCGTGGCACCAGAGATGGAAGTCGAGGCCCTCCTGCCCGATCGAGGTGGAGGTCAACACGAAGGGCCAGAACGGCGAGTTGAACGCCTTGGAGACGGATTCGATGCGGGCCTCGCCGCCCTCGTCGAGGGTCTGGTGGCCGAAGGCGACCGCGAACCGAGACCGCATCCGGTGGGCGGCGAACTCGACGCCGTCGCCGTCGGCGGCCAAGCCCGGAATGTCCACGCGGAAGGTCGAGGTGCGCAGATCCAGGGCCTCACCGAGGCAGTCGCCTATGTCGTCAGCCGCCTCGACGCGGCGGTCGTCATCGTCGAGTTCCAGGTGGCCGAGCCAGTCGCGCAGCACATGCAGATGCTCGTCGAGCACCGCTTGGAGGTTGCCGTTTATCGAGTGTCGGACAACGTCGCGCCAGTAGCGGCCGTCGCTGTCTTCGGGGCGCGAGCCCCCGGACTCGTGCTGGTCCGTGCCGACCACTGCGGCGGTTACCTCCGGAGCGTTGAAGAAGTCCCGAAAGGCTGCGGCGATCCATGCCGCATTCCACAGGGCGTGCTGGTGGGTGACGGGGAGTCCGGTCACGGAGCTGATCGCTCGCAGCGCGCATTGCGCCGGCCCGCCCAGCGCCAGCTCGGCCAGCACTTCGGCCAGGTCGTCGGGAGGGGGGCCCAGCGCCCCGGGGCCGTAGTCGACCATGGCTCTTGCCTCGGCCACATGGGCCTTCAGGCCCCGACCGGGCTCGTGCTCCCAGTAGCTTGCGCCGTCGGAAGCGAGCAGGAAGTCGGTTGCCCCCGGGTGGCGCAGCCGGTCGAGGAAGAGGGGCGCAGCCCAGTACCACCTCCGGTCGACGACGCCGGTGGTCGGCGCCGAGCGGACCAGCGGATCAAGGGCCTGGGCCACTCGGGCCTCGATCTCGGCCAGCAGGTCGACAGCGCGCCGCCGCTCGGCTCGCCCCGCGGCTTCGAGAGGCTGCTGGTCGCCGCTGGTGCCGCCTGCGCCCTCGGTGTCGGGACGCGAATGTGCGGGCACTGACGGCGCGCTGTTCCCCGTCGTGGCTGCGGGAGCCGCCAGGCCCGTGTCGGGTTGCGGATGTTCGGCCACTGCTTGCCGCGGCCTCGGTCGGGGGTCTCCGAGTGCGGCCAGGCTCGGACTCGGCCACATCAACGCCAACGTTGTCATGGCCGCGGCCCGGCGGCGGCCCCCGGCTTCGCCCGGTCGGATGCCTGTGGACGGGCGTTCGCTGGTGCGGAAGGTCAGGCGTCCACCGCCGCGGCGACCGTACTCAGCGCTGTAGTCGTGGCTGCGGTCGGCGAAGGCCCGGCGTTCGGCCTCGAAGCTCACCAGCGAGGAGACCACCTTGGGAACCACCCGCCAACCCGAGAACAGCAGCCGCTTGGTGAATCCGGCCGCTTCGGGTGACTCGTACACTGACTCGGCGTCGTAGTACCTCAGCGACGGAGGAACCCACAGCAACTCGAAGGCGCGGCGGGCGTGCAGGTCTTCCAGCAGCCAGCGCAGCCGAGCGTTCTGGGGATCGAGCCGTTCGTAGGCCTCCACGTCCTCCCAACTCAGCAGCCCGGGTCCGGGATCGAGGCCTGCGCCCTGGTCGAGCCGGCCCTCCTCCAGGGCGCGTTCGACATCTTGCTTGAGTCGATATGTCTCCATGAAGTTCATGAGATAGGGCGCGGACTTCCAGTACTCGGTCGGCTCGTGATGCTTCACCATGTCGGCCAGTTCGCCGAAACGCATGTAGGCGCGAAGATCATCGGGCATCACCGTGGCCGACTCGACCGCCTCATCGAGCATCCCGTTGCGGTCGGGGGTAGCCGCCAGCCGCTCCGTTCGGGCCATCACGCTTCGCAGGTCGGCCTCGATCGCGTTGCAAACCGACTCGGCCGCCTCGAGCGAGTCGGTAGAGCCGAGGGCGGAACGCAGGTCCCGGAAGCGGCGCTTCAGCCTCTCAACCCTTGCCGAATCGGCGAACAAGAAAGAGCAGGTGTTCAGGAAGTCTGCGTAGTGGTCGTCCTCGTCCTCGTCTGAGGTGGTGTACATGCGGTAGGGGGTGGCCGACAGCAGCAGGGTGCGGGTGGCGCGCCCGGTCTCGGGGTCGCGGTGATTGAAGAGGCGGCGTGCGAGTTGGGCAGCGAGGTTCTCCGTGTCAGGGTCCAGCAGATCCTTGAACCGCTGGAACTCGTCGAGAACGACGAGGTCGGGACTCAACCGGGCGATGCCGACTTGCGCCATGATGCTGCGAACCTCCGCGATCAAGGTCTTCCTGCGTTCCTTGATCTCGAACGGGAGAGTGCGCTTCCACGCCATGTCGGCAACGAGTTGATCGAAGACGGCCCGCATCGGCGGCCGGCCCTCGACAGCACGGTGGCGGTCGGCCGCGTCCATGTGCTTCGCGAATTCCTCAAGCGAGTCCGTTGCTCGTGGTCGGTAGACCCGTTCCCAGTACTTCAGCCAGCTGTCGCCGTTGCGGGGGTTCACCCCCTGCCAGAAGATGCGCCGAGCGGGGTTCGTCATCGCGGCCGTTCCCCAATGGGCCCGCAGGAAGGTGTACGCCAGACAGCGTTCATGGAAGCGGCCGGTGCTGCGGCCGAACTTCAGAGAGGTCCCCGGCGTGATGGCGAGAATGTTGATTCCGGCCCGGCCCGCGCCACCCTCGTTCAGTTCAGCTAGGGGGAGCATGGTGAGCCGGTCGACCTTCTGTTCGTGTGCCTCGATTCCCGGCGGGGTGAGCTTGCGGATGTTCTGACGGGCGATGGCCGCGTTGGAGCAGACGTAGACGATGTCGTGGCGCTCATCGCCGGTGCGACCGAGGTAGTCGATGACCTGCGCGATCACGCCCTTGGCTACATGGGTCTTGCCGAGCCCGACCTCGTCGGCCACTAGGAAGCGCACCGCGGGGTCCGCCTCGTCGAACATCCTGTTGAACGCCCATACGGCCGTTCGGCGCTGGAAGTCCTTCAGGCCGCCCAGAACCGCCTCGACATTGATGGCCTGGCCGCTCATTGGTCCGGTCCTGTGGCGAGGGCCGCGTCGTGGATCGTTCCCCAGAGCTCGGCGAAGCCCTTCGGCAGCGCATCCTCGGCGGCCAGGTCCTCCAGCAGCGGGTGGAGCCCGGTGAGCCTCGCGGGATCCCGTCGCATCGTCTGAAGCAGCTTCTCCAGCACCGGCAGGCTCATGACGTGTCGGTTGGAGCCGGCAGGCTCGTCAGCGACCCCGTCGATGCCATCGAGCAGGCCAGCCTCCCCGCCACGATCGTCGAGCAGGGCCAGGAGATACCGCAGGAAGCGTTCAGCGTTGCCGATGAGGGCCCGCAACAGCACCCGGTCTCGGTGTTCGGGCACATCGACGAGGGTGACCGGCACCACGAAACTGGTGGTCGAGTCATCGGCGTGCGCCAACTCGAAGGCAAGGAATCCGCTGAGGTTCTCCAGGCTGGTCTCGAAGCGGGCGCAGAGCGGCTCGCCGGCGTTCACCCGTCTGCGGTTGCCCGCAACCGCGAGCGGCCAGCAATGGATCTCCGTGTCGTCGAGCACGGGCACAGGCGCCGCGGACCGGTAGGTCACCGCCCAGGCCGAATCGCTCGCCTCGACTTGTCCCGTGATGGACAGCCGCGCCAGGTCACGGCGGTACTGGTCGAGTGCGGCGGCTTCGGGCGGAGGGTCGGCTGTCTCGTCGGGGCGGTACGGGCGAAAGAGGCTTCGCAGGCCCGGCTCGTCGTCGGTGCCGCCGCACAGGGCATCGATGCCGAGCACGTCGGCAGGCCCGACCAACTCAGCTAGGACCTCGACGTTGCGGTTGAACGCGGCGCTGGTTGCGTTGGCCGAACCAATGAACAGGCGGGCTCGGTCGTTGTGCTCGAAGGCGAAGACCTTGGCGTGCAGCCCGACGAGGGGCCGTCCGGGATCGAGCGGCGACAGCCCGGCGCCGTCGTCGGCGAGCCCAGCCGGATGGAGCGCGTTGCCGTCGTTGGGCGGCTCGGGCGGGTCGGGTGGTTCGGGTGCGTTGCCGTCGTTGGGCGGCCCGGCTGGCTCGGGTGTGCTGCCGTCGTCGAAGGAGGAAACCTCGGCCACATTGTCGAGCGACTCCGGCTTGAGGCCGTCCAGCTGCTCGGGGCCGCTGACCAGTTCGCCGATCGGGCCGGGATGCACGCGGGTGAAGAAGTCGTCGCTGACGAACGGCGAGATGATCATCGAGCGCTCAGCGCCCGCTGGCAGCGGAGACGCGGGCGGTGCCAGTCCCAGGACGTGGACCCGCAGATCTTCTACCCCGGCCGGGAGCGCGAACCGCGCGTGCTGCAGCGCCGTCGCTAGTGACGCCACCCGTTGCCGATGATCTGCGGAGACCTCGCCGGGGCCGGTGTCGGCGAGTTCGAGCAGCTCTTGGAACAGCCCGCCGATGGGCGTCAGCGTTGTCCCGGCCTCGCCGGTCGTCTCGTCGAGCCGCAGAACGGTGTCCCAACTTGCGTCGAAGGTGAGGTTGCGGCTGGAGATGAGGACCCGCAGCCGTCGCTCGGGCCGCTGTCCATCGTGTGGATCGTGGGCAGTCTCGTACCGGATCACCCAGACCTTCGGATGCACCACGCCTCCCCGCGGCGCCGTGACAGGAAGGATCGTTCGCTCCAGGAAGGCGAACACTCGGCGCGAAACGGGCAGCCTGATCTCGCCGGTCTGGCCGAACACGGTCAGCTTGCCGGCATGCGACTTCAGCGCGTGGATCAGCTCGACCGGCTCGAAGCCGTCGCCGCCGGGGTCAGTGTCGCTGCGACCGGCGAGGGCCAGCGCCGCGGGCGCAGCCAGCAGGGCTCGCAGGTCCAGCGTGTACGTCACGGCCATGGCCGATTCGAGGCTGAAGCCGGCTGGCGGCCGCAGCGAGTCGATCAAGGTCAGGCGGTTGGCGGGCTGCAACATCAGCCCTTCACCCCTGCCGCGGCGAGATCCTGTAGGTAGCTCTTGGTGATGGGCCACCGGTAATCGAGTTGGCCGCCGAACGGCATCTGGTTCCAGTTCTCGAGCGCGGCGCGATGCGACAGTCGGGCCCGTTTCGACTTGAGCCGCAGCTCTCGGCGCCGTATGCCGGAGCGAGCGCCCGGATCGTCCGCGAACCGCCCCGGATCCTGCACGGCCCGCTGGAACATCTCATCCCAGAAGTGCTGGGTGGCTCCGCTGATGCCGTAACCGGCCAGCAGCGGCCAGAACTCCTCGGACCCGCTTGCCCAGGCGCTCAGCTCCTCGGAGCGGCTCTCGACCAGCCGGGTCCAGTCGGCGAGCCGGCCGCGCTGGTCGTCGATCAACTCCGCCGTGTCCCAGCCGAGTTCTCTTGCAGCGTCCTCGGCCAGCAGCAGGTTGTAGACCAGCCTCGGCCCGAGGGTCAGTTCCGAGAAGCAGCGGGCGTGGTGCAGCAGGCGGGCCAAGTGGTCGGGCAGAGCCTGAACTGGCAGGTGCCACGCGAAATCGGCATCCAGCGACAGCACCGGCACGGTGGACAGCACCGGCACCAGAGTGTTCGGGTGACGGTGCCTGAGGCCGTCGATCAATATCTGCGCCTCCTCAGGCTCGAGGTCGAAGTCGAGGTCGGCGGAGAGGAAGTGCTCGGGAGGGGCGGGAATCGGCGCCCACATCTGCGCCGATGGCGTAATGGAATTGCCGTCATCGTCGTGCTCGGGTCGTCGCCGTCCCAGCGCCGCGGCCCGCTGCCCGTACTGGGCGAGGCTCATGTCGAGCCGTCTGATTCCCCAAGCCGCCATGCCTGCCCAATAGGCGCCGCTCGGCATCTGCTTGAGTTCCCGACCGGCGACCCGTCCGATCACGCCTTGGTCCGGCCCGAGATGCCGCAGACAGTCGATGAGCCTGGCCTCGGCATCACGGAGCCTGCGGGCGAAGTCCGCCGGAGCGAGCGGTCGCTTCTCCAGACGCTGAAAGATCCACGCCAGGAAGATGAAGTACCGCAGTCTCGTGTGAAGGGTCGAGGTGCCTGGGCTGAGCATGTCGGACAGGGCGTCGCGCACGGTGCCGAGCCCCAGCACGTCGAGGGTGGAGGGCTCGTCGAGAGAGCGCAGCAGGGCGCCCATCCGCTCGCTGGCGGCGGCGTCGAAGTCCAGCCACCCGAGCGTGGAGGCTGGTGCGTAGGTGTCCATCGCCACAGTCAAGCGCCGGGGTGTGACACGGGCCACAATTCTCAGGCTGCGGGTGGATGTTTTGTGACTTCTCAGGGGTATCGATGAAGGCTTGTCACACCCCTCTTCTAATGTGGCCGGCATGGAATCGAGGACCGAATCGGGTGAGGCCACCGGCGCCGGGTGTGTGGGCTGTGCTGGCGATGTTGAGGTTGGGACTCTCAGCTACGACGAGTTGGTGGAGCGGATGACGGTGCTGGGGCGGGAGCGGTCTCGGGTGGAGGCCCTGCTGGCTGAGACTGCGGCCGAGATGCATCGGCGTGCCGGTGGTCGGGCTGTGGCGGCAATGGCGCGTGAGCGGCTGCATGTCTCAGCTCGACAGGCCACCGCCGACACTGAGCTGGCCGCGTCGCTGGCTGACTTCCCGGCGACGGTGGCGGCCTGGCGCGGCGGGGAGATCACGATGGGCCACGCCAGGGTGATAGCTCGCGTGGGCGCAGACCCGGATCATGCCGATGAGCCGGCCTTGTTGGAAATGGCCCGCCAATATCCGGTCGACATGTTTGCCCGCATGACCCGGCACTACATGAAGCCCGGTCCGTCGGCTGAGCAGCGCAAGCGCCAGTGGGAGAACCGCTGGGCGTCGTTGGTTCAGGATCCCGACGGGTCATGGCGCCTGTCGGCGTACTTCGATGCCGACACCGGCAAGCGGGTCAGCGTGTCGTTCAACGCCATGGTGCGCTCCCACCGCACCGGGGTCACCGTGTTTGGCTCCGGTCCGATCCAGGGGGCCACGGCCAGCCAGCGGCGCGCTGATGCTCTGGCGAACCTGATCACCGGCGAGGGTCCCCACCATCGGCCCAAGGTCAATCTGCTGGTGATCGCCGACTACGACATCGCGACAGGCGAACTCAAGAAGCTGCGCTACGACGACGGTCTGCCGGTCGCCGTCGATCAGATCGCCGAACTGGCCGCCCAAGCACGCATCCTGCCCGCCATCTTCAGCGCCGACGGAGACCCGCTGTGGTTGGGTCGGGCCCAACGCGACGCCAGCGCGGGGCAGCGCATCGTGATTGCGGCCCGCGATGGCGGGTGCGTCAACTGTGCGGCCCCCGCAGAGGGGGGTGAACCCCACCACATCAAGTGGTTCAGCCGGGGCGGACCCACCGACATCGACAATCTGTGCCTGCTCTGCGAGCGCTGCCACCACCTTGTCCACGACGACGGATGGCAGCTTGAGAGGCGTCTCGGCCGACTCACGCTCCGGCCGCCGTCGTCGTTCTCCACACCATCGCGCGGCTGGCCTGAGGCAAGCCGCCGCAACGGGGGTGGCTCGCGCCAGCGACGTGACAATCGAGGCCGACTTCAGCGCAACCCGGTATTGCGGACCTGAGGAGTGAGCCGCCGGGTGGCTCCCGCCGGCCGGGTTGAGACTGGTGCCCGCGCTGGGGGTCGGGGTGCTGGGGTGTGGCGGGGGTGTGGCGGGGGTGTGGCTTGCGCTGGTCGGGTTGGGGCTGGTGGCCGCGCTGGGGGTCGGGGCTGGGGACCGGTCAGCGGGTGAGGATCAGTTGGAACTCCATGATCCCGTGGTCTTCTACTGACACGACTATGGGGGCGGTGGGGGCGGTCACGCCGTAGTCGCTGAAGGTCACATCGCTGGAGCCGACGGCCACGATGGTGTCGCCCACCCGCTGGGCTTGCAGGTTGAAGGTGGCCCGGTTGGTGACTCCCTTGATGGTGAGATCACCATGAGCCTGGCCCGAGAAGGCCTCGCCAGCGGCCATTTCGGGGGGCAGATCTACCGGCTCGACGAGGGTGAAGGTGGCCAGCGGGAACTCGTTGGTGTTGAGAGCTCGGTGGGCCCGGCTGTCGCGGCTGGAATTGTCAGTTCGCAGCGTGGACATGGTGACCTCCACGGTGGCCGCCACCAGAGCGGTGTCGGTCAGCTCGATCGAGCCCGACACGTCGGCGGTTCGGCCCACGGCGGTGAACTCGCCGATGCCGCCGCCGAGCACCTCGTCTACTCGGAACCCTGCGAAGCTCACCGTTGGCTCGCCCTGCAGGTCGCCGGCGCTCTCGGCCACTTGAACGGTCCACACCCCGGCTAGGCCTGAGAGAGCGTCGGTCGTCTGGTCTGCAACTGGCTCCTCGCCCATGTCGGTGCTGGCCGCGGGCGCGTCGGCTGGGGTTGGAGTGTTGCCGTCGCCGGAGATGGTTGTTTCGCCGCTAACCGCGTCAGCCGATGGCGTGTCGGTGCTCGCGTCACCGGTTCCGGAACCGGTCGAGTCGGCGGCGGCCTCGTTGGCGGAATCGGCTGCTTCGATGCGGGCCACCGTGGTCTGGAGGTCGACTGCCTCGGGGGCGTCGTCGCGGGTCAGCAGGTAGACGGCGACCACCGCGACGACCAGTACGACGATCCCGATAAGGGTGCCGACGAGGATCTTTGTGGGTTTCATCTTGAGGTCTCGGCCAGCTCGCGGAGGGCACCCGCCGCGCTTTGGGCCCCGACCGAGGCCAACGCCGGTTTCATCTTGAGGTCTCGGCCATCTCGTGGGCGGCTGGTGCGGCGGTCGCGAGCGGCGCTCTGACGGTGATCGTCGTGGGCTTCATGCTGGGTTCTCGGTTGCTTGGTTTGTGATTGGTGCGGTGGTCAGGGCCGCGCCGCGTTGATCGTTGTGGGCTTCATGCTGGGTTCTCGGCCATCTCGTGGGCGGTCTCGGCTGCTGCTGTTGCGGTGGCCTCTATCTCGGCTTCGGTGTGGGCCAGCGACACGAAGATCGCCTCGTAGGCACCGGGCGCAAAGGCCACACCCCTGCGCAGCATTCCGTGGAAGAAGCGCGGGTACATGCCGTTGTCGGCTGCTCTGCGGGCCTCGTCGAAGTTGCGGGGCGGCTCCTCGGTGAAGAACAGGCCCAGTAGCGACCCCACCCGCGGCACGACCGCGGTTACGCCTGGCGCTCCGTCGGCATCCTGCAGCACTGTTCCACCCGCACCCGACGGCTTGCTTGTTCTCGCTGTCACGCCGGTCGCTTCGAACGCGGCCTCTAGGGCCTCTTGGAGCGTGATCGCGGTGGCTTCGAGCTGTTGGTACGCGTCGTCAGTCAATAGCTCTAGCGCGGCCAGTCCGGCCGCGGTGGCCAGCGGGTTGCCCGACAGGGTGCCGGCCTGGTACACGCCGCCCAGGGGAGCCAGACCCGACATGATCTCTCGGGACGCGCCGAAGGCGCCCACTGGCAGGCCGCCGCCGATCACCTTGCCGAAGCACCAGATGTCGGGCTGCACCCCGAACCACTGGGCCGCCCCTCCCCGGCACAGGCGGAACCCGGTGATCACCTCATCGAACAGCAGCAGCGCCCCGACCTCATCGCAGGCATGGCGCAGGCCTTGCAGGAAGCCGGGCTGCGGGGCCACCAGGCCCATGTTGGCCGCCACCGGCTCCACGCACACCACGGCCACCGATTCGTCCAACTCGGGGACCACGTTGTAGGGGGCCACGATGGTGTCGGCCACCGCTCCCGCGGTCACGCCCTCCGATCCGGCCAGGCCCTGCTGGGCCACGCCCGAGCCGCCCGCCACCAGCAGGGCGTCGCTGTGGCCGTGGTAGCAGCCCGCGAACTTCACCACCGTCGGGCGGGCGGTCACGCCCCGGGCCAGCCGCACCGCCGACATCACCGCCTCGGTGCCGCTGTTGGTGAGCCGCACCATCTCCAAGCCCTCCACCCGGTCGCACATCTCGGCGGCCATCAGCACCTCGTTGCGGGTGGGGGCGCCGTAGCTGGTGCCCCGAGCCGCGGCTTGCTGCACCGCGGCGGTCACCGCGGGATGGGCGTGGCCCAGAATGCCGGGTCCGTAGCTCTGCACGTAGTCGATGTAGCGGCGGCCCTCCACGTCGTAGGCGAACGGGCCGGCCGCCTCGGCCACGAAGTAGGGGGTGCCTCCCACCGACCGGAAGGCCCGCACCGGCGAGTTCACCCCGCCGGGGATCACCCGTTGGGCCTGCTCGAACAGCGCCTCGTTGGTGTCGCCGCCCGCTGGGGCGCGGTCGGTCATTGCAGGGTCTCGGCTAGGTGGCGGGCGAAGTAGGTGAGCACCACGTCGGCGCCGGCTCGGCGGACGGCGAGCACATGCTCATAGGCCACCGCGTCGAGGTCGAGCCAGCCCCGCTCGGCCGCGGCGCACACCATGGCGTACTCGCCGGAGACGTGGTATGCGGCCAGCGGCACATCGCACGCCTGCCGGGCCGCGGCGATCACATCGAGGTGGGCGAGCGCCGGCTTGACCATCACCATGTCGGCGCCCTCAGCCACATCGAGGCGGACCTCGGCGACGGCCTCACGAACGTTGGCCACATCCTGCTGGTAGGCGCGCCGGTCGCCGCCGCCGGCGATGGTCACGTCCACGGCGTCGCGGAACGGCCCGTACAGCGCAGTGGCGTACTTGGCCGCGTAGGCGAGGATGGCCGTCTCGGCGAAGCCAGAGTCGTCGAGGGCGCCCCGGATGGCGCCGACCTGGCCGTCCATCATCCCCGACGGCGCCACGATGTCGGCTCCCGCCGCCGCCTGAGCCGCCGCGACCTGCCCGTACAGCTCCAGGGTGGCATCGTTGTCGACCCCGCCGGCCCCGTCGAGCACACCGCAATGACCGTGGTCGGTGTACTCGTCGAGGCACAGGTCGGCGATCAACACGACATCGTCGCCCAGGTCAGAGCGCAGATCGGCCAGGGCGACCTGCACGATCCCGTCGGGACTCCAGGCCTCGGACCCGCTGGCATCCTTGCGCTCGGGCACCCCGAACAGCACCACCGCACTGACCCCGAGCGAGCACAACTCGGCCACCTCGGCCCGCAGCGACGCCCGAGTGTGCTGGAACTGCCCCGGCAGCGACACGATCGGCGCAGGCTCGTCGATCCCCTCGCGCACGAACAGCGGCGCAATCAGATCGGCGGGATGGAGCCGAGTCTCGGCCACCAGCCGCCGCAACGCCGCCGTCCGACGCAGCCGCCGCATCCGCCGCTGCGGAAAGCTCACCCCGCGAGGCTACCCACCACCCATCAGGCATCGACCCGCACCAGGCCAGCGCTGCAAGTATTGGTCCGCGGCGTGGCCGGGGTCGCCCAACCCATCAAGAGATATTTCCACCGCCTGCGTGTTCAGGTCGATGAGCTCTGGAGCCGGATGGGCGGCTTGCCGCGGGCTTGAAGGCAGCAAGGCCGCTACAGATGGTCGCTCGACGGTGCTTGTGTCCGACTCTGAGTCAGGGGCCTAGGGCGAACAGCGGTGCTACTGTCACGCCGTCGGGGCGCTCGTACGAGTAGCTGTCGGCTGCGGTTATGACTATGAGCTTTGCTGCTTGGCCCATCTTGGCCTTGTCCACTTTGCCGTGGACGTTCAGTAGCGAGCGGGCGGCCTGCTCGATCTGCTCGCTGCCGCCCAGCTTGACTTCGACTGCGACCCAGCGGCCGTCTCCGGCATCGACGATGGCGTCGGCTTCGCTGCCGGCCGCGTCGCGGAATGCGAACACCTCAGCGTCGGCGGCTTGGGCGTAGATGCGCAGATCTCGGATGACGAGCGATTCGAACAGCAGGCCGAGCGTCTCGGGGTCGGCCAGCAGGCGCTCGGGCCCGGTTCGCAGAGTCGCGACGGCCAGCGACGGATCTGTGAAGTGATGCCGCGGACTCGACAGCAGCGGCGATCGGGAGCGCAGGTGGGTGGGCCACGCCGTTAGCGGTTCCAGCACATGCAGCCGTTCGAGGGCATCGAGATAGGCACGCACCGAATGGCGTCCGAGGGGAGCGGCTGCGCTGGCTTCGGCGGCCAGTTTGTTGAGGCTTGCCGCGGTCCCGACGTTGCGTGCCAGCGAGCGCAGCAGCGCTTGTACTCGCACCGGGTCGCGAGCGACGCCGTCGACTTGGCGGATGTCGGTGCGCGCCACGTCGTCGAGGTAGCTGCGCAACGCGGCGATCACGTCACGCACCGGCACACTCTCGTCGAGGCCGGGCCAGCCGCCGCGGCACAGCGCATCGACCGCTTCGGGTACACCGCTTCCGGTCGGGCCGGCTTCGGCTGCTTCTCCGCGCAAGAGCCCGGCCAGTGACACCGCCTGGGTGGACGGTCCCCGTTCGGCCAGCGTCATGGTCCGCAGCGTGAGGCGCTGGACGCGCAGCGCTCCCGAGTGGCGGGTGAGATCATCCGACGGTGTGGCCGAGCCGGTCAGAATGAACTGACCCGCCGCCGCTCGGGCATCGCACACGCCCCGGACCGCGCCCCACAGCGCCGGCACGCGCTGCCACTCGTCGATCAATCTCGGTGTGGCGCCCTCCAGCACCCGGTGGGGTTCGGCCTGGGCCAGCGCAAATGTCGCCGGATCTTGCTCCAGCAATGCCTCGCTGTGAGCAAAGCGTTTCGCCAGCCATGTCTTGCCGCAGCCCTTGGGACCTTCGACGAGCAGCGCCCGGGCGGTTCGCAGTATCCGTGCCGCATTCGTCTCAGCGATGCGGGCCCGGTATCCCTCGGGCGTCAGAGTCGATGCCGGCTCGACCGTCCCGCTGACAGACATGGACATGAAATCTACCATTTTCGACGAGATTGATCTACCAAAATCGAATCAATCGATCTACCAAACCCGACTAGAGGCAGAGCATAACGCCGTGCAGGAAATGAAAATCTACAGAGCTGGCCGCCCCCCCCCCCCCCCCCCGGGGGGG
>JAJEDD010000010.1 GCA_022821685.1 Acidimicrobiia bacterium
GCCACAACCCCAGCCGCCGGCCCGACACGCCCCAACAGCACCCACCGCACCCCAACCAGCCAAACACCAGCCACAACACCCCAACCAGCCCACCCCGACCAGCCCACCGGTGGATTCAGGCTAAGAGGCCGAGCGAATAGGCGAGCGAATCCGGCCCATACGGGCGAGGCCGTGGGCTGTAAGCGCAGCGAACAAGAGCGGGAATGACCCCGCTGCGACGCGACCGGCTTGTACCCATTGGCGCGCCCGCCAAGCGGGCGCGCCAAAGTGAGGGGCTTGTAGCTCATTGATCGATTCATCGAGCGCCCCGGTGCCTAGCCTTCGGGGCGTGGGTGCCGTGTTGAAGGCGATCGTGCGGGCGATCCTGGCGCTGGCGACGCGGCCGCGGCTATGGCCGACGGCACTGGTGCAGGCGGCCCGCTTCGCTCCCCGCCGCTGGTGGCGCCGTCCCCCCTTCGTGCCGGTGCCCACGGGCGAACTCACCCGCTTCAGGTCGGAGACCATGTACGGCGATCCCCGGGTTCCGCCGTCACTCAACGACATTGTCGTGTGGCTGGAGTGGTGCCGGGCTCAAAACCGCTCGACCGCCTGAGCACGAAGAGGGCGCGCCAACGCAGCCCACGGCCTCCGGGAGCGAACGCGGTTAGCCTGCCCCCGATGTCCGGGGTGCTCGTCCTCAACGCCACCTTCGAGCCACTGACGGTGGTGAGCGCGCGGCGCGCCGTGTGCCTGGTGCTGGCCCAGAAAGTCGAGATGCTGCACGCCACGGGCCGGGCCTTCCGGTCCGAGCGGCGGTCGGTGGAGGTGCCCTCGGTGGTGCGGCTGAGCCACTACGTGAGCGTGCCCCGTCCCCGGCACCGCTCACCGAACCGGCGAGCGGTGTTCGCCCGCGACCGCGACTGCTGCCAGTACTGCGGCGACCGAGCCGAGACCATGGACCATGTGGTGCCTCGCAGCCGCGGCGGGATGCACACCTGGGAGAACGTGGTGGCAGCCTGCCGACGCTGCAACACCAAGAAGCGAGACCGCCTGCCCAGCGAGAGCGGCATGCGGCTGCGGCGTCGACCCGAGCCGCCGTCGCCGTCGACCTGGGTCGAGATCGCCGCTGGTGTCGTTCCCGAGACCTGGACCGCCTACCTGCAGCCTCGGGGCGGTCTCCGAACCGCGTGAGTGCCGGCGTTCACCAGTGGACGACGGAGCGCTTGCACGGCCCAGTCTCGGACCTGCTCGGGGCGGCCGAGCCCTCAAAATCCGCGACGCGGCTGGTCAGGATCCACACCATCACCAGGCCCGCGCTGGTGCTGGGAAGCACCCAGTCGCTCGACGCCGCCGACCCGCGCCGAGCCGCGGACGCGGGTGCGGAGGTGGTGCGGCGCCGCAGCGGCGGGGGGGCCGTTCTGTTGCAGCCCGGCGGCCAGATCTGGGCCGACTTCTTCGTGCCCGCTGCCGATCCCCTCTGGAGTGACGATGTGGCCCGCGCCGTGCACTGGGTGGGCGAGCTGTGGTCTACCGTGATCGAACCCTTCGTCACCGAGCCAATCTCGGTGCACTCGGGGCGCCTCGAGGCCGACGACTGGGGGAGGCTGGTGTGCTTCGCGGGCCGCGGCTCCGGCGAAGTGTTCGTGGGCGGGCTCAAGGTCGTTGGGATCAGCCAGCGCCGCAGCCGCCAACGGGCGCGGATTCAGACCACTGCCCGGCTCCGGCATCCGCCGACAGCCGAGAGCGGTCACGGCCCAGAGCGAGCGCAAATTGGTGGGGGCCCATCGCGTCGCAGCGGAGTCATTCCCGCTCCCGTTGGCCGCGCTCACGGGCCGCCCAAACCCCGACTACACAGCCCACGGCCTCGAGCGAACGGGCCGGATTCGCTCACCTATTCGCTCGACCTCTTGGACGAGCTTGCACTCCTCGATGTCGCACCGCAAGACCGCAACACCGGTCGGGAAGTGATGGCCGCACGCTGCGGTGCCATCGGGGCGATCGAGGCCGACGTGATCGCCGCCCTGCTGCGGACCCTGAAGGCCGGAGCCTGACCCGAAAACAGGGGCGAGAACGAGCACCGCAGGGATACCCCGAGCGGATACGGCGAATATGTACGCTGCGGCGTGATGGGAAGATTCGACGAGCAGTTCAAGCTCATTCACCACAACATCGAGCAGGCCGTGAAGGGCAAGGGCGAAGTGATCGAGCTGCTGATCCTCGCCTTGGTGTGCGGGGGCCACGTGCTCATCGAGGACGTCCCCGGCGTGGGCAAGACCACCCTCGGCAAGGCGCTGGCCCGCAGCGTCGAGGTCAGCTTCGGCCGGATCCAGTTCACTCCCGACCTGCTGCCGGTCGACATCACCGGAACGTCGGTGTTCAACCGGGCCAGCGGAACGTTCGAGTTCCGGCCCGGACCGGTGTTCTCCAACATCGTCTTGGCCGACGAGATCAACCGGGCATCGCCCAAGGCCCAGTCGGCGCTGCTGGAGGCCATGGGCGAGCAGCAGGTCACGCTCGACGGGGTGACCCGGCGCCTGGAGCCGCCGTTCACGGTCATCGCCACCCAGAACCCGCTGGAGTACGAGGGCACGTACCCGCTGCCGGAGAGCCAGATGGACCGCTTCCTCATGCGCCTCCAGGTGGGCTACCCCGACCGGGGCTCCGAGGACTCGATCCTGGTGGGCCGGGGCGCCCAGGAGCCCGTCGACCTGATCGAGCCGGTGGCCGACGCGGCCGTGGTGCGTTGGATGTCCGAGCAGCTTGAGCAGGTTCACGTCTCGGGTCCGCTGCGCTCCTACCTGCTCGACGTGGCCGCCGCCACCCGCCGCCATCCCGGCCTGGCGCTGGGCCTGTCGCCCCGCGGGGTGCTGGCCGTGCTGCGGCTGGCGCGGGCCAGAGCGGCGGCGGCGAGCCGCGACTACGTGACTCCCGACGACATCAAGGCGCTGGCCCCGGCCGTGCTTCCGCACCGGCTGCTGCCCAAGCCCGACAGCCGGGTGCGGGGCCTGCAGTCCAGCGACATCGTCACCGAGATAATCGACTCCGTGCCCATGCCCCGCCAAAGAGCCCGCGCCGTCTAGAGGCCGAGCGGGCAGGAAGGGAGCGCTCGACGTGCCGACCTCGGTCGGCTGGAGGCTCCTGGGGGCTGGGATCGCCGCGGTCGTCGCCGGGCGGGTCTTCGCCATCGGCGAGCTCTACGTGGTCGGCTTCACCGCCGCGGCGGCGGTGGTGCTCGCCCTGGCCGTGCGACTCGTCCACCCGTCGCGGCTGTCGGTCAGGCGCAGGGTCTCGTCGACAATGGTGGCCGTATCAGATCCGCTGGACGTGGATCTGGAGGTGACGAACCGGGCCCGACTGGCGTCGCCGACCGTGCGGGTCGCCGAAGCGGTCACCATGGGCACAGAGGTGCAGTGCATCGTCGCGCCGCTGCCGGCCGGCGCCGCCGCCACACGGCGCTATCGGCTACAGCCCGCCCGCAGAGGCATCCTGGAGATCGGACCCACCCAGTTCGCCGACGTGGACGGCCTGGGCCTGGCCCGCCGGCGGCGCCTCGTCGAGAACAGGACCCGGGTGGTGGTGCATCCGCCGATCGAGCGGCTGGCCCCGCCGCGCCTGCCCGTGGGCGGCGACCTGTCGCTGCCCCTCGACTCGCGTCGCCGGCTCCTGGGACTCTCCAGCGAGGAGTTCGATGTGCTGCGCCCCTATGCCGAGGGCGACGACCCCCGCCACATCCATTGGCACTCCACGGCGCGGCTCGACGAGTTCATGGTGCGCCGGTTCCAGCCCTCCCGTCCGGGCCGGCTCACGGTGGTGGTCGACACCCGCCCGCCCGGCGATCTGGCCGCAGTGCAGGATCGCACCACCTCGGTGGCTGCCTCGGTCGTCTGCGCGGTGCTCGGCAACGGCGATGAAGCGCAGATTCTCACCACCGACGGCCGGGGCACAGCCATCCTCGCCCACCGCCACGACATCGCGGCCGCCCTGGAGTTCCTGGCTGTGCTGGAGGGCGGGCGACCCACCATCGACATCGAGACGATCGACAGCGCTTCGGTGGTGGTGGCGGTCACCGCCTCGCCGGAGGCAATCGACGACGAGAGCGCCCGCCACGGGCTGGCCCAGCGCCTCGGTGCCCGGCTGGTCATCACCCACGGCGACGACGCTTCGCCCGCCGCGGGCACAGAAGGCGGCTGGATACACCTGACCGGTCCCGACCAGCTGCGGGGCCTGTGGCCGCTGGCCCCACTGACGGGCCGCAGGACCCCAGTGCTGGCATGAGCCGCGCCCCCGACCCTGCGCCCGGCGGCACAAACGGCTGGATCGCGGGACTCGCCCTCGCCGCGCCCGCCGGGGCAGTGGCGCCGGTTCCGGCATGAAGCGCGCCCCCGACCCTGCGCCCGGCGGCGCCTACGACTGGCTCGCGGAACTCGCACTGGCCGCGCTGACGGTGGTGGTGGCGTCGGGCATGTCGCGGCTGTTCACCGACTCGGCGTTCCTGCGGAATGTGCTGGCGCTGGCGGTGGTCTCCCATGTGATCGCGGCCGCGGCCCGGCGGGCCCGGCTGTCCACACTGTCGGCCGCGCTGTTGTGGGCCGGCGGTCTGGTCATCGCCGCCACCGTGCTGTTCTACGCCGAGACGGCGTGGCTGGTGCTGCCCACCGTCGACACCTTCGAGGTGGCCCGCGCCGACTTGGCCGACGCCTGGAGCGTTCTCACCGCCTCCCCGGCGCCGGTCGTGCCGGTGCCGGGCCTGGTGCTGTGCGCGGGCGCCGCGCTGGGCCTCAGCGCGTTCCTGGCCGACACCGCCGCCTTCCGAGACCGGGCTCCGGTGGTGGCGGTGACGCCCGTCTCGGCCGTGTACGGGTTCACGATCGCGGCGGGCACCGGCGACGGGGCGGTGATGCACGGAGCGCTCTTCGCCGGAGCGCTCGGTGCGGTCATGTTCGCGCTGCGGCTTCGCAGCCGGCGCAACGATGCGTGGATCGAGCCCACCGCCGGGCGGGGGGCGCTGGCGCTGGCCCGCACCGGCGGCCTGGCGCTGGTGCTGGCGGTGGCCGCGGGCGCGGTGGCCGGACCCTGGCTGCCCGGCGCGGAGGCGGAGCCGTGGATCGACCTGGCCCGCCTCGAGGTCACCGAGGCCGCTCCCTGGATATCGGACCCCAGCCCCGAGCCCGAGCCGTGGGCCGACTTCGCATCCCAGCCCCCGGCGCCGGGCGGTACGGCCAACCCCGACATCGACGGACAGAGAATCCTCGTCAGCCCCTTCGTCCAGATCCGCAGCCGCCTCATCGATCCCTCCAACCGGGAGCTGTTCACGGTGGCCGTGCTCCCCGAGGAGCGCCAGTATTGGAGGCTCACCTCGCTCGACGAGTTCGACGGGAACGGCTGGCGGGCCCGCTCGAGCTACGAGGAGGCGACCGGACCCCTGGCCGCCACTCTCGATCCGTCGGTGCGAGGAGTTCGGGTGGTGCAAACCGTCTCGCTGACCGGGCTGGGCAACTCCTACCTGCCGGTGGCCTACGAGCCGCGGCGGATCCTCGACGACGGCGGGGTGGCCATGGAGTACGAGTCCGCCTCGGGCTCGCTGATCAAGTCGCGCCTCGCCGCGCTGGAGGGGCCGAGCCGGTTCACCTACACAGTGGAGTCGGCGGTGCCGGTGATCGACGACCCCGACCGGCTCCGCAACGTGGACGCGGCGATGCTCGATCCCGACTTCGCGGCGTTCAACACCCGCCTTCCCGACTCGGCCCGAGCCGTCGTGGCCGACGAGGCCCAGCGGGTCACCGCGGCGGCCCAGTCGGACTACCACCGGGCCGTGCTGCTACAGGACTACTTCCGGCTCGACGGCGGATTCCGCTACGACCTCGACGTGCACTCGGGCTACGGCATCGACAGCCTCGATGACTTCCTCTTCAACGTTCGGGCTGGCTACTGCCAGCAGTTCGCATCGGCCTACGCGGCCATGGCCCGCAGCATCGGACTGCCCGCCCGGGTGGCGGTCGGCTTCACCTGGGGCGACTGGGACCCGGAAAAGGGGGCCTATGTCGTGCGGGGAGAGCACGCCCACGCCTGGCCCGAGGTGTACTTCGCGGGCACCGGCTGGGTCCGCTTCGAGCCGACGCCGGGGCGGGGCGCGCCCGGCGATTTCGCCGTCACCGGCCACGTCGCCAATCAGGCGACCGCGGTCGACGCGCCCGAGCCGCCTACGTCCGCGCCGGCGGAGGATGGCGGGTCCGGTTTCACCGGGCTGCCGGACCCCTCAGACGGCAGCTCCCAGGATGGCTCGGAGGAAGGCTCGGGATTCTCCGGTGCGCCCGAGGGCGGCGCGGAGGCTGGCGGAGACGATCCCGAGGGAGGGGTGCCGCGTCTGGCGGTGATCATCGTGCTGGTACTGGCGGCGGTCGCGCTGTTGCTCGGCGCGGTGCCGCTGCTGCGCCGCCTCGGTCGCCGCCGGGAGCGGGCCGCCCTGGCCGGCGATCCGGCCGGGCTGATCGAGACGTGGTGGAGCGATGCGGTCGAGGCTCTGACACTGGCCCGACTCGCTCCCCGGCCCGTCGAAACGCCCCTCGAGCTAGCCCGGCGGGTGACGGCGGCCCTGCCCGCCGCCGGCCCCATCGAAGAACTGGCCGCGCTGGCCACCCACGGACGCTACGCCCGCAACACACCCCCCTCGATGGCGGCACGGGCCGCCGCAGCCGCCTCGCATGTGATCGACGCGTGCCGAAACCAGGCCACCCTGCCCCGCCGGCTGGCCGCCGAGCTAAACCCGACGACCCTCTTCAGAGCCAAGCACCAGTAAGAGGGTGCGCCGATTGATGGCAAGCCTCTCGCGCCGCAGCGGTTTCATTCCCGCTCTTGTTCGCTTCGCTCACGGGCCGCTCAGGCCACGGCCTCGCAAGCTCGGCCTCAGTCGCCGTTGCGGTTGTCGCGGTCGTAGCGCTCCCTCATGCGGGAGCCGGCGCCGCCGACCACATGGCGGAGCTTTCCGCCCCGCATGGACTCGGTCATCTGGCCCAGTCCGGCCTTGCCGACCCGCCGCGCGTTGCGCTCCAGGAACAGCAGCGACACCAGCATCACCAGGAATCCGATGAACGACAGCATGAACGAGATCGACAGCAGCCAGACCATCAGCACCACCCCGACGAGCAGCCCGAGCGCAGCCCACTTGATGTTGCGGAAAGCATGGGTATAGACGGTGGTCTCGGCCACCTCGCGGGCCAATTCCGGGTCGCTCTCATAGAGGTGCGACTCGATCTCGCTGAGGATGCGCTGCTCGTCCTCGGACAACGGCACGTCCATCACCTCCGGGACCTTCGGCGTGTGCAACAGCCAGGCATATTGCGCCCTGACGATAGCCGGATTCGCAAGCCCCGCGTCGAGCCGATCCCGCTACGGCCCCGACGACGTACCCGTCGCTGCCTAGTCATTCCCGCTCTTGTTCGCTTCGCTCACGGGCCGCTCAGGCCACGGCCTCGCAAGCTCGGCCTCAGAACCCCCGCTCCTGCTCGCTTCGCTCACGGGCCGCTCAGGCCACGGCCTCGCAAGCTCGGCCTCAGAACCCCCGCTCCTGCTCGCTTCGCTCACGGGCCACTCAGGCCACGGCCTCGCAAGCTCGGCCTCGGGTGGCCCCCATCGCTGGTCGGCGTCGAGGGGTGACCGCAGGCCCCGGCCGGCCCGCACGGCGGCGGCGGGGCCGATGGCGGACGACCCGAACCGGTCCCGTATCCGGTCGCTCACCTGCTCGGCGGCGTCGTGGGCCTCCGAATCGTCCTCGAGGCTCAGCTGCTCGGCCTCGGCGGGCGCCAGCCCCGACGCGCCCACGCCCAGGAGGCGGACCCCCGGCGCAGTGTCGACCGCGGCAAGCAGGTCGCGGGCCGCCGACACCACGGCACGGCCGCTGTCGGTGGCCTCGGGAAGGGTCACCGAGCGGGTGATGGTCTTGAAGTCGCCGAAGCGCACCTTCAGCGTGATGGTGCGGGCTGCCAGGCTCGACGCCCTCAGCCGGCGGGCCACCGCGTCGCCCAGCCGGGTCGCCTCGGCTTCCAGCGCCGCCTCGGCGTGAAGGTCCCGGCTGAAGGTCTCCTCGTGGCTGATGGAGCGCGGGGCGCGGTCCACCACCACGGGCCGGTCGTCGATGCCGTTGGCCAGCCGATGGAGATGGCGGCCGGCAGCGGCGCCCAGGGCCGCGGTCAGCGACGACTCCGGCTGCGACGCCAGGTCGCCCACCGTCTCCACCCCCAGCCGGGCCAGGCGCCGCGCTGTGGCCGGCCCCACGCCGAACAGCGCGGTGGCCGGCAGCGGGTGCAGGAAGTCGAGCTCGGCGCCGGCCGCCACGACGTGAACCCCGGTACCCCACACTGGCCCGGAGGGCTCGACCCGGGGCTTGGCCCGCTCGGTGGCCAGCTTGGCCATGAACTTGCTGGAGGCCACCCCGACCGAGCAGGTGAGCTGCTCCTGCTCCAGAATCCGGGCGCGGATCTGTGCAGCCAGCGCGGGGGCGGGGCCGAGGAGCCTGGTTGCCCCCCGCACGTCGAGGAAGGCCTCGTCCAGCGACAGGGGCTCCACTAGCGGGGTGACGTCTGCGAGGACGGCCATCACCCGCTTGGACACCTCGCCGTAGTGGGCGTGGTCGCCGGGCAGGAACACGGCATGGGGGCACAGCCGGCGGGCCCGGGTCGACGGCATGGCCGAGCGGATTCCGAACACCCGGGCCTCGTAGCTGGCGGCGGCCACCACGCCCCGGTTGCCGGTGCCGCCCACCACCACCGGCCTGCCCCGCAGCTCGGGCCGGCGCCTCACCTCGACCGCGGCATAGAAGGCGTCCATGTCCACATGCAGGAACCCGACGGTCCCATCGGGAGGCCATCCCCTGACCGCCGTACTCACCAGTCGCCCCGAACCATGTAGCCCACAGCAGCAGTCTGCCAGCCCCCAGTGACACGATCCCCGAGATCGGAGCGGCGTGTGGGGTTACCGTCGAGTTCGAGAGATGTCCTCGTCCTCGCGCTCTGCGAGATATTCCTCGGCCTCGGCCAGCAGTTCCTCAGCACCGGGGCGACCACGGAACTCGTCATGCAACTCGGAGAGAGGTGCCAAGCCAAGATCTCGGCGTCGGCGCAGCAAGCCCATGGGTCGATACGGTAGCAGCATTGCAGTTGTCCTAGCGCCGCTGTTCTCGCGAGTGGTTCACCAAATGTGCCCGGTAGAGCCGGTCAGCTCGTCGGATCGTATTCCGATACCACGCCCCGCCCGAGCCGGCCTTGTCGCCCCCGCACAGCATCACAATTCGCCGTTCCGGATCCAGCGCGTAGAACGCTCGAAGCGTTGGCGTCGGCCGCAGTTCCTTCATGTTGGAGTATGCAGAACCCTCCACACGGTCCGCAATGGGTCTGCCCAGGCGAGGTCCCATCTCGATGAGTCGAAGTTCGGCCCGCTGTAGCCGGGCTCGATCTCGGTCCGACAGCGCCAAGACCCATTGCCGATACTGCCTAGTGGTGAGGATAGGCCACATAGATTCAATCATATTGATATATCACTACATTATCTTTGAGACAGCGCTGGCGGCGGTCGCGACAGGCCAGCAGTAACGCTGGCGTTGCCGTGAGCGCCATGAGCGCTGGATCGAGGCGCTGGCGGCGGTCGCGACAGGCCAGCATTAACGCCGTGTTCGCGGCTCTGGTGAGCGTCCGGGCGGCGGTAAGGGCCCGCTGCGGGCTGCCGCTACTGGGACTTGGGTTAGGCTTGCGGGTGGTGCTGGATCAGCGCGGCACCGTGCCGCCCGACTCTTCGCCCTCGCTTCTGGCCCGGGTGCTGGCGTTCTCGGCCATCATCGTGGCCGGCGTGTGCGGGGGGCTGATCGGCTTCGCAGTGATGGACCTGACCTGCGACGAGGGCTGCACTACTGCCGCCGGCCTGGTCGGGCTCGGCACCGCGGTCGGCGCCGCGGCCGGAACCGGGATCGTGGCCGTGCTGACCCTCAGGGCCGCGGCCGAGTGGCGGGCCCAGCAGCCCGGCGGCGCCCATGCCGGCCAGTCTTGGAGGAGGCGGGGCTCGTGACCACCCGGATCCTCACCGTGGAGGACGACGAGCGCATCCGCACCGCGCTGCGGCTGGCGCTCGAGGACGAGGGCTGGGAAGTGGACGAGGTCTCCTCCGGCGAGGAGGCTCTGGCCGCCTTCAACCAGGTGCCCGCCGACGTGGTGCTGGTCGACATCATGCTGCCCGGCATCGACGGCTTCGACATATGCCGCGCCCTGCGCAAGTCGAGCGACGTGCCCATCGTGATGATCACGGCCCGCTCCGACACCCACGACGTGGTGGCCGGCCTCGAGGCCGGCGCCGACGACTACCTCACCAAGCCCTTCGCCCCCAAAGAGCTGTCGGCCCGCATCCGGGCCCTGCTGCGGCGGGCTCGCAGCAGCGACGACGGCGGCAGCGAGATCATCCTCGGCGACCTGCAGATCCTTCCCGACGAGGGCGTGGTGCGGGTGTCGGGCACCGAGGCCCATCTCACCAAGACCGAGTTCCGGCTGCTGGTGGAGCTGGCCTCCACCCCCGGCCGCATCTTCAGCCGGGAAGTGCTGCTGGAGCAGGTGTGGGGGCTCGGCTACTTCGGCGACGGCAGGCTGGTCGACGTGCACGTGCGCAGGCTGCGAACCAAGATCGAGCCCGACCCGGCCAACCCGCGCCATGTGGTGACCGTGCGCGGGCTCGGCTACAAGCTCCAGCCCTAGAGCGAGGCAACCCACGGCGTGCGGCTGCCCCGGCCCAGGCTCTCGTACCGGCGCGGGCTGCGCACCCGCATCACCTTCGCCTTCGCCATCGGAGGACTGCTGCTGGCCTCCACAATCTCCTTCGCCACGCTGGCCCTGGCCCGCCAGAACCTTCTCAACGAGCGCGACGAGACCGCCTTCTCGGTGTTCGCCAACAACGGCCGGCGGGTGCGCAACGAGCTCACCTCCGAGACCGACGACGAGGGCCGGCGGGCCATCGTCGAGCGGCTCAGACAGACGTCGGGCACCTTCCCGCTGCTGCGAGTGGGCGACGAGTGGACCTCGGCCGACCCGCTGGTGTTCAACCAGCAGACGGTGCCGGCCTCGCTGCTGGAGTTGGTCGAGTCGGGAACGCCGGCCAAGATGCGGGCCGCCATCGGCGACAGCACCGCCATCGTCTCGGCCGTTCCCATTCCCGGCCCCCCCACCGACGCCATCTACTTCGAGGCCGCCCCCCTCGACGACATCGAGGAGACCCTGGACACACTGGCCTTCATCCTCTTCGGCGTCGCCGCAGTGGCCACAATGTTCGCGGCGGCCTTCGGCTGGTGGGCCGCGGGCCGGCTGCTCAATCCGCTGTTCAAGGTGCGGACCGCGGCCGAGTCGCTGGCCGCCGGCGCGCTGGACACCCGCCTGACCCCGCCCGAGGACGCCGACCTGGCCTCGCTGACCGCCTCGTTCAACGAGATGGCCCGAGCCCTCGAGGAGCGGATCGCCCGCGACGCCCGCTTCGCCTCGGAGGTCAGCCACGAGCTGCGCTCCCCCCTGATGACGCTGACCGCCTCGGTGGAGGTCCTCTACAACATGGCCGACGAACTCGGCGAGCGGGGCCGTACCGCGCTGGATCTCCTCAGCGACGACATCTCGCGCTTCAGGCGGCTGGTGGAGGACCTGCTGGAGATCAACCGCTACGACGTGGGCACCGCCGACTTGCAGGCCGAGGAGGTGCACATCGTGGAGTTCGTGCAGCACGCCATCTTCCAGTTCGGGCTCGACTCGACCGCGGTGGTCGACTTCGAGGCCGCCGCCGGCATGGCGAGCACGGTGATACTGGCCGACAAGCGCCGCCTCGGCCGGGTGGTGTCGAACCTGGTGGAGAACGCCTCCAAGTACGGCGACGGCGAGGTGCGGGTGGTCCTCGACCGCCACGACGGCCTGGTGCGCCTCGGCGTGGAGGACAACGGGCCGGGGGTGGTCCCCGAGGAGCGCCAGCTGATCTTCGACCGGTTCCACCGCGGCCGGGCCGGCGGCCGGCGGGGCCGGGACTCCGGATCGGGCCTGGGCCTGGCGCTGGTGGCCGAGCATGTGGGGCTGCACGGCGGCCGAGTCTGGGTGGAGCCCCGGCCCGGCTCGACGCGGGGCGCCCGCTTCGTGGTCGAGCTGCCGGTGACCGAGCCCGAGAGGACGCTGGCCCCGTGAGGACGCGCCGCCGCGCCAGCCTGTTCGTCGCCGCGGCCCTGATACTGGCTGCGGCCGGCTGCGGGCTGCCCACCGATGAGAACGCCGAGGCCATCGATCCCGAGGAGCTGCCCGAAAGCCTGCGTCCCGGATTCACGGCGTCCACCACCACCACCGTTGCCGCCCCCCTCAACGAGTCCCGGCCCGTCTACCTGTTGACCAACCCCCAGGACATCGAGCGCACCATCGTGGTGGAGGTGGAGCGACAGGTGCGCCGCAGCGCCACCCTGGCCGACGTGCTGGCCACCCTGTTCGGGGAGGCCGCCTCGGCCGAGGAGTCCGACGCCGGCTACTTCAACACCCTCGAGCTGTTCGAGATTCTCAGCGCCACCGTCAGCGACGGCGTGGCCACCGTCGACATCGTGCATCTGTCGCCCGAGGGCGAGGACCAGCCGCCCTCCGCCGACGAGCTGCGGTTCGCGGCGGCCCAGCTCGTGTTCACCGCCTCCGAGACCGAGAGCGTGGAGGGAGTCCGGATCCTGCTCGACGGCGAGGAGGTGTCGGTCCCCACCAGCGACGCCGACGCCGAGCCGGGGGCCATTCTGCGAACCAGCGCCTACGAGCAGTTCCAGCCCGACTTCGCGCCGGCCACCACCACCACAGCGCCCGCCGACGAGGAGGGCGACGGGGAGGGCTGAGGACGGCCCGAGACCGCGGCTCGGCCTCAGGCGAAGAACGTGTGGGCCACATTGAGCAGTTCGCGGCTCACCGGCTTGAGGCGGGCAGTTGCCTCCTGCAGCGGCACCAGTTCGATGGCGCCGCCCCGCAGGGCCACCATCTGGCCGAAGTTGCCTTCGTGGACGGCTTCGATGGCCGCCACCCCGAAGCGGGTGGCCAGCACGCGGTCGAACGGCGTGGGCGATCCGCCCCGCTGAACGTGCCCGAGGATGGTGACCCGGGTCTCCAGGCTGGTGCGGGCCTCCACCTCGGCCGCGATCGCGTTGGCGATGCCGCCGAGGCGCTTGTGCCCGTACTCGTCCACCGGCGGCTCGGCCACCTCCAGCGTGCCCGGGCGGGGTCTGGCCCCCTCGGCCACCACCACTATGGAGGCGTAGCGGCCCCGGCCGCGGCGCCGCATCAGAGCCTCGCACAGTTCGTCGAGGTCGAAAGGCTCCTCGGGCACCAGGGTGTAGGTCGCGCCTCCCGCGATCCCGGCCCAGGTGGCGATGTGGCCCACATTGCGTCCCATCACCTCCACGAAGATGACCCGGGCATGGCTCTCGGCGGTGGTGTGGAGCCGGTCGATCGCCTCGGTGGCCACGGTCACAGCCGTGTCGAACCCGAAGGTCCGCTCGGTCATGCCGACGTCGTTGTCGATGGTCTTGGGGACGCCGATAACGCTGAAGCCGCGGTCCGACATCTCCGAGGCGCACGACAGGGTGCCCTCGCCGCCTATGGCGATCAGCGCGTCGAGCTCGAGGCCGTGAATCGTGTCGGTGGCCCGAGACATGCCGTCACCAAGGTTGAACGGCGTATGCCGCGAGGTGCCCAGCATCGTTCCGCCCTTGGGCAGCAGGCCGCGGCAGGCCTCGACGTCGAGTGGGATCCAGTCGTCGTCCACCACGCCACGCCAGCCGTCGACGAAACCGATCACCTGATGCCCGTAGTGCCGCTCCGCTTTGCGCACCACCGCCCTGATCACCGCGTTGAGGCCCGGGCAGTCGCCACCGCCGGTCAGGATCCCCACCCGCATCAGCCAGCCTCCCCGCCATGCATCACTTGCTCTCCGCCGCGAGCAGGGCCGCGCCACGCATCAGACAGCCCCCGCCGCGCATGACCTCCGACATGCATCACGCGTTCTCCGCCGCGAGCAGGGCCGCGCCGGATATCAGACCGCCTCCGCTGTGCATGACCCTCCACAAGCATCACGCGTTCTCCGCCGCGAGCAGGGCAGCGCCGATCGCTCCGGCCTGGCTTCCGAGCTGGGCCGGGACCACCTGCACGCGGCGGCGTTGGCGGCCTCCCAGCACCAGCCGGTGCGTCCAGGTCTCCACGCCGCGCACCAGCGGCTCGCCGATGTCCACCAGCCCGCCGCCGATCACCACCATCTCAGGGTCGAGCACATGTACGAGGTTGGCCACCCCGACCGCGGTGTAGTAGCAGAACTCGTCGAGCACGGCCAGGGCGTCGGGGTCGCCCTCGGCCACCAGTTCGTGGATGTGCTCACCCCGGATGGCGCCCACCGAGCCGGCCGCGGCGGTGGCCGCGTCGAGGTCGCCCCGGTCGGCAGCCTGCCGGGCCAGGCGCCCCAGCCCCGTGCCCGAGGCGTAGTACTCCCAGGGTCCGCTGGCCCCGGTGACGTGCTCGGGACCAGACAACTCGATGGTCATGTGGCCCGACTCGCCCGCGAAGCCGTTCCAGCCCCGGTACAGGCGACCGTCGAACACGAAACCTGTGCCCAGCCCCGTGCCGAGAGCCACCAGAGCCACATGGCGGCAGCCCCGGGCCGCGCCGTGCAGCGACTCGGCCCAGGCCGCGGCGGTGGCCTCGTTCTCCACCACCACCGGCCTGCGCAGCTCGGTCCGCAGCTGTCGGCGGATATCGAGGTCGATCACGCCGTCGATGTTGGGCGAATATTTGAGCACGCCGGTGGGATCGACGAGTCCGGCGATGCCCACGCCGACGGCGGAGCACGTCTCGGCGCAGTCGGCTTCGAGGCCGGCGATCATGTCGATCATGGTGGCGATCAGGGCGTCGCCGTCGGCGATGGTCGCGGTGCGCCTGACCGCTATGGGGGTGGTCGGGTCGTCGGGGTGCACGGCCAGCCCCAAGACCTTCGTGCCTCCGATGTCAAAACCGCAGAACATGCTTGCTCGGTCTCACAGATGTCTGCCGGAAGTCAGGATCCGGCGCCGGCTTCCACGTAGGCCTTCAGCTCGTCGAGCGCGGTGTGCATGATGCGAGACTCGGCCCGCCGCTTCACGAATCCGGGCAGGGGCACGGCCAGTTCGACGGCCAGCTGGTACGACACCTCAGTGGTGTCGGACTCGCCGTCGACCTCGACGAAGGTGTACTCGCCGTCGAGACGGGTGGTGGCGTCGCCCCGCAGCAGCCGCCAGGCCAGCCGCAGCGGATCGGCACCGTAGAAGTAGCGCAGCGTGTAGTTGGTGGAGCGGCCCATGGCGGTGACCCGATACTCGACGTCGACGGCGTGCCCGTCGCGGTCGCGGGCGATGATCTGGGCCTCCTTGACATCGCGGGCCCAGCGGGGGTACTGCTCGAAGTCGACCGCCGCGTCGAAGCATCGTTGCGGCGAAGCCATGATCGTGGTGCGCTGTGTTGCCTGATCGACCACGTTGGGCACCGCCAGTCGGAGTCCTCAGAAACAGGCACAGCCGGAGTCGCCTGCCGCGCCGCGGACGACACTAACAGCAAGCACGCGGATTGCTGTTGGAGGCTGAGCGGATAGGCGAGCGAATCCGGCCCATACAGGTGAGGCCGTGGGCTGTGTTGTTGGGGTTTTGGGCGGCCTGTGAGCGCAGCGAGCAAGAACGGGAATGAAACCGCCGCCCGCCGACGGGCATCACAGGCGAGCGTGGTTCAGCGCGCCATGTCTTGGAGCGCCCCTTGGAGTTGGCGGGCGAGGGCGTCGTAAGAGAAGTCGGCCTCGGCCCTCCGTCGCGCCGCGCCGCCCATCTCGATGCGGCGCACTGGATCGTCGAGCAGGGCGCCGATGGCCTCGGCTGAGCTCTGGGGTGTGGCCGGGTCGAGCACGAGCCCTGTCACCCCGTCGGCCACCGCCTCGTGGGCGCCGCCGCTGCGACCGGCCACCTGGGGCACGCCCGCTGCGGCCGCCTCCAGGAACACGATCCCGAAGCCTTCTTGCTCCAGGCCCCGCCAGCGGGTGCGGCACAGCATGGCGAACACGTCCGCGCATCCGTAGAGAGCGGCCAGGTCGTCGTCGCTGAGGCACCCGGCCAGCCGCACCGGGGCACCCGTCCTGGCCGCCAACCTGGCGAGGCGGCGCTGGTCGCGGCCTGTGCCGGCGATGACGACTTGCAGGTCGTCGCGGTTGCGGGCCAGCAGGCCAGCCGACCGCACCAGCGTGTCCATCCCCTTGCGGGGCACGAGTCGCGACACGCTCACTACCAGGAGAGCCTCGCTCGCCAGTCCCAGCCGCCCGCGGGCCTCGACCCGTTCGATGGCAGTCAGCGGCTTGAAACGGTCGGCGTCCACGCCGGGCGGGATCACCCAAGTCGGCAGCGGGCGCCCGAGAGCCAGCTCGCACTCTCGCGCCGCGTAGCCTCCGGCTGCGATCACCCCCGCCGCGCCGCGGAGCACCCGTCGCAGCAGTTGCCGCGTGCCGGGGAGTCGGGCGGGAATGGCCGCCTCGGCGCCGTGGACAATCACCGCGTAGGGGAGGTTGAGGCGAGGCCCGATCAGTCCGGCGGGGAGGGCGGGGTCGAGCACCACCAGATCGACGGCGTGGCGCCGGGCCAGGCGACGCACCCTGGAGACGAGGTGCGGCCCCGGCAGCAGCCACGGCTCGCGGGACCGGGTGACGGTGAACCGCTGGGCCGCGTCGAACTCGGCGGCGCCGCGGTAGGGGGTGGTGTGGACCACCACATCGTCGGGGGGCAGCCGCCGCCACAGCTCCCACAGGTAGTTCTGGATGCCTCCCACCTTGGGCGGGAAATCGTTGGTCACCAGCAGATGCCGGGTCACGCCGCCACCTGGGTTCTGGGGGGCACGGGGCGCTCCAGTTCGGCCCGCACCATAGGGTCGTCTCGCTCCCTCAAGGCTTCGAGGCCGAGTCCGAGGCGGCGGGCGCACCACACTGCGTGGGCGGCGATGAGCGGGTCGGGGTCGCCCAGGGCCCGATCCACGGCGGCCCGCACCCTGGGGTCGGAGGGCTCGCCCACGTTGGCCAGCACCACCAGCGCGTTGCGGCGCAGGTAGCGAGGCTGGCGCCGCGGTATGTACCAGCGCCCGTAGGCCGACAGCAGCTCGTGGTCGGTGGCCTCGAGAAGGTCCAGCACCGGCACCCACGCCTGCCGGGCTTCGGGGGGTCCATTCGCTCGGCCTCTGGGCCCTGACGCACCGGGGCCACCAGTGACACTGGGACGGCGCAGAGCGTCTGCAATCTGGTGGGAGCCCGTATGGGCCGGATCCGCTCGCCTACCGGCTCGGCCCCTGAGTTGCACCCGGTTGGGCGGACACACCTCGGAGCAGTCGTCGCAGCCATAGATGCGGTCGCCCAGCGCGACCCGGTGGTCGGGGTCGAACACGCCGTCGGCCTGCACCAGCCAGGCCAGGCAGCGGCGGGCGTCCACCGTTCCGGGGGCGACGATGGCCCCGGTCGGACATCCGTCCAGACAGCGCCGGCAGGACCCGCAGCCGTCGGGCACCGGCCCCGGATCGGCCGACACGAGCGCCGCGTCGGTCACCACCGCTCCCAACACCACCAGGCTGCCCGCTCCGGGCACCAGCAGGTTGGAGTTCTTGCCCCACCAGCCGATGCCGGCCCGATGGGCGGCGGCCCGGTCGACGAGGCCGTTGTCGTCGGCCGAAACCACCGCTCGCCAGCCCTCGCTCCGCAGCGCCTCGGCAATGGCGTCGAGGGCGGTCCGCAGCGGGGTGTAGTAGTCGGCCCGGGCGTAGGCGGCCACCCGGGCGTAGGGGCTGTCATCGTCGGGCCGGTCGCAGGGTGCGGCGTCGAACTTGAGGGCTCCCACGACGAGAGAGGCTGCACCGGGCAGCATCCGGGCCGGATCGGTGGAGCGGGCCGGGTTGCGGTAGGTGAACTGCATCCCGGCGTGGAGCCCGGCCTGCTTGCGCTCGCGCAGGATGCGGGCAGTGTCGGTGAACGGCTCGGCCAGGCAGAACCCCACCGCGTGCAGACCGGCCCGTCGGCCAATGTCGGCCAAAACGGCCGGATCGAGGCTCATCTGGCCAAGAGCGTGCGCGGGTAGGTGCAAGCCCGTTGCGTCGCAGCGGGGTCACTCCCGCTCTTGTTCGCGGCGCGCCCCGCGCCGCCCGAAACACAGCATCCAGCCCACGGCCTCGCTGAAGGCCTCGCCGACGTGTACATGAGTCGCCGCCTAGCCGCTCGGCCTCTGGGTCACCTCGTCGAACTTCTGGGCGGCCCGCCCGTCGTCAATGGCGGCTCCGGCCGCTTCCACACCCTCGGCGAGGTCATCCGCGATGCCTGCGGCCACTAGCGCAGCGGCTGCGTTGAACACCACCACATCGCGCCGCGGACCGGACTCGCCCCCCAGGATGCCCGAAAGGATCCTGGCGTTGTCGACCGGGTCGCCGCCCCGCAGTTCGTCGGGGGTGGCAGCGGCCAGCCCAACGTCGGAGGCGTCAACGCGGTATTCGGTCACCTTGCCCTCGTTCAGGTCGACCACCAGATTCGGGCCGGTGGTGGTGAACTCGTCAAAGCGGCCGTCGCCGTGCACCACCATTGAGCGAACCGAGCCGGTGGCCTGCAGCACCGCGGCCATGGTGGGGGCGAGCGATGCCTCCAGCACGCCGAGGACCTGGCGGCTGACGTGGCCGGGGTGCGACAGCGGGCCCAGCAAGTTGAACACCGTGGATATGCCGACCTGGGTGCGCACCCCGGCGACGTGGCGCATGGCGGGGTGGAAGGTCTTGGCGAAGGCGAACCCCAGGCCGGTGGTGCGCACCGTCTCGGCCACCTGCTCGGGCGAGGCGCCGATGGGCACCCCGACTGCCTCCAGCAGGTCGAAACTGCCGGAGGTGGACGAGGCCTTCACGCTGCCGTGTTTGCAGACCGTCGCCCCGGCGCCGGCGGCCACGAAGCAGGCCATCGTCGAGATGTTGAGCGCATGGGCCTTGCGGCCCGAGGTTCCGCCCGTGCCCACGATGTCGATGGCGTGGGCAGGAATGTCCAGAGGGGTGGCCGCGTCGCGCATGGCGTTGACCAGGCCGAGCAGTTCCCCCACCGCGGGTCCCTTGAGCCGCAGGGCGACGATGAAGGCGGCCACCTGCGCATCGGTCGCCTCGCCGGCCAGGACCGACCCGAGAGCGGCCCGGGCCTCGCCGGGTCCGATGTCTCGGCCCGCCGCCAGCGTTGCCAGCACGCCGGGCCATCCGCCGTAGTCGTCGAGCCCAGTCATGATGCTTTTGCCATGGTTCCCTCCGAAGCCGGAGTCCGCGCTGCCGCGTCGAGGCCTCAGGCTAACTAGCCTGGCAGCGGTGGCGGGGAGCCGGCCGGATGGCCGCGGTCCGCTGAGGCGGATCGAGGAAGGTCGGGACTCCGCAGGGCAGGGTGCTGGCTAGCAGCCAGTCGAGGCGACTCGCAGGAAAGTGCCACAGAGAACAGACCGCCGGCCACCGCCGGCAAGGGTGAAACGGTGCGGTAAGAGCGCACCAGCATTCCGGGCGACCGGAATGGCTAGGCAAACCCCACCCGGAGCAAGATCGAGCAGGGAGAGGGCGGCCCGCCCGCAGACACTCCCGGGTAGATCGCAAAGATGGATGGTCATCCAGGGAGACCCCGGCAACGGACTCCCGGACAGAATCCCGCCTACAAGCCAACTCCCCGCCACCACCCCGCCTCTATGCCGCACCCGACCATGGTCAGCAGCGCCGGATAGGCCCTGTGTCGCACCCCTGCCATAGCTTGTCGCTTCAATGACTGATCGCCGCGAAGCACCGAACTGCGAGGGACACACATGGCGAAGCTGACGCGAATCCTGCGGAGCACCGACCCCGTGTCGGAGACCGAGGCCAACACGATCTTCGAGTTGCTGATCCCAATTGTCGAGAGGTCGCCCCGTGCCGACGACGCGGTTGACACGGCAGCGGGCGTAATCCGTCGTTGCCAACTCAGCGAAGATCGGCCGCTCGCGCATGTGCTCGACTGGTGGTTCGTCACCACCACCGGCAGGCCCTCCGCCAACGGCGGCACGCACTTGCTTCCAGAGTCGCTCGACGAGCATGTCAGGACCCCGATGGCGGCCGTGGCCCAACTCTCGATCACAGTGCCAGCCGCGGAATGGCTGGACAAGCAGCGCCAACTCGATTCAAGGCTCAAGCGACTCGATGACGACCTGTCACTCGACAGATATGGCGCGGTGAAGCTGCCCGGCGAGAGAGTGGCCTGGAGATGGTTCGTCGAACAGTGGCGGTCCGCTACCGACGCGATGCGCGAAGGGCGCAGGACACAAATCGCCGAGATGGACTGGAAGCGTCTCGACGCAGAACTTCGCTCAAGCGGCGTCGAAGCAGGCAGCAGGCGGTTCCGAGAGATGCAAAAGCGATGCGGCAAGGCGGACGAGCGGCTGCGTGGCATTGTTCAGCTCCAACACGATGTCGAGCCATGGACGAAGCGGCGCGTCCCTGCGCTGATCAGCGAGGTCCCCAACAGCGTCAAGCACGCCGTCGGCCCTTTGGTCGAAGCGCTGCTGCGACCAATTCTCAGCGTCTCAGCTGCTCCCGAAGTGGATGATGATGCCGTCGCAGCCGCCCTTGAGGCAGCGGCCAGAGGCGGTGACAGGCGAGGTCGCTACCGGCTGGCCCGTGTGGTGGATGCCTGGTGTGAGGAGACTGGCAAACGGATTCCGGCACTCGAAGGGGAGCTTCATCGACACCGCTTGCTGGTCGAGGCCCTTGATCTCCTCGGGGCCAAGCCTGAAGTGTCTGAGGATGACATCGACGAGGTCAGACTCGGCGTACTCGACGATGATGTGGATACCGCCGAGACTGCGCTGGCGAGACTGCGCGAGGCAGTCGAGCGCACCGAGCGCTCCGAGCAGGCACGCGCCCAGTTTGAGGGACTGCGCCGCAAGCTTGACGAGTCTGTCCTCGTCAGCGACTCTGCATGGAAGGAGCGACTGGATGGCATCCGGGCTCGGATGGGGACAAGCGACCCCAGCGAACTTAGAGCCGAGATAGGGGCAGCCCAAAGGAGCTTGAACGAGGCGCTTGACAAGATGGTCGAAGACCAGCAGGAAGACCTTCGCGAGTTGACCGTGCCGCTCAAGATTCTCGGGGCTCCAGATTCCCAGGTGCGCGACTTCGAGCGCAGGATCAACGCGTTGGAACAGCGCCGCGGCCGGGGTGCGAGCGGACTCAAGTCCGAACTCGAGAAAGCGCTGTCAGAACTCCGTTCTCAACGCCGCAGCGACCTTCTGGACACCCTTGCGGAGATCGACCGAGTCCTGACCACTGAGCGGGAAGACTTCAGTGACGACGACCTGGGCCTCTTCTTGAACCGCCGCTCTGAGATCGAGGCTCTGCCGCAGACCGACGGCACCGGCGACCGCGATCTTGCCGAAGCGCGCGAAGTCGCCGACGACTTGCTGCGCGAAGTTGAGGACCAACGGATCCACCGGTGGCGAGCCGAAGACGGCGAGGACGCGCTGTTGGGGCACATTCTGGAGTCGTGCCGGGGTGCCCTAGATTTCGACCCCCTGGATGTGAAGCGGCTCTATGTGTCGCTCAAGACCAGACCGTTCGCCATTCTGGCTGGCCTCACCGGATCAGGCAAGAGTTCGTTGACGCGAACGTTTGCTGCTGCCCTCGGCGCGACCACCGCAAACCAGCGCTTTCGGCGCGTGGCCGTGCGCCCCGACTGGATCGATCAGAGCGAGGTCCTCGGGTACGTGAGCCCGGTTTCTGACCACTTCGTTCCTGGTTGGCTGTCGGAGGCCGTGCGCGACTGCGAGCGCGACTCCGGCAGGCTGCACTTCATTCTGCTCGACGAGATGAACCTCGCCCCTGTCGAGCAGTACCTCGCGGAGTGGCTGTCGGCGCTCGAGGAGGCTCGCTCGGGCAGCGAGGATGTGCGCCTGCGGCTGTACTCGCCCGACCTGGAACCGAAGAACCGAGACGACTGGTCGCCGGAGATGGCCCTGCCAGACAATCTCGTGATCGTAGGGACGGTCAATGTGGACGAGACCACTCGTCCACTTTCCGAGCGGGTGCTCGACCGAGCCAACGTGCTGCTCCTCAACGTCGATATCTCCAACAGCCACCACGAGTCCACCGGCTCACCGCCCCCGCCGTGGCATGTCGGCATGGAGGAATGGACGGATATCTGTACCACCGAGCCGAGTGACGTTCACCATCAGTTCTTGGTCGAGGTCGCCCACATTCTGCGCGAGTCCAATATCGGGGTGGGCCTGCGGGCCCATTTGGAGTTGGAACGCTTTGTCGCCAACGCCGAGCAGATACTCGATCCAGAGACGGCGCTCGACTGGGGGATCGCGCAACGCATCATCCCCAAGATTCGAGGCTTCAAGGGTCACCTCAGCGGCACGCTTAGCGAACTGCTGGAGGAATTCGAGGCCGTTGGGGCTGAACAGTCGGCTTCGATAGTCCGTCGTTGGCTCGATGAGCGGGTGTCCGACGACGAGTTCCTAGACGGTACCGATCCACGGCTCGCTCTAGCGCGCATCTGACGATGTCAAGAGTTGAGGTCAAGGTTGGGCGGGCTTGGCAGCCACTGGCGTCCGGTAGCGGCTCGCCACAGGTTCCTGAGTCTGGCTCGCTTCAGCTCCGGGGTTTCGACAGCGGCGAGACAGTCATGCTGGGCCCGCTGCCGTACTGCGCTGACGCAGACGGCTGCCTGAACCTACGGCTGAGCTCCGAAGACAGGGTCCGCGGGCATCTCGGACTCATCGAGGTGCGGCGCGGATCGGGCGCGGCGATAGGCGAGATCGACGTCGTGCCCGACAAGATGAGCGCGTCGGCCTACGAGTTGCTGCGGGTCGATCTGGAACGGACCTGGGCGGGACTGCTCTTCGATCCCAACGGGGTAGGCAAACTTCGCGGTGCGCTGCCGTCTCCGATCGAGCTGTGGCGGGCGCTTGAGCAGCCACTGCGCGACGTCGCCGCTGAGCCAAGATCGGTGATAGCCAGTCGTGAGGGCGCGCGAAGGCTGGAATCAGTGCGCCGACCCTGCGAGCTGACCGCCGGTGTGGTTCGAGCCTCCCGGCTAGACCGGGCCGGTCGTAGCCGCGTCCTGGCCCGTGACGTCACCATCCCCGAGAATGCGCTCGTCACCGAGACTCTGAGGCGCTTGGTCTTCTATGCGCGCCGCAGGACCGACGGACTCGAGGTCGCCAACCGTGCCAGCCGACTGCTGCGCTCGGAGCCATTCGCGTCGTGCGCCGCACCCAACCGGGGCATGGAGGCTTCCCGGCTACGGACGTTGCATGACCCGCGTTACCGCAGGGTTGACCAGGTGCGGCGAGTTCTGGAGCGGCCCGAGGCTCACGCCACCGAGGGTCCTGGCGAGATCCGGCTCGGCGTGAAGGCGATGCCTAGGCTGTACGAGTACTGGGTCTTCTTGCAGGTGCTGGAGGCTTGCCGCGAACGCTACGGCCCGCCCCTCGAACCTGGATTCGCGGTTCTGGGCACGCGTAGCCGGTCGGGCACTGTCCGGTTGGGGATCCCCTCGGGAGCGGAGGTTGAGTTCCCCGGCGGGGTCTTTGCCTCCTTCGAGCCGCTGATCACTTCAAGCGGTCAGGGATGGCAGGGTCTCGAGAACGTCCCTCACCCGGACCGACACCTAGCACAAGACCTGATTACTCCTGACGTGGTGGTCCTGCGCCGCGAACCTGAGCCAGTTCTGGTGGTGTTCGACGCGAAGTATGTCGGACGGCGCTGGGTCGATTACGAGGCAGCAAAGATCCATTCCCGCTACTCGCGCGTCCGGCTTCAGGGCGTCCCGGTGGTGCGAAACGTGCTGGCCGCCCATCCGCATCGGGGCAAGGACTCCCAGTGGGCCGGCTACGGATCAGTAACGATGATCCCTGGCGAAACTACCGATCTGAGCGCCGTTCTCCCGTAGCACTCTGATCCTCTCGACGAACACAAGCCCTAGCAGCCCGACCCTGGTTCCGACTCGGCCGATACGGCTCACGTCCCAAGCCGCTATGCGATCGCAGGGCATGAGTGTCTTGTGGGCCCAGGGTTGGGAGGGGCTGCTGGGTGCTCGGGGCTAGGTGGCGGCGAAGAGCGGTGGGGCTTGGGGATTGGTGGGCTGGCGGCGTTTGTGGGGGCCGCCGCGGCTAGTGGTGTTGGGTGGGCTGTTGTTTGGGGGTGGGTCTGGGGCTCGGGCGGGTCCGTAGCGGATGCGTTCGGGGGGTTTGATGGTGTGCGTGTCGCCGTTGGGCACGACTCGCCATCCGTGGTGGTGGACTTTGTCGTGGCAGCCCCAGCACAGCAGCATCAAGTTGTCGATGTCGGTGGGGCCGCCCTGGGACCTGGGCTGGATGTGGTGGGCCTGGCACACCGCGTAGTGCTCGCCGCAGCCGGCGCAGGCGCCGTAGCGGGCGACCAGCGCGTCCATCTGGGCCTTGGTCGGCCGCGGCAGCGCTGGGCCTCTCCACAGCGGCACGCCCTTGCTGCTGTACACGATCCCCACTATCGGAGAGTTGCAGAAATGCTCCTCAACCACGCTGGGCGGGATCACCGCGCCGCCGGCGACCTCCGCGAACGCCTTGTCGCCATCGGGGCTCAGATGCTGCACGATGGCCACATCAGCCGAAGGCGACTTGTTGCTGCGTGTGATCGTGTCCGCCGCGGTGAGGGTGTCCAGCGCGTCGGCGATGCGCTGGTCGAGGCTCCGCTTGCTGTCGCCGGGTGACTTGAGGTCACAGCGGCGCAGCCGCTCAGCCTCCACCAAGAACCGTTTGCGCACTTTGGCGCCGGTCACCGGATCCAACTCGCCCCGCAGATGCACCATCCCGTCGTCGCCGTCCCAGAAACTCAGCCTGCGCCGAGCCCGCAGACGCCGATACCGCGCCTCGCCCCCGTCGTCTTGGCGCTGCGCGACCCAGCGGCCCGTCCACGCGCGAATCGCTCCGGCGACAGCGACGCAGCCTTCTCGAGCAGATCCCCATCCTGTTGCACCTGCTCCGCGGGAACCTGCTCGCAGGCCCGGGCAAGGGTCTTGGCATTGGCCAACGAGATCTCACCGTCGGTGACGGCATCGCGCACAGCGGGCATCGACTGCAGCCGCTGCACCGCCTTCAACTGCCCGGCAGCATCCCTTCGAGACAGCCCAGCCGCCTCAGCGAGAGCCCCCGCGCCGCCGTCTCGGTGGCGCTCACCGGCCGCGACCAACGCAGCCGCATCAGCCTGCAACACCGCCACCTGCGCCGCGAGCGCCTTGGACTCCGACAACACCCGGCGAGCGTCCACAGTCGAAACAGTCCCCGAATTGACCACACCGATCAACTCCGCCAAACCATCCCGCACCCGCCGAACAACCCTGAAATCCATGCACACAGCATGTCATAGGGGTATGACAGCCATGATGGTGGGGGCAGTGGTCGGGGCTCGGATCTGACCCAGAGTGTGACTGGCCTTGTGCCTCTCCGTTGATCTGTCGATGCGGCGTCCCGGCTGTTGGAGCGCACCGACCGATCGGATAGACGTATCCCAATGGGGGGTCTTGGGCAGACCAACCTGGCCGTCCTGTCCGCCGTCCCGATCGGAAGTGCCGACCCCACTGGCTAGCAAGGAAGGCAGGGGATACGCCAAGCGCTTCCGCTTGGTCGGAGACTGATCAAGCTGGCGGGCGGGTTAGGCGGCCGGTGGCTCGGAACGTCTCGCGGCGCTGAGGGTCATTGAGGCCGAAGCGGCGGGCGGTCCAGGCCAGGCCCGCGATGCCGAGGAGTTCGAGGACGATCAGCGCAGCCAGGGGCCGGTCGTACTCGGGGGGAACTCCGTGGCCCACTCCCCCGCTGCCTCCGACCGGCCACCAGAACAGCGCGGTGCGCGACCAGGCGCCGCTGACTACCAGGAACACCAGCAGTCCGATGGGCAGCCCGATCCAGCGCCGTCGCCTCAGCCGTCGGCCTCGGCCCGCGGTCGCCACCATCACCGCGGTAAGCGCCGCCACGCTGCCGGCCAGCGTGTGCAGCACCCAGGGCGAGCCGGTCAGGTTCTCAACTAGAGGCAGAACCGAGCCCCCGGCCACAACGCGGTAGTCGACACCGCTGCTGCCGAAGACCAGGGCCACAACCACCACCGCACAGGCCGCGAACCACACGAACATGATCTTCAGTCCCCGCAGTGCACAGCGTCGCGGCAGTGCGGAGCCCTCCGCCGGCGCCGAACATTCTGCCAGTGCCGAACGTTCCGCCAACCCCGCGCAGCGCGCCGGTATCGAACGTTCCAGCAGCGCCGAGCGTTGCGCCGGTGGTGTTTGCTCACTTCAGCGCAGGACTAGCCGCCCGCACTCGGCGCAGCCCAGCACTTCTCCTTCGGTGCAGCGCTTGATGCGGGCCACCTCGACTGCGGGCATCTGTTGGGGGCACCCGCAGCCCGAGGACGGATCGAAAGTCACCGCCGTGCTCGGGCCGAACGTCTGGCGCAGCCGCTCGTAGTCGGCCACCGCCGACGCCTCGATGCGGGCCGCTACCTCGCTCCTCGTCGCTGTGAGCGTCGCGAGCTGCTCGTCGATGGCCGCCTCCTCGGCCTCCAGCTCGGCCTCCAGCACCGTCACCCTCTCGTCACCGGCGGCGTGCTGCTCCTCGAGAGCCTCGGCCTGCCCGCTCAACTCCTCGGCCTCCAACAGAGCCTCGATGGCCCGCTCCTCCAACACACCCTGGCGCGAGCGCAGCCCGGCGATCTCGTCCTGCAGGGCTTGGAGGTCTCGGATGGCGGTCAACTCGCCGGAGTACAGCCGGTTGTCATCCACGTCGGCTTTGGCCTCGATGATGGCGGCCTCGTCCTCCAGGCGCTTCTGGCGGGTGAGCACCTCGACACGCTGCAGGGCCACCTTGTCGATCTGCTGCTGCCGCTCGCGCTGCTCGGACTGGACCGTCTCCAGTTCCCGACGCAACTGCAGGGTGGCCCGCCGATGCTGGAGCTGCTCCGTGGAAGTGTCGATCTCTTGGATCTCCAGCAGCGGGTGAGCTTGCTCCTGGTCGCCAGGAGCCTCGCCTTCCCGCGAGTCGGCTTCGGGCACGGCGAGACACTAAGAGCGTGCGCGGGTTGGTACAAGCCCATCGCGCCGCAGTGGAATCAACCCCGCTCTTGTTCGCTTCGCTCACGGGCCGCCCAAACCCGACAATGCAGCCCACGGCCTCGCTGCGCCTTGCCTGGATTGCCAGCGGGGTCGATCCATCCGCTCGGCCTCTGCGAGTGCACGCGGATTGATGGCAAGCCTCTCGCCGCGCGGTGAGTATGCGACGATGGCGCAATGACCTCTGTGGGAATCGTGGGTGCAGGCCGGGCCGCCACCCTTCACGCCGAGGCCGTGCGGGCCACCAGGGGTGTGCGCCTCGCCGGGGTGGCGGCGCGGTCGACCGACTCGCCGCGGGCGACGGCTCTGGCGGCTGCGCTGGATTGTCCGGTGCTAACGATACGAGAGCTGAGCCGCGCCTGCGATGTGGCTGTGGTCGCCACTCCGCCGGCTGATCGAATCGAAGCGCTGGTCGAGCTGACCTCATCGCGGAGGATTGGGGCCGTGCTGGTCGAGTCGCCCGCGGCCACCACCCTCGACGGTGTCACAGCCCTCGAATCGTCGTTCGCGGGTCGTCCGATCATGGCGGGGACGAACCTGCTGCACGCTCCGGCCGTGCGCCGGATGCTGGGTGCGGTCGCTGCCATGGACCCGCACCACCTGGCGTTGCGGCTGGCCGTGCCCGCCCCGGCCCGCGGTCCACAATCCGGACGCGTCTTCGGGGGTGGCGTGACCATGGATCCCGCCTCCGGCTTCTGGCCAGTCGTGATGGCGGCTCTGGGATCCGCCGTTGAGTCGGTGGCTGCGCATCGACTCGACACGGTCGACGGGCTCGACCGGGCCGCCGAGGTGGTGCTGCGCGCCTCGGGCGGACGGTCGGCGCGGGCCGACCTGAGCTGGGGCGCGGCCGTGGCGGAGGCATCTGTTGAGGCTGCCGATGCGGCCCATGTGGCCCGGGTGGATGTGTGGCCCGTGCCCAGAGTCGAGATCGACGGCGCTTCGGTTGATGCGGGAGTGGGTCAGCCCTCGGCATCACAGCACCCGCTGGTTGCGCTGGGGTTCACAGCCCAGATCGAGCGGCTCGTCCGAGTCGGCAACGGAGAGGCTGCGCCCTGGCCCGACTTGGCCGCCGCCTCAGCGGCTCTGACCGTGACGGTTGCGGCTGCGCTGTCGGCGAAGCACGGCGGTGCCGCAGTCAGCGTCTCCGAGGTTCCCCACCACCTCTCCCCGTTCGAGATTCTGAGAGGGCACGCCAATGGGTGAGAGCCGGTCGCGTCGCAGCGAGGTCATTCCCACTCTTGTTCGCTGCGCTCACGGGCCGCCCAAACCCCAGCATCACAGGCACGGCCTCACCCGCATGGACCAGAATCGCTCACCCACTCGCTCGGCCTTCAGCGCAGCCCGCCGCTGACTCAACCCCCACGAGAACCCCCGACGCGATGCGCTCAGTCTTCGGCTTCGGTCTGCTCGAGCGCGGCTGCTGAGCGGCGCACGGCCAGGCGGTCCTTTCCCGCGTCCATGCCGGGGAGTTGGGGCTGCACGCCCGCCGCGCCCCGCCAGGCGGTGAAGCGCTCCATCACCAAGGACTCGACCTGCGCCCAATTGCGGGCTCGTGGGTCGGCCGCGTCGCGGTTGTAGGGCTGGTCGAACACGATCACGTCGTTGCCGCTCAACCTGAGCGCGGCGATGTTGTGGGGGGCGTCGTCCACGTAGCAGTCGGCCTCCACCTCGGGCTTGTGGCCCAAGAAGCAGATGTCGCGATAGGGGATGCGCTCGGCGTCGAGCCACTGCACGGTGTCGGCGACCGCCTCGGCGTGGCCCCAGTTGACGTAGAGCCGGTGGGTGATCACCCGGATCCACACTCCCGCGTCGGACAGTCGCCACAGGGCCTCGGCCGCGCCCTCGATGGCAGGCAGCCGGGCCAGGAACCGGTGTTCGCTGACCGCGGAGCCGTGGTACTGCTCAAACTCGCCGGGGCCGATTCCCCACTCCCGGAAGTCGTAGGACCGCTCCTCGGGCAGCGAGGCCGGGTCGATGCCCCGCAGTTCGGCGATGAACTGGGCGAACCCCGCGGTGTAGTCGGCCACGACCCCGTCGAGGTCCACGCCGAACACGAACCGGTCGCTCACAGCTCAGTGCGCGCCCCAGCGCGAACCGCCGTCAAGCCGCGGCGCGCGGCATCGGCCTCGCTGCTTCGACCTGATCTAGGCCAGGGCCGCGTCGAGTGCCTCCACCGACGGTGCGAAATAGAACGATCCCGAAGCCGGCGTGGAGTAGTGGGTGATGGCGTCGGGCTCCTGGCCGTTGATGCCGTACATGGCGTCCATGCGCTCGCGCATCGGGGCCTGGGTCTTGCAGAACCCCATGAAGTACAGCCCGACGGTGCCGTCGTGGAAGGCGTAGGGGGTAGAGCGCCGCACCATCTCGCCCCGCTTGGGGGTGGACTCGTCGGCGGTAGCGCCCTCACGCAGTTCCACATGGGACAGGTGCGAGGTCGGCACCTGCACGTCGAGCTTGACCGAGTCGGCCTTGGTGCGGCCGAAGGTGTTCTCTTCCTCATCCAGCGACAGCGAGGCCCAGTAGTCCATGTCGTGCACCCAGCGCTGGGCGATACAGAACGAGCCGCCCGCGCCCGGCTGGCCGTCATCGATGATGGCCCGGTCGTGCTGATCCTCTGGCTCGGGGTTGCCGGTGCCGTCGATGTGGCCGGTGAGGTCGAGGCTGTTCTTGTAGATGAACGTCGGCGTCTCGCGGGCCACCGACATGTGCCCGGCCACGGCGCGCCGGAACGTGTGCTGGACCTCCCAGATCAGGTCCTTCTCATCGTCGTGGACCCAGATGAGCAGCTCCTCCTGGGTGCCCTTGGCCACCCGGGTGCCGTCGGGCGACGTGTAGCCGGGGTAGGGCTGGAAGTCCTCGCCGGTCTCGATGCCGAGATCTGCGGCCAGCGTCGGGCCCAGCAGGATGCAGAGGTTCACGCCCTGAGCCTCGGCGTCGGCCCGGCAGTCGCTCAGCGCCTGGCGGATCACATCAAGGTCGGCACCGTCGACCCGGCTCATGTGGGTGTACCACTGGTATTTCTCCAAATCGGTGAGAATCGCTGCCTGAGGTGTTGGCATCGGTAGTCCTCTCAAAGGGTTGGGGGCCGGCCGGCGGCCAGCGGTTGACGTCGGCTAGAACCCTAGACCACCGCTACGACAACAATGCACGCCGGGCTCGGATTGTTGGCGCAAGCACGACCTCACGGGTCACCCGCTCTTGTTCGCTGCGCTCACGGGCCGCCCGAGCCACGGCCTCGCAAGCACGACCTCACGGGTCGCGCAGCTCGCGGCGCAGGATCTTGCCGGAGGCGCTCTTGGGGATGGCGTCGAGCACTTCGAGGGCCCGCACCTGCTTGTAGCCGGCCAGGTGGGCGGCCACATGGTCTTGAAGGTCGGCGAGGGTGGGGGCCTCGGCGCCGGGCACCAGCGCGATGAAGGCCTTGGGCAGCTCGCCCGCCTCCTCGTCGGGGACACCGATCACGGCCGCGTCGGCCACCGCCGGGTGGGTGACCAGCACCGCCTCCAGCTCGGCGGGGGGCACCTGGAACCCCTTGTACTTGATGAGCTCCTTGATGCGGTCGACGATCGACACATGGTGCTCGTCGTCGACGACGGCCACATCGCCGGTGTGCAGCCAGCCGTCAGAGTCGAGGGTCTCGGCGGTGGCGGACGCATTGTTGAGGTAGCCCTTCATCACCTGCGGTCCCCGCACCAGCAGCTCTCCCCGCTCGCCGACGCCCAGATCGACGCCCGATTCTGGATCGACGACGCGGATCTCGGTGTTGGAGACGGTCACGCCGCTGGTGCCGGGCCGGAACTGTCCCTCGGGCGTGCAGTGGCTCACCGGGCTCAGCTCGGTCATCCCGTAGCCCTGGACCACCTCGCAGCCCACCCGGGCCGCGGCCGCCGCGGCCAGGTCGGCCCCCAGCGGCGCCGCCCCCGAGAAGACCTGCTTGAGCGACGACAGGTCGAAGTCGTCCACCGCGGGATGCTTGGCCAGCCCCAGCACCATGGGCGGCACCGCGAAGAACCGGGTGATCCGCTGCTGTTGCACCAGCTCCAGCGCTCGCACCATGTCGAAGCGGGGCATGGTCACCACCCTCACCCCGAAGGCGAGCAGCATGTTCATGAGCACCTGCATGCCGTAGATGTGGAAGAACGGCAGCACGGCCAGGGCCGCCTCGCCGCCCGAAGGCACGAACGTGTGCTCCATCTGGGCGATGTTGGCGACCAGGTTGCGGTGGGTGAGCATCACCCCCTTGGGCAGCCCGGTCGTGCCCGAAGAGTACGGCAGCACAACGACGTGATCGGCAAAGTCCACCGGCACCTGCTCTATGGGGTCGCCGAACAGCGGCGCCAGCGGCACGGCCCCGTCGGCCTCACCCAGCACCGCGATCTGCTCGACGCCGGTGCCCTGCGAGGCCGCTCGGGCCGTGCCCATGAACATCGGCGCGGTCACGATCCACGAGGCCCCGGCGTCGGCGAGCTGGTGGCGCACCTCGGCGGGGCCGTAGGTGGGGTTGATGGTGGTGACGGTGGCGCCGGCCAGGGCGATGCCGTGGAACACGACGGCGTACTCGGGGACGTTGGGGGCGAGGACGGCGATACTGGTGCCGGGACCCACACCCCGTGCCCGCAGGCCGCCGCCGAGGCTGCGCACGGCGCGCTCGAGCTCCGAGAACGTGTACGACGAATCGGCCCCGTCGGTGATGGCGACCTCGTCGGCATGGGCCGCAGCCGACGCCAGGACGCAGTCGGTTATGGACTGGTCGGGGATCGCCACGTCGGGCAGCGGGCTGGTGTGGATGATGGTGCTCACCGGCGGTCCCTCAGGGTTCGTCGTTGCTGGGCGCGCAGGCTATCCGACCCCCATGACACCGACCGGAGGCTGAGCGGGTGGACGGGGCCGTGAGCTGTGCTGCTGGGGTCTTGGGCGGCCCGTGACAGAGCGAAGCAAACAAGAGTGGGAATGAACCGGCTGGGCGCGCGAGGCGCTAGCCTGCTGTATTCGTGCGCCTAGGACTGCTGCGCGAATCCGATCCAGGGGAGAACCGCGTGGCGCTCGTCCCCGACGGCGTAGCTGCCATGGCCAAGCACGGCTGCACGATGCTAGTGGAGCAGGGCGCCGGATCGGGGGCCGGGATCGCCGACGATGCCTACCTCGACGCCGGCGCCTCGATAGTCGATTCCGCCGAGGTCGGCGCCGCGGATGTGATCGTGTCGGTCCGAGACCTGCCCGAGGGCCGGACCGGAGCGTCCTCCCCGGTGTTCGTGGGGGTGTTCGACCCGCTGTGGGCGCCCCAGCGGGCGCAGCGCCACGCCGCCGATGGGACCTGCGCCTTCTCGCTCGACCTGGTGCCGCGCATCACCCGGGCCCAGTCCATGGACGTGCTCTCGGCAATGGGCACCATCGCCGGCTATGAGGCGGTGCTGTTGGCCGCGGGCCGGCTGCCGCAGATGTTCCCGCTGATGATGACCGCGGCCGGCACTCTGGCCCCCGCCCGGGTGCTGGTGCTGGGCGCGGGAGTGGCTGGCCTCCAGGCCATCGCCACCGCCCGGCGCCTGGGCGCGGTGGTCGAGGGATACGACGTGCGACCGGCCGCGCTGGAGCAGATCCGCTCCATGGGCGCCCGAGCGGTGGAGATCGACCTGGAGGCGGCGGGCTCGACCGAGGACTCCGGCGGCTACGCCCGGGCCCAGAGCGACGACACCGCCGAGCGCCAGCGGGAGCTGCTGGCCCCCTACGTGGCCGCCTCCGATGTGGTCGTCACCACCGCGGCCATCCCCGGGCGGGCCTCGCCCCTGCTGATCACCGCGGCGATGGTCGATGCCATGGCCGCAGGCTCGGTGGTGGTCGATCTGGCCGCCGAGCGGGGCGGCAACTGCGAGGTTAGCGAGGCCGACGTCGAGGTTGACCGGGGCGGGGTGACCGTGCTGGCGCCCACCGACCTGGTGTCGCGCTGCGCCCGCCACGCCAGCCAGATGTTCTCGCGCACCCTCGTCAGCTTTCTGCGCCACCTCGCCCCCGAAGGCGGGGTAGACCTGCGCGACGACGAGATCCTGTCGGCCATGCTCGTCACCCGCGACGGCGCGGTGGTGCATCCTGGGGTGGCCGCAAACCTCGGAGCGGCGGAAACGCCCGAGGTGGCCGCAAACCTCGACGGATCGGAGGCCTAGGACGATGGATCTGCTGGTGGCGGTGACCCTGTTCGCGCTGGCCGTGTTCTTGGGCGTCGAGTTGATCACCAAGGTTCCGCCCACCCTGCACACGCCGCTGATGTCGGGGTCCAACGCCATCTCGGGCATCACCGTGGTGGGCGCCCTGGTGGCGGCCGGCGCCAACCATCACGCCTTCACCACCGTGCTCGGCTTCGCGGCGGTGACCCTGGCCATGATCAACGTGGTCGGCGGCTTCATGGTGACGCACCGGATGCTGCACATGTTCGGCCCGAAGCGTCGCCGCGACCCAGCCCCCGGCTCCGGCGACGGCGATTCGTGATGGACGATTGGACCACCCTCGGCTATCTCGCCTCGGCGGTGCTGTTCATCCTCGGCCTCAAGCGGCTGAGCCGGCCCCGCACCGCGGTGCGCGGCAACCAGTTCGGTGCGGCGGGGATGCTCATCGCGGTGGTGGTTACCCTCGCCGACAACGCCATCTTGGGCTTCGAGTGGATCGTCGCCGGCCTGATCCTGGGCGCAGCGGTGGGAGCGGTGCTGGCCGTTCGAGTGCAGATGACGGCCATGCCCGAACTGGTGGCGCTGTTCAACGGCTTCGGCGGGGGCGCCTCGGTGCTGGTGGCGTCGGCTTCGTACATCGAGGCGGGCGACCTGGCCACCGACTCGCCCCGACTGTCGGCCGCAGCTGCGCTGGCCGCCCTGATCGGCGCGGTGACCTTCACCGGCAGCCTCATCGCCTTCGGCAAGCTGCGGGAGGCGCTGCGGTGGTCGGGCTTCCCCGGCATGCGGATCGTGAGCGTGACCGCGGCTGCAGCCACCGTGGTGTTCGCAATCCTGATGATCGCCGATCCCGCCAACCCGCTGTGGCTGTGGCTGCTGGTGGCCGTCGGGGCCGTGCTCGGCGTGCTGGTGGTCTCCCCCATCGGCGGCGCCGACATGCCGGTGGTGATCGCGCTGTTGAACTCGCTGTCGGGCATGGCCGCGGTGGCGGCCGGATTCGTGCTCGACAACTCACTGCTGATCATTGCCGGGTCGCTGGTGGGCGCCAGCGGCCTGATCCTCACCCAGATCATGTGCGTGGCCATGAACCGGTCGCTGCTGGCGGTGATGTTCAGCCCGGCCCCCTCGGGCGCGGGCGGTCCCAGCGCCGACGACGTGTACGCGGGCAAGGTCCGCTCGACCTCGCCCGACGATGTGGCCATGCTGCTGGAGGCGGCCGAGCGGGTGGCCATCGTTCCCGGCTACGGGATGGCGGTGGCCCAGGCCCAGCACGCGGTGCGCGATCTGTCGCGGCGCCTCACCGAGCGCGGCGCGGAGGTGGTGTTCGGCATCCATCCGGTGGCGGGCCGGATGCCGGGCCACATGAACGTGCTGCTGGCCGAGGCCGAGATCTCCTACGAGCGCCTGGTGGAGATGGACGACATCAACCCGACCTTCGAGCAGACCGACGTGACCATCGTCATCGGGGCCAACGACGTGGTCAACCCGGTGGCCCGCACCGACTCCTCCAGCCCGATCGCGGGCATGCCCATCCTCGACGTCGACAAGAGCGGCGTGGTGGTGATCATCAAGCGCAGCCTCAGCCCCGGCTTCGCGGGCATCCCCAACCCGCTGTTCGCCAGCGACAACTCGCTGATGCTCTTCGGCGACGGCCGTGAGGCGGTAGTAGGCATCACCAAGGCCCTACAGGAGATCTGACCGCCTCAATACACGGTTGGATCAGCACCGGCGCCGACGCACAATGCCAGTGCCGGAGTGCCCTCCTGTTCCCAAGCCAGAGGCCGAGCTTGCGAGGCCGTGGCCCGAGCGGCCCGTGAGCGCAGCGAACAAGAGCGGGAATGACCCCGCTGCGACGCGACGGCCCAGATCCCCATTGCGCTCGCTCGTCGTCCGCTCTGCCATGGGGGTGCTCCGGCACCTGGTTCTGCCCGTTGGGTCGAACCTGCGATTCAGGTTAGCCGCTGCGGTCCAGGAACGTCCAGCGCTCAGGCGGATCAGGCGAGCACGGGCACTGCCTGCATCGATTGGGCCAGGGCCTCGTCGGACAGGTCAAAATCGAGCACAACATCGGCGATGTAGTCCTCGTAGGCGGCCAGGTCTAGGTGGCCGTGGCCGCACAGCGCGGTGAGGATGGTCTTGGACTGGCCGGACTCCTTGCAGGCCAGCGCCTCGCGGATGGCCGCGGCCAGGGCGTGGGTGGGCTCGGGCGCGGGCACGATCCCCTCAGTGCGGGCGAACTGCAGACCGGCCGCGAAGCACTCGTTCTGGTCTATGGCCACCGCCTCGGTGAGGCCGAGCTCGTAGACGTGGGAAATCAGCGGCGACATGCCGTGGTAGCGCAGACCGCCGGCGTGGATCGGGTCGGGGATGAACCCGTGGCCCAGCGTGTGCATCTTCAGCAGCGGGGTGGTGCAGGCGGTGTCGCCGAAGTCGTAGCGGTACTCGCCCCGGGTGAGCGACGGGCAGGCGGCCGGCTCCACGCAGCGGATCACCGGCGACATGTTCCCGGCCAGCTTCTCGCGCAAGAACGGCAGGGCCAGCCCGCCGAAGTTGGATCCGCCGCCGGTGCAGCCCACCAGCACGTCGGGGGTCTCCCCCACCATGGCCAGCTGGCGCAGGGCCTCCTCGCCGATGATCGTCTGGTGCAGGATCACATGGTTGAGCACGCTTCCCAGCGCGTAGCGCACCGCGGGGTCGGCGGCCGCCACCGAGATCGCCTCAGAGATGGCGATGCCCAACGAGCCGTGATGGTCGGGGTCGTCGGCCAGCAGGCTGCGGCCGTACTCGGTGACCGTCGACGGGCTGGGATGCACCGTCGCCCCCCACACCTCCATCATCGTCTTGCGGTAGGGCTTCTGGCGGTACGAGGCGGCCACCTGCCAGACCTCGCACTCCATGCCGTACTGGGCGCAGGCGAAGGCCAGGGCGCTGCCCCACTGCCCCGCACCGGTCTCGGTGGTGAGCTTGGTCACGCCCTCGGAGTGGTTGTAGAACGCCTGGGCCACCGCGGTGTTGGGCTTGTGCGACCCGGCCGGGCTGGCGCCCTCGTACTTGTAGAAGATCTTGGCCGGCGTGTCGAGGGCCTGCTCGAGGCGGCGGGCCCGGAACAGCGGGCTGGGCCGCCACAGGCGCAGCACGTCGATCACCCCGCCGGGGATGTCCACATAGGAGTCGCCGGTCACCTCCTGCAGGATCAGCCCCATGGGGAACAGCGGGGCCAGATCGTCGGGTCCGGCCGGCTCCAAGGTGCCCGGGTGCAGCGGCGGGGGCGGCGGCTCGGGCAGGTCGGGAATCACGTTGTACCACTGGGTCGGCATCTCCGATTCGGGAAGCATCACGCGGTAGTAGTCATCGGCCATCGCCATAGTCCTTTCGGTGCGGCCCGCAGATTGACGGGCTGAGATTAGCCTCGATGCGCCCGCGGGGGTCGGGGCCGTGGGGACTCACGATCCGAAGTCGGCCATTCACTTCGGTCTGTCGGGTCTGCCACCGTGGGCGCGGAGGGACTCGAACCCCCGGCCTCTTCCTTGTAAGGGAAGCGCTCTGAACCACCTGAGCTACGCGCCCGCCTCGCTGAGCCTAACCCCCGACTCTGGCGGCGAAGAGTCCGTGTCGCAAGTCCCCGAGACTGTCGGACCGATGTTGTAGTGTGCCCCCATGAGCTATCCAGCCACTATGACTGTCGAGCGGCCCGAGCGGATGGCCAACTGGCGTCCCATCGGGAACATGATCCTCGCGCTGCCGCACTACGTGATTCTGAACACCGTGTTGGCGGCAGCGGCCAGCGTCACCGCGGTGGTGGCCTGGTTCGCGGTGCTGTTCACCGGGAAGCTGCCGCCGGGCATCGCTGCGTTCCACGCCACCTATGTGCGCTACAGGGCTCGCACCTTTTCCTACATGGCGTTCCTCACCGACACATATCCACCCTTCGATTTCAGCCCCTCCACCGACGATCCGGGCGGCGCGGGAATAACGGTCGGCTTCTCGCCCAAGCTGGAGGGTCGGAACCGGCTGATGGTGCTGTTCCGGTTCATCGTGCCGTTCGCCTGGCTGACGCTGATCGGCATGATGGGACCCGCCTACGGGTTCGAGCTCCCCGCGTGGGGATGGATCGTGGCGCTGGTGCTGGGCGCCGTACTGATTCCCGCCGCGGTGTTCTCGACGCTCGCCTGGGTGGTCAGCAACGTGGCCGCGGTTATCGGGGCGGTGGCGGTGATCTTCACCGGCCGCTGGCCGGCGATCCTGTTCCGGCTGACTGCCGGCTGGGTGCGCGTCGATGCCCGGCTGTGGGCCTACTCGATGCTGCTAACCGACAAGTACCCGCCGTTCTCGATGGACTGAACCGGGCTGAGTGGACGGCCGAGTTGTCGGCCGCTCATTTCTGCTCTGACTGTGGGTCGGTGCCGGTCAGACGGCTGCAGGAGTCGAGCAGGTCGGTCAGGAGTTCCGGGGTGGCGGCCACCGGAGACCGTCGGGCCGTGTGGCTGATCGCGACCAGGTCGCGGCCCGCACGGTCGACGACGTCGACCCCGGCCTCCCGACACACCAGCAGGGCGCCCAGGTAGTCCCAGGAGCCCAGTCCCGACGGCGAGAAGTCGATGTAGCCGTCGAGGCGTCCGGCGGCCACCGCGCACAGCTCCAGCGCAGCCGCCCCCAGCATCCGCACCTGAGCCCAGCCGCCCCAGCCGGGAGGCAGGCCGTTGGCGGCGACGATCGCAGCGCTCAGCGGACGCTCCGGCCTGGGGGCCAGCCGTATCCCGTCGCAGTGGGCGCCGCCGCCGAGCAGGGCCTCGAAGCGCTCGCCGCGGCCGTGGTCGTGCACCACCGCGGCCACCGGGACGCCGTCGTCCACTGCGCAGATGCTGGTGGCGAAGTACCGGATCCCTCGGGAGGCGTTGGTGGAGCCGTCCACCGGGTCGAGCACGGCCACCGCCCCGTCACCGGACTCGAGGCCGCTCTCCTCGCTGAGCACCCGCAGCCCGCCGCCGCGCAGCACCGCGGTGGCGGCCTCGTCGGCGGCCAGGTCGAAGCCGTACTGGCCCGGCTTGCGGCCGGTGGGGCTCCAGTCGGCGCACTCGGCCAGAGCCTCGACCGCGGCGTCGGCGGCGGCATTGAGCACATCGAGAAAGCGGCGCGACATCGACGCCAGTGAACCAGGCCAGCAGCCAGCGCGCACCGCCCGCGTGCGTCGCCCGTGCTCTGGAGGGCCGAAGATGCATAGAGTTCCGGCTTGGTCGCTTGATCGTGCATATGCGACCAGAACAGGAACAGCTATTGTCATGTCGCTCAGAAGCCGAGCGAACAGGGCGTGAGCCGCCGTCCGATACAAGGGGGATCTGGGTGTCGCTGATCGATCTGCACGGATTCGTCGCCAATCTCAAGGACCATGTGTCCGAGCATGGCTTCCATGTGCACGGCGACCGTCACTTCGTGGAGACCTACTCCAACCGCCAGACGTGGGAGGTCGATCTGCATCCCGACGACGCCTGCGGCGGGCCACTGGACATGGTGCTGTGCCTCGAGGCCGAGGCCCGCACCTTGCTGACCTTCGAGGACGACGTGAACAGCCGGCCCGAGGAAGACGACCCCGACGATGCCATCACCGTGCCTTTGACGCTGAGCTTTGTGCTCCCGCCGCTGCACTTGGGCCCGGACCTGCTGGTGCTCGCCACCGATCTCGCCGCCATCGGCGGCCCCGAGCTGCCGTTGCAGGTGTCGGCGATCGATCGGGTGGCGGCCGTGACCGACGCCGCCGAACAGACCGTCAACATCGACGGCCGCATCGAACTGGCCCTCAGCCGGATCTACCTGGGGCAGGACCTCGAGGTGCTGTGCGACATGCTCGACCGGGCCCGCAACGTGTGCGAGTTCCTGCTCGACCGGGCCCCTGCCTGGCTGGGAGAGCTGTAAGAGCCCGAGCGAATAGGCGAGCGATTGCGGCCCATGCGGGCGAGGCCGTGGGCTGTGATGCCGAGGTTTGGGCGGCCGGTGAGCGCAGCGAACATGAGCGGGAATGACCCCGCTGCGACGCCACCGGCTCTCACCTCGTTGCGCGCTCTGTAGGAGGCGGAGCGACTTCGCTGACGCTCAGGAGGTGGAGAGCTTTCTGAGCGTTTCCAGCGCCCGGTCGGCGTGGATGCGCATGTTCAGCTCGGACCGCACCGACGCCAACACCATGCCGTCGCCGCCGATCACGAAGGTCTTTCGCTTGTTGGGCAGGATGCCGCGGCGGACCACGCCGCAGCGGCGCGCGATGCGGCGGTCCGGGTCCGACAGCAGCGGGAAGCCCAGAGCGTTGGCATCCGCGAACTCCAATTGCCGATCAACCTGATCGGCGCTGATTCCCACGATGATGGCCCCGAGTTCGGCGAACTCTGCCGTCAGGTCGCGAAAATGGCAGCTCTGGCGGGTTCAACCAGCCGTCATCGCCTTGGGGTAGAAGTACATCACAACCGGGCCGATTTCGAGCAGGTCGCGCAGGCGAACGATGTTGCCATGCTGGTCCAGCGCCTCAAAGTCTGGAGCTATGTCACCAACGCGCACTGGCGTCCTCCGGCGTCGCCAGTGGGCTCGGTGGGGATCGAACCCACGACCAAGGGATTATGAGTCCCCTGCTCTGACCACTGAGCTACGAGCCCGCCCCGACCCTACCCCGCCGGCCCACAGCCCGACCTCGGGCCAAAGGAAGATCAACTTGTTCGCTCACTCACGGGTCGCTCGGGCCACGGCCTCCCCCGCTCGGACTGGATTCTCTCACAGATGCAAAGCAACGATGGGAGCGGTCAGGGCTGCCGCGCGTAAGGTGCTCACGGATGCGAGACTACCGATGACCGTTGACATGCTGGCTCTGCCGGTTGAGGCCTCGCCGACCGCGGCAGGCACGCTGCCGTCGACGCTGCGGGTGACCCGCAGCGACCCCGTCTACATGGCGCACGCCTATCTCACGAAAGTGCCCGTCGCGGCGATCATCCCGTACATCGAGGCGTTCACCGAGCCTGGCGATGTGGTCCTCGACCCTTTCGCGGGCTCGGGCATGACCGGCGTGGCCTCGCTGGTCACAGACCGCAGAGCCAGGCTGTTCGACGTGTCGGTGCTCGGCCGACACATCGGCTCCAACTACGTCAGCCTCGTCGATGGCAACGAGCTCCGCCAATGCGGCGAGGCCGTGGCGCGACAGGCCCGGGAGCGCGTCGGCGACGTCTACGCGGTGGCATGCCATGCCTGCGGCGCGCATGCTCAGCTGGCCAAGACCGTGTGGTCGTGCGTGATCGAGTGCGGCGGCTGCCGCGAACCGGTCAACTACTACCGGGCACTGGAGGAAGCCGCATGGCGCCGGGAGCGCATGACCTGCCCACATTGCGGCACCGCCGTCGGCAGCCGCGACCCGCGGCTGAGCGAGGAGCCAGTACTCGACTCGATCCATTGCGAGTGCTCCGCCACTCAGATCGAGTAGCGCTGGAGCGCCCCGCTCCAGCAACCGGACGCGGAAGGACTCCGCTGGCCCGACTCGGCCATCGACGAGACCCGGCAGATGTACGCCGCGTCCGCGCTCGGCCGTCACGGGTTGACTTCAACGGCCACCTTCTACTCGCATCGCAACATTTGCGCGCTGGCCGCGTTGCGGGACGCCATCGACCGCGTTGGCGAGCCGCAGATGCAGTCCAAGCTGCTGTTCGCGTTCACGGCGATCCTCACGAGAGCCAGCAAGCGCTACCAGTGGTCTCGCCGGCGTCCCCTCAACGCGGCCAACGTCAACTACTACGTGGCTCCGGTGTTCTACGAGTGGAACGTGTTCGAACTGTTCGCCCGCAAGGTTCAGGCGGCCGCCCGCTCCGACGAGTGGATCAAGCGGACCCGAGGAGCGCCCGCGGTCTACGACAGCGCCGACGGGCCTGACGTGCGCTATGAGATTGCCAGCGCCGACCGGCTGCCGCTGCAGGACGACTCGGTGGACTACGTGTTCACGGACCCGCCGTTCGGCTCAAACATCTTCTATTCGGACATGAACCTGTTCCAAGAGGCGTGGCTGGACGCCACGACCGATCCGGCTGCGGAGGCTGTCGTCGACCGGGCCGACACCGGCGGGCCGCGCCGCACGGCGCAGCGCTACGAGGCGATCCTGGCGGCGGCGTTCAAGGAGTGCAGGCGGGTGCTGAAGCCGGGCGGACGCATGACCGTCCTATTCGGAAACAGCTCGGGTGCCATGTGGCAGCTTCTGCAGCGCTCCATCGTCGCAGCCGGCCTTGAGGTGGCTCCTGAGCTGATCGCCGTCCTCGACAAGGGGCAGCGCTCAGTCAAGGGACTCGCCTCGGGCTTCGAGAATGTCGCCACGCTCGACCTGATGCTCACGCTGCGCCCCGCCTCGCGCCTTTCCGAGGCGCTGCGGCCGCCGCCGGTCGGGGCCGTCGAGAGTCTCGTCGACAGCCTGTTGACAAGCGACTCGGCGATCAGCCCCAGCGGACTGTACGTGGCCTTGCTGCGTCACGGAATAGCCAACCGATGGGACCTCAGCCGAATCGACCTGCAGCAAGTCACCAAGCGGCTTCGCGATGCTGAGTTGACCATCGACCGGCGCAGTGCCCTCGTCGTCCGCTCTGCCAAGGGTTGAAGACCAAGAGGCCGAGCGAGTGGGCGAGTGAGTCCGGCTCATACGGGCGAGGCGTAAGAGGCCGAGCGAATAGGTGAGCGAATCCGGTCCATACGGGCGAGGCCGTGGCCCGAGCGGCCCGTGAGCGCAGCGAACAAGAGCGGGAAAGACACCCTTGCGACGCAACAGACTCTCACCCATTTGCGCTCGCTCTAAGTCAAACGACTGCGTCAACGTAGCACGAGGCCCTCGGCGAGGCGAACGAACTTCCGCAGGAGAATCCTCGCGAGGATGTCCGCGGTCGCCGATCAACGCCGACGCTCGACGGCTTGGGGAGCGGCCGCGGAGCGTTCCATCGCTAGAGGTCCTCGACGACGGAACCGCTGCTGATGAGCTGGCATCGCTTGATGGCGTCGCCGCGGGTCGCCACTCCTAGCTTGACGTAGAGAGACTGGAGCCTGCGCCGGACGGTGCGGTCGCTGTAACCGAGGTTCCGCGCCATTCTCGCGATCCCGTGGTTGCGGGCCAGCGCGGACACCAACTCAGTCTCGACCGGATCCATGCCTGCGGGCGGCTCAGTGGCTTGGACCTTCGCGGCAAGGCTCTGGGCCAGGCCCATGGGCAGCAGGGCCTCACCACAGGCTGCCGCTCGTGCGCTCTCCACGATGATCTCGCTCGAGGTGCGCAGATGCACGGGGCAGAACCCGGCCACCAGCGCCCGGATCACTCCCGCATAGTGGAAGTCAGGCAGCACCGCCACCGCGGGAACACCGGCGAGGGACTCGATGACCTCCCAGTCATCGTCGGACTCGCAGTAGACGAGAGCCACATCGGCGTGCTCGAAGTCAGACGCATCAGAGAAGCGCTCGCCGCCGATGTCGCTGGCAGGCGACGGCTCGGTCGTACGGACCTCGACACCTTGGCGGTGGAACTGGGCGCTGACAGCCTCTACGTACAGCGGTGGCCCGCCGAGCATCGTTACGGCTTTCATCCCTCAACACTACAAGAGTCTCCGTGCCCTAGTCGGACGAAACTAGCAGCAGCTTGAGCCGGTCTCCGCGCCGATTCGGATGACATTGCCGGGTGCAGCGGGTCCGGATTCGAGCGGTCCCAGCTTGGTCCGGTCTCCCCGCCGATCCAGATGAGCGGCTTGGCCGCTGGCTGGCCGCTCATGTCCGCTGCGTGTCCAGAGGTGGCCGTGCTTTGTCCTTGATTTGAAGGAGACCCACCGTCGATGGTGAAGGAACTGGCACCGCTACCCTCGAAGGAGCGAGAACATGAGAAATCTGGCGCTGCGCGATTTTGTGGGGTGAGGGTTGCTGGAGTCGGCTGGTGCCATTATGTCACGAGGAGGCCGCGGGCTTCGAAGTTGGTTGTGTTGGTGAAGCCGTGGGCGGTTCTGCGTAGGACTTGGAGCAGGTTGTT
>JAJEDD010000043.1 GCA_022821685.1 Acidimicrobiia bacterium
GAGGCCGAGCTTGCGAGGCCGTGGCCCGAGCGGCCCGTGAGCGAAGCGAACAAGAGCGGGAGATGCGGTGTTCAGCCCTCGGTTTCTTCGAGGATCTCGCCGAGGCGCACCACGTCGTCCTCGGTGACGACGCCGATGAAGTTGCCGGAGCCGTCGGTCACCGCCAGAACCTCGACGTCGGCCGCCTCCATCGCCACCACCGCGTCGCGCACCGTCCACGACGGTGATGCGGCCGGCAGGTCGGTGGTCATCATGGACTCGACGGAGGTGGTCTCCCATTCGTCGCGGCTCACCGACGAGAGCTGCGACAGCTGCGCCATCCCCAGGTAGGTGCTGCCCTCCACCACCGGCACCACCCGCTCGCGCCGGCCGAGCACATGCATGTACACGAACTCCGACACGGTGGCGTCGGGGGGCACCGTCAGCACGTCGGTGGCGAGGATCGAGCTGAGGGGCAGGGTGAAGCGCTGCTCGAGGTGGCCCAGCCGCTTGGACAGCTGGTACTCGGTCACCGACGACGGGCCGCCCACCACCTGGCTCACCGCCGCGGCCACCAGTGCGGGCACCACGAAGGCGGCCGCCCCGGTGGACTCGGCCACGAACATCACCGCCGCGATGGGGGCCCGGTAGCCGGCGCCGAGGAAGGCGGCGAGGCCCAGCGTGGCGTACAGGCCGGTGGAGGTGGCGTCGAGGGCCACGCCCACGAACTGGCCCCCGATCACCCCGAGGGTGGCCAGCGGGATGAACAGGCCGCCGACTCCGTCGCCAAGCACGGTGGCCAGCGTGGCTGCGACCCTGATCCCGAACAGCAGGGCGATCAACCCCAGCGCGTCCTGCTGCACCACCCACTCCATGGCCCTGGTGCCCGGCCCGAGGCTGAGCACCTCGTCGAAGGCGACGTCGGCCAGCAGCGCCAACCCGGCCATGACCGCAGCCGAGGCCACCGCCCGCTTGAACCAGGAGACGGTGTGGGTGGCGTGCTTGGCCCGGCGCACCAGCCAGGCGAAGGCCCGGCCCCCCAGCCCGGCCGCGATCCCCAGGATGAGCGCCCCCAGCAGGTCGCCGATCTGCACGTCGAGCACCGCGGCGGCGCCGTCGGCCCCGACGGGCCCCTCGCCGAGGAAGGGCACGACGGGCGTGCTGCCCACCAGGAACACGAACGTCACGTAGCTGGCAGCCGAGGCGATCAACGAGGGGAGCAGCGCCTGCGGGGTCACGTCGTCGCGGTAGGGGGCCTCCAGCGCGAAGATCACCCCGGTGGCCGGAGTCTTGAACACCGCGGCCACTCCCGCGGCGGCTCCCGCGGTGAGCAGCAGGCGGGCCTCGTCGCGCCGGAAGAAGCGTCCCAGGCGCTCATGGACGAACAGGCCGATCGAGGAGCCCGCGTACAGCGACGGGCCCTCCAGGCCCATGGCGCCGCCCGAGCCGATGGTGGCCACCCCCGCCAGCAGCTTGGCGGGCAGGAACCGGAACCCGATGGTGGGATGGCGCTCGTGGAACGCTCGGACGTACTCGTCGGAGGTGGAGCCCGACGTGCCGCCGCCCACGGTGCGCAGCACCAGCTTGGAGGCGACGATGCCGACCACGGGGGCCAGCGCCAGCACGGCCAGGGGCTGCTCCAAGACCCGCTCCAGCACGATGTGCAGCGCCAACGTCTCGAAGGCGGCCACCACCAGCGCCACGATCACGCCGGTGGCCGCCGACGCGGCCAGCAGGCGAGGGTTGCGGGCCTGGCGCAGGGTCGCGGTCAGCGGTCGCATCCGCTACTTGTACCCGCCCGCGCCGGATCTTATGGTGTCAGACATGATGGATGAGCGTCATGATATTTCAGTGCGGCTCTCGGCCATTGCCGAAGAGCTGGCGGATCTGGCTCTTGAGAGCTTGCGTGATTCGGTCGAGGCGGGGGCAACGAAGCCGTCGGAGGACGAGAAGCGCCTCGCTCGGGCCCGGCGAGCCGTCGAGAAGGCCGCGCATCTGCTTCGGTCCGATCTGTCACCGCCCGCGTGAGCCGCAGACTACCGGGCGCCGAGCGAACAACTGCGCCATCCAACGGCCCGGTGAGCAAGGTCAAGGGTCGAACGGGTGGCATCGCCAGGCCCGAGACGAATCGCTATGGGCCGGGGCGCGATCAGAGGCCGTCGGCCTTGTCGTTGAGAGCGACCAGCAACTCGTCGAAGCTCTTGGCGAAGGCGGCCACGCCCTCGTCTTCGAGCTGGGCGGCGACGGCTGCGAGGTCGATGCCCATCGCCGCGATGCGGTCGAGCGCCTCGGCGGCCTCGTCGATCCCCGACGCGAGGGTGGGCGCGGCCGTGCCGTGATGCTCGAAGGCCTCCAGGGTGGCGTCGGGAAGGGTGTTGACCGTGTGGGGGCCGATCAGCTCGTCGACGTAGAGCGTGTCGGGGTAGGCCGGGTTCTTGGTGGACGTGCTGGCCCACAGCAGCCGCTGGGGCCGGGCTCCGCGGGCGGCCAGCGCCTGCCAGCGCGGCTCCGAGCAGAGCCTTTGGAAGTGCGAGTAGGCCACCTTGGCGTTGGCGATGGCCGCTGTGCCCCGAAGCCGCAGTGCCTCGTCGGACCCGATGGCCTCCAGGCGCCGGTCGACCTCGGTGTCGATCCTCGACACGAAGAACGAGGCCACGCTGGACACGCCCGACAGGTCGCCGGGGTTCTGCTCGAGCCCCGACATGTAGGCGTCGGCCACCTCCAGGTAGCGCTCGACGCTGAAGATCAGGGTCACGTTGATGCTGTTGCCCTCGGCGATCATTTCGGCGATGGGGACCAGACCCTCGGCCGTTCCGGGAATCTTCACGTAAAGGTTCGGCAGCGCCAGCTGCTCGTGGAGGCGCCGGGCCGCGGCGGCGGTGGCGGCCGAGTCTCGGGCGAGGTCGGGGGCGACCTCCACCGACACGTAGCCGTCGAGGCCGTCGGAATCGTCGTAGACCGGTCGCAGGACTGAGGCCGCGGCGGCAATGTCGGAGGTCACCAGGCGCCAGTACGACGACTCGACGTCGAGCCCGGCCGCGATGGCGTCGCGGAACTCGTCGTCGTAGTCGGCGGTAGCGGTGATGGCCTTCTGGAATATCGACGGGTTGGAGGTCAGGCCCCGCACGCCCTGCTCGACCCAGCGGCGCAGGTCGCCTCCGGTGATCCAGCCCCGGCGGATGTTGTCCAGCCAGGGACTCTGGCCGCAGTGCCGGTAGAGCTCGTGCAGTCTGGTGGTGTTTGTCATGTTGAATCCGTTCGGCCTCGGAGTAGCTCTTTGGCCCTGGCCGCAACGTTGGCGGCGGAGATCCCGAGCTTCTCCATCACCACCGCGCCCGGCGCCGAGGCCCCGAAGCGGTCGATGCCCACCGCCTCGTCGGTCCAACGGTGCCAGCCCATCGTTGCGCCCGCCTCCACCGCCAGCGACGGCAGGTCGGGCCGCAGGATCCGGTCCTGCTCGGCGCGAGGCTGCTCGGCGAACAGCTCCCACGACGGCAGCGACACCACCCGGGCGACCACCCCCTCGGCGGACAGGGCATCGGCGGCGTCGCAGCACACCGCCACTTCGCTGCCGGTTGCCACCAGGGTCAAGGCGGGGTCGTCGGGCTCGCGCAGCGCGTAGCCGCCTGCCGCCACCGCCTCGGCCCGGGTCTCGGCCAGCACCGGCACGCCCTGTCGGGTGAGGATCAGCGCGGTCGGGCCCGGCGACTCCACCGCCACCCGCCAGGCGCCCACCGTCTCGGTGGCGTCGGCGGGCCGGATCACCCGCAGGTTGGGAATGGCCCGCAGCGAGGCCAGGTGCTCCACCGGCTGATGGGTGGGGCCGTCCTCGCCCACCCCCACCGAGTCGTGGCTCCACACGAAGATCACCTTGGCCTCCGACAACGCGGCGAGGCGCACCGCGGGCCGCATGTAGTCGGCGAACACCAGGAACGTGCCGACAACCGGTATGGCGCCGCCGTGCAGGGTCATGCCGTTGGCGATGGCCCCCATGGCGTGCTCGCGCACGCCGAAGTAGATCTGGCGCCCGCCGGGCTCGCCGGCTGAGAACACTCCGGCCCCCGCGATGGCGGTGCCGGTGTTGCCGGTGAGGTCGGCGCCGCCGCCGGTGAGCCCCGGCACCACCGCCAGCAGCGCCTTCAGGGTGGCACTGGAGGCTTGGCGGGTGGCGACCGACTGGCCCGGCGCCCACGACGGCAGCGATTCCTCCCAGCCGGCGCGCCCCGAAGCGGCCAGGCAGGCCTCCAGCCCGGCGCGGTCGCCGTCGAAGGCGGCGGTGCGGGCCTCCCAGGCGAAGCGCTCGCTCTGGCCCGCGGTGCCGGCTTGGCGGTAGTGGTCGAGCACCTCGGCCGGGATGTGGAACGACTCGTCGGCGGGCAGTCCCATCAGCTCCTTGGTGGCCGCGATCTCCTCGTCGAAGAGGGCGTAGCCGTGCGCGGCCGGGGTTCCCGACGCCTGCGGGGCTCCAGCGGCGATCACCGAGCGCAGGATCACCAGCGACGGCCGGTCCCCGACCTCGGCCGCGGCCCGCAGCCCGGCCTCCAGGGCATCGAGGTCCTCGGCCGCCTCGCCCAGTTCGACCACATGCCAGCCGTAGGCCCGGAACCGCCCGGCGGCGTCGTCGGAGAGGGCGAGGTCGGTGCCGCCGTCGATGGTGACCCGGTTGTCGTCGTAGACCACCGCCAGCCGGCCCAGGCCCAAGTGTCCGGCCAGGGAGGCCGCCTCGTGGCTGATTCCCTCGGACAGGTCGCCGTCGCCCGCGATCACGAAGATCCGGTGGTCGCAGATCTCGGCGCCGAAGCGGGTCCGCAGCTGGCGCTCGGCGATGGCCATCCCCACCGCGTTGGCGATGCCCTGCCCCAGTGGTCCGGTGGTCACCTCCACCCCCGGAGTGCAGCCCACCTCGGGATGGCCGGGGGTGGGCGACCCCCACTGCCGGAAGTGCCTCAGGTCGTCGAGGGTGAGGCCGTGCCCGGTGAGGTGGAGCATGGCGTACTGCAGGATCGAGGCGTGGCCGGCCGACAGCACGAACCGGTCCCGGTCGGGCCAGTCGGGCCTCTCGGCGTCGTAGCGCATGATCCGGGTCCACAGCACATGGGCCAGCGGGGCCAGGGCCATGGCCGTGCCCTGATGGCCCGATCGGGCCTCGTGGGGCGCGTCCATGGCCAGCGCCTTGATGACGTTGATTCCAAGCCTCTCGATGGAAGTCACCGGCCCTCCGTCCGCTGGTTGGCTAGTGGTGCGCGCACCCGCGGCTCACCATAGAACACTCCACCGGCTCGAAGGGGGAGCGGCCCAGCCCCGCTTTGAGACTTCGCTGCCGCCGTCGCCCTTGGGCCAGACCCACCGTGCTCAGAGGGTGGGCAACCCCGGTCAGCTCGAGGGCGGCAGCAGGGTGTAGGGAACCACCGTCACCGGTCCCGCGTCGATGCGGGCCCGGGCCTCGACGGTGCCGTAGTCGGCGAACTCGAGCTCGGCCCGCACCAGCCGGTAGTTGAACTTGCCCGGCTCCACCTGCAGCGGCTGCACGTTGCGGGCTATCTGCTCGTCGCCCCGGAAGTAGGCGACCTCGAGCGCCCCGGCGCCCGACTCGCCCGGCGCGCAGCGAACGATCACCACCAGGTGGGGCGCCCACACCAGCGGCACCTCCGACGGCGCGGCGGCCGAGAACTGCACTCCGGTCAGGTCGATGCGGGTGGAGGGTCCCGGCACCTGGCGGAGTTGGATGTCGTCGATGAACAGGGCAGCCACGATGTCCATGGCCGCGACGCTACCGAGACCGGATGCCAGCCAGGCGCTCGCGCCCCTTCGCCGCGGGCGGGCGGCGTACCATGGCGCGGATGCGCCGGATCCTGGTCTCGATCGTGCTGGCCGCGCTGGCCGCCACCGCGGTCGGCTCGTATGTCCAGGCGCGGCGCATCAATGCCGACTCTGATCCGGGCTGGGTCGTCGACGCCGGTCCCCCCCAGATGGTGGTGGGCACGCCCCTGCTGAGCGTGCGCCGGACGCCGTCGTGGCTGTCGGGCCCGGTCACCGAGGCCCGCCTCGTCGAGCGGCTCTCCGATGTGGCCGCGCTGCCCAGCGCCCCGCCGCAGACCTGCCTGGCCGCCTACCGCAACGGCGAGCCCGTCATGCTCGAGCAAGCCGACGCGCCGCTCGTGCCGTCCTCGCTGATGAAGATCGTCACCGCGGCCGTGATCCTCGAGACCGCCGGCCCCGAGGCGACGTTCAGCACCGAGGTCTTCGTGCGCGCCGCGGACGTGACCGCGGCCTCCGGCGGCGTGCTCACCGGCGACGTCTTCCTGGTGGGACGGGGCGACCCGGTCCTGTCGACGCTCTCCTATATCCGGCGCTTCGGTGAGCCCATGGCCCACACCGACTTCACCGATCTGGCGGTGCAGGCCGCGGCGAGCCTGCGCGACCGGGGCATCACCCGAGTCGAGGGCCGAGTCCTGGCCGACGAGTCGCGGTTCCCCGAGGCGGAGCGGGACTACTCCGGCCAGATCGTCCAGCCCGGCAACCAGCCCATCTGGAAGCAGTCCTACGTCAACAGCAACCAGGTGGGCCCCCTGTCGGCGCTGCTGCTCAACGACGGATACGTGTCGTTCCCGGAATCGGCGGACTACGCCGGCCGGCGCCAGAACGTGCGGGCCGCCGATCCCGCCCTGCACGCGGCCGAGGTGCTCGACGGGCTGATCGAGTCCCGCGGCATCGCCGTGTCGGCGCCGGCCGGCAAGGGCACCGCGCCGCCGCGGTCCGAGCTCTTCTCGCTGGGCGTTGTCGAGTCGCCGCCGATGTCGGACATCGTGGCCCGGATGCTGCGCCACTCCGACAACACCACAGCCGAGATGCTCCTCAAAGACATCGGCCGGCGCTTCTCGGGCTCGGCGCGAGCCGACGCGGTGGCCGACGTCGCCGATGTGCTGGGGCGGCTGCTGGGCGTGCCGACCGCCGGGATCATCATCGCCGACGGGTCGGGACTGTCGCTGCACAACCGGCTGACCTGCGACCTGATCGCCGGGCTGCTGCTGCGGGCCGGCCCCGACTCGCCGCTGGTGACGGGTCTGGCCGTGGTGGGCGAGAGCGGCACGCTGCGGGACTGCGACGCCGAGCCGCAACCCGCCGCCGAGACGGTGTGGGCCAAGAGCGGCACCCTCAACGACGTGTCGGCCATCGCCGGGGTGACCGTGGCCCGCAACGGCGATGTGCTCACCTTCGCTCTGATATCCAACCGCGAGGGCCTGATCTTCGATCTCGGCTTCTGCAACGACCTGCAGCGGGGCCTGATCTCGGCCGCGGCTGGCCATCCCTACGGCCCGTCATCGGCCGACGCTGCGCTGCACCCCGCGCCGGCAAGAGCGCCGGTAGCCGACCTCGCTCCCGAGCCGGAGTCCGACGACGGGCAATAGGCAAGAGCAGAGCCGCCGATGGGCAAATGCGGAGCATTAGAGGGCGCGCAAATAGGTGAGAGCCAGTCGCGTCGCAGCGGGGTCATTCCCGCTCTTGTTCGCTGCGCTCACGGGCCGCCCAAACCACAACAACACAGCCCACGGCCTCGCCCGTATGGGCCGGATTCGCTCGCCTACTCGCTCGGCCTCTTGGGCGCGGAACGGCCAGAGCAAGAGATGCCGTGGGGCTAGCGGCTCGCGGGCGAGGGGCTGGTAGTCTCGGGGGCTGTGATCTGGTTCGTCGCCCCGCTGCATGTGTTGTCCGCGCTGGTGCTGGTGTTCCTGGTGCTGCTGCACAGCGGCAAGGGCGGCGGACTGTCGGACATGTTCGGCGGCGGGTTGGGCGCGCAAGCGGCCGGGTCGACCGTGGTGGAGCGCAACCTCGACCGGATCACCATCGTCGCCGCGCTGATCTTCGCCTTCGCGTCGATCTCCTACGCTCTGATCATCTGAGACCAGCGCACCAGTTCTCGTACTCGCTCTAGGATCGGGGGCTGCTGTCGAAGAAGGAGCGCGCATGGAAGCGTCCGACGTCCCCGAGATCGATATCGACGAACTGGAGCGGCGACGCGCCGGCGGTGCGGCCGTCTTCGATGTGCGCGAGCCCGACGAATACGAGGAGGTCCGGATACCGGGAGCGGTGCTGGCACCTCTGGCGTCGGTGCCCGACGCGGTCGAGGAGTTCCGGGCCGCGTCGCAGCACACTTCGGTCTGCGTGGTGTGCGCCATGGGAGGCCGCAGCGCCCAGGCCGTCGGGTTCCTGGTCTCCCAGGGAGTCGACGCGGTGAACGTCGCCGGCGGCACCAACGGCTGGCATCAGTCGGGCAGGCCAGTGGAGTCGGGTCCCGCACCCACCTGAATCATCCCATGGCGCGGCGTCGAAGCACCCGGAGCGTCCGGGGTCCGCGGCCCGTCTATCGCTGTGTCGATTCTGCCGCCGAGCTGCGCAAGGTGGTGGACGCTCTCGCCGCCGAGTCCCGCTATGCGCTCGACACCGAGTTCCACCGGGAGCGCACCTACCGGCCCCAGGCTGCCCTGATCCAGATCGCCTGGCCGGGCGATCTGGTGCTGATCGACCCCCTGGCGGTGGACGTGACGCCGCTGGCCAAGGTGTTCGCCGCGGACGGGCTGATGGTGGCCCATGCGGCGGGCCAGGATCTGGAGGTTCTCGACTGCTGCTGCGGCAAGTCGCCCGAGCGCATCTTCGACACCCAGATCGCGGCTGGATTCCTCGGCCTGGGCACGCCCGCGCTGGCCACGCTCTACGAGGGCGAGATCGGCTGGAAGCCGCCGAAGGGCGACCGGCTCACCGACTGGCTGGTGCGTCCGCTCAAGGCCTCGCAGCTCGACTACGCGGCCGGCGACGTGATGCACCTGCTGGAGATCCACGACCGGCTCTCGTCCCGGCTGCAGCACCAGGGCCGTCTGGGGTGGGCCGAGGCCGAGTTCGAGCTGCTGTTGGAGCGCAACCGCCAGCGGCAGCATCCCGAGGACGCCTGGACCCGGATCAAGGAGGCCCGGCATCTGCGGCGGCGCGACCTGCCAGTGACCCGGTCGGTGGCGATGTGGCGCGAGCAGCGGGCGGCCAGGATCAACCAGCCGGTGCGCCATGTGCTGTCGGACGTGGCCGTGGTGTCGATCTCGCAGGCCGCGCCCCGCACCGCCGACGAGTTGGCCGCGGTGCGCGGCGTCGGCAACGGTGTGGCCCGCGGCAAGCTGGGCCCGGCCATACTCAAGGCCGTCGCCGACGGGCTCGCCTCCGACTGGCGGCCTCCCCCGAAGCGGGCGGCGCGCTCCGACGCCATCGACCGCCTTCGCCCGGCAGTGGGGCTGGTGACCTCATGGGTGGGCCAGCTGGCCCGAGACCGCAAGATCGAGCCGTCGCTGCTGGCCACCCGGTCCGACATCGAGGCCCTGATCCGCGGCGACCCGGATGCCCGTCTGGCCCAGGGCTGGCGTGCCGAGATGGTGGGCGAGCCGCTGCGCCGCCTGGTGGCGGGCGAGGCCGCCCTGGCCTTCGACAAGGATCAGCTCGTCCTCGAAGAACGCAGCAACCGCCCAGTTGTGAATTAGGAACTGCTTGGCAGGTCCTCGGGGCGGTCGGCATCGCTGAACCAGGCCGTTCCCTGCACGCACATCTCGACCGCTTGCAACTCTCGGGCGCCCTCGCTCAGAGCCCGCACTCCCCTACCGAAGGCATCGGTCAGCGGCTCCAGGCAGCGCCTGCGCCATGCGGCATGCATCCACTGAGGAACTCCGTCGCCGAGCGGCACCACGACATCCGCGCTGGAATCCTCGACCAAACGGCCGATCACGCTTCCGATGGCCGCGGGATCGGGCTCGATCACGTCGCAGGGCAGGGTCGCCACCGCATCGATGCCGCCGCTCTCAAGCGCTCCCAGCGCGGTGATCACCCCTCCGAGCGGGCCCTGTCCGGGGTAACGGTCACCCAAGTGCTGCAGTCCCAGAGCATCCAGTCGGCCATGGTCGCCGCCCACCACCACCGCAGGCTCAGCGCCCGCGGCCCGCAGCGCCCTGACCGCCCGCACCACCATGGGCACGCCCTCGATCTCGATGAAGGCCTTGTCGGCGCCCATCCTCGAGCTGGCCCCGCCCGCCAGCACGGCACCCATAATGCGCGGGTCAGCCACGCGGCTCCGGGTAGTCGGGCGGCGGCCAGTCGGGGTCGAGTTGCAGCAGGAACAGCGCGCACCGCTCAGCCTCGTCGGTCTCTCCGATGCGGGCCGACACCCACTGCAGCCCGCCGAGCGCCCGCAGGAACCCGCGGTTCGGCAGATTCCTCCAGCGGACGTAGCCCGAGCCTCGCCAGCCGCTGGCCCGCAGCCGGTCGAGGCCGCGGTGATATCCGGCACGGAACGCGGCGTAGGCCAGCGCCGGCGTCGCATCGCTCGCTTCCAGGGCCTCGCCCAGCGCGGCCCAGGCCTCCAAACTGCCCGGCCACCGGGCGCAGACTGCGCCAAGGGCCTCTACAAGATCGTCGCCCGCAGCCGCCGCGGCCAGTGCCGCCTGCGTCTCGGCTGGCTCGGGGGCCAGGACCGTCTCGGGCGGACCGTGCGGCAGCAGGGGCACGCCAGCGTCACTCATCGCCGCCGAGGCTACAACTACTGTGCGAAGCAGTGATGGGCGAACAGGTCGATGGAGAATCCCCGCAGAACGCGGGATACCGGTCGAGCAGCCGTCTGGCCCTTGTGTGATGGGCGAATGGATCGATGCCGAATCGTTGCAGGCCATCATCCTCGGCGCGATCGTGGCTTTGGGTGTGCTGGCCGCACTGGTGCTGCGGATCGTGCGCAAGTTGCTGCTGCGACTGGCGCTGGTCGTGCTCATCGGCGCGCTGGCCGCGAGTCTCTGGCTGCAGCGCGCCAATCTCCAGGACTGCGTGGAGACATGCTCATGCAAACTTTACGGTCAGAAGGTTGCCGTCCCGGCCGACGCCAACCCCAACTGCGTGTAGCGCATGAGCGGGCGACCTCAGTACATGATGTGCTCGTCAGGAACCAGGCGCCGCCGCACGGGATCCACTGCCAAGCCAAGGCCCTCCAGGGCATGAGCGCCGAGCAAGAGCGGAGCATCGTCCTCGGAGAAGACGACCGCCGTAGGAGCGCTCTCGCCATCGACCGTCACCCGCGCCCAGCCGATATGGCTGTCGACTAGCTGCCCATCGGCCAGCCGCAGCCGCCGTCTACGAGCCGGCTTGATCCCCAGCTCGCGCAGCAGCGTGCCAGGCACTGCGCTGTAGGCGGCGCCAGTGTCCACAGTCGCTTCAATGTCCGCCGACATGTCGCCGTCGAGATCGGAGATCCTCACCGGCCACTTGAATGTGCCCATGGCTCTCCCCCTTCCGAGTTCCAGCTCCGCAGCAACCTAGCCGAGGCACCCCATCACAGCAACCGTAAACCATTGTCAGATACTTTGAAGTTATTTCCAGCGCCAGGTCGGGTGTCGGCAACAGCGCCGGGCTGGTTACGGGATGCGTTCTAGTCGGAGGACGTTGGCGCTGCGGGACCGGTTGTCGGCGCCGGCGAGCACCGCGACGATCTCGCCGGAGCGGGCGAAGTCGCGCTCGCGGGCCATTGTCACCGCCTGGCGGACCATCTCGTCGTTGGAGCCCCTGTCGTGGACCAGCACAGGCGTGGTGCCCCAGCTCAGGGTGAGCTGCTGCACTGTCCGCTCGTTGTGCGACAGGCCGATGATCCGGGCCTGGGGCCTGAACCGTGCCATGGACCGCACCGTGAAGCCGGTGCCGGAAATGGCCAGGATGGTGGAGATGCCGAGCCCGTCGGCGGCCCGCCAGGCCGCCAGGGTCATGGCGTCGGTGATGGAGGTGGCGTCGTGGGTCGAGTCGTCGGTCATGCGCAGCTCGGCGAGGCGCTCGGCCCACAGTTCGTAGTCGAACTCCTCGTCGGCTCGCCGGGCGATCCGGTCCATGGTGCGCACCACGTTGGCGGGGTCGATGCCGACCGCGGTCTCCCCCGACAGCATCAGCGCCGAGGAGCCGTCGAACACCGCGTTGGCCACGTCGCTGGCCTCGGCCCGGGTGGGCGACGGACGCGTCACCATCGACTCGAGCATCTGGGTGGCGGTGATCACCGGACGGCCGCCGGCGATGCACTGCTGGATGATCTGCTTCTGCAGGTGGGGCAGCTCCTCGATGCTGCACTCGCTGCCGAGATCGCCCCGGGCCACCATGATCGCACCGGCGGTCTCGATGATGCCCGACAGGTTCTGCACCGCCGCCCTGGTCTCGATCTTGGCCACCAGCATGGGGCCGCGGGGATGGGGCTCAGTGCCGACGCGCCGGATGTCGTGGGCGGAGCGCACGAACGAGACAGCCACCATGTCCACACCGAGTTCGATGAAGGCGTCGAGGGCGACGAAGTCGCTGGGGGTAGGGGTGGAAATCCGCAGTCGGTCGGCGGGGATGTGGACGCCGGGGCAGCCCGACAGCACACCGCCGTGGACGATGCTCACCTTGAGGCGGTCGCCGCCCTTGTCGATGACTTCGAGCACCACCCGCCCGTCGCCCATGTCGAGGGTGTCGCCCACCAGCACGTCGTCCATCAGGCCCTCGTAGTCCACCTCCAGGACGCTGGCGGTGGAGCGGGTGCTTCCCACGACCATCTCGACGGTGGTGCCGGAGTGGAACTCCACGGGATCCTCGCCGAGGCTGGCCACCCGAACCTTGGGGCCGGGCAGGTCGACCAGGATGCCAACCGGCCGGCCGACCTCCGCGGAGACCCGGCGAATCCGGCGGTAGCGCTCGATGGCCTCGTCGAGGGTTCCGTGGGCCAAGCCGATGCGGGCTACGTCCATGCCCGCGGCCATCATGTCGGCCAGCGTGGACTCGCTCTCGCTGGCTGGGCCGATGGTGGCGACAATCTTGGTGCTGCGCTGCATGGCCGGAAGGCTACCGCTTGTGGATAACTCTGGACTGTCACCCGGATGGCACCAGCAGGCCGGGCGGCCGTGACGGGCCGACTACGGTTCCGGCGTGGCTTGCCACCCGTACCTGGACGTGGACGGGCCCATCGCCTTCGCTCACCGCGGCGGGGCCGAGGAGTTCCCCGAGAACACGCTGAGGGCCTTCCGTCATGCTGTGAATCTGGGCTTCACCCATGTGGAGACCGACGTTCACGCCACTGCCGACGGGGTGGCGGTCGCCTTCCACGACCACTCGCTGGACCGGGTCACCGACGGCCGCGGCGCGGTCCGCGACCTGGCCTGGAGCCGCCTCCGCCGGGCTCTGGTGGCCGGATCCGACCCGATTCTGCGCCTCGACGAACTCCTCGAGGAGCTGCCGGACACGAGGGTCAACATCGACCCCAAGAGCGACGCCGCGGTCGGGCCGCTGGCAGAGGTGCTCCGGCGAAGCGGTGCGGTGGAGCGGGTGTGCGTGTGCTCGTTCTCGGACCGGCGCACCCAGCAGGTGCGCGACCGCACAGGGGACTCGCTGTGCGTGGGCGCGGGGCCCCGGGGCATGGCGCGTCTGCTGGCCGCCTCAGCTCGCCCGCGCCGACCGGCGCGCCTAGAGGCCGAGCGAATAGGTGAGCGAATCCGGCCCATACGGGCGAGGCCGTGGGCTGTGTTGTCGGGGTTTGGGCGGCCCGTGAGCGCAGCGAACAAGATCGGGAATGACCCCTCTGCGACGCGACGGGCTCTCACCAATTCGCGCACGCGCTTTGACTTTCAGGCCGCTCAGGTGCCGGTCCGCTTTCGGGGCCTGACCCTGGTGCGGCCCGGGGTGCTGGCCGAGGCCCATCGTCGCGGCGTTGCCGTCCACGTCTGGACCATCGACGAGCCCGCCGAGATGCACCGCCTGCTCGACATGGGGGTGGACGGCATCATGACCGACCGGCCCTCGGTGCTGCGCCAGGCCATGATCGACAGGGGCCACTGGAAGCCCTGAACCACTCTTCGGTGGGGACCATGAGCGACGAGCTGTGGACAACACAGCCGCGGCTGGGGATTTCTTGAGAATGCTTGGGATTTCGATGGGGATTTCGCGCTTTAGGGTTGACAACCCGGCCCGAACCCCGCATGATCCCCGGTGTCCGAAGTGAGCAGCGAAATCAGACACAGGACCAGCAGCCGAGGGTTTCGGGCCCGAGGCAGCGGGAACGGAGTTTGACAGAGCGGTCCGCAGAAGACACCCAGCCAGCCAGGCCGGCTCCCAGGAGCCGGTGGGTCAGCCGGGGACACGGAGGTTCTCCTTCGAGCAAGCGGCAGGAATCCCCGACGGGAGAGGATGGTCGCAAGGTCGCAGAAGAGCCGCCTCGCCGGGAAGCCCGGAGACGACCGAACACACCGCCGGGTGTGCAAAGGGAGTCACCGGAACCGCCTTCTGGGCGAGGGTGTCGCCGAGGCGCCGGATTCGAGTCCGATCCCGACGGGGAATGGAACCGATCCAGAGCCTCAGGAGGTGCCGACGGGCACCACCGGGTGATTCGGATTCACGCCTCGGAGCCGTCCGGGCGGGAATCAGGGCACGGGCCCGGATACGGGTCAGTGTCCCGCAATGCCGCAGAATCCGCCGGGAGGATGCGGTTGATGGACAGGCGCAATCGGAGCCCCGAGAAGTTGAGCGGCGCAAGCCGGGAGGCTACTCGGGGCTCCGTCGCGTCCGAGGGGTCTCAGATCCGGCTGGCACGAATGTGTATGCTTCGCCGCAGTCAGGCGCGCGCGTTCCCCGATGCGCGCGGGGGGTTTGCAAGGACCGCAAGGACTTGCTCCAATCATGAAAGGACGAGCACCGATGAAGAGAATCATGGCCCTGGTGGCCACGATGAGCGTGCTGGCGTTGTTCGCGCTGGCGGGCCATGCGGCCGCTCAAAGCGCACCCACAGTGTCGGTCGATCCCGAGTACGTCAGCGCGGCGGGCGACCACGAGGTGACGGTCTCCGGCAGCGGCTGGCAGGCAGACCCCGCGATCACAGAGTGCACTGGCTTCGGAGGTGTCGTGCCCGCCGCTCTCGATGAAGCGGCAGCCTTCGCGAACTGCCCCGACCTCGTCGCATCCATGGGCGCACCGGTCTCAGCACCGGGAGGGTCATTCTCAACATCGATGACCGTCAGTGTTCCCGCCGAAGGGCTCGTGCTACTGACGTTCACGGCGGACCCGAGCGCCTTCGCCATGACCGCAATCAAGGTCGGCGAGCCGATGGATGACATGGGCGACGGCGACATGGACGACATGGGCGATGACATGGCGCCCATGGGCGGCGCCGACACCGGCTTCGGCGGCACCGCCGGATCCGACAGCAGCGGCATCGCCGTGCCGCTGGCCGCGACCCTCGCAGCCGTGACCCTGCTCGGCGGAGCCGCGCTGGTATCCCGACGCAACGCCTGACGAATCTCAGTACGACTGCCCGTTAGCGAAAGGACGAGCACCGATGAAGAGAATCCTGGCACTGACAGCAGCGGCAAGCCTGGCAGCCCTGTTCGCACTTGCAAGTCAGGCGCACGCGCAGGACGGCCCCACCCTCTCGGCCGATCCGGCCGTGGTGGACGGGCCGGGAGCGAACACCTTCACCCTCGCCGGCGCGGGCTGGAGCCCGGGTCTGCAGGTGTTCATCGTGCCCTGCACCGTTCCCGGCGAGCAGCTCACCACCGCAACGCCCCCTGATGAGCTCGCGGCCCGGCTCTCAGTTCTCACGCCCGACAACTGTGCCCTCGTCCCCATTGGCGGCCCCGCAACCGTGGCTGGTGACGGCACTCTCACCGTCGAGGTCACCCACGACGTTCCCGCCAACTTCGCCTTCGGCGCCGGCGACATTGCGGTCACAGAGTACAGCGTTGTTCCCGTCCTGTTCATGGCCGACGACATGGACATGGGCGACGGCGACATGGACGATGACATGGACGACGGCGACATGGAGGACATGGCGGATGACATGGCGCCCATGGGTGGCGCCGACACCGGCTTCGGCGGCACCGCCGGATCCGACAGCAGCGGCATCGCCGTGCCGCTGGCCGCAACCCTCGCAGCCTTGACCCTGCTCGGCGGAGCCGCGCTGGTGGCCCGACGCAACACCTGACGGCATTCCAACCCGCTCGGGGCCGGGGGTCCAATGATGGACGCCAAACCCTGGGTGCCAAGACTCCCGATTGCGGCAGCGGCACTGGTGGCCGCTGCCGCTGTCGCGTCGTGCAGTTCCGCCCGCTCGACCGGCAGCGTCCAGGCGCCAGCCACGGCGCCGAGCGTTGCAGCCGCCAGCCCGGCCGCTACAGGAATCGTCGAACCGGTGCCGACTCTTGCCGCCGAGCCATCCGGCGCGGCAGGGGCGCCGACCGTCGCGCCCGACACGTTGGCGGCAGACCCCGAAGCTCCGCCGGCGACGGCAGCAACGACGCTCATTGCGGTGGAGCCTTCGGTCCCGGCCGTTGAGCCCGGCCTGATCCCGACATGGGACTACTCGCCGCTGGTGGGCCACGCGGGCTACGACGAGGTGGGCAGCGCCCGAATGCAGGCCCCCAACCCTGCCGTCATTCGCATTCCCAGGCTCGAGGTGGAGGCGTCAATCATTCCCCTGGGCCTCAGAGACAACGGCGCAATCGAGGTGCCCGAAGACCCCGATCAGGCCGGCTGGTGGCTGGGCGGCCCCGAGCCGGGCGAGACCGGCCCGGCGGTGATCCTCGGCCATGTGGACTCCCAACAGGAGGGTCCGGCCGTGTTCTTCTACCTGCGATACCTCGATGCCGGCGACAAGATCCACATCGACCGGGTGGACGGATCGACGGTCACCTACGTGGTCGAGTCAACCGAGAGCCACGACAAGGACGCCTTCCCCACCGAGGCGGTCTACGGACCCACCGAGCAGCCCACCCTGCGGCTGGTCACCTGCGGCGGCGACTACGACTTCGATGTGCGCACCTATCCACAGAACGTGGTCGTCTTCGCCTCGCTGGCCTGACCTGACAAGCCAGACACCGGCTACCTGAGAGGCACCGATGTCGTCTCCACCACCGCCGGCAGGTCGGTCGAGCCGCTGAGACGGGCGTCCACCGCCGCCGCGCAGGCCCGGCCCTCGGCTATAGCCCACACGATGAGGCTCTGGCCCCGGCCCATGTCGCCGCACACGTACACGCCGTCGGTGCTGGTGGCCCAATCCTCGCCGCGGGCCACGTTGCCCCGAGCGTCAAGCTCCACCCCGAACTGCTCGATCAGCGGCCCCCGCTCGGGACCGGTGAAGCCCATGGCCAGCAGCACCAGCTCCGCAGCGATCTCCTCCTCGCTGCCCGGAACCGGGTCGAAGCGCATCCGGCCGTCCTCGAACGACTGCTCCACCCGCACGGTGGCCAGCGCGGCCAGGTTGCCGTCGCCGTCGCCGATGAACTCGACGGTGTTGATGGCGTAGTCGCGCTCGCCGCCCTCCTCGTGCGCCGACGACACCCGGTAGAGGTTGGGCCAGGTCGGCCACGGATTGGCGTCGGGGCGCTCGTCGGGGGGGCGGGGCATGATCTCGAACTGCCGGATCGAGGCGGCCCGCTGGCGGTGGGCGGTGCCCAGGCAGTCGGCGCCGGTGTCGCCCCCGCCGATGATCACCACCCGCTTGCCCTCCGCGGTGATGGACGGCGACTCCAAGTCGCCCTCCTGCACCCGGTTGGCCAGCGGCAGGTACTCCATGGCCTGATGCACGCCCTGAAGCTCCCGGCCCGGTATGGGCAGGTCGCGCCAGGCGGTGGCGCCGCAGGCCAGCACCACCGCGTCGAAGTCGGCCCGCAGCTCGTCGGCACCAACGTCGACGCCGATGTCTACCCCAGCGCGGAACTCGGTTCCCTCGGCCTGCATCTGGGCCAACCGTCGCTCGATGTGGCGCTTCTCCATCTTGAACTCGGGGATCCCGTAGCGCAGCAGGCCCCCGATGCGGTCGGCCCGCTCGAAGACCACCACCTCGTGGCCGGCTCTCGTCAACTGCTGGGCGGCGGCCAGCCCGGCCGGTCCCGAGCCCACCACTGCCACCCGGCGGCCGGTGCGGACCGTCGGCGGCGCGGGAACGATCCAGCCCTCGGCCCAGGCCCGGTCGACGATCTCCACTTCGACCTGCTTGATGGTGACGGGCGGCTCGTGGATGCCCAGCACGCAGGCCGCCTCGCAGGGGGCGGGGCACAGCCGGCCGGTGAACTCCGGGAAGTTATTGGTGGCGTGCAGGCGCTCGATGGCCCGCCGCCAGTGCCCCCGGTACACGAGGTCGTTCCAGTCGGGGATCAGGTTGCCGAGCGGGCAACCGCTGTTGCAGAACGGGATGCCGCAGTCCATGCAGCGCGACGCCTGCTGCTGGAGGCTGGAGGGGGGGAAGTCCTCGTAGACCTCGCGCCAGTCGCGCAGCCGCACCGGCACCGGCCGGCGAGACGGAAGCTCCCGGTCGTGGGTCAGGAACCCCCGCGGATCAGCCATCTCGACCGCTCACGCACCGCCCACGACACGTCAGCACGGTCGCCGCAAGAACCGCGGGCCAAGCCATGCGGTGCCGCCGCCGATGACCCATCCGCTCGGGCCCCGTGATCATCCGTGGGCGGCGGCCATCACTGCGGCCACCTCGTCGGCGCCCTCGGCCCGGGCCTGCTCGGCGGCCAGCACCACCCGCTTGTAGTCGACCGGCATCACCTTCACGAAGCTCTTGGCGGCCGAGTCCCAGTCCGACAGCAGCCGGGCCGCCACCTCGCTGCCGGTCTCGTGGCGGTGGCGCTCCACCCGGTGCCGCAGCCACACCATGTCCTCGGCGTCGGGGGTCTCAAGGTCCACCATCTCGGGGTTGACCCGCACCAGCAGCTTGCCGTGGGGGTCGAACACGAAGGCGATCCCGCCCGACATGCCGGCCGCGAAGTTGCGGCCCACCGGGCCGAGCACCACCGTGCGTCCCCCGGTCATGTACTCGCAGCCGTGGTCGCCGACGCCCTCCACCACTGCAACCGCCCCCGAGTTGCGCACGCAGAACCGCTCCCCCACCAGGCCCCGCAGGTACATCTCGCCCGATGTGGCGCCGTAGCCGATCACGTTGCCCGCGATCACGTTGTGCTCCGCCGCGAAGTTGGCGTCGGCCGGGGGGCGCACCACGATGCGTCCGCCCGACAGGCCCTTGCCGACGTAGTCGTTGGCGTCGCCCTCAAGGCGCAGGGTGATGCCCCGGGGCACGAACGCCCCGAAGGAGGTGCCGGCCGAGCCGGTGAAGTTCACCACGATGGTGTCGTCGGCGAGGCCCGCTGCGCCGTAGCGGCGGGTCACCTCGCTGCCCAGCAGGGTGCCGACGGTGCGGTTGGTGTTGCGGATGGGAATGTCGATGGTCACCGGGCGGCGGTCGGACAGAGCCCCCTCGGCCAACTGGATCAGCATCTGGTCGAGGGCCCGGTCTAGGCCGTGGTCCTGCTCGGCTCGTTGATGACGAGCCGCGCCGGGCACCACCGGCGGCAGGTGCAGGATGGGCGTGAGGTCCAAGCCGGCGGCCTTCCAGTGGTCGACCGCGTCGGTGGTGTCGAGCATCTCGACCTGTCCGACCGCCTCCGCGATGCTGCGGAACCCGAGCGAGGCCAGCAGCTCTCGCACCTCTTCGGCAATGAACTCGAAGAAGTTGACCACGAACTCGGGCTGTCCCGAGAACTTCTTGCGCAGCTCCGGGTTCTGGGTGGCCACCCCCACCGGGCAGGTGTCGAGATGGCAGACCCGCATCATCACGCAGCCCATCACCACCAGCGGCGCGGTGGCGAAGCCGAACTCCTCGGCGCCGAGCAGCGCCGCGATCACCACGTCTCGGCCGGTCTTGAGCTGGCCGTCGACCTGCACCACGATGCGGTCGCGCAGATCGTTGAGCAGCAGCGTCTGCTGGGTCTCGGCCAGGCCCAGCTCCCAGGGCGCGCCGGCGTGCTTGATGGAGGTCAGCGGCGACGCTCCCGTGCCGCCGTCGTAGCCGGAGATGAGCACCACATCGGCGTGGGCCTTCGACACTCCGGCGGCCACCGTGCCCACGCCCACCTCGGCCACCAGCTTCACATGGATGCGGGCCGCGGGGTTGGCGTTCTTGAGGTCGTGGATGAGCTGGGCCAGATCCTCGATCGAGTAGATGTCGTGGTGCGGCGGCGGCGAGATGAGCCCCACGCCGGGGGTGGAGTGGCGGGTCTTGGCGATCCACGGGTACACCTTGTGGCCGGGGAGCTGGCCGCCCTCGCCGGGCTTGGCACCCTGGGCCATCTTGATCTGGATGTCGTCGGCGTTGACCAGGTACTCGCTGGTCACCCCGAAGCGCCCCGACGCGGCCTGCTTGACCGCGCTGCGCCTCAGGTCGCCGGAGGCGTCGGGGAGGTAGCGGTCGGCGTCCTCGCCGCCCTCGCCGGTGTTGGACTTGCCCCCGATCCGGTTCATGGCGATGGCCAGGGTCTCGTGAGCCTCCTTGGAGATCGATCCGTAGCTCATGGCGCCGGTGGCGAAGCGCTTGACGATGTCGGCGACCGGCTCGACCTCGTCGAGCGGCACCGCAGGCCGCTCGCCGGTGCGGAGCCGAAACAGCCCCCGCAGGGTGCCCAGCCGGCTGGACTGGTCGTCGACGCGCCCGGTGTACTCGCGGAAGATGTCGAAGCGGCGCTCGCGGGTGGCGTGCTGCAGCTTGAACACCGTCTCAGGGTTGAACAGGTGGTACTCGCCCTCGCGCCGCCACTGGTACTCGCCGCCGGCCTCGATGGTGCGGTGGGCCCGGCGGCGTCCGAAGGCCCGCCGGTGGCGCGCCGCCACCGCGGCCGCGATCTCATCGGCGCCGATGCCGCCGAGGCGGCTGGCCGTACCGGTGAAGTGCTTGTCCACCAGCTCGGGGCCGAGCCCGATGGCCTCGAAGATCTGGGCGCCGGTGTAGGACGCCACCGTGGAGATGCCCATCTTGGACATCACCTTGAGGATCCCCGCGCCCGCGGCGGCGACGTAGTTGCGCTGGGCGGCCTCGACTCCCATGGCCGGGTCGAGCCCGTGCAGCCCCTCGGCGACCATCTGTGCGATGGTCTCGAGGGCCAGGTAGGGGTTGACCGCGTTGGCGCCGTAGCCGAGATGCAGACACAGGTGGTGCACCTCGCGGGCGTCGCCGGACTCCGACACCAGGCCGACTCGGGTGCGGGTGCGCTCGCGTACCAGGTGCTGATGCACGGCCGACACCGCCAGCAGCGACGGGATGGGCGCCGACTGCGCGTCGCTGCCCCGGTCGGACACGATCAAGATGTTGGCTCCGGCCGCAATGGCCTCCGACGCCGCCTCGCACAGCCCGTCCAGCGCGGCGCGCAGGCCGTCTCCGCCGTCGGCCACCGAGAACAGAGCCGGCAGCACCTCGGCGCGGATATCGCCGATCCCGTCCGGTCCGCCGATTCCGGCCAGCCGGGCCAGCTCCGCGTCGGTGATCACCGGCGAGTCGAGGTGAACGGTGCGACACGACGACGGCTGGGGGTCGAAAAGGTTGCCCTCACCGCCGACCCTGGCGTACAGCGACGTGACCAGCTCCTCGCGGATGGCGTCGAGCGGCGGGTTGGTGACCTGCGCGAAGAGCTGCTTGAAGTAGTCGTAGATGGGCCGGTTGCGGTCCGACAGCACCGCGGGCGGGGTGTCGGTGCCCATCGAGCCCAGCGCCTCCTTGCCCGCGACGGCCATGGGGGCGAGCAGCAGCCGGTGCTCCTCGTGGGTATGCCCGAACACCTGCTGGCGCTGCACGAGCGTGGTCTCGTTGCGCTGGGACGCCCCCGGAGCCTCGCGCTCGGGCAGGTCGTCGAGGCGCACCAGGTTCTGGTTGAGCCATGGGCCGTAGGGGCGGGCCGAGGCGAGGCGGTCCTTGATCTCGTCGTCTCGCACGATGCGGCCCTCGGCGGTGTCGATCAGGAACATCCGGCCGGGCTGGAGGCGGCCCTTCTCCACCACCGAGGCCTGGGGCACATCGATCACGCCGGTCTCCGACGCCATCACCACCAGGCCGTCGCCGGTGACCAGATAGCGCGAGGGGCGCAGGCCGTTGCGGTCGAGCACCGCGCCGATCACGGTGCCGTCGGTGAAAGCGATCGAGGCCGGGCCGTCCCAGGGCTCCATGCGGGCCGCGTGGTACCGGTAGAACGCCTTGCGCTCGGCGCTCATCTCGGCGTGGTGCTCCCACGGCTCGGGGATCATCATCAGCACCGCCTCGGCCAGCGAGTAGCCGCCGAGGGTGAGCAGCTCGAGCACCTCGTCGAAGCCGGCGGTGTCGCTGGCGCCGGGGGTGCAGATCGGCACGGCCCGCTCCAGGCCCTCCAGGTGCGGCGACGACAGCATGCTCTCGCGGGCCCGCATCCAGTTGCGGTTGCCGGCGATGGTGTTGATCTCGCCGTTGTGGGCGATCATCCGGTACGGGTGGGCCAGCGGCCACGACGGGAAGGTGTTGGTGGAGAAGCGGGAATGGACCAGCGCCAGGGCGCTCTCCACCCTCTCGTCGCGCAGGTCCGAGTAGAACGACGTGAGCTGCCGCGACATGAGCATGCCCTTGTAGACGAGGGTCCGCGAGCTGAGGCTGGGGAAGTACACGCCGGTGTGGGGCGGTGCGGCGTTGCCCATGGCGGCATCGTCGTCCTCGGCCGCCGAGTAGCCCGCCCCGCCCGGCCCGACCTCGTGCTCGATGCGCTTGCGCACCACGTAGACCCGGCGGTCCAATTCGATGCCGGCCAGGCCGTCGCCGGCCATGAAGACCTGGCGGAAGCTGGGCATGGCGGCCCGCGAGCCCGAGCCCAGCACCGAAGTGTCCACCGGCACCTCCCGCCAGCCGATCACCCGCAGACCCTCGGAGAGCACGATGCGCTCCACCTTCTCGGCCGCCTTCTCGGCGTCGTCGGGCGACGGCGGCAGGAACCCGATGCCGGTGGCGTACTGGCCCGACGGCGGCAGCGCGTAGCCCACCACGTCTCGCAGGAAGCGGTCGGGTATCTGGATCAGGATGCCGGCGCCGTCGCCGGTGAGGGGGTCGGACCCCAGCGCCCCCCGGTGCTCCAGGTTGCACAGGGCCTTGACCCCGAGGGCCACCACCCGGTGCGAGGCCGACCCGCCGATGTCGCACACGAAGCTGACGCCGCACGAGTCGTGCTCGTTCTGCGGGTCGTAGAGGCCCTGGGGCGATGCACCCATCGCTGTCCTCGCGGGGGTCGGGTGGTTGGCTGCGGCGCGTCCTTCAGGCAGAACTGCCCGGCGGGAGGGACGTCATTGGCCGCTCGCCGCACAAGATGCGCCGCAACAAACTACCGGCATCGCCCCGCCCCGCGTCAACCCAGAGGCCGAACTCGCGAGGCCGTAGGTGACAGATTCACGCGCCTATCCGCTCGGCCTCTTAGCGGCGGACGGCTCGGGTGAGGGCCTTGCCCCGGTGGAGGTGGGACATGACCGCCAGTAGGACGGGGAAGATCTCCAGGCGGCCGATCACCATCAGCAGTGCCAGCACCAGCCGGGCTGGCTCGGTGAAAGCGACCGCGTAGTTGGAGGTGGGACCGGCCTCGTTGAGGGCCGGGCCCATGTTGCCCAGCGCCGACACCACCGCGCCCAGCGCCGACACGAAGTCGCCTCCCAGCGCGGTGACCACCAGCGTGCCGCCCAGCACCAGCATGAAGTGCAGCAGGAAGAACCCGGCCACCCGAGACACCAGCGACTCGCTGACGATGTCGCGGCCCACCCGGATGGGGATCACCGCCCGAGGCTTCTGGGAGTGCTGAACCGAACGCACCATGATCCGCGCCAGCACCCGCATCCGCATCACCTTGATGCCGCCGGAGGTGGAGCCGGTGCAGCCGCCCACCACCATCAACAGCAGCAGCACGAGTTGGGCCCCGGCCACCCACATCACGTAGTCGCCTGGCGATCCCGGTCCGGTGGCGTTGGACAGGCCGGTGCTGCTGCCCAGTGACGCCACCGTGAACACCCCGGCGCGGATCGACGAGCCCAGCGACAGGCCGTTCTCCAGCCACAGCAGCACCACGATGACCGCCGCCGCCGCGCCCAGCGTGAGCAGGTAGGTGCGGAACTCACTGTTGCGGTGGTACGGCAGGGTGCGCTCGGCCACCGCCCGCCAGTGCAGCGAGAAGCTGACGCCGCCCATGACCATGAACACGATCGCCACCGTCTCGACGGCCACACTGTCGTAGTGGCCGATCGAGTCGGCGTGGGGGGAGAACCCCCCGGTGGCGGCCACCGTGAAGGCGTGGGCGACCGCGTCGTACAGCGACGAGAAGCCGTCCGCCGCGAAGAAGGCCAGCGCCGCGGCCGCGGTGAAGCCGATGTACACCACCCACAGCCGCCGGGCCGTCTCGCTCACCCTGGGCGTGAGGCGGTCCGATGCGGGCCCCGGCGCCTCGGCCGAGATCAGCTCCAGGCCGCCGACCCCAAGGAAGGGCAGCACCGCCACCGCCAGCACCACCACACCCATCCCGCCGTACCAGTGGGTGAGTTGGCGGTACATCATCAATCCCCGGCCGGGGCTCTCGAAGTCCGCCAGCACGGTGGAGCCGCTGGCGGAGAAGCCCGAAGCCGACTCGAACAGGCTGTTGACGAACTGTTCGGTGATGTCGGCGCCGCCGACCGCGAAGGTGCCGGCCAGGATGAACGGCAGCGCCCCCAGCGCGGTGATGGACACCCAGGTCCACGCCACGGTGGAGAAGATGTGGCGCTTGCGGATGGCGCCGGGACGGGTGAGCCGCCACAGCAACCCGCCCACCGCCGCGGTCAGCCCGGCCGATGCAGCCAGCGCGGCGGCGTCACGCCCGGATGTGAGCAGCTCCAGCAGCGCGCACGCGGCCATCCCGACCGACACCGCCGACAGCGCGATGCCGATGACGTGCAGCGTGGTGGAGGCGACCAGAGCCCTCGACGCGTCTCTAGCCATCGCGTTCCTTGATCTTCAAGATCGAGCGCCTGGCCGCGAAGCGGGAGCGCCGCAGCCCGGTCCGGTACCAGCGCAGCACCAGGCCCACGCCGGCCATCAGCGGCGGGATCGACATCCGACCCCCCATCATCAGCGGCACCAGCGCCAGCCGACCGGCCCAATCGAGGTTGTCGAGCCGGCCGAAGGCGCCGATCTCGCCCACCGCGGGGCCGACGGTGCTGACCGCGCTCACCGACCCCCACACGCTGCCGGCCAGCGACAGCCCCGAGACGCCCAGCAGCAGGGCACCCGCCCCGACCACCACCACGTAGGCGATCTGGTGGCCGCCGAGGCGGTCCAGGGTGCGCCTCGACAGGGTCTCGCCGTCGCGCCTCACCAGCACGACCGCGTACGAGTCGAGTTGGCGGCGCAGCTCTCCCCCGGCGGCGCCCATCAGCAGCCGGGCCCGCATCACCTTGATGCCGCCCCCCGGCGATCCCATCATGGTGCCGATCCCGGCCGCCACCAGCATCACCACCGTCGCCGACGGCGCCCATGCGGTCCAGTCGGACACCGCGAATCCGGTGGTGCTCATCATCGACACCGCCATGAAGCCGGCCTCGCCCCAGCCGATGCCGCGGTGCGCGGCCATCACCGCGGCCGCCGCCGCCAGCAGCAGCGCGAAGGCTCGAAGCTCCTGGGAGCGCCACAGGGGCCGCAGCCTTCCCCGGGCCAGCCACCAGACCACGAAGATCCCCGCGCCGGCCACAAGCATCCCGGCCGCGGCCACCGCCTGGGTGGCGGTGCCGTAGCCGGCCAGCGAGTCGGCCCGACCGGTGAAGCCCCCGGTGGAGGCGGTGCCCAGTCCCACCACCAGGGCATCGGTGACGCCGAGGCCGGTGAGCAGGTAGGCGGCCACACAGGCGGCGGTGAATCCCGAGTAGAGCACGAGCACCCGGCGGGTGCCCACCGCCGCGTTGGGCACGAGATCCAGGCCCCGGCGCCCGGTGGAGTAGCCGATGAGCGCCGTCGACCGCAACACCGTCGGCAGGGTGACCACCGCGATCAATATCGCGGTCAGACCCCCCACCCAGCTTGTGGCCGACCGGAACAGCAGGACCGCCCGCGACGCCTCGGCCGCGTCGAGCAGAGTGAGCGAGGTGGTGGTGAAGCCGGCCGCCGACTCGACCAGGGCATCGTCGAGGCGATCCACCGCGCCGGTGGCCGCGTAGAGGGCCGCACCGAACAGCACCAGAACCGTCCACAGCAGACCGATGCCGGCGAACACCCGGCCCGGGGTCGGCCGGTGCGGGGGCGCCACCCGGCGCCGTGCAGCCGCGGCCAGAGCCGCGCAAAGCGCTCCCACCAAGGTGAAGGTGATGGCATCGGCATTGTCGTCGCCGAGTCCGGCCAGGCCGCACAGCATGGTGGCGATGCCCAGGGTGAGACCCGCCTCCACGATCGAGGCGAGCGTCCACGACACGATCCGCACCGGCGCCCGCGACGCCGAGCCGGCCAGCAGCGGCCGGGTGCGCCTCGGCCTGCCCAGGCGCCGCAGTACGCCCGAGCCCTTTAGGACTGCTAGCCGTTGCACGTCAACAGCCGACGGACCTCCCGCACCAAGTCCGGGGTGGCGAAGGCGACCACATGGTCGCGGCCCCGCAGCCGGCTGCGGCCGCGGGCGATCTGGGGCTTGCCGTCGCGCACTATGGCCCCGATCAGCACCCCCTTGGGCAGCTTGAGGTCCTGCACCAGGGAGTTGTCGGCGGGGCTGCCCGACTCCACCTCGACCTCCAGCACCTCGGCGTCGGACTCCAGGAAGGTGGCCACCGCGGCCACGTCGCCGCGCACGAAGCGCATCACGCCGTCGGCGGTGGCGGTGCGGGGTGACAGGGCCACGTCGACGCCGGCGGAGTCGAGCAACGACAGCAGTGCCAGCCTGTGCACCACCGCGATCGTCTCCGACGCTCCCACCGACTTCGCATAGAGGCAGGCCAGGATGTTCGACTCGTCCTCGCCGGTGAGCGCGGCCACTGCGTCGAACCGGCCGAGGTCTGTCTCCTCGAGCAGGTCGGCGTCGGTTATGTCGCCCTCCAGAACCTGCACGTCGCTGAGGTCCTCGGCCAGCTCCAGGGCCCGCTCGGCGTCGCGCTCGACCACCACCACCTCCACCCCCCTCGACACCAGCCGGCCGGCCAGGATCTCGGCGGTGCGGCCCCCGCCCAGCAGCAGCACATGGCGGACGGCGCCGGTGCCCAAGCCCAGCAGAGTGGCCACCCGGCGGCGGGCCCGCCGCTTGCACACCACCCGCACCAGGTCATTCGCCATCAGTTCGTAGTCGGCGCGGGGGATATAGGTGTGCTCGCCCCGAGAGATCGACCCGACCATGAACTCCCAGTCGGGCTCGTACTCGGCCGCGATCTCCGACAGCCGTCGGCCCACGATGGGGGCGTCGGCCTCGAGGCGGGTGCCGATCACGATGGCCTCCCCCTGGGCCATCACCGCGATCTCCGACGCGCCGGGGTAGTCGAGCAGGTGGAGGATCCGCTCCGCGGTCTGGTGGTCGGGGTCTATCACCAGATCGGCTTGGAACGTCTGGCGCAGGTCGGCCGAGGCTCGGCTGCGCAGCTCCTCGGACTCGATGCGCACGATGGTGTTGCCCACGCCCCGCTGCTTGGCGATGAGCGACGTCACCAGGTTGACCTCGTCGCGGCTGGTGACGGCCACCACCAGATCGCAGCCGTCGAGTCCGGCGTCGGAGAGCACGCTGGGATGGGTGCCGCTGCCCTCCACCGTGAGCACGTCGAGCTCGGCGCCGAGCTGGCGGAGGCGGTGGGCGTCGGTGTCGACCACCGAGACGTTGTGGCGCTCGTGGCTGAGGCGGGCGGCCACATAGGATCCGACCTCGCCGGCCCCCACAACGATCACATGCACAGCTATGTTCTAGCGCCTCAGAGGCAGCGAACATGAGCGGGAATAACAACGCCGAGCGGATAGACCAATTCGGTCGCGATCACCGCAGGCGGCTCTCCTTGGCGATCAACAGATTGCGGTCGGTGACCACCGCGTCGAGCGGCACGTCCCACTGCTCGGTGGGCACGCGTTCGACCCGCTGGAACCAGTGGGCCACGCCGATGGTCACCGGCCGGTCCTCGGGACGCAGTTCCGCCAGAGCCCGGTCGTAGAAACCCCCTCCCTGGCCCAGACGGTGACAATGCCCGTCGAAGGCCACCAGCGGCACCAGCACGGTGTCATGGTCAGCGAGGGCAACCAACTCGCCATCAACCGGTTCGGAGATGCCGAAGGATCCCGACGTGTGCGACTGGCCGTCGAGCCAGGCCACGAACTCCAGATCGGCGCCGACCACGCGGGGCACGGTGAACACCTCGCGGCGCGCGCCGCGCAGGAGTTCGTCTAGGGGAACCTCGCCCCGCACGGCCCGGTAGGCGGCGACCCGGCCGGCCGCGGCTATCGCCGGCAGCGACTCCAGCCTGCGGACTGCCGCGACGCCGGCCGCGGCGACGGCCTCTGCGCTCAAGCCCGCCCGCCGGGCCCGCATGGCGCTCCGAAGCCGATCCTTGGCCTCCCGCGGCTCCGGCATCAGGTCAGCCCGTCGCGTCGCTGCGGAGTCATTCCCGCTCTTGTTCGCTTCGCTCATGGGCCGCCCAAACCCCAACAACACAGCCCACGGCCTCGCCCGCATGCGCCGCTTCACTCGCATCTGCTCGGCCTCTGGGCCGCGGTGCTGACACTGCCCAAGGGTAGGCTCGCGGGCCGTCCCCAGACTCCAGCAGAGGAGCAGTCTCTTGCAAGCCATCCCCTATATCGCGGCGGTGTCGGCTTTGGCCGCGCTCGTGCTCGCGGCCTTCTACTACAAGGACGTGTCGTCCGCCCCGGCCGGCAACGAGCGCATGGTCTCGATCATGAGGCAGATCCAGGCCGGAGCCCGCGCCTTCCTGCGCCAGGAGTACACCTGGGTGGCGGGCTTCGTGGTGGTCATGGCGGTGCTGATACCGGTGATCACCGGGGTGGCGCTCTCGTTCCTGAGCTATCTGCTCGGGGCGGTGCTGTCGGCCGGCGCCGGCTATGCGGGCATGACGGTGGCCACCATGGCCAACGCCCGCACCACCAACGCCGCCATCGACGGCCCGGCCAAGGCCCTGCCGCTCGCCTTCCGGGGCGGCGCGGTGATGGGCTTCTCGGTGGCCGGGCTGTCGCTGCTGGGCCTGGCCTTCACCTATCTGCTGTTCGTGGAGTGGATCGGCACCGACGACGCCTTCGAGATCTTCACCGCCTTCGGCCTGGGGGCCAGCTCCATCGCCCTGTTCGCCAGGGTGGGCGGGGGCATCTACACCAAGGCCGCCGACGTGGGCGGCGACCTGGTGGGCAAGGTGGAGGCCGGGATCCCCGAGGACGACCCCCGCAACCCGGCCACCATCGCCGACGCAGTGGGCGACAACGTCGGCGACGTGGCCGGCATGGGCGCCGACCTGTTCGAGAGCTATTCGGGCTCGCTGATCGCGCCGGTGGCGCTGACCGCCTTCAGCCTGGGGCTGACCGCGGAGATGGCCGGTGACGACCGCACCGTGCAGCTGTTGATGTTCCCCATGGCCATCGCCTTCGTGGGCATGGTCGGGGCCATCATCGGCTCGTTCGCAGTGCGGGGCGGCGACAGCACCGACGTGAAGGACCTGTCGAAGCAGCTGCACCGGGGCACCACCGTGGCCATGATCCTCACCGTCATCGGAACCCTCATCGTGGGCCGGATCTTCTTCGGCGACGGCGCCCTGTTCGACGGCTGGCACGGGCTGCCGGTGTCGGTTATCGGGGGGCTGGCCGCGGGCTGGGGCATCGGCAAGGTGGCCGAGATCTGGACCAGCGACCACTTCGCGCCGGTTCGCCGCATCGCCTCGCAGGCCGAGACCGGCCCGGCCACCACCGTGCTGTCGGGGGTGTCGGCCGGGATGGTGTCGGTGGCGGCCTCGGTGGGGCTGATCGCGGTCGGCGTGCTGGTCGCCTACTGGGGCGGACAACAGACCCTGGGCGACACCACCTTTGGCGGCGTGTACGGCATCGCGGTGGCCGCGGTCGGGATGCTGGCCACCACCGGCGTGGTGGTGTCGGTGGACGCCTACGGGCCCATCGCCGACAACGCGGGCGGGATCGCCGAGATGGCCGAGCTCGACCCGGGCGTGCGGGAGGTCACCGACGCGCTCGACTCGCTGGGCAACACCACCGCCGCCATCGCCAAGGGCTTCGCGGTCGGGTCGGCTGCGCTCACCGCGCTGGCGCTGTTCAAGTCTTTCGAGGTGGCGCTACAGAGCGCGGCCGCCGAGCAGGGCGAGTCCTTCGCGCTGAGCCTCGACATCGGCGCGGTGGACGTCTTCATCGGGCTGTTCCTGGGAGCCATGGTGCCGTTTTTGTTCGCGGCGCTCACCATCGACGCGGTGGGGCGGGCCGCCAACAAGATGATCGAGGAGGTGCGCCGCCAGTTCCGCGAGATTCCGGGGCTGCGAGAGGGCACCCCCGGCGTGGAGCCCGACTCGGCGGCGTGCGTGGCCATCTCCACCCGGGGATCGCTGCGCGAGATGCTGGCGCCGGGCGCGCTGGCCGTGCTGGTGCCGCTGGTGATCGGCTTCATCGACGTGGACGCGCTGGGCGGCTTCCTGGCCGGGGCGCTGGTGACCGGCTTCGCTCTGGCCATCTTCATGGCCAACGCGGGCGGCGCCTGGGACAACGCCAAGAAGTACATCGAGGCCGGCGCCCACGGCGGCAAGGGCTCCGATCCGCACAAGGCTGCGGTGGTGGGCGACACGGTGGGCGACCCGTTCAAGGACACCTCCGGGCCGTCGATGAACATCCTCATCAAGGTGATGACGATCGTGTCGCTGGTCTTCGCCTCGGCCTTCGTCTAATTCAGAGCATGCGCGGGTAGGCAAGAACGTGTCGCATCGCAGCGGTGTCATTCCCGCTCTTGTTCGCTGCGCTCACGGGTCGCCCAACCCCCAGCGTCACAGCCCACGGACGCGCCCGTATGGGCCGGGTTCGCTCACCTACTCGCTCAGCCTCTAGGGCCAACTCGGGAGCGGACGGTGGTATCAGAGTTGTTCGATCCGGCGGCGTGGGAGGCCGTGGACGGCTTCGACGGTCTGACCGACGTCACCTACCACCGGGCGGTCGATCAGGGCACCGTGCGGGTGGCCTTCGACCGCCCGGAGGTGCGCAACGCGTTCCGGCCCCACACCGTCGACGAGCTGTACCGCTGCCTCGACCATGCCCGGATGTGGAGCGATGTCGGCTGCGTGCTGATCACCGGCAACGGACCGTCGCCCCGCGACGGCGGCTGGGCGTTCTGCTCGGGCGGCGATCAGCGCATCCGGGGCCGCGACGGCTACCGCTACGCCTCAGGCGAGACCGGCGACACCATCGACGCCGGGCGCTCGGGCCGGCTGCACATCCTGGAGGTGCAGCGCCTGATCCGCATGATGCCCAAGGTGGTGATGGCGGTGGTGCCGGGCTGGGCGGTGGGCGGCGGCCACAGCCTGCACGCGGTGGCCGACCTGACTTTGGCCAGCGCCGAGCACGGCCTGTTCAAACAGACCGACACCGACGTGGCCAGCTTCGACGGGGGTTTCGGCTCGGCCTACCTGGCCCGACTCGTCGGCCAGAAGAGGGCCCGCGAGATCTTCTTTCTGGGCCGCACCTACACGGCGCAGGAGGCGTTCGAGATGGGCATGGTCAACCAGGTGGTCCCCCACGCCGAGTTGGAGGCGGTCGCGCTGAGGTGGGCTCGCGAGATCAACGCCAAGAGCCCCACCGCCCAGCGAATGGTGAAGTTCGCCCTCAACCTGGTAGACGACGGCCTGATCGGCCAGCAGGTGTTCGCGGGCGAGGCCACCCGCCTGGCCTACATGACCGAAGAGGCAGCCGAAGGCCGCGATGCCTTCCTAAACAAGCGCCCCCCCGACTGGACCCCCTACCACTGGCACTACTGACCCCAGCCGACCCGGTGCCTCCGAGCAAGAGGAACAGGAGATAACCTCGCCGCATGGCTCTGGCCCCCGACACTGCCAAGGCATCGCCGCCACAAAACGGCAGCACTCCTACAGATGTGCTCGGCCCAGATGCTCTCGCCGACATCGACCGCAGGCAGGCGGAAGCCGAGGCCGCGGCACCCGGGCGCCTGAGCGACGAAGCGGCCTGGGAGAACGCTCTCGACGTTGATGACCTGCGCGAGCTCGCCGACCGGGCCCGCCGCGGCGAACACGTCTCGTTGCAGAAGACCTGAAGCGTGCCGTGGCGGGTGGCCGATCCGCTCCGCTGCTTCGACTCATGGGCGGACGGGAAGAGCGACCAGCAGCGACTGAGGCTGCTGGAGGGCCTCGCCGAATTGGCCGACCAGCCGCTAACCGAGTTGCCCGGCATCCGGTCGGCTGGCCGCTCCCCGATGAGCCGGTGGACGATCATCGAGTCCACCGTCGTGCATATCCACGTCTACGAGAGCAAGGGCTGGCTCGATCTCGTAGATCTACGCGACTTCTGACTTTGGGAACCAGCAGGCTGTGTGCCTTCAATGCGCTGCTTCAGCACAGCCAAGTTTGTGAAAGTCGAATTGGCGCGTCATGTCTCGATCCCATGCCACACTGGCTCCCATGCAAGTGTTCATCGCTTCGGTCGAGGGGGACTACCTCGACCGCCGAGAGGCGGCCGCGGCCGCTATTCGTTCGGTGGATGGCGAGGTTCTCCGGGCTGAAGACCTAGGCGCTCTGCCGAACACTCCCCAGCAGGCGTGCCTGGCGGCCGTGCGACAGAGCGATGCTGTAGTGCTGGTGATGGGTGCCATCTACGGCGCACAACAGTCCTCTGGACTATCAGCCACGCACGAGGAGTGGAAGGAGGCCGAGCGGGAAGGCAAGCCCGTCCTAGCCTTCATCGAGAAGGTGGGGGAAGGCCAGCGTGAGCCGCTCCAGATCGCATTCGTTCAGGATGTCGAGGACTGGACCGGTGGTCGTTTTCGCGAAACGTTCTCGTCCACGATGGAGTTGCAGGAGAAGGTCACGAAGGCGCTACTGGGTCTGGCCGACAGCGCGTCGTCCGTCGATATTGACGACCTGCGCTCTCGGGCCGGGACGGCGCTCCCGACTCAGCGAAGCGGGTTCTCCGGACGAACGACTATCGCTGTTTCAGTTGCGTCCGGGCCGAGACGGCAGATACTCAGGCCATCTGAGATTGAGGATCGTCAACTCGCCACAACGCTTCAGCAGGACGCGATGTTCGGTCCGAACGCACCCTTGGAGCGCCACTTCTCGACTGAGGCCGCAGTCGAGAACGGCGTCCTCCGCATCCAACAGAACCCAGCCTGGGTGGCCCTCGGAGAGGACGGCACGCTCGTGGTCGCACAGAGCGCGATACGCGATCACGACAATCGGGTAGCTCTCCCGACGATAATCATTGAGGACCTGCAGGAGGCCATCGAACGAGCCCTACGCTTCGCGGCGAACACGCTCGACCAGATCGATCCGAGTCAGCGATTGACCTACGTGCTCGCGCTCGCCGTGGTCACGGACGCTGGGGGCAGGTCGTGGAGGACACGGGCAGAACACGCGCGGAGCCCCAACTCGGCATCCATTGGCGGCGATCCGTCAGGCGTCGTAGTTCCATCGGATCCTTCACCGGTTCGACGCGATGCCTTCTTGAGCGAATCGAGCCGCATCGCTCAGGACTTGGCGGTTCTCCTGCGCAGGGAAGCCGAGTCCCGATTCTAGTGATCGGGCAGATGCGGATCCGGGCGGAGGCTGTGACGGGATGACGGCTGCCGCTCCTGTGATGCTGCCTGAGCACTCGCCAGACGTGGGCGAGTTGGTGCAGGTGCGATCGCGGCGATGGCTTGTGGAGGAGGTCGTGGGGTCGGACGCTCCAGGAGAGTCGGCGCTGGTTCGGCTTGCCTGTGTGGACGACGACAATCAAGGCCAAACGTTGGAGGTGCTCTGGCAGTACGAGCCCGACCGGTGGATCCTCAGCGACGAGGGATGGGCCGACCTGGCATCCGAGGGGCTGGACGAGCCGCGCTTGTTCGCGGCCTACCTCCACACTCTGCGGTGGAACTGCACCACGGCCACCGACTCGCGGCTGTTCCAGGCGCCGTTCCGGGCGGGGATCACCATCGACGCATACCAGATGGAGCCGCTGCGAAAAGCGCTGACCCTGCCGCGGGTGAATCTGCTCATCGCCGACGACACCGGTTTGGGCAAGACCATCGAGGCCGGCCTGATCGCCCGCGAACTGCTGTTGCGCCGCAAGGCCAAGGCCATCGTGGTGGCTGCGCCGCCGTCGATGCTGGAGCAGTGGCGGAGCGAGATGGAGGAGCGCTTCGGCCTCTTGTTCGAGATCCTCGACCGCGCCTACGTATCGCGGATGCGCCGCGAGCGGGGCTTCGGAGTCAACCCTTGGCGCACCCACAGCCGGTTCCTGGTGTCTCACAACCTGCTGATCGACCCGGCGTACACCGACCCGATGCGGGAGTGGCTCGGTGAGGCGCGGGCCGGGAGCCTGCTGATCCTCGACGAGGCGCACCATGCGGCGCCGTCATCGGGGGGCCGCTATGGAATCGAGACCAAGATCACGAGGGCCGTGCGCGACCTGGCCCACCGCTTCGAGCATCGGCTGTTCCTATCAGCCACCCCCCACAACGGCCACTCCAACAGCTTCTCCACTCTGCTCGAGCTGCTCGACCCGTACCGGTTCACCCGCGGCGTGAAGGTGCGGCCCAAGACCGACCTCGAGCCGGTGATGGTGCGGCGCATCAAGGAGGACCTGCGCGAGATCCAGGGCGGCTTCCCCAAACGCAACGTGGTGCCGATCGAGATCGCCTGTCTGCCCGACGACGCCCCGGAACTGGTCCTGTCGAGGCTGCTCGACGAATACCGCACGGCGCGCGAGCAGCGCTACGCGTCGGAGTCGGGCCGGGTGCGCTTCGCGGCCGGGCTGATGGTCGTCGGCCTGCAGCAGCGTTTGCTCTCCTCGATCGAGGCCTTCGCTCGCAGCCTCAAGGTCCACCGCAAGACCGTTCAGCGCCACTGGGACAAAGCCCATGGAGTCACCCGTGATCAGCCGTCCGGTTCACACAACATGGACGTGAGGGACACCACCGACGATCGGACACCCGGCTTCCTTCGACCTCCGGACGCCGACGACGAGCGCAGTGACTGGACCGCGGACGAGATCGAGGCCGAAGAGGAGGCCCAGATCTCGTTGATCGACGCCGCGTCCGCCCCGGTCGCCGATCCCGAGGCGGTGGCCTGGGCCAACGAGCAGCGACTCCTCGACCAGATGCAGAAGATCGCGGAGGACACGCGGCACCTGCCCGACGCCAAGACCCTCTGGCTCATCAACTGGATCCGCGAGAACCAGTGCCCGGACCTGCCCGCCTTCAGCCGGCCTGGATTCGGGCCCCCGCCCGAGTGGACGGATCGGCGAGTCCTGATCTTCACCGAGAACCGCGAGGGCACTAAGCGCTACCTCAAGTCGATCCTCGAGCAGGCCATCGAGAGCAGCCACCGGGCCGACGAACGCATCGAGATCATCGACGGGCTCACTGGCCGGGCCCGTCGCCGCGAGGTGCAGCGCCGCTTCAACGCCGATCCCGCCATTGAGCCGCTGCGCATCCTGATCGCCACCGACGCCGCCCGGGAGGGCCTGAACCTGCAGGCCCACTGCTCGGACCTGTTCCATTTCGATCTGCCTTGGAACCCGGGCCGCATCGAGCAGCGCAACGGCCGGATCGACCGCAAGCTCCAACCCGCTGCCGTCGTCAACTGCCACTACTTCGTGCTACCCCAGCGGGTCGAGGACCGGGTGTTGGAGGTGCTGGTCACCAAGACCGAGACGATCAAGCGCGAGCTGGGCAGCCTCTCGCAGGTCATCGACGATTCGGTGGAGCGGAGGATGCTGTCAGCGGGAATTCGCCACCGCGACGCCGAAGCGCTCCGTGGCGAGATCGAGGCAGAGTCGCTGGAGGACAGCCGGAGGCGAACTACCGAGGAGGAGCTCGAACAGGCCCGTGACCGTTCCCAGGAGTTGAGGGGCCAGATCGAGAGGTGCCAGGACCTTCTGGAGAGGTCCCAGCGCTGGGCAGGGTTCTCACCTGGACCATTCCGCGATGCCATCGACTGCTCACTGAGCCTTCTGGGCGCTCCGCCGCTGGTGGAGGAAACCGACGACGAGGGCCGCAGGGTATGGACGTTCCCGCCGCTGGAGCAGCGCGCCGCCACCGATCCGAGCTGGACATCAACGCTGGACTCGCTCAGGGCGCCGCGCAAGCTCGACCAGAAGGTGCCCGAGTGGCGCCGCGACGCCCCGATCCGCCCCGTCGTGTTCGAGGACGCGGGACGCCTCGACGAAGAGACGGTGCACCTGCATTTGGAGCAGCGGGTGGCCCAACGTCTGCTTTCACGCTTCAGGGCGCAGGGCTTCATCCATCACGACCTGTCGCGGGCCTGTCTCGCCCAGTCGAGGGACGCGATCCCCCGGGTGATCCTGCTGGGGCGCCTGTCTCTCTACGGCCGGGGCGCCGAGCGGCTCCACGAGGAGATCGTGCCGGTGGCCGCCCGCTGGCGCGACCCCGCGAGCCGCGACGGACCGCTGCGGGCCTACGCCCGGGACGCGGAGACACGGACGATGGACTTGCTGGAGGACTCGCTCAACGACCACGGGCGTGCCCCCAGCGAGGTCATCCAGCGCCGCCTGATGGATGCAGCTGTGAGAGACATCGAGGACCTGCGTCCGCAGCTCGAGCCGAGAGCCGCCGAACACGCCGAAGCCGCGAGGCGCAGCCTCACCCAGCGCGGCGAGCGGGAGGAACGTGCGCTGCGCGAGACCCTGGAGAGGCACCGCGACCAAGTCGAGGCGGAACTCGCCCGCCACCAGCGCGACTACACGCAGCTCCTGTTGGACTTCCAGGGCCAGGACGCCCATCAGCTTCAAGAGGACACGCGCCAGCTCGATGCCAACATGCGGCACTGGCGCACGCGGCTTGAGCAGTTCGAGCAGGACTTGGAGCGGGAGCCAGCCCGTGTGCGGGAGTTCTACGAGGTGAAGGTGCAGCGAGTCGAGCCGGTCGGTCTCGTCTACCTGTGGCCGGCGACGAACTGATGGCGAGACTCGACCCGCACGTCGCGGCCCACCTGGAGTGGATCGGGTTCGTTCGACCCACTGGCCTGGTGGTGTCGGCGCCTGCGCTGGTGCGGGCTGGCGTGATCCTGAACCGCCGCGACGCGGAGGGCCAGCGACTGCTGCACGCCTGGGCCGAGGGCACCGATGAGCGAGATCCGACAGATCGGGCACCGGGACGGGCGGACTTCCGAGCGTTCGCGGAGACCGTGCTGGGCTGGGGCTTCTCGCCGAAGGGATACGCGGGCACTCCGGATGTTCCCGTCCCGACCGATCTGGAAGTCCGGCTGCCCGAGTCCGGTGGGGTGTTCCGGCCCGACTTCGCAGTCCGAACTGAGCCGCGGCAGGCCCCGCCATCTCCGTCGACACCCGCGACGAGCCCGGCGGCCGACTCCAGCGAAGCGGCTGCTGCGTCTCCGTATGGCGGCACGCCCGAGGCGACCAGCCCGGCCTTTCGGGCATCGGCGAGCGAACGCAAGGACGAGCCTTCGCCGTGGCAGCTGCTGGTCAGCGTCATTGATCCCGGTGAGGACTTCGACCGCAGCACTGCAGGTGGCTTGGAGCTGTCGGCGCACGGGCGCATGGAGAGGCTGCTGCGCCACACCAGCGTTCCGGCCGGACTGATCTTCAACGGCACGGCGCTGCGGCTTGTGTCGGCACCGACGGGTGAGAACTCGGGCTGGCTGGACTTCCATGTGGCCGACATGCTCCAGACCGCCGGCCGTCCGATCTGCTCGGCTATGCGGGAGTTGCTCGGACAGACCCGCCTGCTGTCCGCGCCGGCCGACAAGCGCCTGGCCGCGCTGCTGCACGACAGCCGCAAGTTCCAGAACGAGGTCAGCGAGCGCCTAGCGGAACAGGTGCTCCACGCCCTCTATGAGTTGCTGCGCGGCTTCCAGGCCGCCCACGATGCCTCCAGAGGCGAGTTGCTCGGCCGCCAGCTCGTCGACGATCCCGACGAGATCTACCGGGGCCTGCTCACCGTGGTGCTGCGCTTGGTGTTCCTGCTGTATGCCGAGGAGCGCGACATGCTGCCCCAGGACGAGGTCTTCCTGGGCGCGTATGCGGTGTCAGGCCTGTACGAGCGTCTGCGAGAGGACGCGGCCCTGCACCCCGACACAATGGACCAGCGCTACGGCGCCTATGCACAGCTGCTCGCGCTGTGGCGGATGGTCCACGACGGCGCTCGCGGTCCGCAGATGAGCCTGTCGCCCCGACACGGCGACCTGTTCCACCCCGACCGCTACCCGTTCCTAGAGGGCCGGGGCGGGGGGCACGGCGATGTCCGCCAGGTCGGCAAGCGCGTCGATCCGCCGCTGGTGTCCGACGGCACGATCCACCGTGTGCTGGAGAAGCTGATCGTGCTCGACGCCGAGCGGATCTCCTACCGGGCGCTGGATGTGGAGCACATCGGCTCCGTCTACGAGACGATGATAGGCTTCCGCCTGGAGACGGCCACGGGGCGCAGCATCGCCGTCAAGGCCGCCAAGAAGCACGGTGCCCCTGCCACCGTCAACATCGAGGAACTGCTGGCCGAGGACCTATCCAAGAGGGCCAAGTGGCTCCGAGACCGGACCGACCGCACGCTCACCCCAAAGGTCAGCAAGACCGTGCAGAAGGTCGATCCTCAGACCGGGGGAACCATTGACGATCTGCACGCCGCCCTCGACTCGGTAATCGACAAGAACGCCACGCCCGATCTCGTGCCGACGGGCGCGATGGTGCTGCAACCCAGCGAGGAGCGGCGACGCTCAGGCTCGCACTACACGCCCCGCGAGCTGACCGAGCCGATCGTTCGCATCGCGCTGGAGCCCATCTTCAACCGCCTTCGCGAGGAAGCCCAAGGGCCGCTCCAGCCCGAGCAGATCCTCGATCTCAAGGTGTGCGACCCGGCCATGGGCTCCGGTGCGTTCCTAGTCGAGGCCTGCCGCCAGCTCGCCGACGCTCTCATCGAATCGTGGCGAGCCCATAACATCGTGCCGGAGATCCCGCCCGACGAGGACGTGACGATCTTCGCTCGCCGACTTGTTGCCCAGCGTTGCCTCTACGGCGTCGACCGCAATCCCAAGGCTGTCGACCTAGCCAAGTTGTCGCTCTGGCTGACCACGCTCGCCAAAGAGCACCCGCTCACGTTCCTCGATCACGCCCTGCGTCACGGCGACTCCCTGGTGGGACTGTCAATCCCGCAGATCCAAGCCTTCCACTGGAAGGGCGACGCCCCGATCTTCGAGGAAGGCTTCGAGGCACTCAAGGGCCGTGACCACCTGGCTAGAGCTGCCGAACTGCGCCAACTCATCCGCGAGGCCGACGACACCGTGTCCGATGGGGAGCTGAGAGAGTTGTGGGACGAGACCCAGACTGAGATAGAGGAGGTGCGCCAGCTGGGCGATCTCGTGCTGCTCGCCTTCTTCGAGGGCGCCAAGGCGAACGAGCGCGAGAACCGCCGCAAGCAGCTCGCAGAATCCGTGCTCCGAGACGACAAAGCCCAGTCGCATTCCCGGCTAACAGAACTCCGCAACGCCGAGCAGCCACTCGTCCCCTTCCACTGGGAGATCGAGTTTCCCGAAGTGTTTGACCGAGACAATCCCGGCTTCGACTCCATAGTCGGCAATCCACCGTTTGCAGGCAAGAACACGCTAGCCGCATCGAACATCGATCAATATCCGGATTGGCTCAAGCAGGCACATATCGAAAGCCACGGTGCCGCCGATCTCGCCGCTCACTTCTTCCGACGCGCATTCGCTCTCATTCGATACCGGGGAACATTCGGGCTGATTGCCACAAATACAATCGCCCAAGGCAACAGCGGTCTGCGCTGGATCTGCAAGAATGGAGGGCGCATCTACTGTGCTCGAAGGCGATTCAAGTGGCCCGGCCTCGCAGCGGTGGTCGTTAGCATCGTGCATGTCGCCAAGAGCGACATCACACTAGTCATGGAGCTGGACGGACAACCTGTTGAGGAAATCACTGCCTTTCTGTTCCATAGAGGCGGCAACGATGATCCCCACCGATTGATTGAGAACATGGGCAGAAGCTTTCAAGGGAGCATTGTGCTTGGTATGGGTTTCACCTTCGACGACTCTGACAAGAACGGTATAGCAAATTCCTTGTCTGAGATGGAACGGTTACTTCAAGAAGATGCCAATAATCACCTGGCAATCCAGCCCTACATTGGCGGCGAAGAGATAAACTCCGAGTCCATACACGCTCACTATCGCTATGTAATAAACTTTCGCGACTATCCACTTGAGCGGCGCATTATGCAGGAAAGTTGGACCAGTGCTGATGAGACGTTGCGAGTAGACCTGCACCGTCGTGCGACGGTGCCCCTAGACTATACTGGACCTGTAGCCTCTGACTGGCCAGAACTGTTAGCTATTGTTGAAGAAAATGTTAGGCCTCAGCGTTCAACGCTTACTAGGAATGCGATCGGTCGCAGACGTGCGACCTTCTGGTGGCAGTATGGCTCATTGGCGAAGGAACTCTACAGCGCGATACTTGATTCCAGTCGCGTTCTTGCTAACTCACGGGTTAGCCATCGAGTGCAGTATGCTTTCTTGCCTTCGAATATGGTGTACGCTGATTCGTTGATCGTCTATCCCTTGGAGACCTACGCGGCTTTCTGTGCGCTTCAGTCGCGCCCACACGAAGTGTGGGCGCACTTCTTTGGCTCGTCGATGAAAGACGATCTTCGGTATACCCCTTCTGATTGCTTCGAAACCTACCCCTTCCCAGAGAATTGGGAGGCGCGGTCCGATCTGGACGCTGTAGGCGAGCAGTACTACGAGATTCGGCGGACGCTGATGGTGCGGAACGACGAGGGGATGACCAAGACCTACAACCGGTTCCACGATCCGTACGAGAACAGCGTCGAGATCGCAGAGTTGCGCAGACTGCACGCCGCCATGGACCGGGCGGTCCTCGACGCCTACGGATGGTCGGACATCCCGACGGACTGCGAGTTCCTGCTCGACTACGAGATCGACGAGGAGACTTGGGGCAGCAAGAAGAAGCCCTACCGCTACCGCTGGCCCGACGATGTGCGTGACGAGGTGCTTGCCCGGCTGCTTGAACTCAACGCCGAGCGAGCCGTCCAGGAGGCCCGCGCAGGTGTCACGAAGCCTAAGGTGAACACCGGCCAGAGGCGACGCAGCCGCTCGCGTCTAACCTCAGCCGATACGAACGAAGCCTCCGCTACCCTGTGGGACGCCGCCCCCGAGGGCGAGCCCGCCTAAAGGGGACGGTGCCCATGGATGCCCAACCCCGACCGGAGGCGGAGCCGATGGAGTCCAAACTCAAGCACCTCGAGCTCATCCAGGGCGTGATCGACCGCATGGGCTCCAACTCGTTCCGCCTGAAGGGTTGGGCCGTAGTGCTGGTCTCGGCACTCTTGATACTGGTCGCAAGGGAGGACGCCGGCGAAGCGGCGTTCATCGGCCTCGTCCCGGTCGTCGTCTTCTGGGGCCTCGACGCATACTTCCTCCGCCAAGAGCGCCTATACCGCGCCCTCTACGATCACGTCAGGGTCATGGAACCCGAAGCCATCGACTTCTCAATGGACACCACGTCACTCACAGGACCCAGACTGAGTTGGCTGCGTTCCATCTTCTCGAAGACACTCCTGGCCTTCTATCTGGCAGTGGCCGCAGCAGTCGCGGTTGCAATTGTCGCTAGTTGACGAACGGAAGCAACGATGGCACGTAGAGTATTCTTCAGCTTCGAGTATGAACACGACGTCTGGCGAGCGAACGTAGTTCGGAACAGCTGGATAGCGCAAGGCAGAGAAGCAGCTGGATTCATCGATGCAGCCGCGTTCGAGGCAGTAAAGAAAGGCGGAGATCCAGCCATCAAGAGTTGGATTGATAATCAACTACAGGGAACATCTGTTACGGTCGTGTTGGTTGGATCACACACATGTGCTAGCAGATGGGTCGGATACGAAATCGAAGCAAGCAAGCAAAGAGGCAATGGACTGCTCGGCATAGACATTAGCTCCATCCGAGATCAGTTTCAGAATACCTCATCGTGCTGCGGGCAGATACCTTACGGATACTCATTCTACAACTGGAATAACCAGAGTATCTGGCGCTGCGCGATTTTGTGGGGTGAGGGTTGCTGGAGTCGGCTGGTGCCATTATGTCACGAGGAGGCCGCGGGCTTCGAAGTTGGTTGTGTTGGTGAAGCCGTGGGCGGTTCTGCGTAGGACTTGGAGCAGGTTGTT
>JAJEDD010000038.1 GCA_022821685.1 Acidimicrobiia bacterium
CCGAACAGCTCGTCGATCTCGGCGCGGACAGCTTCTGTGGGCGATACTCGTGCAGGCACGGGCGTAGGTCTCCTTCTTGAGTTGAGGTTCTCGAAGGAACCTACGCCCCTGCTGCTATTACACCGGCGATGGGACGCCACCCTCACCAGACTCGGGATCCATATCGCATATGGACCGCAGCGTGTTGAACAGCGCCAGGTAGCTCTCTTCGGAGCGCCGGCCGACCGAGGCGAGGGCGCGGTTGTAAGCTTCTCGCTGCGCTGGATGGAGGTTGACCGTCTCGATGTGCTCGGCCGCAGCCGGGATCTCCGGCAGCACCGATTCCTTGGTGCGGCGCAGCAGGTAGGGACGGACCCGGGCTCGCAGCGTGTTGATCCCGTGACGGTGGTCGTCGATGGCGAACCGTCGGGGCTCCAGCAGCGACAGCAGGCAGGCGAGATCCTGAGCGTCTCGCTCCACCGGTGTGCCGGTGAGTGCCCACAGTCGCGGCGCGGCAATCCGTCGCATGGCTTGATGGGCCAGCGACTCGGCCTTGCGAAGCCGGTGCGCCTCGTCGGCAACGATCAGGTCGGGCGGCTGGCCCTCAAGGTCGTCCCAGAGGCCGCGCAGGTCCTCGTAGCTCGCCAGCAGCAGGTGCGCCCGCGCCACCGCGCCCCGCCAATGAGCGGGTGTGAAGGAGCGCTTGGTGAACTCCAACCGGTGAGCGATCAACTCGGGCGCCCATTTGTCAGCTTCGGCGAGCCAATTCGTGAGCAGCGTCCGGGGCGCGATAATAAGGCACGACTCGATCCGGCCGTAGCGGTACAGGCGTCGAGCGGCGGCGATGACCTGGATGGTCTTGCCCAACCCCATGTCGTCAGCAAGGATCGTCTTGTCGTGCCGCAGCAACCAGGCGACACCCTGGCGCTGAAAGGGGTAGAGCTCGTCCTTGACTCCAGGAGGCAGCAGGAGCGGCAGCACGCGCCTCAACCGCCGATCACAGGAGCGTTCAAAGCCGGGCCGAGAGTCGAACTTCCACGACAAGCCCTCTGGGGCGGCACGCGCTAGTTGGCGGGCCACTGCAGAATTGTTTGAGACAAGCCAGTCTGCTGCCTTGCGCTCACGCTTGGAGGTGCGGCCCTCGATCCGAAGAACGAACTGGCTGCCGGCTACATCGGCCATGACACGCGCCGCGATGGGCAAGGTGTTCATGGATCAGCCGTCGGTGCCGCTGAACCCTGGATCGTCACCGGACGGGTCATATCGAGTAGCTACTCAGCGAGGAGCACGAACGGTCCTCAGTTCACTATCCCGTCCTCGATCTCTCGCCACATATCGTCTACGTCGCCCGCAGCGTCCAGGGGCAGGAAGGTTTGCCATGTCTCCCGTAGGCCTGAAGGCCCTGAGATGTCCTCTTCAGGGAACTCATCGAGTAAGAGTTGCCATCGAACGATTCTTTCTGCAACGCGCATTCGCGGCTTGCGGTCCTCGTTGACAATTCGCCAGTTCCCGTCGTCGCCTGACTGCACGAGAAGCAGGTGACGCCACGGCGGGCGGTGCGCGTTCCAAACGATCCTGCTCAGCGGGCTTAACGCGTCACGGGCTTGGTCTGGCGTCAAGTTCGGTTGTTCATCGGTGTTGTTAGCCAGGGTTCCGTCCAGCAGTTCTTGGGCAAGATGAACAAGCAGTTCCTGCCCGATGGGCCAGAACAGAACGTTGTCCTCGCCGGGCTCGTCTGACAGTTGCGGATTGTGGACACGCATACGGCTTGGATCTTTACGGAGGACTGGCAGCGCGTCGATAACGGCATTCCAGCGATTGAAGAGTTCTTCAGCAAGAGCATCGATCTCTTCCTCATCGGGGCGGAAGCGCTGGTACTCCTTGATCTTCTCGAGGGTCTTGCCCCAACCGGTGTTCCGTCGTTGAGGCGTATTCAGCAGCGCACAATTCAGTTCGTACAGAGTCTCAAGACTTGTCCAGTGATTCGATCCGGGACCGACGTTCTTGCCAGCCTGCATCTTGATCCTGCTTGACGTGAACTGATCACCGGCTGATCTGAAGAAGTCGTGATCAGATACGAGTCGTCGCGTAATGATGGCGAGTGCGTCGTCCTCATCCATGACGATGCTGTCGAATTGCGACATTGGTTTCGCATAGCGGTTCAGATGTCCGAAGAGGCGACGGTAGCGGATCAGGAAGTCCTCGTATTCTTCAAGTTGGTTGGGTGTCACGAGAATAACAGAGATCTCCTCGCTCCAGAATTCTTCAGGAGCGTTATTCACCGAAGGGTTATCAACGAGTTCTCGGATCGCAGACAGTCTATGCTGCCCATCAAGAGCGTAGTACTTCTCTTCGTCATTGAATGTGAGCACACCAAAGGAATTTGCGAGCTTTCGGTCGCTTGCAATGATATTGAACTCCTTGGCTTCCATCACGACAGGATGCCACTGGGGTTCACCTCCAAGAACTGCGACCACTATTGATGAGAAGAATCGATCCTCCTGTTTGGCGAGATAGCTTGTGATCTGCTTCTTGGCGCGGGATTCGTTCAGCTGCCGCTGGATGGCTTTGGAGAGTAGGGTCGCCTCGTGGATCTCGCTGGCGAATTTGACGTTCTTTGAAAGCTCTCTCATAGACATCCTCACCATGTAATACTCCCAGCGGCCCATTCGCGCTCGGATTGCTGGATAGAGTTGCATTCGATGTCCTCCGGATGCTGTTGATGTTATGATTGTCCGACCGACTGAGCGGTTGCTAGCCGGGCTGAGATCGGTCTTGCGTGCGGTATGTTTCGGTTCGCTAGAGGTGAGAGAGTGTTCACCAATGCTGCTTCAACGTTGCTTAGCCACACGTCAGGTTCGTCTGTAGCTGTGGACGGAACTACTGCGAAGGCATAGCGAAGATCTCCGAAGGTCCGACGCGAGACCTTGATGAGTGGATTGCTCGGCGACTCGGATGCATGTTGCATGAAGCGTCGCCTCAAGCTGTTGGACCGTCCGACATAGATGACATTGGAGATGCCATCGGGCAGTCGGTAATGCCTAGAGACATGCTTGCTGTCGGTCATGAGAAGGTAGATGCCTGCCGCGGTCGGTACAGAGTCTTGGTCAAGCTGCCGCAGTTTCATAGATCGCCAAGTCACGCGGGAGAGGAGTTCGGCTAGCCGTGTCCAATCACTTTCGCTCAGTGACCAGCCCTCCAAACGGGTCACGACTGGAGTACCTCGCGACGATCATCGCTCCCGTCCCGTTCGTTGGAGCCGGTGGATTCGGGAGCCGCGGTCCGAAATGACCCATGAAGCGGATCGGCTGTACGAACTCCCCCGAAGGGTTGGTAGGCGCCTGGCGGCGGAGCCTGCCAACTTGGCGAGGGGTGGAGATGCGCGGTGGAAGTCGTTGAACGCGAGACGTCGCCGCTGTGGGCGAACTCTACGGCACCGGGACCGTGGATGATCAGGCTCATGGTGGCCCCGTCGCGGGCTTGAAGGCTTGCGAGGGCTTGGCCGAGGCGGCCTATCTCGGGGCCGTGCATGGAGGTCTTGCGCCAGATGATGGAGATGTCCTGGCATCCCGCTGGTGATCGCACTGCCGCGCTGGACCGGCTGCCGAATTGGCAGCCGAGCGCGACGGCGATCTCTGGGGGCACACCGTGGAGGCTGTAGCCATCGAGGTGCCGTGAGGCGACCTCGAAGGTCCAGTACGGCCTGCCTTCGCTGTCGCGGCCGTTGACTACATCGTCAAGGTGACCGATTTGGATGTCGGCTTCGGCCGCTTCTGCCACCCAGCCGTGCTCCACTCGGAAGGCGGGAGTGTTCAGGTAGGCCCACACGCTCGATTCGCTGACGCCGAAGAGGCGGGGGAGTTCGTCGAGCAGGCGGTTCAGCCGGGTCGAGCCGCCGTCCTCATTGATGCGCTGGACGATCTCGGCTGGTATTCCCTCGTACACGTCGTCGATCCAGTCGCGCAGACCCCAGCGGTGCTTGTCGGCGCGGGCCACCGAGTCGATGTTCGACAGCGCGCCCGCGACCTGTCGTTCGGTCAGGCCGGATTCTTCAGCGAGTTGCGCTTTGGTGGCCGATGTGCCGATCTTCAACAGAGCGGCCTTGGCGCGGGCTCGGGCGGTGACTCGCGGCGTGATGTGATCGGACAGGAAGTGCCAGCCGATCCAGCCCACAAGGGCGGTCCAGTGGTCGTGCCGCTCGGGATCGAGCCTTCCGCGCAATTCGTCGCCATCGATCAAGCCTGCATCGTCGAGGAGGGTTCCGGCGCCGTCCTTGAGGGCCTCAGCCGCTTGGGCGGCTGCTCCGTCTAGGCAGATGCCGTTGCGACACTCATAATCGAGCCGGGCGAGCAGGAGGCGGCGAGCGGCATCCAGCGCCAGCGGCTCGTCCGGGGATTCCGGGAGAAGAGCCGCCACCTGGTTCTTGATCTCCGTCTCGGTCGTGACCGGGCCGAGACGCTGAGCCGCCACCAGCGCCAGGAGTCCGAGAGTCGGGCCGCAGGTGTCGGCGAGTTGAGCTCTGGCCTTTCGGTCGAACTGGCGCATCCGCTCGCGCGACAGGCCAGCCTTAGCAGCGAGCTGCTCGAGCGTCTTCGGTTCGCTGGCGACCGTACGCTCAACGGCGACAAGTCGCTGCACGTCAGGCATGCCCTCCAAGCACGTCTGAACGGCGCTGGCCGTTCGGGCCGACAGCGACGAGTCGGGTGCTTTGAGGCGAGCCTCGTCGAGAGTGGAGTCGGCCCCAGCTGCCGCGACCAGATCCGACAGATCGAGCCTGAGCAGGTCGCCGATTGTGGAGGCTCCGCGGAACTCCTGGGCGGCTGCGGCGATGAGATTCCACGCATCGGCCTGGGGCGCCGACGGCTCCCCCTGGCCATCGGGCCGCGGCTGCTCGGTCGCCTTGGCGGAATCGAGGCCCTGCGACAAGTTCCTGCCGGGGTGTGCGCCCCAATCAGCAGACGATGTGCTGGCGGTGCTGACAGGAGCGGTGGTGGTCATGGGGCGCAGACTGTGCAGGGTTCGGTGTCGTCTTCTTCGTTGAAGGCGTCGGCTAGGGCCTCTATCAATGGGAGGTTGGCCCTGGTCTTGGTAGTTCGGGACAGGGCGGCCTCGTGGCGCTCGAGGATCTCGTCTCGGCGGTTGCGCAACTGCACCAGGGTCTCGCCGCCGGACCAGGTGTACTGGCGGCCTCGCATGGCTCGGTCGCCGAAGTCGGCGTCGCCGTCCACGCCCGCGTCCTGAAGCACCTTCTGCTCGATGGCCACCGCCCGGTCGAACAACTCCGGGTGGCGCTCTGACAGGCCGATCCACTCGGCCTTGCGCTGGTAGAAGCAGAAGTAGCAGCCCGAGCGGGTCCGCCACTCGTAGTAGGCGGGCAGGCCGATCCCGGCGTCTTCGAGGATCCGCAGCACCCCGGCATGATCCACCCCGTCCTCCACGAACGGGAACCGCGTCGTGATGTTTGGCTTCGTCGAGACGTAGCCCTTGCGGTTCGACTCGTCGGAGCGGATCGCCACGTACGACACCGCCGCCTCGTCGCCGATCCATTCCTCGATCGGTTTGATCTTCATGTTCTTGGTGCACCAGCGCATCTGCGGCGACGGCAGCGCACCCCGGAACACCTCGAACCAGTGGTCGAAGCCCCGTGTGGCGTTCAACCGCACAATCGGGCGGCCCAGGATCACCTCCAGGCGGGTCAAGTACTCGTAGGTCTCGGGCAGCTCCGCGCCGGTGTCGCAGAAGAAGTACTCCATCTGCGGCGCCCGATCCCGCATGTAGACGGCCAGCGCGCTGGAGTCTTTGCCGCCGGAGATACCGCAGATGTGGCGCACCGGCGCCCCAGACTCACCCATTGGCGGCCCTCCCCAGCATCCCGGCCGCCCTGCCTGTCGACAGGCCCGCTCCGTCGGCCACCGCACGAGCGGGCGGGTCGGATTCGGTTGGCAACCCGATCGCTGGGGAGAGGGTCTCGGCCGGTTCATCGGGGGGCAGGAGGCGCTCGCTCAGCAGGGCCAGGAGGCTCTGCTCGGCTTGCAGATCCGAGCCGGTTATCGACGCGGTGGTGGCTAGGACATCGTCTAGGGCGGTCTCCAGCGCGGCGCGGCGGCGGGCGTCTACGCCGACCATGCGGATGTACTCGGTGCCGTCGGGGCGTGTGATCGTCACCCGCAGCGGGTCGAAGGGGCCGCCGCCGTCGGCGCGCCGGTCGAAGTGCAGCGCCACCAGCCGGTGGAACGCAGCCAGGCGCTCGGGCAGCTCCCGGTCGAACCGGCCCCGATCCTCGTCGGTCCACTCCGCGGGCGCCTTGCGGGCCACGACGGTCGCCACTGCCGAGATCCAGGCGCGGTCGTCCTCGGCGCTGTCGTTGGCCAGGGCCAGCACGAAGGCGCGAACCTCGGGGTCGAGCACCTCGCCGTCCAGCGTCGCCGCCTGCCCCGACACCGTGGCCCGGCTGCGGACCCCGCAGGCATCGAGCAGCCGCGCCAGCAGATCCTCCAACATCCGCTCGAGGCACGACTCCAGCTCGTCGAGCGCCCCTCCGACCGCCGAGGCGACAGCGGCGGCCGGCTCGCAGTCCGGCGCGTCGGCGCCAACGGCTGCGAACCCGAGCGCCTCGGGCAGTGACTCGAACAGCAGCTGGTCGGGCTCCACCGCGGTGGTCAGGGCGTCGCGAACCGCTCGCGCGCCGGCCGACAGGCGCCGGGTGCGGCGGGTGTAGTTGTCCAGCCGGCTGATGCGCGTCACCAAGCTGCTCACCACCGCCAACACATTCGACACCCGCTGGGAGCGGCCACCCCCGCGGGCGGCGATCCCGAGCCGCTCCGCCAGCGCCTCGACCACCATCAGCCGGCCGCCGCTGGTGTTGGCGAAGTGCTTGACGTCGAAATGGGCCGGATTGCGGACCATCCGCTCCGAGACTTCCGGCGACAGCACGGGCGTGAACGTGCCGTGCTCGTAGATGGCGACCTCGTCGCGGAACGCCAGCAGTCCAGCGGTGATGAACACCGGCACCACTGCGGCCTTCATCCCCACCGGCGGCGACTGCAGGCAGTCACCCACACCGGCGAGGTTGACCCGCTCGCCGGTGGAGCGTCCGAACTCGTCTGCGAGGATGCTCCACGCCGGCTCGAGGCCCGCATCCGACGGAGGTCCGAAGGGCTTCGCCCCGCGCCGGTGCAGACCGGTTCGCAGCAGGAACGACCGGTACATGGCCGTCTCGGGGCCGTGCCCCTCGAAACCCAAGTCATCGACGCCGGAATTGCCCCGCTCGATCATGGCCTCGAGCAGCAGGCGCCGCGCCTTGGCCCCCTGCGACGTCAGCTCGCTGCGGTTGAGCATCTCGTTGCCGACCGGCGGCGTATGGCTGTACACGAGATCGGCCGCAGCCGACACCGGCGAGCTTCCCCGCCCCGGACTCAGCTCGACACGCTCCCCGGACTTCGGGCCGTTCAACAGCACCCATCGGCACTCCTGAGAGCCGAACGTCTCGCACCGCGCCTGATCCAGGACGCTGCGGGCCTGCGACAGCCGTTCGCTGAGCTCGCGCCGCGCCACCCGATCACCGGCGACCACAGGATCGTCGAGCAGCGATGCCAGCGCCGCCACCTCGCGCCCGGCCTCGTCCAGCGCAGCCACATCGCGGGGGATCGCAGCCACCACCGGCTTGGCGCCCGGACCCTCCGGCTCCGTCGTATGGCCGCCAACCGATGTCAGCGCCGGAAGCTCCGCCTCCGAGGCCGCCACCAGCAGCACCGTGCCGTCGTAGGCGGACGGCGCGGCCAGCGGTGCAACTTCTTCACGGGCCGCCGCATAGCGCCGCTGGAACACCCGCAGCGTGTCGAACGTGGCGCTGTGGCGAGCGGCCACCAACGGCGTCGGCTGCTCGATCTCGGCCAGGATCTCCACCAGCGGACGCTGGCTCATGCGCTGGCGAGCCGCGTCGAGGCGCACGCCCATGTCCACGTCGGACCCGTGCCAGACCCGGTACTCGTCGGCGAAGTCCCGGTAGGTGACGAGCCCGGCCCGCTCGAGATCGGCCAACGCCGCATCGACGCCGCGCCCCGCCAGCCCCAACAGCTGCCGCGACGCCCGAACCGTGCCCGACGTGGACACCAGGTTCAACAGCGCCACCGACTTGGCGGTGCGAGCCTGAGCGGCGCTGAGACCGTGAGCGTCGCGCAGGCGGGTGGCGATCTCGCTCCACCGGCTCGACTGGCGCGGCGAGGCGATGTTCAACGATCCGCTGCCGACAAAGAAGTCGTAGACCGCTTCGAGTCCCAGCGACGGCAGTGGGCCGCGGGACGCCAGCTTCGTGGAGTCCAAGAAGGCGGCCACCCCCGACGGGTGCGCTCCGGCCAGAAACGAGAACAAAGTGCGCTCGTGCTGGCCGTGCCGGTTGCACAGCTCCGGCAGCACCAGCGCCGCCAGCGGATGCAGCGGATAGCACGAAGCGACCACCGCGGGATCGGCGAGCTCGGCCACCCCCAGCGCCGCCATCTCGGATGCGAGGGGCTTGGCCCAGCGGTCGATGCGAGCGCGCAGCGCGCTGTCGGTGACGTCGAACACCGTGCTGATCAGAGCGCGGGCCTGCGCCGCCGACTCCACGAAGGACACGTCCTCGAAGCGCCCTTGAACCTTCGACCACTCGCGTCGCTGCACGTTGTCGAGACCGCTCAGGCAATCATCGAACGACAGATGCTGCAGGGTCACCACGAAGATCGGCAGTCCCGTCCCCTGGCCCGCCTCGGCGAGCTGCTGCAGCAGGTAGGGATCGGCGTCGCTGCCGTCGCGGATCGCTTCGAGGTTCTTGCCGAACTCGTCGATCACCAACAGCAGCGGCGACTCCGCCGCGATCCGACGGGCGGTCGCAACGAGGCTCGACGGCGACAAGCCCGAGGAGTGCTCCCCGCGGTTGGTGCCGTCGATCAGCTCAGAGTCGTCGACACCCTGATCTGGCGGGGGGGGGTGCGCTTTCGCGGCGGGCTGCTGAGGCGAGGGCGCGCTCGACGGTGCGGGTCAGCGGCTCGCGCGGCGCGGTCACGAATCCCCGTGCGAAGCCGCGCTCGGCGGTGCCGTAGCGCCGGTGGGCGCGCCCGATCTGCTCTGCCGCTTCGGGCGCCGTAGCCGCGATGAGCTTGAGGGCTCGGTCACGCACCTCGCATGCGCCTCCGAAGGCAGCATCTAGCAGCAGAGCCAGAGACGATTTGCCCGACCCGTAGGGGCCCGTCACCGACCAGGCTCCGCCCGCGGCGCCGAGCGCGGCGGCAGCGGCAACACGCTCGACCATGTCGGTGGCCCGCGCCGTCAACACGTAGCCGTCGAGCGGCTCGGGGCGAGCGCGGTCGCGTTCGAGATTCGCCGAACGGGCGAAGCGGCCCCTGACCGCGATTGCGTCCGAGAGGACCGTCATCGGGCCGCGGATCCCTGCGGTGCGCAGCGCGCGCTCCGCAACGGCACGCGCCGCGACGCGGCGGCACGGCAGTGCAGGGTCGGCACTCTCATCAGGCCGCGGCCTCGCTTACGGGGCGCGCCCCGACCGCGAGCGGGTTGTCGTCCACGGCATCGCCGTGGCAGCCCGAGCACAGCGTTGCGGCCACCGAGCCGTAGTAGGCGTCGAGGACGCTGTTGGCGAGCAATGCCGGCTCGTCGCTCCAGGCCAACTGCCACGCACCGGCCGGGGAGACCAGGCGCAACCCTTTGGTCCGCTCGGCCGCGGGCTGAAGAATGGCCAGAAGCTCGTGTTCATTGAGCTTGAAGGCCCGGCCGGGCGAGCCGGGCTCGTGGGCGAGACGGCTGAGCGCCACCGTGCGGGCTCCGATGCCGACGCGGTCGGCCCAGTCGAGCACGGCATGCACCGCGATCTCCGACGGCAGCGTCGGCTTGGACCCCAGCGCGAAGCGGTGCAGGCCCGTGGCGGGGGAGCGGCCCAGAAGGTTGAGTTCCCGCATGGGGCAGTCCAGCAGGTCGTCGACGGCCACCCGGCGAGACTCCTCGACGGGCGCGTAGGTGCGCAGCAGCGCGCTCACATCCTTGCGCACCGACGACTCGTTCGGCACCGGCCAATCTGCGGCGGCCTCGAGCTGCGCCAGAACCGACTCCGTCAAGTCGCTCTCGGCGAACTCGACCGCGCCGAACTCGTTGAAGGCGAGCCAGAAGACCGGTAGCTGCGAGGGAGGAGCCAGCAGCAGCCAGTGCAGCAGCCACAGCGTGCCCGGGTCCTCCATGTAGGGGTCCCAGCCCCCCTCGCCGAACAGGGCGCGGCCCCGGCGGGTGGGCACGAATGTCGGTGCCCGGCGGTTGGGCGAACGCGGATCCTTGGCGATGATCTTGGCCGCGAAGCCCCAGAAGCGGATGGCGCGGACCATGTTCTTGCCCACCCCGAGCACGACCGGAGCGTCGGGCCGCTTGAATACTCCCGGATCTTGCGCCGCCACCGCGTAGGCCTTTCGGAACCACCCAAAGCGGGGGTGGAAGGTCTCGTGTCGGGCGAAGGAGCGGACGGCCGCGTCGGACAGCCTCATGGCCCGGCTCCGCCGAGTTCTCCGGCCCCCCGAGATCTTCCCGCTGCGCTTAGAGGGCGCGCAAATAGGTGAGAGCCAGTCGCGTCGCATCGGGGTCTTTCCCGCTCTTGTTCGCTGCGCTCACGGGCCGCTCGGGCCACGGCCTCGCCCGTATGGGCCGGAATCGCTCGCCTATTCGCTCGGCCTCTTAGTTTTCCGGCTCGGGTGA
>JAJEDD010000016.1 GCA_022821685.1 Acidimicrobiia bacterium
GAACAGCTCGTCGATCTCGGCGCGGACAGCTTCTGTGGGCGATACTCGTGCAGGCACGGGCGTAGGTCTCCTTCTTGAGTTGAGGTTCTCGAAGGAACCTACGCCCCTGCTGCTATTACACCGGCGATGGGACGCCACCGGTTGACAACGCTCGACGACCGCCAGCTGCTTATCTCACTCAGACAACTCGGCTTCGAGGGTCTGGTGACGCTCAACTACAAGATGCTGCGCAATCCCAAAGAACTGGCGGCTGTCCTCAAGACGAAGCTGACCGTGATCGCCGTGGAGGGCGTGGGTCACGATCCGCTACGCGCCGCAGGTGCGCTGTTGCTCAATCTTCAGCAGGCAGTGAACGCCATGGCAGGTCGACCGCACAAGATCTTCTGGCTGCGGCCACGCTCCCCGCAGCCACAGGATCCCTGGGAGCTCTTCGAACGAGCCGCCCGCAATCACCGTCAAGAGCCGACCGCACTGTATGAGGAAATTAGGGTCACTGACGCTGAACTCAAGACAAGGATACTCTGAGATATATCAGGAACATCCTGATTTGGAATCCTCCATGGATATCGAAAGGCAAATGCCGTACAGAAAGGCAAATGCCGTACAGATTCATCTCCACGGGTTCACCGCTCGCCGGAACAAAGGAACTGCGCCCCACAGAGACGGCTCCCATTCGTTTCGCAAGATTGGCAGTGACGGCTGTTATCGTGGCACCGTATCCACAAGCGCCATGAACCGGTAGGCAAGTGTCGAACCGTCGGCTCCGACCGCTGCCGCGATCTGGATCAGGACGCGGTTGTTATCTACGCGCTTGACAAACGTGGGCATCTACATCAGGGCGAGGGCCTGCGCGCCCAACCCGATGGCGTCTGCCCCGACCTGTTGGATCGAGAAGTTGCCGAGTCCGTACTGTTCGTCGCCTGCGGCGTACGCTTCGCTGGCGGTTGTGTAGTAGGCCTTGATCTCGCCGTCAACCATCAAGGCAGTCTCGCCGTTGTGGTGGCTCTCTGCCTGGGTCTTGTACTTCTTGACATAGGCAGCATGGTTCGATTCGACTTGCGAGGTCGCATCATCCGACATGTTGAGACTCCTTCTGGTCGGCTTGTGGGCTGCCCGAGAGTAGGCCCTCCAACGCTGGTGCCGCAACCATGAATATGATCTACGAATATCTTTCATGTAACTACAGATATGTAATACACGAGCGGTGCCTCTGGCCAATACTTCTGTCACTGGCGACCCGCCAAATCTCAAGAATCTGACTCATCCGACGACAGCCTCCAGTTCCAAGTCAGGTTCCGATACGATCAACTCGCTAGTGACGAGCCGCGGCAACAGAGCGTCGCGGGTTCTTGCTAGGCCGCGTGCCCGTACGCCAGTCTGAACAGCTTGGCGCATCAGCGGATCGAGGATCGCATCAAACCGCCCGAGGGATACGTCTGGTGGCACTGCAACTAGTGCTTCGTCCAGATGATGGCGCTGGATGTGTCCCATGGTGGTCGCCTTGTCTGCTGCGATCTCCCGAAAGAATGCCAGATGCTTGAGGGTCGCCAGATAACACAACCATTTTGGATGGCTACTAGGCACAACTCGGAAGAGATGCTGATTGAGAGCAGCCTGCCCGCCAGTCCAATATCTGCACTCTAGCGAACCAGACCAGGAGAAGACAATGTCACCGTTATCGACCACATACTTCCTGTCGATTTCATCGTGAACGAAATCTGAGTTCTTGAGATGTCCAGCGCGAAGTTGAGCAATCTTCAACACCGGAAGCCTTGATCCCGTGCGAGGCGGGTACTTCTGCATCGCCAGGCCATTCACAAATGTGGCGATTCCCGAGAGCGACTTGACGCACCAACCATCAGGGATAGAGCCGAGTTCTGAGGGGACTAGACGGTCGGGAAAGAGGTCGGCGATGTGATCCGGCAGGCCTGTGTGGCGACCTTCCATCTTGGCGCGGACGGGATCGAAGTCTACGAACCATGATTTGAACAGGGCTTGGGCCATGGATTCGAGAGTCTCACACATACGCCGATTCAACTCGATACGATCATCTAGCGAACGGAGCACTGCTGCAATGCGGCACTGCTCCTTGAGCGGCGGTAGCGAGATCTCCAATTCGGTCAAGTCACTAGGCTTGATACTCGGATAGGCTGAGGTACTATGCTCAGCTAGCATCTGAAAATACTCTACCAAGCTAGGCTGCGTCAGATACCAATAGAGGTAGTCAGGGTCGGCAACCGCTGTATCTGTACGTATAACTGCAAATCCAGTCGATACAAGGAAGTTGGGCGGCACTTCCCTAAGGATCCCATGGTGATGCTGGTTGGGCCGTACGGTCGAATAGACGATGTCTCCACGTTGAGCCTTACGCCGTGCACGACTGGGCAGGCCGTCAATATTCAGCGAAAAATGCTGGATATCCGCAATTCGGTTCTCAGTGATGTTGGCTGTGTCGAGGTAGTTCACATAGGGCCACGACTCGTTCAACGAATATGTAGCTGAATTGATTGAGGCCACCTCGCTGAGTTTGAATGTATGCCATCGATCTGAGAGATCCGCCTGCTGCATTACTTCGTAATCAGATGCGATCACATTGTGGAAGGATTTGGGGATTCTGGCCCAGTCGTGGATGTCTACTAGGATTGGGATGCTGGACTCCTGGAGGTCCTCCTTGAGGTCGGAGAATTGGAGTGTTGGTATTCGTTCGAGATTCGGCCCCCTTAGCACTAGGTCCAAGTCGCTTGCTTCGTGGGCCATACCGTTCACGCGGCTTCCGTAGGCCCACACCTCTGCATCGGGAACGTGCTCTTGCAACAGCGCTTCCAGTTCGCGCCGCCAGCGGTCTGGCAGGTTGAGGCGATCAGACATCGAACGGCTCGGCGACCACCTCGACGAGGCGCCTAGCGTCGGCCACGAAGTCCGGCAGGGCTTGCACTGCCATCTCGGCGTACTGCTCGCCGTACTCGTGAGCGGTCCTGTTGCGGATGTCGCGGTAGCGGATCCAGCGCTCGCACTCCTCGACGGACATCAGGCCACGCTTGGCGCTGTGGCGGTACACATCCTTGAAGTTGAGTTGATCGGCCTCGCGGTTCGAGGCGAAGTAGGGGCGGAGGCGCTTGCGCAACAAGGTGTTGCTCTGTTCGAGGATCAACTCGAACTCCTTGACACAGGCCGCTCTGAAGATGTCGTAGAAGACATCGTCAGGCTCCTTGGTGGACAACTGCTCCATCGATGCAATCAGCGAGCGGAGGCAACGCTCCACGAAGTCCGTGTTGAGTCTCACGCCGCAGGGTCCTTGCCGAAGCCGAGCATCTCTAGGTTCTTCTCTATCTCGGCGTCCAAGCGGGCTGCCTCTGATTGCTGCTCGCGCCACTGGGCCACCAGTCGGCGCATCTTGTCGTCGAAGGGCTCGTCGTCCTCCTCGGTGGGGGCCACGCCCACGTAGCGGCCCGGCGTGAGGACATGGTCGTGGGCGCTCACCTGCTCGGTGCTCACGCTCTTGCAGAATCCCGGCACATCGGCGTATGCACCCTCGGCCGAGCCCCGCCAGGCGTGGTAGGTGTCGGCGATGCGGGCTATGTCCTCGTCGCCGAGTTCGCGGTGGGTGCGGTCCACCATGTGGCCCATCGTGCGGGCGTCGATGAACAGCATCTCGCCGCGGCGGTCGCGGAACTGGCCGCCTGCCCGATCCCTGGCCACGAACCACAGGCACGCCGGAATCTGCGTCGAATAGAACAGTTGGCCCGGCAGCGCCACCATGCAGTCCACCAGATCGGCGTCCACCAAGCCCTTGCGGATCTGGCCCTCACCCGACTGCTTCGACGACATCGACCCGTTGGCCAGCACGAACCCGGCCACCCCCTGCGGTGACAGGTGATGCACCATGTGCTGCACCCAGGCGAAGTTGGCGTTGCGGACCGGCGGCGCCCCGAACTGCCAGCGCTTGTCCTCGCGCAGGGTCTCGCCGCCCCAGTCCTTCACGTTGAACGGCGGATTGGCCAGAATGAAATCCGCCCGCAGATCGGGGTGGCGGTCGTTGTGGAACGTGTCGCCGTGGGCGATCTGGCCCTCGATCCCCCGGATGGCCAGGTTCATCTTCGCCAGGCGCCAGGTGGTGTAGTTGGACTCCTGGCCGAAGATCGAGATCCCGGCCGTGTCGCCGCGCCCCGAGCCCGCGCTGTTGCCGTTGCCGGTGGCATGGGCCCGGATGAACTCCACCGACTGTACGAACATGCCCGACGACCCGCAGCAGGGGTCGTAGACCCGCCCGCCGTAGGGCTCGAGCATCTCCACCAGCAACCGCACCACACAGCGCGGGGTGTAGAACTCGCCGCCCCGCTTGCCCTCCGCGCCGGCGAACTGCGACAGAAAATACTCGTACACCCTTCCCAGGGCGTCGCGCGAGCGCGACTCGGCGTCGCCCACCCGGATGTTGCCCACCATGTCGATCAGCTGGCCCAGGCGCACCTTGTCGAGTTGGGGGCGCCCGTAGTCGCGGGGCAGCACCCCGTTCAGCGCAGGGTTGTCGCGCTCGATGGCCTCCATGGCGTCGTCAAGCATCACGCCTATTTCGCTGCTGCGGGCCGCGTCCTGCAGCTGCGCCCAGCGCGCCTCCGGCGGCACCCAGAACACGTTCTCTGCCCGGTACTCGTCGGGGTCCTCGGGGTCGGCGCCATCGGCCACCTCGTCGAGCAGCCGAGCGTGGCGCTCCTCGAATGCGTCGGAGATGTACTTCAGGAAGATCAGGCCGAGCACCACATGCTTGTACTCGGAGGCGTCCATGCTGCCGCGCAGCTTGTCGGCCATGCTCCACAGCTCGGCCTCATAGCCGGTCACCGCTCCCTGCGAGGCTGTGTCCGGGGCGCTGCGGCGTGTGCGGGCCATGGGTCTATTCCTATCCGCTCACAGACCCGACGGCCCATGCGCCCGACAGGGCCTCGGCCTGCTCCAAGACGGTGGCGACGGCCCTCTCCTGCTTGTCGGGCGGATAGCCGTGGCGCTTCAGGATGCGACGCACCAGACGACGAAGGTTGGCCCGCACGTTCTCGCGCACGGTCCAGTCGATGGTTACGTTGTTGCGGACCGTCTCCACCAGTTCGCCGGCGATGGCCCGCAGCGTGTCGCTGCCGAGGACCGCCACCGCGCTGTCGTTGGCGCCCAGGGCGTCGTAGAAGGCCAACTCGTCGTCGCTGAGACCGAGCTGTTCGCCCCGAGCGTCGGCGTCGCGCATCTCCTTGGCGAGACCGATCAGCTCCTCGATCACCTGAGCGGCCTCGATGGCCCGGTTCTGGTAGCGGCGGATCGACTGTTCCAGCATCTCGGCGAAGGAGCGGGCCTGCACCACGTTGCGGCCCCGCCGCCGGGTCACCTCACCCTGCAACAGCCGCCGGAGCGCCTCCACGGCCAGGTTGGGCTGAGGCAGGCCCCGCACCTCGGCCAGGAACTCCTCCGACAGCACCGAGATGTCGGGCCGGTCCAAGCCGGCCGCCGCGAAGATGTCGAGAACGCCCTGGGGAGCGACAGCCCGTGAGATGATCTGACGCACCGCGTGATCAAGATCCTCGGCGCGGCGGGACTCACCGGGAGCGGGCTTGGACAGCGCGGCGGCCACTGCCTGAAAGAAGGCCACATCGTCTCTTATCGACAGGGCGGCCGGGTCGGGAACCGCCAGGGCGAACGCCTGCGACAGTTCCCGCACCGCAACGACGCAGCGATCCTGGCCGTCGGCCTGGGCCAGGATGTGCTCCAGCGCGGCGGGCAGCAGGCTCAGGCGCACCTCGGCGTCGCCACTGCTCCAGCCCGACCAGTCGAAGCCCGAGAACAGGGCGCAGCAGACCTCGTGCTTCTCGCGCATCGCGGCCGCGGCCTCGGCCTGATCGAGCGCGGTCTCGCCCCGGCCGCCGCTGGCCGAGTATGCGGCCAGCGCCTTCTTGAGCTCGTGGGCCAGCCCGAGGTAGTCCACCACCAGCCCGCCGGGCTTGTCGCGGAACACCCGGTTGACCCTGGCGATGGCCTGCATCAGCCCGTGGCCCCGCATCGGCTTGTCGACATACATGGTGTGCAGGCTGGGCGCGTCGAAGCCGGTGAGCCACATGTCACGCACAATCACCACCCGCAGCGGGTCGTCGGGATCGCGGAACCGCTGGCCGAGCGCCTCGCGTCGGGCCTTGTTGCGAATGTGGGGCTGCCATGCCGGCCCGTCCGCGGCCGAGCCGGTCATCACCACCTTCAGGGCGCCCTGGTCGTCGTCGGGGTGGTGCCAGTCGGGGCGCAGCCGCACCAGTTCGTCGTGAAGCTCGACGCAGATCCGGCGGCTCATGCACACCACCATGGCCTTGCCGTCCATGGCGTCGAGACGGGCCTCGTAGTGCTCGACGATGTCGGCTGCGATCTCTCGGAGCCGCCCGTCGGCGCCCACCACGGCCTCCAGCTGGGCCCATCTGGTCTTGAGCTTCTCGGTGCGCTCGACCTCCTCTCCCTCGGTGGCCTCCTCGAAGTCGTCGTCGATGCGGGGCCTCTGGTCGTCGTCGAGGGCGAGACGGGCCAGACGGCTCTCGTAGTAGATGGGCACCGTGGCTTGGTCCTGCACGGAGCGAGCGATGTCGTAGACGCTGATGTGGTCGCCGAACACCGCCCGGGTGTTGGCGTCGGCCCTCTCGATGGGCGTGCCGGTGAAGCCGATGAAGGAGGCGTTGGGCAGCGCGTCGCGCATGTGGGCCGCAAAGCCGTCGATGAAGTCGTATTGGCTGCGATGGGCCTCATCGGCGATGACGACGATGTTGCGGCGGGTCGACAGCTCGGGGTGCCGGTCGCCCTTCTGTTCTGGGAGGAACTTCTGGATGGTGGTGAACGCCACCCCGCCCGACGCGGTGCTCAGCAGCCGGCGAAGGTGGGGCCGGCTCTCGGCCTGCACCGGCGGCTGGCGCAGCAGGTCGCTGCACCGAGAGAACGTGGCGAATAGTTGTTCGTCGAGGTCGTTGCGATCGGTGAGCACGACCACAGTGGGGTTCGACATGGCCGGCTCGCGGACGATCCGGCCCGCATAGAACGCCATGGTGAGGCTCTTGCCCGAGCCCTGGGTGTGCCAGACGACCCCGATGCGCCGGTCGCCGGGCTCGCCGCCCGGTGTGCGTTCCGGAATCTGGCTGCTGGACCGTTGGAGCGCGGCAGCCCGCAGGGTCTCGTCCACCGCGGCCTGCACGGCGTGGAACTGGTGGTATCCGGCGATCTTCTTGGCGATCCGGCCGCTGCCGTCGTCCTCGAACACGATGAAGTCGCGGACCAGGTCGAGTAATCGCCGCCGGTCGCATACTCCCTGCAACAGCACCTGAAGCTGGGGCAGCTTCGAATCGGCGAGGTCCTCACCGCCGATGGTGCGCCACGGCTTGAACCACTCCCGGCCCGCGGTGAGGGTGCCGAGGCGGGCCTCCAGGCCGTCGGACACCACCAGCGCCGCATTCATCGAGAACAGCGAGGGCAAATCGTTCTTGTAGGTCTGGAGCTGCTGCCAGGCCGTCCAGACGGTGGCGTCGGGATCGGTGGGGTTCTTGAGTTCGATCACCCCGAGCGGCAGGCCGTTCACGAACAGCACAATGTCGAGGCGCCGCTCGATCTTGTTCTCGACCACGGTGAACTGAGCGACGGCCAGCCAGTCGTTGTTGGAGGGGTCGTCGAAGTCGATGGCTCGGACCGGCGCGCCCCGGATGTGCCCGCCGTCGCGGTACTCCACGTTCACGCCCTGCACGACCATGCGATGAAACGCCCGATTGCGGGCCTCCAGCGTCGATCCCTCGGGCCGGCTCAGGCGTCGGGCCGCGTGCTTGAGGGCTTCGGGCGGCATCTCCGGGTTGAGCCGGCCCAGCGCCTCGGAGAGGGTCGCGGCCAGCACCACCGCCCCGTAGTCGGCTCGCTCGTGCGGGGCCGCATCCGGGCCGACCTCCACCCCCTGGGCGACGCTCCAGCCCAGCTCGCCGAGCCAGCCGACCGCGACGGCCTCTACTTCGGCCTCGGCTAGCCCGATCACAGCGGCATCCTGCGGCCACTTGTGGCATGGGCGGTGACGGTCACATCCAGTTGCCGCACGGGTCGGCCATCGTAGATCACTAGGGTGAACGGCCTCCGCGACCGGCCAGCCGCTCTGGCGCGGTCAGGCTCTAGAGGCCGAGCGAATAGGCGAGCGAGTCCGGCCCATACGGGCGAGGCCGTGGCCCGAGCGGCCCGTGAGCGCAGCGAACAAGAGCGGAGATCACCCCGCTGCGACGTGACTGGCTCTCACCTATTTGCGCGCCCTCTCTATGTTGGCTACTTGGCGGGACCTTAGGGTGCATAGCGAGCCATCTACTCGCACCTGGCCGTCGGTGATCACTGCGGCCACTCCGGGGAACTCTCCCGCGGCTATGGCCTCAGCCGCAGTGTCCTGGACCGAGCCCAGGGAGGCATCCATCACTACCAGGTCGGCAGTCGTGCCCGGCTCGATCACGTTGCCGTGGGCGCCGAACGCGGCCGCGCCCCGGCCCGACGCTATGGCCCAGGCCGTCTCCGGGGCGACCCCTCCCAGCGAGCAGACGTCGCCGATGGTCTTGAGGATCCCCAGCGAGGTGACGCCGTAGCCGGTGGGGGTGTCGGTGCCGATCAGCAGCCGGTCGAGGCGGCCCCGCTCGGCCAGGCCCTCCACCACTCGCAGCATCGAGCGGGTGCCGCCGGCCTGCACCACCTCCACGTACGGCGGGCCGCCGTCTTCGCAGAGCATGTCGATGTCGGCGTCGGACAGCGAGGCGAAGGTGTTGGCGTGCGACGCGATGGACGGCTGCGCCTCCATCACGTCCTCCGCCGAGAAGTACGGGTGCTCGTCGCCGCCGGGGCCCCGGTCCGATGTGCAGCCGCAGTGCATGTGCACCGTCATGCCAAGCTCCCGGGCGTAGCGAGACAGCTCTCCGGCCCTCGCCGGATCCTTCAGCGAGCCCACGCCGATCTCGCCGATGATCCGCATCCCGGCCGCGAAGGCCCGGTCGATGTGCGACGGTTCGGTGTCCTTCTCCAGCAGCATCGCCCCGCCGTGCACCTTCATGCCCGCGGGCCGGTGGCGCTCGAACGAACTGAACGCTCCCATCGCGATGCCCAGCGCCGACTCGGCCCCGGAGCGGCCCGGGGCGTGGACCTCTCCGGCCGAGATCGCCCGAGTGACCGCGCCGTGCATCATCCGCTCGAGGTATCCCACCGACTGCTGCTTGGGGGCGTAGTCGCCCAGGGTGGGGTGCACATGGGTGTCGACCAGGCCCGGCGCCACCGTCATCTGCTTGCAGTCGATCACCACCTCCGCGGTGGTCGCCGCGCCGGCGTCGAGCGAGACTATGCGCCCGCCGTCCACGACGATGGTGTCGGCGTCGAGCGTGGGCGCTTCGAGCACGCCGGTCAGCACCTGGCCGATGTTGTGCAGTACGAGTTGCATCCGATCACCTCCGGAGATTCGTGGCACGTCGGCGGGTGTCCAGCGCCGACGATGGCGATGGCTGTCCTCGCAGAGGTTGGTTCAGCCCTGTCACCCGCTGCTTGCCTCCTCAGACATTGGCCATGATCTTGTTGGCGAACAGGTCGATCTGGGCGGGGTCGTCGGTCAGCGGGTTGATGATCAGATGGTCGATCCCGGCCTCGGCCAGGGCCCGGATGCGGGCGGCCATCTCGTCGATGGTGCCGAACAGGTAGGCGTTCTGGAGGTCGTCGTCGGAGCGCTTGACATCCATCACAGTGCGGTAGGCGGCCAACTGCTCGGCGATCACCCGGCGGCGGTCGGCGGAGTCGACGATGTGGAGCCACTGGGCGTGCGACATGGTGAAGCTGCTCATGTCGCGCCGGGCGCCGAGGTAGTTGCGCACCGAGGCGATGTCGTCGGCGACGATGGCGGGGCTGGTGCCGCTCGACCGGCAGATCCATCCGTCGTGTCGCCCGATGCGGGCCAGCACGGCCGGGGCCATGCTGGGGGTGTCGACGTTGTCGACGACGTGGACCTGCGATCCGCCGCCGATCCAGATGGGGATCGGCTGAGCCGGCCGGGGATACAAGGTGGTGCCGTCGGCGACGCGGTAGTGCTTGCCCACATAGCCCACCTCGTCGGTGCTCAGCAGCAGCCGGACGAGCTCGAGGGCCTCGTCGGTGCGCCGTCCCCGCTCCCGCCTCGGCACCCCCACCGAGGCGAACTCCATGTCGTCGTGGCCGGTGCCGATCCCCAGGATCACCCGGCCCCCGCCCGAGAGGCTGTCGAGGCTGGCGACCTCCTTGGCGATGATGGTGGGATGGCGGAACGGCGCGCACAGGATGGCCGTGCCCAGCCGGATGCGCTCGGTGGCGCCCGCGGCCACCGCCAGCGTGACCATGGGGTCCTGCCAGGCCACCGAGTACACGTTGGGGGCCACCAGCAGATGGTCGATCACCCACAGCCCGCCGAAGCCGGCCTCCTCCACCCGGGCGAAGTAGGGCACCAGCCGCCGGGCGCCTTCGGGCGTGGTGTGGGGCCCGGCGTAGGACGGCACCCGCCAGCCGAAATCCATCACTCCCCCGCTCCTGCTAGGAGGGCGCGCAAATGGGTGAGAGCCAGTCGCGTCGCAGCGGGGTCATTCCCGCTCTTGTTCGCTACGCTCACGGGCCGCTCGGGCCACGGCCTCGCCCGTGTGGGCCGGATTCGCTCACCTATTCGCTCGGCCTCCGGCATCACACCGAGACCCCTGCGGCTCGCATCTCGCCGCCGATCGAGCCGTACAGGCGGCGCATCACCAGGCGGTACGACAGACCGTGGAGCTTGTCGAGGACCAAGCCCAGCACGGTGAGCTGCACGAAGGCCACGAACATCAACTCGGTGTCGAGGGTGCCCTGCGACACGATGATCAGCGCGCCCAGGCCCTTGTTGGCCCCCACGTACTCAGCCACCACCGCTCCCACCAGGGCCAGCATGAGCGCCACCCGCAGCCCGCTGAACACCGCCGGCACCGCGTGGAGGGCCTTGCACTTGGTGAGCGTGGTCCAGCGGGAGGCTCGCAGGGCACGGAACAGTTCCAGCATCTCCGCCGGAGCGGTGGTGAGACCCAGGTAGGTGTTCTCCAGCAGCGGAAAGAAGGCGATCAGGGCCGCGATGATCACCTTGGGGGTCATCCCGAACCCGAACCAGATCACCAGGATCGGCGCCAGCGCGAACTTGGGCAGGGCCTGGGTGACGATCACATAGGGCATGATCACCCGCCGGGCGATGCCGAACTCCGAGGCCAGCGTGCCCAGCCCGATCCCGGCCACCCCGCCCAGCGCGAACCCGAGCACGATCTCCTGCACGGTGATCCAGATGTGGGGGGTGGCCCGGCCCGAGGTGACGTAGTCGATCAGGCGGTCGAGCACCGGCCGGGGCTCGGGCAGGATCAGCGGCGAGTTGGTGCGGGCCCACAGGTGCCAGACCAAGATCAGCACCACCGCCGACACCAGCACCAGCACCCGCCCGAGCCACTTCTCCGAGCGGGCGGCGCGCCAGAAGCGCCTCATGGCGAGGCCTCCTGGCCGCCGGCGGAGTCATTCCCGCTCTTGTTCGCTGCGCTCACTGGCCGCTCGGGCCAAGGCGCGCCGGGGCTCATTCGAGCTGCTCCCGGATCCGCTGGCGCAACGACCAGAACCTCTGGTCGGCCTCGACCTGCTCGAAGGTGCGGGGCCTGGGCAGGTCCACATCGATCACGTCCTGCACCTGTCCGGGCCTCGCCGACATCACCATCACCCGGTCCGACAGGAACAGCGCCTCGCCGATGTCGTGGGTCACGAACACCACCGTGGTCTGCGACTCCTGCCAGATGCGCAGCAGCTCCAGGTTCATCTGGTCTCGGGTCTGGGCGTCGAGGGCGCCGAAGGGCTCGTCCATCAACAGGATGGACGGCTCCACCGCCAAGGCCCGGGCCACCGACACCCGCTGCTGCATGCCTCCCGACAGCTCACCGGGACGGTGCTGCAGGTACTCCGAGAGCCCCACCATCTCCAGCACCTCCTGCGCCTTGCTCCGGTCGTCGTCGGTGGGGCGGCGCATCACCTCGAACGGCAGCATCACGTTGTCGAGGACCCGGCGCCACGGCAGCAGCACCGCCTTCTGGAAGACATAGCCGATGCGCCGGTCCGGGGCGACCACCGCCTCGCCGCCGATGCGGACCTCGCCGCCCGACGGGGCGATCAGGCCTCCGATGCAGCGCAGCAGGGTGCTCTTGCCGCAGCCGCTGGGCCCGACGATGCCCATGAACTCGCGCGGCGCGATGGCGAAGTCGATGTCGGCGAGGGCGGTGATGTCGCCCGCGTCGGAGGCGAAGGTCTTGGTGACGCGGTCGATCTCGATGTGGCCGCGTTCGGTGAGTTCCCCGGTCTGGTCGTTCACACGGTGCCTGCCCCTGCGCTCCAGCGGGCTCGGCGCGGCTCGCCGGAGCGCCCAGAGGCCGAGACTAGATGAGCGAATCCCGCCCATACGGGCGAGGCCGTGGCCCGAGCGGCCCGTGAGCGCAGCGAACAAGAGCGGGAAAGACCTCGCTGCGGCGCAACGGGCTCTCACCGACTTGCGCTCGCTCAAGAGGATAGTTCAGCGATCTAGCCGATGAACCGGTTGGAGATCACCGCCGAGGCGTCGGCCGAGTCGGGCAGGATGCCCAGCTCGGTGGCTTGGTCGGCCACGTCCTGGATGGTCGCCACATCGCACCAGCCCATGCCGTTCTCGGCGACGCCGGGACCGTTGGTCTGCATCTGGATGCGGTAGTCGATCACCGCGAGGTTGCGGTCCATGTTGTCGGCCCCGACCGCATAGCGGGAGCCGATCTCGGCCGCGGCCTCGGGATTCTCCTGGATCCACACCTTGGCCTTCTCGAGGGCGTCGATGAACCGGGCCACGCCGTCGGTGTTCTCGTCCACCCAGCTGCGGTTGGCGAAGTACACGTCGTTGGGACCCGGCACCTGCTCGTACTGCCAGATCTCGTAGTCGTCGATCTGGTCGGCGGGGATGCCGCCCGCCTCGAGCAGGGCCCAGTTGATCGAGCCCCAGGTCGATGCGGCCTGCGCCTGCCCGCCCAGCAGGGCCTCGCCGAAGGCGATGCCGGTGGCCGCGAAGGTCACGTCCTCCTCGGTGATGCCGTTGTCGGCCAGCAGCAGCGCGGCGTACCACTTGCTGGTGGAGGCCTGCGACGTCACCGCCACCGTCTTGCCCCGCAGGTCCTCGGGGCTCTCGATGCCGGCGCCGGTGTTGACCAGCATGGTCATCCAGTTCTGCGTGTACGGGCAGTAGATGCCTTCGAGCTCGGCGCCCGCGATGGTGGCGAAGAAGCCCGACAGCGCGTCGGCCATGGCGATGTCGGCGTTGCCGGCCACCAGCTGACGCACCGCGTCGCCTGCGCCCGCGCCGGGAAGCTGCTCGAGGGTGACTCCGGCCTCGGCGAAGTAGCCGTTCTCCTCGGCCACATACAGGTCGATGAAGTCGATGAACTTGCCGCCGCCCCAGGTGACCAGCCGAATGTCGATGGGCTCGGGCGGGGCCGCGGGCTCAGGCTCCGGTTCCGGCTCGGGCTCGTCAGCCATCGGCTCAGGTTCGGGTTCCGGCGCCGGCTCAGCCTCTTCAGCGGCGGGCTCCGGTTCGGGATCGGGCGCCGGCTCGGGATCGGCGACCGGTTCTGGAGCCACCGCCACCGGCTCGGCCTCGTCGTCGCCGCCGCAAGCCGTGAACAGCAGCGCCGCGGCCAACGGCACCGCCAGCCAGCTCAGTCGGCGCCTTCTCGTGGTCTTGTTCATGATGGTCTCCCTCCCGTCTTGAGACTGGCAAACCCTATAGGAAATCAACAATCGGATGTCAACTTCGCGAGGGCGTGGCATGATGGGCGCCGTGAGCACATTCGAGAGGCCCAAGACCGCCCAGGAGGCGGTGCTGGCAGAGATCCGAGAGCAGCTGCTCGACGGCCGGCTGGCCCCCGGCGAGTCCATCCGCCCCGACGCATTGGGCGACGAGCTGGGCGTGTCGGCGGTGCCGGTGCGCGAGGCGCTGCGGATCCTGGAGGGCGAGGGCCATGTCCACTACCGGCCCCACCGCGGCTACGTGGTGGCGACCCTCGACGTGGACGACCTGATTCATATCTACCGGATCCGGGAACTGCTGGAGACCGAGGCGGTGTGCCGGGCCATCCCGAGGCTGCCGGGCGAAACGGTGGCCCGCCTGCACGAGATCGTCCACGAGATGGACGGGGTGCAAGAAGACTTCATATCCCTGACCGCAGTGAACCGGCGCTTCCATTTCACCCTGTTCGAGGCGGCGGAGATGCCGCAACTGGTGCGGGTGCTGCGGATCCTGTGGGACTCGTCGGACCGCTACCGACTGCGCTACCTGATGTCGCCCGAGAACCGCCATCTCGTGCACGACCAGCATCAGCGAATGATGAAGGCAGTGGCCGACCGCGACGTCGAAGCGTTCATCGACGAGAGCCAGAAGCACCGGTCCCACGCCATTGCCGTGCTCGCCGAGACGTTCGCAGCCGCGGAAGAGGCCGCCAAGAAGACCGCCTGACCGTGCGGTTTAGCGGCCCATGAGGTCGATCTTGCGCTGCTCGATCTTGGTGCGCAGGGGCGGGAAGACCTCTGCGGGGTCGATGGCCACCGCCAGCAGGGCCGGGCCTTCGAGCGCGAAGGCCCATTCGAGCGAGCTGTCGAGGTCGGCGAGGTCGTCCACCGTGCGGGCGGCGACCCCGAAGGCTTCTGCCGCCGCGGCGAAGTCGATGTGCCCCAGGCGCACGTAGTGGTCCTCGCCGTACATCGCCTCGGCCTGGTGGCGCAGGATGCCGAGCGCGCCGTCGACGAACACCACCGCCACCAGCGGCAGGCCCAAGTCCTGGGCCACGGCCAGTTCTCCCATGGTGTGCACGAAACCGCCGTCGCCGGCGATGGCCACCGCGGCGGTGCCGGGCAGCGCCACCGCCGCGCCGATGGCGGCCGGCAGGCTGAAACCCATGGCGTCGAACTCGCACGACTGGAGCAGGCCCTCGGGCCGGCGCACGTCAAGCTGCTCGCAAACCCACAGCCGATGGTTGCCGATGTCGGCCGACACCACCGCCGCTTCCGGCAGGGCCCGGTTGAGCGAGTCCAGCACCGAGGCTGCGCTCAAACCACGGTCGGGATCGTTCTGGGGCGGGGTGCGAGTCGGCCGCCGGGTGAACCACGGCTCGCGCCGGCCGACCCGCTCGGCCGCAGCCGCCAGAATCGCGCCGGCGCTGCCGACGATCCCCTGGTCGACTCGATAGACCCGGTTGATCTGCGAGGCGTCGGCGTCGATCTGGACGAGCTGGGCCCCCGCCGCAAACAGGTCATCGCGCCAGCCGAAGGTCGTCTGCTCGCCCAGGGCGCAGCCCGCCACCAGCACCAGATCGGCCGAGCCGACGGCCTCGCGGGCGGTGTCGGTGCCGTAGAAGCCGAGCATGCCGACGCTGCGCTCATGGCCGGTATCGATGCTCCCTATGCCCGAGCGGCTGGTGGCGACGGGCGCGCCGAGCCGCTCGGCCAACGCGGCCAGGTCTCCGCTGCCGAAGCTGCGCAGCACGCCGTGACCGGCCAGCACGGCGGGCCGAGACGCGCCCTCGAGGCGCTCTAGGAGCTCGGCCACGGTCGATTCGGCCGGCACTGCCGCCGAGTCGACCGACGGCGGCAGCGGCTCGAAGAACGCTGCGGTGTCGGCCTGGAGGTTCTGGGGCACTGCGATGTGCACCGGGCCGGGCCGCCCCGAGGCGGCCAGCTGCAGGCCAGTGGCGATGAGGTTGGGGATCTCGTCGAGCGAGGCGGCCTGCACGGAACGCTTGCAGAACGGGGCGAACAGCGCGGCGTTGTCGCAGTGCTGCAGGATGTTGCGGTGGACGTAGCGCCGGTCGACCTGTGCGGTCAGCACCAGCAGCGGGATGGAGTCGGCCTGAGCGTTGGCTACCGCGGTGACCAAGTTGGTGGCGCCGGGCCCCGGCGCGCCCGACAACACCACGCCGGGCACTCCGGCGGCCAAGGCGTAGCCCGACGCCATGTAGCCGGCCCCCTGCTCGTGGCGGGCCGCAACCACCGCGACGGTGCCGGAGCGGCCCAGTTCGTGGTAGGTGGGCAGGAAATGCCCGCCCGCCACCGTGAACACGGTGTCGATCCCCGCCGCGCCGATGGCCTCGGCGATGACGCGGCGTCCCAGCACCTCTGACATTCGGCCTCCATCCTGAGAGCGGCCCGAGCATCATATAGTCGATCAAATACAGGCTTGAATGCGGTCATGTCGAGAGCCGTCTAATCGTTTACACTGGCCCGCCATGACTCCGCCTTCCGCTGCATCCTCAAGCGCCCCGACCGTGGCGGTGACCATGGACGGGGTGATCGCCAACTGGGTCAAGGGCCTGCGAGCCCACGTGGCCGCCCGCCATGCGGTGGCCGACCGCCAACTGGCGCTGAACGTGTCCTGGGATCTGTCGGAGTGGGGGGTGGACGACCCGGCCGCCACCATCCGCGAGTTCCTGCTGTCGCCGATGTCGGGGCGGCTCAAGCTGGTGGAGGGCGCAGCGGGCGGCATCGCCGCGCTCCAGTCGGCCGGTTTCCGGGTGATCGCCACCACCAGGCGCGACCGCATGGTGGGCGACGATCCCGACGACCAGGCCAAGACTCGCGCCATCGCCCGCCAGTGGTTCGCGGGCCAGCCGGGCCTCGACATCGACGCCGACGACATCGTGTTCACCGAGGATCCGGTGGCGGTGGACGCCGACGTCTGGGTGGACGACGCGCCCCGCCGGGTGAGGCGGCTGGCGGAGGCCGAAAAGCCGGTGTGGCTGCTGCCGCAGCCGTGGAACCGGTCGGTGGTGCAGGCCGAGGGCGTCAACCTGCTGTTCGACGGCTGGGACTCGGTAGACGATCTGATCGCCGCCCACTCCGCCTAGACCGCGCTCACGCTCGGCAGGACTCGGGTTGGTCCTCCGGTCGTCGGCGGGCTGACGCCGATCAGGCTCAGCAGCCCGCCCGAACCTGCGGCGGCAAGGGGACGCGAGGGCGTCAGCCGACTGAATCTGCGGCTGGGGTGCGCCGTTATGCTGGCCCGTCGTGACTGGGGGCACACCGAGCGGCGGATCCATCGCCCGGCGCCGACTGCTGCTGGCCCTGGGGTTCGGCGCCACCAACGTCGCCGTGCTGCGCCGGATGGGCGCCGCCGAGCCTGATCAGCAGCCCGACCCGCCGTCAGCCGATGCCGACACGGCCGCAGCGGAGGAGCCGACCGCCTCGCCGCCGGTGACGGTGGTCAACGAGCCCGAGCGGCCGACAGAGCCGCCCGAGGTTCCGGTGCTGGACGAGTCGGCAGCGCGGGGAGCCGACCAGTCCTTCGATGTGGCCATCGTCGGGGGCCGGGTGATCGACCCGGCCTCGGGCTTCGACGCGGTGGCCGCAGTGGGCGTCAGCGGATCGACGGTGGCGGCCATCTCGGTCGATCCGGACGCGCCGCCGCTTCAGGCAGCCACCACCATCGACGCCACCGGGCTGGTGGTGTCGCCGGGGTTCATCGACATCCTGTCGTACAGCCCCAACGGCTACGGCGAGTGGTACAAGCTGGCCGACGGCGTGACCGCCAACCTCGGGATGCACGGCCTCGACAGCCGGGCCGAGAACTGGTTCGCGGCCCATCCCGACGGCAGCTCGCCGGTGCACTTCGGCGGGGCCTCCGACCACGCATATGTCCGACAGGTGCACGGCCTCGAGCCCTACGACACCGCCGCGTCACCGACGCTGGCCGCGATGCTCGCCGACGCCCGGGCCGACCTCGGCAACGGGTTCATCGGACTGCACATGCAACCCGAATACACGCCCGGCACTAGCGAGGACGCGCTGCTCGCCCACGCTGCGGTCGCGGCCGAGCACGGCGTCCCGCTGTGCGTCCACGCCCGCTACTCCGACAACCTGCCGCCCGGCACCAACCTCCAAGCCATCAGCGAGCTGGTCGCCGCGGCCCGCGAGACCGGGGCCCACATCCACGTCGAGCACATCAACTCGACCGGCGGCACCGGGGTGATGGCCGAGGCGCTCGGGCGCATCGGCGAGGCCATCGAAGAGGGGCTGTCCATGACGGCGTGCACCTACCCGTACGAGTTCTGGGCCACCTACCTCAAGTCGGCCCGCTACCAGGACTGGCAGGAGAAGTACGGCATCGGCTACGGCGATCTGCAGGTGGCCGGAACGTCGCAGCGGCTCACCGAGCAGACCTTCGCCGACGCCTATGCGGCCAACGCCCTCACCGCCGCCTTCGCCATGTCGCCCGAGGACGTCGAGCTGCCGCTGCAGGCCGACTTCGTGATGGTCGGCAGCGACGCCATCCTCGACCGGCCCCACAACAACCATCCCCGCTCCACCGGGTGCTTCAGCCGAGTGCTCGGACACTATGTGCGCGAGCGGGGCGTGCTCGACCTGGAGTCCGCCCTGCGCAAGATGACCATCCAGCCGGCCCGCCTGCTCGAAGGGCGCTGCCCGGCGCTGCGGCGCAAGGGCCGGATCAGCATCGGCGCCGATGCTGACATCACCGTGTTCGACCCGGCCACCGTCATTGACCGGTCCACCATCGCCAACCCGGCCCAGGAGTCCGGCGGCATCCAATGGGTGCTGGTCGAGGGGCGCCTGGCCCGGTCGCCCGACGGATTCACCGGCGCCGCGCCCGCGGGCCGGGGCCTGCGATCCGACATCGGCACAGCCTGAGCGGGCCGAGTCGACATGCAATCGCAGTCTCCGGGCAGAAGGCGCAGGATGTCATCTCGTCCCGTCTTCATTCCGTCGGATCGCGTCGGCGGGCATTCGCAGCCTCCGGCCGCAAGGCGCAGGACGCCGCCGCGTCCGGCCTTCATGTCGTCGGATCGCGCCGGCGTGGGGGCGCAGTCTCCAGCGGACAGCGCTCGGCCCGATCGCGCCGGCTCGCCGTTGGAGCGGGGGGTGGCCTGGCTGCTGTTCTGGCTGCTGGTGGGCGGCGCGGCCCTGTCGATCGCGCTGGATGGCGACGACCCTGAAGCGGCCGCTCCGCCAGACCCGGATTCCGCCGCACCCGTGGCCGCGCCGCGGGACTCCGCACCTGCGGCCGAGGGAGGCGCGGCGGCCACTGTCACCGCGGACGACGGGCCCCGGTCGTTCACGATCGCGGCCACCGGCGACCTGCTCGTGCACGAGTCGGTGGCCGACGCGGCCCGCACCGCCGACGGCTGGGACTTCACGTCGATGTTCGACCGCGTCGCCGGAATCCTCAGCGCCGCAGACTTGGCCGTGTGCCATGTGGAGAGCCCGATGTCGCCCAACAACGCCCGACTCTCCTACTACCCCGCCTTCCTGGTGCCCAAGGAACTGGCCGACGCCATCGCCCACGCCGGCTACGACACCTGCTCGCTGGCCTCCAACCACGCCACCGACGGCGGCACCGAGGGCATCGTGGGCACGCTCGGTGCCCTAGACCGGGTGGATGTGGCCCACGCCGGCATGGCGCTATCGCCGGAGGCCCAGGCCGAGGTCACGCTGGTCGCCGCCGGCGACGCCACCGTGGCGCACCTCTCATACACCTACGGCTTCAACAACGGCGCGCTGAACGCCGACGAGTCGCACCTGTCCAACGTGATCGACGAGGCGACCATCGTCGACGAGGCCCGCCGGGCCCGGGCCGCGGGCGCCGACTTCGTGATGCTGTCGCTGCACTGGGGCACCAACTACAGCGCCGAGCCCGACGAGACCCAGCTCGACCTCGGGCCCCGCCTGCTGGCCGACCCCGACATCGACCTGATCCTCGGCCACCACACCCACATGGTGCAGCCGGTGGTGCAGATCGGCGGGGAGTTCCTGGTGTACGGGCTGGGCAACTTCCTGTCGAACCAGTCGCCGGCAACCTGCGACGAGTGTCCGCTGCCCACCGAGGACGGCGTGATCGTGCATTTCACCGTGACCGAGGACGCCGATGCCGGCCGGTGGGCGGTCACCGAGGTGGCCCACACCCCCACCTGGGTGGACCGCTCCAACTTCGAGATCGTCGACGTGCTGCACGACACCGAACGAGACCAGGGGCTCCTGCAAGACTCCGCTCGCCGCACATCCGCCGCCCTCGCCCAGCTGGGAACAACGGTCGAGCCGCGCTAACCGCCGCCGGTCCGGGGGCAGAGTCTCGGGGCTGAGCGGTTGTGTCTAGGTGAGGGCGACGTCGACTCGTTCGGACGCCTCGTCCTCGCTCACATCGAGCGCGAACGACAGCTCCGACACCAGCACACTGCGAGCCGTGTTGTAGAGCGTCTTCTCGCCGGCGGACAGCCCCTTGGCCCGCTCCCGCAGCGCCAGGTTGCGCACCACCTCGGCCACCTGGTACACGTCGCCCGACTTGAGCTTCTCCTGGTGGTTCTTGTAGCGCCGCGACCAGTTGGCCGGCTCGCGCACGTCCTTGCGGGCCAATACCTCGAAGAGGTCGTCCACATCCTCGGTGCTGATGGGCCAGCGCATGCCCACATCCTCGGCCCGGTCGGCGGGAACGGCCACGGTCATCTCGCCGTGGGTCATGCGCAGCACCAGGTAGTCCTGCTCCTCGCCGAAGGCGGCGCGCCTCTCGAGCCTCACAATCTCAGCAGCGCCGTGATGCGGGTAGACCACCCGATCACCGACCTTGAAGCTCACTCGGCCGAGGATACCGCTGCGGGGCCCGACTGCCGCCCGCGCCTGCGCCGACCGGAACGATCAGATTCCGGCGCCGGTCGCCGTCCCGGCCGCAGGCTTGCGCCCGACGGTGACGATCCACTCCCCCGCCGGCTCTATCGGCTCCGTCGTCGAGACGACCTCAAGATCCTCCATGGCGAGGTCGCGCATCCAGCCCAACACCGGCGCGCCGGCGTTGAGGTCGCGCCCCTGCTCGCGGGCGTCGTGTTCGATGACCATGGCCCCGCCCGGCTTGAGCGCCCGGTAGAGACGGCCGAGCACAGCCGCGGGGTCGCTCAGGTGCTGGATCACCGCCCGGGCGTGTACCACGTCAAAATGCTCCGCAGGCAGACGGTCGGAGGTGATGTCGTGTTGGCGGAGGATCACGTTGGGCGGCATCTCGGCGTGGAGGACGAGGTCGATGTCGGTGGACATCACCCTGCCGTCGGCGCCCAGCCGCTCGGCCAGCCAGGCCGTCACGCTGCCCGTGCCCGCGCCGGCCTCCAGCACATGCATCCCCTCGACCACGCCCACCCGGTCGAGCAGCGCGAATGTGGCCGGGTCGCGGGCCTCGCACGGCATGTCCGGGAGTCCCGTTCCTCCGCAGGCCCCGCGAGGCGGATCAGGCTGGGGCACCGGCGGGGATCACTCCGTAGGTGACGCCTAGCCGACTGAGCCAGCGCCGGTAGGCGATGGCAGAACGGTCGGCCCGGATCGGGGTCTCAGCTCGTGGGTCGAGCGGCAGCAGCTTGGGATGCTGGTTCTCGAGGATGGGCTTGTCCTGGGCGATCACTTCCTGCTGGAACCGGCGGATCTCCGGGTCGGTGCTCACCTCGTCGAGCACGCTGAGGAACAGGTGGGCCCGGATGCGGGTGTCGGTGAGGGGATGGATGAAGATGCCGATGGCGTCCATCCGGTCGGGATCTGTGGGCGACGACTTGTAGAGCATGGCGCCGTAGGGGTGGGGCACCCGGTAGATGTACTCGGCCAGCACCGCCTGCGAGGAGGCCGCCGAGGCCCGCGGCTGGTAGAAGACGCACCCGACGGCCCAAAGTTCGCCGTCGCGCTCCTCGACCCGGTAGTCGGCCACCTCGGTGTGGGGCTCCTCGCCGAGCACCCCGGTGTGGACGTAGGGGAAGTGGGCCATGTCGAGGAAGTTCTCGATTGCCCGCGGCGCCGAGACACCGATTCCGACGGTCAACGCGTTGAGGGTCCGCCGGTCGGCCTCTCCGGTCTCGGGAACGGCGAACACGCCGCCGTCGGGCTCGCCCAGGGTGGTCCACAGGTATCCGAAGTCGGTGCGCACCTCCAACTCCCCCGTGCCGGTGCGGGCTCGGGCCGTGCCGGCATCGTCGATCCAACAGGTGAGCGGCGCGCCCAGCAGCAGGGTGCGAAGCGCGGCGCGCCGGATCTCGTCGAGGGAGGCCACCGGGTGCCACCGGTTCAAGATCACGGGATCAGCGCAAACGGCACTCTCGGCCCCGACGGTCGCTGTCTCTGCAATCATCACCGGTACCTCCGACCCATGCGGGGCGGGTCAGCGCTCCTCGCGGGAGTAGGGGATGGCCAGGGCGGCCGGCGCGGCGGTAGATCGCACCCGTCTACCAAGCTTCACCGCCCCCGCCGGGATCAGGATGGCCACCAGCGTGACCACGTAGGGCAGCATCGACAGGAAGAAGCTCAGATCGCTGGCCCCCATGAACGGCAGACCCCAGCCCCGGGCCTGGGCGGTGGTGTCGAGCGAGATCATCGACCCGTACAGCAGGGCCCCGGCCACGGCCCAGCCCGGCCGCCAGCCCGCGAAGATCACCACCGCCAGCGCCACCCAGCCCCTGCCCCGGGCGATGTCGGGCGACCAGGTGGGCGTGAACGACAGCACCATGTAGGCCCCGCCCGCCCCGGTGAGCGCCGCCCCCAGCACCGAGTAGAAGATCCGCCAGCCGGTGACGCTCACCCCCACCGCGTCGGCCGCGGCGGGGTTCTCGCCCACGGCGCGCATGTTCATGCCGTGGCGGGTGCGGAACAGCACGAACCACAGCACCACCGGCAGCCCGATGTAGGCGAGATACACCACCGGGTCGTGGAACAAGAAAGCCGACACCAGGTCGTTGTCGTCGAGCACCCCGCCGGGGTTGACCTCGCGGAACAGGGTCTGGATGGGGGTCCCGTTGCGGTTGGTGCCCAGTTGGTTCGACAAGCCGATGCCGCCCAGCGCCAGGGCCAGGCCCACCAGCACCTGGCTGGCCCGGAAGGCCACCACGCACACCGCGAAGATCAGCCCGGCTGCCGCGGCCGCGATCATGCCGATCAGCATGGCCAGCCAGGGGCTCTCCACCCCCCACGACAGCACTGCGATCACCGAGTACACCGCGCCGATGCCGATCAGCCCCTCCTGGCCTAGGTTGAGCACCCCGACCCGCTCGCCGAGCATGGCCCCGGTGGCGGCCAGCATCACCACCGCGCTGGCCGGTATGGCCGAGCCGATCAGGCTCAAGAAGGCGTTCTCGATGATGGCGAGGATCATGAGCCGGCCTCCAGCACCTCTGCGGCCGCGGCCGGCGCAGACGGTCCCCACGCCTCGGATGGCTCCGACGCTCCAGGCGGCCCCGGCGCCTCGGCGCCTGCGTCGGCGCGGCGGCGCACCATGCGGTAGCGGGCCGCGATCTCGCCGAGGGCGATGCCGGTGAGGATGGCGCCGTAGATGGCGAAGATGATGTACACCGACAGGCCCTTGGTCTGCAGCACGATCCCGGCGTAGAACATTGAGGCGATGAACACCCCGCCGCCGATCACCCCCCAGAACGAGGCGCCGGCCAGCGCAGCCACGATGAAGCCCGACAGACCGAACTGGGCCGAGAATCCGGCGTTCATGGCCTGCGCGCCCGGGGCGCTCAGCTGCAGCATCCCGCCGAGGCCGGCAATGGCTCCGGTGAACAGCATCACCACCAGGATGCGGCGGCGCACCGCGACGCCGGCGAATCCGGCCGCCCGGGCGTTGCCGCCGATGGTGTCGATCTCGTAGCCGATAGTGGTGGAGCGGAACACCCACCACAGCGCCGCCGCGATCACCAGCGGGAAGAGCAGGGCGATGGTCACCGACTCCGCTCCGGGCAGGCCCGGCAGGGTGTGGGCCACCTCGCGGGTGGACTGGATGACGGCGGCCTCCTTGTCGCGCCAGAACCCCAGCGCCGACCAGGTCACCAGCTGCAGGGCCACGAAGTTCAACAGCAGGGTGGTGATGATCTCGTTCACGTCCCAGTAGGCCCGGGCCAGTGCCGGCACCAGCATCCAGGCCGCCCCGGCCAGGGTGGCCGCCACCGCCATCACGATCAGCACCAGCCATCCGGGCCCGCCCATGTGGATGCCGACCCCCACCGCGGCCAGGGCCCCCATCAGGAACTGTCCGTCGGAGCCGATGTTCCACACCTTCATCCGCAGCGACAGGGCCACTCCCAGCGCGGTCATCAGGATGGGGATGGCCCGCAGAGCCACCCCCTCGATGCCCCGCTGGCGGCCGAATATGGCGTCGAGGGCCTGCCAGAAGATCCAGAAGGCGTTGCGCCCGGTGAGCAGCAGCAGGATCCCGACCACGACCATGGCGCCCACCGCGCCGCCGATGCGGGTGAGCGCGGCCCGCTTGGCGTCCACCTCCAGCCGGCGCTCCAGCCGCCACGGCGTGGCCGCCAGCACGGCGCCCGCAATCGACCCCAGCGGAGTCATCGAGCCCCGCCCCCGGAACACCGCCCGCTCGCGCCCGCACTCCGCTCAGCCCGATCGATCACCAGGCTCGGGCCAGAACTCCGCCCAGCCTGACCGGGCGACAGGCTCACACCGGGACTCAGTGCCGATGTGCACAAGGACAGGCTCACGCCCGGACTCAGCGCCGGCGTGAAGGCGGGCCGGCTCACGCGACGGCCCCAGTGATCGAGTGGCCGCCCATCAACAGGCCGATGCGCTCGCGGTCGGCGTCGGCGGCGTCGAACACGCCCATGATCCGTCCCTCGTAGATGACCGCGATCCGGTCGCTCATCAACAGCACCTCGTCGAGGTCGTCGGAGATCAACAGCACCGCACAGCCGCTGTCGCGCTTGTCGAGGATGGTGGAGCGAACCTCCTGGGCCGCGTTCACGTCGAGGCCCCGGGTGGGGTGGGCGGCCACCAGCAGCCGGTCGGCCACCAGCGCCTCGCGCCGGGCCACCAGCCGCTGCTGGTTGCCGCCGGAAAGCTGCCCGGCGGTGGCGAACACCGAGCGGGTCTGCACCCGGGCCTCGGCCACCAGCCGCTTGGCGAAGTCGATCACGCTCTGGCGGTTCAGGGCCAGGCCGCGGGAGAACTGCGGGGTCCAGTAGCTGTGCAGCACCGCGTTGTCCTTGACCGGGGCCGAGGCCACCATGCCCATCCCGATGCGGTCCTCGGGGATGTGGCCCACGCCCAAGTCGGTGACGGCCCGCACCGACAGCGAGGCAACCTCCGCGCCGTCGACGGTGATCGAGCCGGACTCCAGGCCCCGGAGCGCGCTGATCACCTCGGCCAGCTCGGTCTGGCCGTTGCCCGACACCCCGGCGATGCCGACGATCTCTCCGGACCGCACCGTCAGGTCCAAGTCGTGCAGGGCGGTGATGCCCCGGTCGTTGAGGGCCGACACCCCCCGCACCTCCAGGGCGGGGTCGCCGGTCACGGTGCGGTGCTCCACATGCAACACCCGCTCCTCGCCGGTCATGAGTCGGGCGATCTCGCCGGCGGTGGCGCCCTCGGTGGGCCGGGTGATCTCCCTGACCCCGTGGCGCAGCACGGTGAGGCGGTCCGACACGGCCAGCACCTCGCGCAGCTTGTGAGTGATGAAGATCACGCTCAGGCCGCCGGCGGCCAGCTCCCTGACCACCGCGAACAGCTCCTCGGCCTCTTGGGCGGTGAGCACCGCGGTGGGCTCGTCGAGGATCAGCACCCGGGCGCCGCGGGCCAGCACCCGCAGGATCTCCACCCGCTGCTGCTCGCCCACCGACAGCTGCCAGATCCGGGCGGTGGGATCGACGTGCAGCCCCATCTCGCCCATGAACCGCTCGGCCCGCTCGTTGAGGGCGCGCTGGCTCACCACGCCGGGCGTCTCGGGCCAGCCCAGGTGGATGTTCTCGGCCACCGTCATCGGCTCCACCAGCCGGAAGTGCTGATGCACCATGCCGATGCCGGCGTCGATGGCGTGGGCGGGGCTGCGGAAGTCCCGCTCGGCGCCGTCGACGATCACCCGGCCGGCGTCGGCCCGGTAGATGCCGGCCAGGATGTTGCACAGCGTGGTCTTGCCCGCGCCGTTCTCGCCCACCAGGGCGTGAACCTCGGACCAGCTCACCTCGAAGTCGACCGCGTCGAGCGCGGCTGTGCCCCCGAAGGCCTTGGATATGCCCCGCGCCTCTACCGAGGGCCGCGTGCCGTCGGCGCTCGGCCTCTCAGTCAGAGTCGCTGCTCCAGGTCAGAGTTTGTGTTCCAGCGCTTGGGCTCAGACCGGGGAGATGCCGGTCACGCCGTCGACGGGCCAGTCGATGGCGTAGGCGGCCAGCGAGTCGAGGGTCTCGCCCGCAGCGAGCCGCTCGTTGCCCTCGTTGTCCGACAGCGGACCCTCGTAAACGTGGAGCTCGCCGCTGTCGAGCCTCGCGCCGACATCGGCCACCGCGTCCTGCACGTCGGAGGGCACGTTCGGGCCGAAGTCGCCGATGGGCGTGTCGAGCAGCCACACCTCGTCCTGCGACACCCAGGTGCCGTCGAGGACCCGCTGGCACTGCTCGGTGTAGAACGGCCCGAACTCCGACAGGTCGAAGTGCGACACGTACTTGGTGGGCGCGGCCGAGCGGAAGTCGAGGTTCCAGTACCCGGTCCACACCCCGGCCTCCTCGGAGAGCTGCAGGAAGGTGGGCTCGTCCATCACGCCGAACAGGAAGTCGACGCCGCTGTCGAGCAGGGCGTTGGCCGCCTGGGCCGCCTTCTGCGGGTCGAAGAAGGTGCTCACCAGCACCGTCTCCACCACCGCGTCGGGGTTGACCGAGCGGGCCCCGAGCAGCATGCCGTTCACGTCGTTGTAGGCGGTGGCGGTGGGGAACGCCCCGATGTAGCCGATGCGGCCGTTCTCGGCGAGATGCCCGGCCGCCACGCCCAGCTGGTAGGCGGTCTTCTCATGGGCCAGATAGAACGGGAACAGGTTGTCGCTGTAGTAGTGCCCGTTGATCTCGCAGAACTTGGTGTCGGGGTTGGCGTCGGTCACCTCGGTGAGCAGCCCGGCGTACTCGGTGTTGGCGAAGATGATGTCGTTGCCGTCGTCCACGAGCTGCTGGAACAGCTGGGTGGTGGAGGCGTCGAAGCCGATGTTGGGCGTGTACGCCGTCTCGAGCCGATCGCCGAGCGCGGACTGCGCGGCCAGCCGGCCCCGGTCGTGCTCCTGGGTCCAGCCGTTGTCGTCGGGCGGGCCGATGTACACCCAGTGGGCCTTGATGCGGTCCTTGCCGGCGGGCGCGGCGGTGGTGGCCGGCGCCGCGGTGGCGGCGGGAGCGGCCTCGTCCTCATCGTCGCCGCAGGCGGCGAGCAGCGTTCCGCCCACGGCCAGCCCGCCCACTCCGGCCGCGCCCATCTTGAGCGCCTGCCGACGCGAGATGGTCTCGCTGGCGGGCAGGAACAGACCTCGGCTCTTCTTGCTTCTCATGTCGGGATGCCTTTCTGTTGAGGTTGTCTTGTATGTTGAGGATGTCTTGTCGGGTGAGGATGTCTTGCTTGTTGAGGATGTCTTGTCGTTGAAGTGGTAGTCGTGATCGGCTCGGAAACGTACCGCGGGGGTGAGACAGCTTTGCTGATCAGTCGATCTGGGCGGCCAGCTCGTCGAACTCGGTGGCCCACTGGCGGCGCATCCTGCGCTTCTCGGGCTCGCCGAGCCAGGCCCCGTCGATGCCGTTGAGCATGCACTGGCGGAAGTCCTCCACCTCGAAGCCCATGTGGTTGTGGGCCACGACGTAGTCGCGGGTGGGGTCGGTCTTGAACATGGGCGGGTCGTCGCAGTCGAGGCTGATCTTGATGCCGAACTCGCGCATCTGAGCGATGGGGTGGTTGTCGAAGTCGTCGTTGAAGTACACCCAGGCGGTCGACACCGGCGTGCAGGTGAACACCACGCCCTCGTCGCGGCAGCGGCGCATGATGGCTTCGCTCTCCACGACGTGGTAGCCGTGGTCGACCCGCTCGCAGCCGAGCAGGTCGAGGCAGGTCTCGATGTTGCGGGGCGGGGCGTCCTCGGACTGATGCGCGGTGAGGCGCAGGCCGGCCCGCTCGGCCATCCGGTAGGCCTTCCAGAACCGCTCGGGCGGATACTCGGCCTCGGCGTAGTCCATGCCGATGCCGATCACCTCGTCGCGGGGGTGCTCGATGAGCGTCTCCACCATCTCGACGGCCAGTTCGGGGCTCTCCATGCGGTTGGCGGCCGCGATGAGCTTGCACTCGATGCCGTGGTCGGTTCGGGCCGCGTCGATCCCGTCTATGAGACCGTCGACGCAGGTCTCGTAGTCCACCCCGGCCGCCATGTGGGTGGTGGGATTGAAGAACATCTCCCGGTAGCGCACGTTGTGGTCGGCGGCCTCGGTGAGCGTCTCGTAGCAGATCCGCTCGAAGTCCTCGCGGTCGATCACCCCCAGCGCAGTGTTGTCGTACATGTGCAGGAACTTGTAGATGTCGGGGTAGTCGTAGAGGTCCTCGGGCTCCTCGTGGTCCGGCAGCGGCACCGAGTGCTTGTTGCACAGCTCCACCGCGGTGCGGGCCTGCACCGAGCCCATCAGATGCAGGTGCAGGCTCACCTTCGGTATCGCCTTCAGAAACGAGTCCATGTCCATGACCGTGTCAACTCCTTCGCCCGGCTCCGCGGCGGGGACAATACCACCCGCCCGCGCCCCCCTACCAGATCCAGCTCGTCGCATCGTTGACCGCCAGCGCCAGCACAACCGGCAAATGACGGCCAGCGCCCATCATGAAATGCCAAACACTGCCGCGGTGCGCTGCCCAACACTGCCACATTGACCTGCGCAGCGCCGTTAGCGTGATGCGATGCGCGTAACCCAGCCATCGCCCGGCGCCGGGGGTGGGGCCGACCTCTGTGTGCGGGGGGCGGAACTGGTGGTGACTATGGACTCGCAGCGGCGCGAGATCCCCGGCGGATGGGTTGCCATCACCGACGGCTTCGTGACCGGCGTCGGCGAGGCGGGCACCGAGCCGCCGGCTGAGCACAGCATCGACGCCAGCGGCTGCCTGGTGACGCCGGGGCTGGTCAACACCCACCACCACATCTACCAGAACCTCACCCGGGCCTTCTCGCCCGCGCTGGGCGGGAGCCTGTTCCATTGGCTCCGCACCCTGTACCCGGTGTGGAGCCGCCTCGACGAGGAGGCCGCCTACGTGTCGGCCTGGATCGGCCTGGCCGAGCTCGCTCTCGGCGGATGCACCACCAGCACCGACCACCTGTACGTGCATCCCAGAGGCGGCGGCGACCTGATCACCGCAGAGATCACTGCGGCTCGCCAGCTCGGGTTCCGCTTCCATCCCACCCGCGGATCGATGAGCCTGTCCGAGAAGGACGGGGGGCTGCCGCCGGACTCGGTGGTGCAGGACGACGACGAGATCCTCTCCGACAGCGAGCGCTTGGTCGGCCTGCACCACGACCCGTCGCCGGGAGCGATGGTGCGCATCGCGCTGGCGCCGTGCTCGCCGTTCTCGGTGACGCCGCAGCTGCTGGCCCGCACCGCGGAGCTTGCCGAGCGCCTCGACGTGCGGCTCCACACCCATCTGGCCGAAGACGCCGACGAGGACGCCTTCTGCGAGGCGGCCTTCGGGTGCCGCCCGCTCGAGCACTTCGAGAGCGTGGGGTGGGGAACCGACCGCTCGTGGGTGGCGCACTGCGTGCACCCGAACACCGACGAGATCGGTCGGCTGGCCCGCTGGGGCACCGGCGTGGCCCACTGTCCGAGCTCGAATCAGGTGCTCGGCGCCGGTATGGCCCCGATCCGCGAGATGCGCGACGCCGGTGTGGCGGTGGGTCTGGGCTGCGACGGGTCGGCATCCGCCGACTGCGCCTCGCTGTGGCTAGAGGCACGCGCCGCGCTGCTGCTGGCACGCCTGCGCGGCGGCCCGCCCGCGATGGCGGCACGCGAGGCGCTGGAGATGGCCACCCTCGGCGGCGCGGCCTGCCTGGGCCGCGACGACATCGGCGCGCTGGAGCCCGGACGCGCCGGCGACTTGGTGGTGTGGCCGATGGAGGGCGTGCAGTTCGCGGGGGCGCTGTCGGATCCGGTGGAGGCGCTGCTGCGCTGCGGCCCGGTGTCGGCCCGCCACACGGTGGTGGCCGGCAAACCGCTGGTGCAGGACGGCGATCTGACCGCGAGCGGGGTAACCGAGATGCTCGCCCGCCATCGCGCCATCGCCGCCGACTGGCTGCAGGCGGCTACCGGCTGACACGCACCGCGTGCCCGCACCTGGCACCGACCGCCAAGAGGTCGAGCGGCCAGGCCAGGGGCCCCACCCGCATGAACCGGGGTCGCGCCTGGTCGCTCGACCTCTGCGCATCGGCCTGACCGGGTCGTGAATCATGCACGCACAAGTCTGACGCGTCTATCCTGATCGAATGGCCGACAGTCAGCGCCTGCGTTCGCGTTTGCGTTCGCGTGCTGTGCTTAGAGGCCGAGCGAATAGGCGAGCGAGTCCGGCCCATACGGGCGAGGCCGTGGGCCGAGCGGCCCGTGAGCGCAGCGAACAAGAGCGGGGAAGACCCCGCCGCGACGCGACTGGCTCTCACCCATTGGCGCGCCCTCTTGGGCCCGACCCGACCGCGAATTGCATGAGAGGATTCCGACCATGATGATCCGAACTGCTACTGCGCCCCCCCCCCCGAGAATGAGGGTTCTGCAGCGACGGCTGCCGCTGTTCGGGCCTGCAATTGCGCTGGCGGTGCTGGCCGCGCTGCTAGCGGTCGCACCGACGCCTGAGGCCGGCGCCCAGAGCAACATCACCGTCCAGTTCAGCGGCGGAAATACCGGCACATCGGGTCAAGTCGGCTACAACGCCGCCGAGGGCGGCTCGGCGCGCGTCAAGCTGACCTTCGGCTCAGCGACCACGTCGCAGGCGACGTTCACCATCAACACCACGGCCGGAACCGCCACCGCCGGAGCAGACTTCAGCGGCGGCCCTCACGCCTGCACGGTTCCCTCGGGCCGAACCTCTCACGTCTGCGACATCCCCGTCCCAGCCGACAATTCGATCGAGGACTACGAGACGTTCACTGTCACACTGGCATCGCCGCCGTCGGGTTTCGCGCTGGGCTCGGCGTCCACCGCGACAGTGCAGATCGTGAACGTCAGCGTCGTCCCTGACGACTGGAGCCTCAAGCCCAGCGGCATGAACCCCGGCGACCAGTTCCGGCTGCTGTTCAAGAGCGGAAACGAGCGCAACGGATCCCCCACCGACATCGCCACCTACGACACTTGGCTGCGCAATCGCCCCGCCGCGCACCCGTGGCACGCCGACGCGCAGCCGTACAGCAGCACGTTCCGTACTGTGGGCAGCACAGCAGCAGTCGATGCCGCCTGGCACACCAGCACCGGCATCATGGTCTCGGGCGAGCCCAGCCACACGCCGTTCTCGCATGCCGTCTACTGGCTCGGCGGCCCCAAGATCGCCGATGACTACAACGACTTCTGGGACGGCACCTGGGACACCAACACCAGCGCCGATCAGCGCCACGCCGACGGTCTGGGCGCCACCAATACTCGCGGACCCAGTACCGGCACCCTGACCGGCGCGACCCACGCGACGGCGGGCATCGCAGCCACCAGCCATCCGCTGGGGGCAAACACCGTCCGCTGGGGCGCGGGCGGCGGAAACCCGACCGGGAACCCGATCAACAGCGGCAACAACATCGCCAAGGGCAACAACACCGTCTACATCGCCATGTCCGGCATCTTCGAGGTGGAAGTCGAGAGCGACGATCCGGCCAATCCCACCATCAGCGCCAGCGTGAGTTTGGGCAACGGCAGCGCCGGGCCTGCCCAGACCGGCGCCAACGTGGACTTCACCTTCTCGCTCGCCAAGGCGCGCAAGACGAGTGATCTGAACGGCATCCGGACGCAGCTGGCATGGTCGGGCGACGTGCTCAGCCCGCGCTCGGACCACCGCCCGACGACGTGGGACCGCTACAAGATCAATCCCCTGTGGAAGCCGGACGGGAGCGCCAGGGTGAGTCACCGCGGCGTCTACGTGCGTCCCTGGCTGGAGAATTCCATCTTGACCGGCGCGCAGAGCTTCGACCTTCGCGTCCACGTCAAGAACCGCGCGGAGGCCGGCGGCAACGTCGGCAACGGCTGGATCGCCATGCGTGTGGAGTCGGGCCCCGGCTACGAGGTGAGTCCCACAGACGAATGGGCCTGCATGCCGGTGGGCGGCGGAACCTGTCCGTCCGCCTGGCCGGGCGTGCCCACCGCCAGCATCGCTGCGCTGGACAACGGCTCGGTCATGTCCGGCAACGACGCCCGGTTCCGGGTCTACATCACCCCCCCGCCGCCGGCAGGCCAGACGCGGCGCGTGTATCTCAAGACGTGGGAAGTCTTCATCAACGCAAGGGACGAGATTCCCAGGTGGTGGGACGACCACTGCGAGCTCCCGGATGGTCTGACTTCAGCAGATTTCAACCCCGACAGACACTGCGACCCGCCGCCCCGCAGAGGGGATAGGAAGGTGCAGTTCGAGGAATATACCCACGTGGACGTGGGCTCGGGCGGGTCTGCTGAAGTCACGCTGCCCACCAAGATCTGGCGCAGCACGGAAAACATGCGCGGCCGCGAGTACTGGGCGGAGGTCCAGCAGGACGTCGCCTACACCGTCGCCGACGCCCTCCGGCAGGATGAGGTGACGACTACCATCTTCGACCCGACGGCAGCGGCGTGCTGGTACGGCCACAGCCACCATCAGGCGCGCATGATCACCGTCGATGGAATGCGGGTGTTCGCTCCGGCGGGCATGGGCATCAGCGACTGCCTGACGAAGGGCGAGATTGAGCAACAGAGTTACGGTTTCCAGGTCTGGACCAGCTGCCGGGTGGATTATGGCCACCGCCATCACCCGTACTCGGACAGCCGGGGCGGCACCCACTCGCATCACAACCACAGCCCGTACCTCCTGCGGGGTGACGGCAATTGCACTGACCCGCAGATGCAAACCCTGGGACAGGGTTCGCAGGACCAGCAAGAGGACGACCCCTTCCCCGACCCGGGCGCTGTCGGCTTCTCGGACGTGACCAGCAGCAGCATGACGCTGTCGTGGTCGCAGCGGGACGTTGAACACTACCTGGTCTACTGGGGCGAGAACGTCGAGAACAGCGACGTGCAGCACGCCCAGGTGGACGCGGGCACGCTCACGTACACGATCAGCGGCCTTGAGGCCGACACGGACTACGCGGTCATCGTCTACTCGCAGGACTACGACGAGGTGACGCCGACCGGCTACCAGCGCACCGCCGCAGCCGCGGTATCGTGCGACCCGAGCGCATCGAGCGAGGCCATTGCGAAGGCGCGGGCGGCGTTCGCCTGGCACAGCAGCTACGGCACGCTCACGCCGCTGTTCTGGCGCATTCTCAACACCTTGGGCGCGGACAACATGCCCGCCAAGCCGTCGGGGGTGACCGCTGAGACGGTGACCGCGGCCTACGTGCAGACGTACAGCAGCGGCCGAGGCTGGGGCGGCTGGGCGCCGATCGTGGAAGCGCTCGAGGACTGCGAAGCCTCGACGAGTACCGACACCACCGACACGACCGATCCAGTGGTGCCGCCGCCTCCAGCAACGCCGGAGGTGAGCATCAGCTCCGGTTCGGGTGTCATCGAGGGCGGCGTCGCGACGTTCACGATCAGCGCCAATCCCTCGCCTGCGGCAGCAGTCGATGTGACCG
>JAJEDD010000024.1 GCA_022821685.1 Acidimicrobiia bacterium
CTGATCGAGCGGCTGATGCAGACCGCGGCCGACGAGCTGGGCATCGACCCGGCCGAGCTGCGGCTGCGCAACTTCATCCAGCCCGAGCAGTTCCCGTACGAGACGGCCACCGGGTTCGTGTACGACTCCGGCGACTACCCGACCGCGCTGCGCAAGGCGCTGGACGCGGCCGGCTACGACGAGTTGCGGGCCGAGCAGGCCGCGGCCCGGGAGGAGGGCCGGCTGGTCGGGATCGGCATCGCCCACTTCACCGAGGCGGTGGGGGCCGGGCCGGCCCACACCTACGACATCGCCGGGCTGAAGATGATCGACTCGGCAGAGCTGCGGGTCCATCCCACCGGCAAGGCCATCCTCAAGCTCGGTGTGAAGACCCAGGGCCAGGGCCATGAGACGACTTTCGCCCAGATCGTGGCCGAGGAGACCGGCATTCCCGCCACCGACATCAAGGTGATCCACGGCGACACCGACGACACCCCCTACGGGCTGGGCACCTACGCGTCGCGGTCCACCCCGGTGGGCGGTGCGGCCACCGCCATGGTGGCCCGCAAGATCGCCGACAAGGCCCGCCACATCGCCGCCCACCTGCTGGAGGCCGCGCCCGAGGACATCGAGCGCGACGCGGACAAGTTCCACGTGGCCGGCTCGCCCGATCAGGCGGTGTCCATCCAGGACGCGGCCTTCGCGGCCTACACCAACCTCCCCGATCAAATGGAGTACGGCCTCGAGGACGTCACCTACTACAACCCGCCCAACCTCACGTTCCCGTACGGGTCCTACGTGGTGGTGGTGGACGTGGACCCGGACACCGGGGTGTGGAAGGTGCGCCGCATGGTGGCCCTCGACGACTGCGGGGTGCGCATCAACCCCATGATCGTGGAGGGCCAGATCCACGGCGGCCTCACCGAGGGGTTCGCCATGTCGTCGATGCAGTGGATCACCTTCGACGACGACGGCAACTGCATCGGGTCCAACTTCATGGACTACCTGATCCCCACCGCCTGGGAGACGCCCCGCTTCGAGCTGCTGGAGACGGTCACCCCGTCGCCGCACCACCCGATCGGGGCCAAGGGCATCGGCGAGTCGGCCACGGTCGGCTCACCCGCGGCCTTCGTGAACGCGGTCGTCGACGCGCTGGCCCACCTCGGGGTGCGCAACATCGACATGCCGGTGCTGCCCGACCGGGTATGGGCGGCCATCGACACCGCCACCGCCTGAATCTCGGCTGCCGGGCTCGGCCGGCATCAGTCCTAGAATCGGTCGGGTACGGCAGCAGCGATAGCGAGGAGCCGCGGTGCCATGGATGTGGCGGTGCTGGGTGAGGCGGTTGAGCTTTCTGAGCAGCGGGCGCCTTACGTGCTGGCCACGGTGGTGTGGCGGCGGGGGCCGTCGTCGGGGCGGCAGGGCTCCAAGGCGGTGGTGCTGGCCGACGGCACGGTGCGGGGCTGGCTGGGCGGCGCCTGCGCGGAGCCGTCGGTGGTGCGCCACGCCCGCGAGTGCCTGGAAACCGGCGAACCGCTGCTGCTGTTGCTGGGGCAGCCCGACGAGCTCGACGGTCGGCCTGATGATCAGCGGCGCTCGATAGCCATGGCCTGCGAGTCCGAGGGCGCCCTGGAGGTGTACCTGGAGCCGCACCGGCCCGAGCCCCAGGTAGTGGTGGTGGGCCGCTCGCCCGCGGTGGACGCGCTGGCCGAGACAGCGCTGGCGCTGGGATGGCGGGCCGCGGTGATCGACGATGGCGGGCAGCCCGACGAGCACACCCGCCCCGAGATCGTGCGCACCAAGCTCGACCTGTCGGACCTGGGCATCGACCGCGCCACCGCGGTGGTGGTAGCCACCCAGGGCCACTACGACGACCTCGCTTTGGAGGCGGCCCTCGCCTACGACGCCGGGTACGTCGGCCTGGTCGCCTCGCCGAAGCGGGCCGCGGCCGTCCTGCAGCACCTCCACAGCAGGGGCGTCGACCCCGCCGACACGGAGCGCATCCACGCTCCCGCCGGACTCGACCTCGGCGCAGTGGCCAACGTCGAGATCGCGGTGGCGGTGATGGCCGACCTGGTAGCCAGGCGAGCCCGCGGCGAACTCACCGTGGACGCGGCTCAGCCGATGCCACCGCGTGCCGAGGCCGTCGATCCCGTGTGCGGGATGACGGTGCTCATCGACGACGCCAAGTACCACACGGTCCACGACGGCGACGACTACTGGTTCTGCGCCCCCGGCTGCCTGCAGGCCTTCACCGCGGCCCCACAGACCTTCCCAACCTCGGCCTGACCCGCCTCGGCAGCGCTCCACCGCGGATGCGGGCGCGCCAGCAGATAGCTATTGAAAATTATTGATATAGCGTGTGGCTCCTATGCGGAAGCGGTACTTGATGAAGCAGTTGCGACAGGCCGCTAGAGCGAAGGGTGTCGAGTTGCGGCTGCTGCGCCAGGGCAGGCATGAGGTGTGGGTGTTGGAACGGAGCGGCTGGTGATACCGAGGCACAGCGAGATCGACGAGCACACCGCGCTGGCTATACTCCGACAAGCTCGTGAGGCGACCGGCAGGAGCACCCGATGACTGCTATCCCACCTCCCGGCGGACGGTTCCGGGTAGTCGCAAGGCGGGGAGACGAGTGGTGGGGCATCCGGATCCGAGAGCTCGACTGGGTGTTTTCTCAGGCCCGGCGTCTTGATGATGTGGCCGACACGGCTCGGGACGCGATTGCCGCCTACTACGACGTGTCACCCGGTGAAGTGGGCGAGGTGGTCGTCGACGAGGTGATTGCTGCGGGCGCAGTCGCCTGACCTGCAGCTTGGCTGCGAATCCGAGTGATCCACGCCGGGCCAGTGGCTTTGCTTCGGTGGCCGTTAGGTTGACCGATGAGCGCTGACCCTGCGGGCGACCGGCGGCCTGTCGGGTGGCTGCTGGCGGGTGTCGGGATGCTGTCGGTGTCCACCGACTCGCTGTGGGTGCGGCTCTCGGAGGCGGATGCCCTCGACGTCGCCTTCTTGGTGTCTTGCTGCGCCCTGGTGGTGCATTCGACCTTCGGCCGGCTGGTCGACCGGCGTCCCGCGTTGAGGTCGCTGCGGCAGCACCGCCTGCCGCTGGCCGGGGTGGCCGCTCTCGCCGCGGTGAGCCAGCTCTGCTTCATCACCGCCATCACCCAGACCCGGGTCGCCAACGTGGTGGCCATCGTGGCCTCGGCGCCGCTGCTGGGCGCGCTCAGTGCCCGCATCTTCCTCAAGGAGCCGGTCACCCGCCGGGTGATGGCGGCGGTGGCGGTGACGATGGCCGGCATGGCGCTCATCGTGGGCGACTCGCTGGGCGAGCCCACCCTGGGGGGCGACTTCCTGGCGCTGCTGGCGGTGGCCGGTTTCGCGGGGAACATGACGATCTGGCGCCGCTACCCCGAGCTCAGCCGGCGGGCCGGTCTGTCGGCCAGCGCCCTGCTCGTGATGGCGGTCACCAGCTTCGCGGCGTCGCCGCTGTCGCTGGACGCCGGCGCCTACCTGTCGATCGCGGCCATGGGGCTGTGCTTCAACCCGCTGGGCCGGCTCGCCAACTCGACCGCCCTGCGGTTCGCCCCGGTGTCGGAGGTGTCGCTGTTCGCCCCCACCGAGACGGCGGCCGGCACGGTGTGGGCCGCGCTGTTCCTGTCGGAGCTGCCCACCGCCGCCACAGTGATGGGCGGGATAGTGGTGATCGCCGGAGTCTTCTACGGCACCGTCGCCTCAGGCCGCTCCAACCCCTGAGATAGCTTGGGGCGGTGAGGGTGCTGGTGCAGCGGGCTGCTTGGGCAAAGGTGCGGGTGGACGGTCGGGTTGTGGGCGAGATCGGTCCAGGGTTGTGCTGCCTGGTGGGGGTGACCCACGGCGACGACTCCGCCGCCGCGCTCAAGCTGGCCGACAAGCTGTGGCATCTGCGCATATTCGCCGACGACAACGGCCACATGAACCGCTCCGCGGCCGACACCGGCGCCGAGGTGCTGGTGGTCAGCCAGTTCACCCTCTACGGCGACGCCCGCAAGGGTCGCCGGCCTTCGTTCGTGGCCGCAGCCCCGCCCGATGATGCCGCCCGGCTGATCGACGAACTCGTGGCCGAGCTGCGGCGTCTGGGCGCCGCGGTCGCCACCGGATCATTCGGGGCGAACATGGCGGTGGAGCTCACCAACGACGGCCCGGTCACCCTGATGCTGGAGATGTGACCCTCCGACGGCGGCGTGAATGCGGGTAGCGGCGCGGCGACAATATCCTGCGGCTGTGAGCGAGGGACCGGCTGTCGGCGACGAGCAGGCTGCGGCGGAAGATTCGGAGGCCAGCGACGCCGAGGTGCGCGACAGCCTTCCCGACGATCTCGACGCGGCCGGATATGTGGGTCCGTACCTGTTCCCCAACAACAGCAGGCGCCGCATCGCCGGCTCGCTCTACCTGCTGATCGGCGCAGCCTCGATTGTGATGGCCGCGGTGGCCGGCAGCGGCGCCGTGCTCGTCAACGGCGGCTTCGTGGTGGGGGGCGTCGCTCTCGTCGGGTTCGGCCTGTACTGCCTGCAGGCGGGATGGGATCTCGCCGTCGACGAGAACGACGCCCTGGTGGCGGCCACCCGAGAGGTGGGCTTCCCGGTGGGGCACGCTTCGGCCCAGCTCGGGTGGCGGGGCCTGCGCAGCCGTCCGACGTGGCGCATCCTGCTGTACTCGAACCAGGCGCCCCCCGACCGCCGCGGCCTGGTGCTGGTGGACGGCGTGGACGGCGAGATCATGGGATGCTTCGTGGAGGACAACCCCGAGGACTGGACCGGCCTCGACGCGTAGAGGCCGAGCGGATAGGCGAGCCAGTCCGGTCCACACGGGGAGGCCGTGGGCGGTGTTGCCGGGGTTTGGGCGGGCTGTGAGTGCCGCGGACGGCGGCGGACGATCAGAGGTTCTGAAGATGGTCCGGGACGGGCCGGCCCAGCGCCTCGTAGTCGCTGGGCCAGTTGGGCGACATCAGATGCCACTGCTCGGGCGCGGCCCTGATCAGGTCCTCCAGCGCGGCGGCGTAGTCCTGCACCACCCGTTGCGTGTCGCCGCGGATTCCCGCCGAGCGGCTGGTGTCGATGGGAGTCCCGGCGATGGCGTGGCGGGTCCGGCCCCGCCAGTACACCGCGGCGGGGATGAGCGGCGCACCGGTGCGCAGCGCCAGCAGGGCGGGCCCGGCCGGCAGCCGGGTCCGCTCCCCGAAGAACTCCACCGCCACCCCGCTGCCGGCCACGTCGCGGTCGGCGAGCAGGCACACCACGTCGCCCCGCTTGATGGCCGCAGCCAGGCGCCCGCCCGCGTCGGGTCCCAGCGGGATGATGTCCATCCCCAGCCGCTGCCGGAACGACACGAACCACTCGAAGACCTCGGGGGGCTCCAGCGGCTCCACCACCGCGGTCACCTTCATCTTGGGGATCAGCGCCAGCCACCAGGCGGCCCACTCCCAGGTGCCGAGGTGCGGCATCACCAGGATCGGGCCGGTGCCGGAGCGGACGGCCCGATCGATGGCGTCGACGCCCTCGTGGCCGAAGCCGGCGTCTATCGTCGCCGCGTCCAGCGACGGCAGCCGGAAGCTCTCCAGGTAGTAGCGGGCGTACCAGTCGAAGGTGGCCGCCACCCGGCGCGCCGCCTCGCGTCGCCCCAGCGGCCGGCCCAGCGCCCTCTCGAGGTTGCGCCGCACCAGCAGCCGCCGGTCGCGGCTCGCGGCCGCCACCGCGGCCGCCCCCGCCAGCGCCGCGGCCCGGGCGAGCGGTGCGGGGGCGCGGCGAGCGAAGGACTCAGCGGCCCGGTAAGCCGACGCCGACGGCATCTATCGGTCCGCAGGTCGAGCCAATGGGTGAGCGATGCCGCCCCATGAGTGCAGCGAACAGGAGCGGGAGTGACAACGCCGCGCCGCGAGACGCTTGGGAGCAAAGTGCACGTCCGTGGCAGCCGGCCGAATTCAGGCGGCGTCGGTCGGGGGGCGGTTGCGCATCCGTGTCGCCACCCGGCCCCGCGGGCGAGTGGTGCGGGTCCGGCGGAAACTGCGGCGGGAGCGGGGTCGCACCGGCCGCCCCTCCGACGCCTGCCTCCACACCTTTATGAAGCGCTGCACCGCGGTGACCGCGGTGAGGACGGCCATCAACCACAGGGTCCAAACCAGCAGCTCGCTGAAGAGCAGGCCGAAGGCGAGCACCACGAAGCGCTCGGCCCGCTCCATGATTCCGCCCTTGGCCTCGTATCCCAGAGACTCGGCCTTGGCCCGCTGGTACGACACCAGCATGGCCAGGCTCATCACCGCCACCGGCAGCATCATGATGTGACCGGGCTCGGTGTCGGCCAGGTACCAGGCAATGCCGCCGAACAGCAGGGCGTCGGTGAGGCGGTCCGACACCGAGTCGAAGAAGGCGCCTCGCAGCGAGGATGTGCCCGACGCCTTGGCCACCGCGCCGTCGAGGGCGTCGGGAATCCCCGCCAGTATCAGCAGCAGGAAGCCGACTCGCAGGTAGCCGGCGGCGATGGCCACAGCCGCACCGCTGGCCATGACGATGCCGGTGACGGTGACCATGTCGGCGGTCACCCCGGTGCGGCGCAGCGACACCCCGATCGGCGTGAGGCCCCGGTCCACCGCCTCGCGCCAGTTGCCGTCGAACATTCACCCGCTCCCGGTTGGACTCAGCAAGCACGCTACCACCGTGCTGCTCGCGCTCAGGCCGACGGGTGTCTCGGCCGCTTGGAGGCCGAGCGAATTGGCGAGCGTAGCCGGCCTATACGGGCGAGGCCGTGGCCCGAGCGGCCCGTGAGCGAAGCGAACAAGAGCGGGAGTGACCCCGTGGCAACGCAACAGGCTCTCACCTATTTGCGCTCCCTCGTGGGCCGTTGGGACGGCGTGGTGGACAGAGCGATCCGCTCGTAGCGCTCCAGGTACTGCTCGGCCAGACCCGACATCGAGAAGGCCTCGGCCCGCCGGTGACCCTCGGCCACCAGCCTCGCCGACTCCGGGGCGTCCGACAGCACCCGGCGCAGGGCGGCGGCCAGCGCGGCGGAGTCGCCCGGCGCAACCAGCAGGGCGTCGGTGCCGGGCCGGGCCGCGTTGCGGTAGCCGGGCAGGTCGCTGGCCACCACCGCAGTGCCGGCCGCCATCGCCTCCAGCAGCACGATCCCGAACGACTCGCCCCGCAGCGACGGGGCGCAGAACACATCGGCGCCTTTGAGCCGGGCGATCTTCTCGCTGTCGGTGACGGTCCCCAGCCACTCGATGCGGGGATCGGAGGCCGAGCGGGCCTGCAGCGCGGCCGTCTCAGAACCCGAGCCCGCGATCTGCAGCCTCACGTCGGCGGGCAGCCTGCGCAGCGCGTCGAGCAGCACGCCCAGTCCCTTGCGGGGCTCGTGGCGGCCCACGAACAGGATCACCGGACCGGCGGCCCGGGCCGGCTCGGCGGCCCGGTACGGCGCCAGCTCCACGCCGTTGTAGAGCAGGTCGTAGCTTCCGCCGAGGGCGTTGCGGGCCATGTCGCGGGCGTCGGGCGAGACCGCCACCCGGTGGTCGAGGCGACCGGCGAGGAAGCGGGTGGCCCGGGGCAGCAGGTCGTAGGCCAACGACCCCCCCGCGGCGTGGAAGGTCCCGATCAACGGGGCCGGCCTCACCAGCAGCGCGGTCATGGTCGGGCCCGGCGCCAGCGGCTCGTGGAGGTGGATGACGTCGAACGACTCGTCGCGCATGGCCCGGATGGCCCGGAGTTGGCAGGAGGGGTCGGGGGCCACCGGGGCTATCGATCCATTGGCGATGGTCGGCAGGCTGTTGCCGAGCGGCGTGACGTTGGGATCCGGGGGCGGGCCGTCGCACGGTCCGAGCACGCGGGTGGGATGGCCGCTGCGGTTCAGCGCCCGGGCCAGCCCGAGCACCTGCATCTGCACACCGCCGGGCACGGTGAGGCTGTACGGGCAGATGATTCCGATCCGCACTGCTGCGCAAGGCTAGAGCCTTGGAGGCCGAGCGGGCAGGCGAGCGAGTCCGGCCCATACGGGCGAGGCCTTGGGCTGTGTTGCCGGAGCTTGGGCCACCAGTGAGCGCAGCCAACAAGAGCGGGAATGACTCCGCTGTCGGGTGACGGCTGTAGCGCCGCGTCCACCGTTACCATGACGAGCCGTCGTCGGACGCGGTGTCGACGACCCGAGACCGTGCCGCTGCGAGCGTCGGCGGCAGCCGCAACGCCCAGCCCCACCGGATGCCCTTGAAGCACTCTCCCGCAGCCCTTGTAGCGGTGCCCGCGTTCGCGGTGCTGGTCGTGGTGTGGGCCGTGCTCGCAGTGGCCGGCATCTCGCCGCTGGTGGCGGTCGCACCGGCCGTGGCCGCGGCACTGGCGGTGGCCGCGCTGCTCCACTGGCGGGCGCCCCAGACGGCGTTGCAGGCCCTCGGGGCCCGTCCCCTGGCCAAGGGCGACAATCCCCGGCTGGACAATCTGCTCGACGGCCTGTGCACCACCCACGGCTTCCACCCGCCCTCGGTCCATGTGGTCGAAAGCCCGGCCGTCAACGCCGCTGCGGTCGGGCTGGGGGGCCCGACGGCCCACCTGGTCGTGACCAGCGGTGCGCTGTCCGGACTCGACCGGCTGGAGCTCGAAGCGGTAGTGGCCCGCCAACTCTGCGCCATCGGGCGCGGCGTCGCCTTCCCCACCGTGCTGGCCAGCGTCTCCAGGCTTCCCGGCGCCGCGCCGGTGACGGCCGGGGCCGCCGCTCGGGTGCGCGGGTTCGACGCCGTCTCGGACGTCGATGTCGAAGCGGCCCACCTCACCAGCTTTCCTCCGGCTCTGGCGTCGGCTTTGCGAGAGTCCGTCGAGGGGCCTGGCTTAGACACGGCTCGGTCGGTCGCCCACCTTTGGATGGTGGCGCCGCAGCCAGATTCCACAGCAGCGAGGCCCGGCTCCTCGACACTTCAGCGGATAGCTGTCCTGGAAGAGATCTGATGGCCCCGAGCCGCAGGGCCGGCGGCCAAGCGCCCGGAGCGCTCGCCGGCCTCCTAGCCGCCTTGATGCTGGTCGCGGCGTGCGGCGGCGGCGCGCCGCCGGCGGCCCCGGCAGTCACCGGCTCGGCTGATTCCCCCTCCACATCGGTCGAAGCCGACGATCAGGCTCGCGATCAGAGCGACACCGGTACCGAAGCCGGCTCGATGTCGGGCCCCACTGAGGGCGCGGCGTCGGCAACTGAGCCTGTCGCTACGGCCGAGGAGCCTTCGGATGCCGCGGCGACTGTGGACGGGTCGCCCAGCGGGTCGGAGGGATCCGATGCGGACCCCTCCGATGATGGCGCGTCGGAGGATGGATCTGCGGCGACGCCGTCAGAGTCTTCGCACGCCGGGGCGGGGCCGGCGGGTGAGCCTCCCGAGTTTCCGACACCGCCCGAGGTTCCTGAGGTACCTGAGACCGAGCCTCTCGTGGCCGGACCGTTCGCGGCCCTGACCGGCCTGATCACCACCGACCTGAGCCTCGATGAGCGGCGCCCGCTGGCGGTGAAGATCGGAAACGGCGACCCCGAGGATCGTCCCCAGGCCGGACTGGGCGCGGCCGACATCGTCTATGAGGTGCTGGTCGAGGCGGGCAAGACCCGGTTCATCGCCGTGTTCCATTCCCAGATCCCCGACCGGATCGGGCCGGTGCGCTCGGTCCGCTCCAGCGACTTCGCCATCCTCGAGGATCTCTCGACGCCCTATCTGGCCTCCTCCGGCGCCAACCGCGTGGTGCGTCGGGAGATGCGCCAGGCTGCGGCCGCGGGCACGCTCATCGACATCGGCGCCCACCAGCTGGACGCGCCGTACAAACGCGACCGCTCGCGCCCCGCCCCGCACAACCTGTACTTCCTGTACGAGAACCTGGCACCGTCCGAGCCTGCCTCGCCGCCGGAGGCGCTGTTCGAGTACGGCTCGCCCAACCCGCCCGGCCTGCCCGACGCGGCCGGCGTGGCCGTGGCCTACCGCACCCAGTGGGGTTCGGAGGTCGCCCATGTGTGGGACAGCATCGGAGGGGGCTGGGTGCGCATCCAGGATGGCACCGTCCACACCACCGAGACCGCCAACGGCACGGCCGAGATCGCCCCGGCCAACGTGGTGGTGGTGCGGATGCCCTACGGCCGCTCCGCCGCTGACCCCATCTCGCCCCAGGCTCTGCCCTACGGGTCGGGCGAGGCGCTGGTGCTCACCTCGGGGGCGGTACACGAGGCGCAGTGGGAGCGCAGCCAGGGTCGGGTCGGCTTCCGGTTCACCGACCGGTCCGGCAACCCGCTGAGCCTGTCGGCCGGCGCCACCTGGCTGCTGCTGGCCAACGACAGCGGGCGCTGGCCCATCGGGGCGGCCGCGGTATTGACCGAATCGCAGAGCGAGCAACTGCTGGCCGACGCCCGCGCCGCTGCATCGTAGGGCACGCGCTCGCCAGTTAGCATTGCGGCCATGTCCGCCACTGCTAGCTCCGATCCGGCCACCGGCACCACCCTCGTGAAGCGGGGGCTGGCCGAGATGCTCAAGGGCGGCGTGATCATGGACGTCGTCACCGCCGAGCAGGCCCGCATCGCGGAGGACGCGGGAGCGGTCTCGGTGATGGCGCTGGAGCGGGTGCCCTCCGACATCCGGGCCCACGGCGGCGTGTCGCGGATGTCCGATCCCGAGATGGTCCAGCGGGTCCAGGCCGCGGTGAGCATCCCGGTGATGGCCAAGGCCCGGATCGGTCACTTCGCGGAGGCTCAGATCCTGCAGGCCCTCGGCATCGACTACGTGGACGAGTCCGAGGTGCTCACCCCCGCCGACGAGGTCCACCACATCGACAAGTGGGCGTTCACGGTGCCGTTCGTATGCGGAGCCACCAACCTGGGCGAGGCGCTGCGGCGCATCGGCGAGGGCGCCTGCATGATCCGGTCCAAGGGCGAGGCCGGCACCGGCAACATCGTGGAGGCCGTCCGGCACCTCCGCTCGATCGTGGGCGACATGCGCCGCATCGCGGCCGCCGGCGACGAGGCCGAACTGTTCCAGTGGGCCAAGCAGCTGCAAGCCCCGCTGCCGCTGGTGCAGGAGGTGGCCAACACCGGCTGGCTGCCGGTGCCGCTGTTCTGCGCGGGCGGCATCGCCACGCCGGCCGACGCCTCGCTGGTGATGCAGCTAGGCGCCGAGGCGGCCTTCGTGGGGTCGGGGATCTTCAAGAGCTCCGATCCGCCCAAGATGGCGGCGGCCATCGTGGAGGCGGTCACCCACTACCGCGACCCGGAGATCCTGGCCAAGATCAGCGCCGGGCTGGGCGAGGCCATGGCCGGCTTGGAGACCGCCGACCTCGCCGTCAAGCTGGCTGACCGGGGTTGGTGAAGCCCCGCGTCGGCGTGCTCGCCCTGCAGGGCGGGTTCGCCGCCCACGCCGCCATCCTTGAGAGCTGCGGAGCCCGAGTCGACGAGATCCGCACGGCCGAGCAGTTGGCGCTGGTCGACGCGCTGGTCATGCCCGGCGGCGAGTCGACCACCATGTCGATGCTGCTGGAGCGCTCCGGGCTGCTGGCGCCGTTGGCCGAGCGGCTGGACGCTCAGATGGCGGTGCTGGGAACCTGTGCGGGGATGATCCTGCTGGCCCGCGAGGTGGTGGACGGGCGGGCCGACCAGCATTCGCTGGGACTGGTGGACCTCACGGTGCGGCGCAACGCCTACGGCACCCAGCTCGAGAGCTTCGAGGCCGACATCGCGGTGGAGGGCTTCGAGACGCCCTTCCACGCGGTGTTCATCCGCGCCCCGGCCGTCGAGCGGGTCGGCGCCGGTGTGGAGGTGCTGGCCCGCCACGGGGACCGTCCGGTGCTGTGTCGGTCGGGTTCGGCCACGGTGGCCGCCTTCCATCCCGAATTGTCGGGCGACGAGAGACTCCACGCCCGCTTCCTGGCCGACCTGTCGTAGCAGGCGGCGCTCGGCTTAGAGGCCGAGCGAATAGGTGAGCGAATCCGGTTCATACGGGCGAGGCCGTGGCCCGAGCGGCCCGTGAGCGCAGCGAACAAGAGCGGGAATGACACCCTTGCTACGCAACAGACTCTCACCTATTTGCGCTCGCTCTTAGTCGTTCGCCGCCGTCTCGCCGGTCCGCCACCGGTAGCCTCTGGGGCCGTGAGCGGGCACAGCAAGTGGGCGACCATCAAGCATCGCAAGGGCGCAGCCGACGCCAAGCGGGGCAAGCTGTTCGCCAAGCTCATCAAGCAGGTCGAGGTGGCGGCCCGCAAGGGAGGCGGCGACCCCGACGCCAACCCCACCCTGCGGACCATGTACCAGAAGGCCCGCGACAACTCGGTGCCGCTCGACACCATCGAGCGGGCCGTCAAGCGGGGCACCGGCGAGCTCGAGGGGGTCAGCTACGAGTCGGTCACCTACGAGGGGTACGCGCCGGGCGGGGTGGCGCTCTACATCGAATGCCTCACCGACAACCGCAACCGCACCGGCAGCGAGGTCCGCAGCACGCTCACCCGCCACGGCGGCTCGCTGGCCGAGCCGGGCTCGGTGGCCTGGCAGTTCGAGCGCAAAGGTGTGGTGCTGGTCCCGTCGGCGGCGGCCGGCGAGGACGATCTGATGATGGTGGTGCTCGATGCCGGCGCCGAGGATCTGGAGGGCGAGGGCGACATGTGGCGCATCACCACCGATCCCGGCGACCTCAACGCGGTGCGCGACGCTTTGGCCGCGGCCGAGATCGCCTTCGAGAGCGCCGACCTCACCATGCTGCCCACCAGCAACGTGGCGGTGGCCGAGCCCGCCGTCGCCCGGTCGGTGCTCAAGCTGATGGACCTGATCGACGATCTCGACGACGTGCAGGACGTGCACAGCAACTTCGACATCGGCGACGACATCATGGAGGAGCTAGCCGGCTAGGCGTGTCAGGTTGTCAACGGATCTGGACGATGTCTGCTGCGGATCCCCAGGCTGCATCCGCGGTGAGGATCCTGGCTCCGAGTCGTGCTGCGAGCGCCAAGCACAGTCGATCCGCCAACGAGAGACCTTCTCCGGGTCGCCAACGACGCGCCGCCCACTCGGCGTCGTCGACGGTCACGGGCTCGATGTGCAACCCGTAGTTCAGCAGCAGGGCGCTGGCCTGCTGCCAGTCGCCTCCGGCAGCGAGAATCTTCTGGGCGATCTCACTCCAGTTCGCCGCGCTGCAGTGCGCTCCCTCGCCGAGAGCGGATTCGACGATCTCGGAGCCTGCTTCGCCCTTCAAGCGAGCGAGCAGGGCCGACGCGTCGACGACGGTGGTCACACCCTAGAGGCCGAGCGGATAGACCCGTCCCCCTTGGGGATCCCGCAGACCGCAGAGCGAGGCCGTGGCCCGAGCGGCCCGTGAGCGCAGCGAACAAGAGCGGGAGTGACAACGCCGCACCGCGAGGCGTTTGGGAGCAATCCGCTCATGCTCTCAGTCTCCGCGAGCTGCTGCCTGGCGCCGATCGGCGCACAGCTCGCCTACCAGGTCGACTCCTGCGAGGTCTCGTCGAACCCGTTCGCTGAGCTGCTCGCGGGTGAGCAGCAGCATTCCGTCGGGCGAGTCGATCAGCACCAGTGGCGTGCCCGGCTCAAGACTCGAGCGCTTGCGCACCGCGGCCGGTACCACCACCCGACCACGATCTCCCATCACCAAGGCATATGTCCCACTCATGATGCCACCATACCACTCTGAGGATTGATCCTCTGAGCGCGGGCGGGTGTCTGTTCAGTTGGTGCAGGTGGTGCTGATGTGGGCTTCGTGGATGGAGATGGTGTCGGGGTTGGTGATGAGGCCGAGCAGTTGGCTGCCGTAGGCGGTGAAGGCTGTGTTGGTGAGGGTGGCGACGAGCACGCCAAAGTTGGTGATGTCGATGGTGACGGTGCAGGTGTCGTTGGCGGGTGTGAGTTGGTGGCTCCAGTCGCAGTGGCCTTGCAGGTAGCGGGTTCCTGAGGATTGTCCGGGTTGGAGTGTGAACGCGCCGGGGCCGTCGCTGGTTGGGGTGCAGGCTGTGCCGGGGTGGTGTCGGTGCACGGGTGTGACGGTTATGTGGACGGACTGCTCGGAGGATTGGTTGATCATGGTGAAGGGTCCACCGGCGGCTGGCGGTTCCCTGAGCGCCACTACGGCGGGCGGCTCTTCGTCCGTGGGCGGGTTGTCGCTTGTGGGTGGGTCGTTTGTTGTCGGGGGGTCGTCTGCGGGCGGCTCGTCGTCTGTGGGTGGGCCGTCGTCTGCGGGCAGCTCGCTTGTAGAGGGCGGATCGCCGCTTGTGGGAGGCTCGCCGTCGGCTGGGGGCGGGTCGTTTGTGGGCGGTTCGTCGTTGTCGGTGATGTTGATCCAGCCCGCGGTTTGCGCTGCGTTGGTGTAGCCGGTGCTGTTGTTGAGTATGACTGCGAGACCGCCGTCGGGTTCGTCGATGGAGTCGTCGTCTAGCGGCAGCGACAGCGTGGCGGTTCCGGTGTGGGGGATCGTGACGGTTCGTGTGCCGGTGGCGACGCCGAAGTCGCCGTGCGCGATGAGCGCCAACTCCACCGTTAGCGGCGCGGCCGGGGCGGGATCGGCGGTGAGGGTGACGGTTATCTCGTCGGCTTCGGCAGCGTCGGATCCAGACTCCAGTGTCAGCGTCACTTGCGGCAGCGGCTCTTCGTCGTCGTCGAGCACCGCCAGCGTCGCAGCCCCGGCTGTGGCGGCGATGTTGTAGCCGTCGCCGGGGTCGATTGTTGCGGTGGCGGCGCCGTCGGGTTCGTCGATGTCGTCGTCGTTGCTCGACAGTCGCAGCAGTTGGCTGCCGCTGGTGGGGATCGTGACGGTGAACTTGTTCTCCCAGACCAGGAAGTCGCCCCGCGCGGTGACGGTCACCGACACTTCCAGCGGCTCGCCCGGCGCGGGGTCGGCCGACACTGTGAACAGCAGCGTCTCGCCCTCCAGCACGTCGGGACCCGCCGTGACGCTGATCGCGGGCGCATCGGCGGCCTGAGCTGCGACTGTGCAAGCCGCCAAAGTCTCAAGAGACTTCCTCACCTGCGCCCAGTGTTGCGGTGCCGAGCGCTGGGCCTGCAGGTCGGTCTCCTCGACCGTCATCGGGGTCTCGCCGGTGTCCTCGCCGAAGGCCGCCAACACCGAGTTGAGCAACTGCACGTGATGGCGGTAGTTGCGGTACTGGTCGCGCCAGGCGGTGACGCTCTCCACCGTGGCCGTGTCGCCAGAGAGTTCGGCGGCGCACTGCTTGAGCCACGGGCCGTCATTGTCGAGGACGGTCACACTGTGAGACTCGCCCGTGAACACAACGACACGGGGCACAGTGGCGAGCGCAACCGTGAACGTCTCGTCGGGCTCGTCCACCAGATCGTCCATCACATGGATCCGAGCCACACCCGAACCCGCCCCCGCGGGGATCACCACCGACTCGGGCGCGCGGTAGTCCCGCGCCGACGCAGTGCCGTCGGTGATCTTCAGCGGGATCGTCACATCCTGCGCCCGGCGGCTACCCGTCAGCGTGGCCCGCACCTCTACGACGCCGCCCTCACGGACCGCGCCGGTCGACACGCCGAGGGACACCTCCGGCGGAGGCGGGTCGTCATCGGTGATGCTCACCCAAACCGGCTCCGGCGCCGAGACCATGCTCTCGCCCAGAAGTGAGGCCGCGATCCGGAACTTCCGCACCGGGATGTGGGCCACGGTCTGGTTCGACTGGAACGCGACGCTGTCGCTGCTCACAGTGGAGCCGGCAGGAATGGTCAATTGCCTCTCGCCCGTGAGGTTGCCGTCGCCGTGCACGGCCGGCGCTGTCGGTCTTCGTGACAGGGTGAGCACTGTGTCGGTGGGTGCTGGGGCGTTGAGCGCCGCAGTGATGGTGATCGATTCGCCCTCATCGACTGTTTCTGACGACAGCACCAGTCGTGCGATGGGCGCGGGCTCGTCGTCGACGATGGTGACGGTCACCGCACCGCCGGCGAAGATGTAGCCCGTCGGCAGCGCGCCGACCGAGGCCACGATCTGCTCGTCGAGTTCCAGAAGCGTGTCGTCGATGGTCGCGAGCTGCGCAGAAGCCGAGGTCGCTCCCGCGGCGATGACGATCTCGTCCAACGGCTCATAGTCGCCGGTGGTCGCGCCCGCCTCGCTCAGCGTGATCGGCACGGCAAGGTCAGCCGCCAGAGGGTCACCGCTCACCGCCGCGGTCAACACCGCCGCGCCGCCCTCGGACACACTCGTCGAGTCGGCGCTCAGCGTGACGCGGCGAGCCGTCGACGCGGCCGATTCGTGCCCGTAGATGCTGATCTCCCAGCTGTTGAACTGCCCCTTCGCCGCCGGACAGGCGCCTGCCGACGAATCCTTCGGGTCACACGGCTCCCGATCGGCGTTCTCGGCAAAGTTCTGCACCCTCAGTTGCCAGGCGCCCGCCGCCTCCATCCCCAAGAACCGAGCTGACGCGAACTGGAACGCGCCGTTCAGGCCGCACTCCGACGGGCATTCGGGGGCCTCCTGGGAGAGGATCGACTCCTGCCCCGCCGGCGACACCAGCGTGAGCCGCAGATCACGCACCCTGTCGATGGTCATGTCGACATTCACGTCGATGTGCTCGATGAAGTCGATCTCCGAGGACACCTCGATCTCGTAGATCGTCTCGCCGATGGTGCCGGGCAGGTCAGCGTCCACAACGGCCGAGGCCGACGATGTCTGCAACGCCGGCAGCAGCGTCCAGTCGAGTGCCGCATCCACCGCCTCGCCTGCGTTCACGACCCCGAATCCGTAGCGGTGGCTGTGGAGATAGTGCTGCGTCTGCGAGCCGTACTTGGGCCCCGCCTGCACCACCGACGGATCCTGGGATCGGGAGTGCTGGGCCGTGTTGGCGATGATCACCTTCACGTCGCGCCAGGTCAACCTGGGATTGGCGCTGCGCACCAGAGCGGCCACCCCCGCCACCTGCGGCGACGCTGCGCTGGTGCCGCCGAAGCTGTCGGTGTAGCGGTCGTTGCTGTGCGGCGCGAGGATGCCGGGCTGCCCGGATTCTCGCGACGGCGCCGTCACCCAGACGGTCGGCCCCACCTCGGAATAGCTGACGAGGCCGCCGCGGCTGTCGACCGCGCCCACATTGATGATCCCGACATGGTTCGCTTGCTCGGCATGGCTGCTCCAGCCCTCGGCCAGGAAGCCTCGCCCATTGCCGGATGCAGTCACGTAGGTCTGTCCCCGTCCGCCGTATCCGCTGGTGATCCCAGCAGTCACGGCACGCTTCCAGGCGTCGCTGGTTCTGACCAGGCCGTAGTGGAGTCCGTAGCCGTAGCTGTGGTTGGACACGGCCACGACGTCTTGGTGCAGGCTCATGGCTGCGGCCCGGTAACGGTCGGTGTGGCTTCCGAGCAGGTCGAAGTTGATCAGCGTGGCTCGGGGAGCGACGCCGACGCCTCCGACGCGGTTGTCGCGGGCGCCGATGATGCCTGCCACATTGCTGCCGTGATAGTCGCCGTATACCGCGGTGACGTTGTGCCAGTTTGTGCTGAGGCTCTCGTCGGCGTTGTCCTTGAGGTCTTCGTGTTCAGGGTTCCATTGACTGTCGACGACCGCGACGATGACGTTCTCACCCTTGGTGGTGTCCCAGGCGTCTGCGAGGTTGATGTCGATGGTGGGGTCGACGCCGTTGGAGCGGTAGTCGGTTGTCGAGTCGAGGTGCCACATGCAGCCGGCGAGCTCGTCGTCGAGGTTGTTGACTTTGGCGAACCGTGAGCAGTGGAAGTCTTCGGGCCCGTAGCCCGTGGCGAGGGGTTCGAGCGGCGTGGCCCAGTTGGGGCTGACGCTGGCGGTGGCGGGCTCGGCCGTCAGTGCTTCGACGAGGCGCAGGGTCTCTGTGTCTGAGGACGTGGCGATATGGAAGGCGTTGTGGAGTTCGCCCAGCGGCGAGACGTGCTGTTGGGCGACGTTGTGGCGCTGGAACACCGCGGCGATCTCCGTGGCGGGCACATGGTCTTCGAAGACGACGTTGACGCCGCCTGCGAGCAGGTAGAGCTGGCCGGTGTCGGACTCGAACCAGTTGGTGGCAATGAGCTGCTGAGGGGCCACGTTGGTGTTGTTGTCTGTGATCGGCGGCACATATGAGCGAACGGCCATAGTGGCGAGTTCGTCGAGTTCGGCCTGTTGGGGATCGGGGGGCGAGTCCAGCAGCCGCATCGAGACTCGGCGGTCGCCGTCGCGCCACAGATAGGTGCCGTCTTGCTCGATCAGGCTGTGAAGGTCAGCCACCGGCTCGACCACGAATTCCGACAGGTCCACATCGCCCAAGTCCTCGGCGGTCAGCAGCCCCTCGGTGGGGTCGAACCCGAGGCTGTTGTCGGTCAGGCCCTCGGTGGGGTCGAATCCGTCATCGCTGTCTGGCGCCGGTTCTTGTTTGTTCTGTTGCTTGAGCCATTTCAGGTCGATCACTTCCACCGAGACCCGAGGGCCTTCAACGCGTGGGGGGGGGGGCGCAGCCAGCATTGTGTGCGTGATCTCGAGTAGCTCGTTGCGCCGGTTCGGATCTTCGAGAGCCGTGACTGTGACTGTCTGGGGAATCAGCCAGTCGCCGTCGGGGCCTCCTGTGAAGGTCAGCGATTCGCGGTCGAGAGCGATCTTGTCGTTGGTGTATCTGCTGACGACAACGATCTCCACGGTGGCGCCCGAGCGGCCAGGGTCACCGGTGAGCGTTACCGAATATGTTGCCGACTCTCGCTCCGTCACCGACAGTGAATCCACGCTTACCGCGACTGCGGGCCTTGCGTCGTCGGGTACTTGTGCTGAGCTCGCGGACGGCGACAGCACCAGCGCGGGCACAAGCAGCCCGAACAGCCATCTCCGTCCTCGCATACGCCGTTCCCTCGCCTTGCTCCGCTGCACTGCGGATCCGTGGTCGCCGAAACGACTCCGCCTCAGACTGCGGGAGAGTACCGCCGCGCAGCCCGCGCCGCAAACGCCTCCTCCGGCGGCTATCCGCGTCCTTGACTGAGGCGGTCAATAGAGTCGCGCAGGTGTTCGCCTCAAGCATCGACGCCGGGTTCTCGCGCCGAGGTTCAGAGGCCGAGCCAATGGGTGAGCGAATCCGGTTCATACGGGCGAGGCCGTGGGCTGTGACGCTGGGGTTTGGGCGGCCCGTGAGCGCAGCGAACAAGAGCGGGAATGACCCCGCTGCGACGCGACTGGCTCTCGCCCATTTGTGCGCCCTCATATGGGGGTTGGGCCGGTGCTAGTGCTGGGGATCGACCCGGGCCTGTCGCGCTGCGGTTACGGCGCGGTCCGTCGGGCCCGTCGGCCTGAGGCCGAGGCGGCCGGGGTGTTGAGCACGCCCGCCGACGCTGATCGGGCGTCTCGGCTGGCGGAGTTGCAAGCCGACGTGCGATCGCTGATCGCTGAGCTGCGTCCCGATGTGGTGGCCGTCGAGCGGGTGCTGTTCCAGCGCAACGCGGCCACGGCCATGGCCGTCGGCCAGGCCGTCGGCGTGGTGCTGGCGGAGGCGGCGGCTGCGGGCTGCGAGGTTGCGGAGTACTCGCCCAACGAGGTGAAGGAGGCGGTGGCGGGCTGGGGTGGCGCCGACAAGGCCGAGATGGCCGAGATGGTGCGGGTGCTGCTCGGGCTGAGAGAGCAGCTGCGACCCGTGGACGCATCCGACGCGGTGGCAGTGGCCCTGTGCCATCTGGCCCGGGCCTGGACTGCTGCGGCCGGTAGCGGAGGCCGCGAGACTGTGGTCGCCATGGGCGGAGCGGGCCGGTGATCGGGTCGGATTGGTGATCGGGTCGCTGCGGGGCGTGCTGGCCGCCCGGTCGCCCGACGCCGAACTGGTGGTCGAGGTGTCCGGGATCGGCTACCGGGTTCAGGCCACCCCCCGCACCGCCGCGGCGGCGGGCGAGCCGGGATCGGAGGTGTTCGTCCATGTGAGCCACATCGTGCGCGAGGATGCCCAGACGCTCTACGGCTTCGCCACCCTGGACGAGCGGAGAACCTTCGAGGCGCTGATCGGCGCCCGCGGGGTGGGTCCCACCATGGCGCTGTCGATCCTGGCCGTCCACCACCCCGACGCGCTGCGCCGCTGTGTGGCGGAAGACGATGTGGACATGCTGTGCCTGGTGCCCGGCGTGGGGCCCAAGACCGCGGTGCGGATGCTGGTAGAGCTCAAGTCGCGGCTCGACCTGCCCGAGGCGGAGGCGCCCCCCGGCACCGACCCCGATCCGGCTGCGGCCGTGCCGGGACCCTCCGACGACGCCCGCGGCGACGTGCGGGCCGCGCTCGACGGCCTGGGCTACGGCGCCGACGAGATCCGCCGCGTGCTGGCCGACCTGCCCGCCGGCGACGATGCCGGCAGCCTGCTGCGCGAGGCCCTGAGGCGACTGGCCGGGATCACCGCATAGGTTGGCGTTGTGTCCCGGTCTGAGATGCTGGCTTCTGGCGCTGACCCGGCAGAGCCACACCCGGCGGACGATGATTCCGATGGGCTGTTGTCGGCTGACCCGCTGCCTGCCGAGCGGCAGGGCGAGGCTGCGCTGCGCCCCCGCACCCTCGGGGAGTTCGTGGGCCAGAGCGAGCTCAAGGGCCATCTCGACGTGCTGCTCGGCGCGGCCCGCAATCGCCGCGAGCCGGTCGATCATCTGCTGTTCGCCGGTCCGCCCGGCCTCGGCAAGACCACCCTGGCCCACATTGTGGCCACCGAGTTGGGCGCTCATCTGCAGGCCACCTCGGGCCCGGCCCTGGAGCGGGCCGGCGATCTGGCGGCCATGCTCACCAAGCTCGAGCCGGGCGACGTGCTGTTCATCGACGAGATCCACCGCCTGCCCCGCCCGGTCGAAGAAGTGCTGTATCCGGCCATGGAGGACTTCCGCATCGACATCGTGCTCGGCAAGGGTCCCGCGGCCCGGTCCATCCCGCTCGACCTGGCGTCGTTCACGCTGGTCGGAGCCACCACCCGCACCGGCCTCATCACCGGGCCGCTGCGGGATCGCTTCGGGCTGGTGGCCCGGCTCGACTTCTACACCGACGACGACCTCGTGTCCATCGTCGAGCGCACCGCTCGGATACTCGGGGTGCCCATCGATGCCGCCGGCGCGGCCGAGATCGCCCGCCGGGCCCGGGGCACGCCCCGGATCGCCAACCGGCTGCTGCGGCAGGTGCGCGACTTCGCGCAGGTGCACCGCGACGGCGGCGTGGACGCCGGCGTGGCGGCCGACGGCCTCGCCTTCTTCGGGGTCGACGAGTTGGGGCTCGACCGGGCCACCCGGGCCGTGCTGGAGGCCCTGTGCCGCAGCTTCGGCGGCGGCCCGGTCGGACTGTCCACCCTGGCCATCGCAGTAAGCGAGCCGACCGAGACCGTCGAGGACGTCTACGAGCCCTACCTGATTCAGCGGGGCCTGCTGATGCGTACGCCGCGGGGCCGAGTGGCCACTCCCGCGGCCTGGGCTCATCTCGGCCTGCAGGCGCCCCTGTCAGACCCAGAAGCCCAGCCCGGCCTGTTCACCTGACCGCGGCTACGGGCGATGCCACGATCGCGCCACCCGAACAAGGAGATCGAAGAGGGCGCGCAAATAGGTGGGAGCCAGTCGCGTCGCAAGGGTGTCTTTCCCGCTCTTGTTCGCTGCGCTCACGGGCCGCTCGGGCCACGGCCTCGCCCGTATGGGCCGGATTCGCTCGCCTATTCGCTCGGCCTCTAAGCGGCGGTGCAGCAGATGGAAGCGGCTGGATGGGTTGTCCATCTCTCGGCAGGCCGCAGCAGCCACGCCTGGGCACGAGCCGATTGCCCGCTCGGGCATCTCGAATGCACCCTGTCCGTGTATCAGACTCCGGCCGTTGCCTATCGCGAGGCGCGTAGGCTACGGTCCGCGATCAGGCGCTGCGAGCGCAGGAGCGAGGCATCATGAGTTCAGTTCGGGCACCGGAGCATCCTGCGGTGGAGCAGGCTACGAGCGTGCACCATTTCGAGATCGAGACCGAGGGTGCCGATCTATTGGAATGGGAGACGATCGACACGCTGTACGAGGCAGGCTGTACCGATGCCACGGTCCGGCACGGGTCTGTCGAGTTCGATCGCGAGGCTCCGACACTGGTTGAAGCCATCGAGTCCGCCATCAACGACCTCGAGACGGTCCCCGGCGTCAGGGTGAAGGGCGTCCGGCGCCACTAGCGAGTTCGTTCCGACGCGCCCGTGCCCGCGCCGACGAACTTGCGGCCAGCCGCAGACCCGCCGGCTGGGCCTGAAGACCTCGACTACGACCTGCCGCCGCACGCTATAGCTCAGGCACCGTTGTCTGAGCGTGACCAGGCCCGGTTGCTGGTGGACAACGACAGGCTCTCGCACTGCCGGGTGAGCGATCTGCCGGAGTTGTTGGGGCCCGGCGATGTGGTCGTCGTAAACGACACGCGGGTGCTGCCCGCCCGGCTGCGGCTGCGCCGGGCCACCGGTGGCGCGGTCGAGGTGCTGTTGCTGCACGAACGCGACGACGGCGACTGGGAGGCGCTGGTGCGGCCCTCGAGGCGGCTGCGCAACGGCGAGACGGTAGTTCCCGACCCAGCGAGAACCGGGGCTGACACGTTCAAGAAGGGCGAGCGGGTCGGAGTCGAGATCCGCGACGACCTGGGGGAGGGGCGGCGCGTCGTGCGGATCGACACCGGGGAGCGGACCCTGCTCGATGTGCTCGACGACATCGGCGCCGTACCACTGCCGCCGTACATAACCGGCGGCATCGACGATCCTGAGCGATACCAGACCGTGTACGCCCGCAGGCCCGCATCCGCGGCGGCCCCCACTGCCGGGCTGCACTTCACCGCAGAGTTGCTGGACCGGGTGCGCGACACGGGTGCCGAGGTCGTCACCGTGGAGCTGGCCGTGGGTCTGGACACCTTCCGGCCCATCACCGCCGACCGCATCGCCGATCACCAGATTCACACCGAGCGCTATCGCGTGCCGGCTGAGGCCCAGCGGGCGCTGTCGAGTGCTCGGCGGGTGGTGGCGGTGGGCACCACGGTGGTGCGCTGCCTGGAGACGTGGGCGGCGACCGGTGAGGCGTCGGGCGACAGCAGCCTGTTCATCCGCCGGCCGTACCAGTGGCGGGTCGTCGATGCGCTGATGACCAACTTCCATCTGCCCCGCTCGACCCTGCTCTGCCTGCTCGACGCCTTCATCGGCCCCCGCTGGCGAACGCTCTACGCCGCCGCTCTGGAGCACGGCTACCGGTTCCTGTCCTTCGGCGACGCCATGCTCGTGTCCCGTTGCGATGTGCCGGAGGTCGAGCCGTGATCCGCCGCCGAGCTCCGACCTCTCGAAATTGGTGCCGATATTGGACATATAACGTCGGTTTCGTCATCAATTTCGGCCGGAGAGGTCCGTGACGACGGCGACATTCGCGCTTGACGCATCGGATGGCGCAGCCCGCGTCGGCACGGTCACCACCCCGCGGGGCACGTTCGTCACGCCGTGCTTCATGCCGGTGGGCACCCGCGGCGCGGTCCGACACCTCGACTCGTCGGACCTAGAGGCGCTCGGAGCGGAGGTGGTGCTGGCCAACACGTATCACCTTATGCTGCGGCCCGGCGCGGCCACCGTGGCCCAACTCGGCGGGATACACGGCTTCGCGGGCTGGTCCGGCCAGGTGCTCACCGACTCGGGCGGATACCAGATCTACTCGCTCGACCCGCAGGTGGACGACGACGGCGCCAGCTTCACCTCGGTCTACGACGGCTCGGCCTGCCGGCTCACCCCCGCCGGTGCGGTGGCCCAGCAGGCTCTCATCGGCGCTGACATCACCATGGTGCTCGACGTGTGCCCCTCCGCGGTGGCCGAGCCCCCGGTATTGCGGGAGGCCGTCCGCCGCACCGCGCTGTGGGCTCGGCAAGGCCGAGAAGCTTTTCTGGCCCACCCGGACGCGGCGGCGCGCCAGTGCCAGTTCGGAATCGTCCAGGGGGGCGTCGACACCGCCCTGCGCCGCGAGTCGGCCGAGCGCACCGTGGAGGTCGGCTTCGACGGCTACGCGGTGGGCGGACTGTCGGTGGGCGAGGAGCGGCCCCCGATGCTGGCCGCGCTCGACGCCTGCATCGAGGCGCTCCCCGGCGACCGCCCCCGCTACTTCATGGGTCTCGGCGATCCCGTGGGGATCGTGGAGGCCGTGGCCCGCGGCGTCGACATGTTCGACTGCGTGCTGCCCACCCGCCTCGGCCGCCACGGCACGGTCCTGTCCGACGCCGGGCGCTACAACCTGGCCGCGGCCCGCCACGCCGACAGCGACGAGCCGCTCGATCCGGCCTTTGTTGACAGTCCGGCCGGCCGGTGGTCGCGGGGCTATCTGCGCCACCTGCTGGCCACCCACGAGCCGACCGCGGCCCGGCTCGTCACCCTGCACAACCTGGCCTGGGTGCTGCGGCTCATGGACCGGGTGCGGGCCGCGGTGCGGGCCGGAACCCTCGACGAGCTCCGCGCTGCTATTGGCCGTGTCTGGCAATAACGGCCCACTGCAATAGGCTCGGGGGATGGAACAGTTCCTCATCATCATCCTCATGTTCGGCGCGCTCTACTACCTGCTGCTGCGCCCCCAGCAGAAGCGGGAAAAGGCTCGCCGGGAGCTGGTCCGCTCCCTCCAGGCGGGCGACGAGGTGGTGACCAACGCCGGCATTCACGGCGTGGTGGCCGAAGTGGAGGACGCTGTGGTGTGGCTGGAGGTGGCGCCTGAAGTCGAGCTGAAGGTGTCGCGCGACGCCGTGGCCGGCCGGGTGCCCGACGCAGCGCCCGCCGACGCTGAAGAATCCGACGACGGCGACGACTCCGACGACGACGAGGGCTGAGCCCGAGCGTACGAGGCGCGACCCGGCGGTAGGGCTGTTGCGCCGCAAGCTCGTCTATGTGATCGGCATCGTCGCAGTCGCCGCCGCGGGCGTCGTCTACACGTTGGTGGCCGACAACGAGCCCCTGCTCGGCCTCGACTTGCAGGGCGGGGCCAGCGTGGTGCTGGAGCCGACCCGCGTCGCCACCCCCGAAGAGCTCGACGTTGCGGTGGAGATCATCCGCAACCGGGTCGACGGCCTGGGCGTGGCCGAGCCTGAGATCTCCACACAGGGCGCCAACATCCTCGTACAGCTCCCCGGCGTCGACAACCAGCAGCGGGCCCTCGACCTGGTGGGCCAGACAGCCGAGCTGCGGTTCCGTCCCGTGCTCAGCGCGGTGTCGGAGGATTCTCTGGACGGTGCCGACGAGGCGTTGCTGGAGAGCTTCGCGCTCAGCGAGGGCGACGTGGCCGCCGACGCGGAAGTGGTGCTGCCCCAGTACGACGACGACCGCAGCATCGCCTTGCGCTATGTGCTCGGGCCCACCGCGGTGGCCGGCGACGGCCTCGAGGGCGCGGTGGCCCAGTTCCACTCGTTCATCGGCTGGCATGTCGCACCCACCTTCAAGCCGGGCGCCGAGGGCATCGACCTGTTCAACGATGTGAGCCGCCGCTGCCACGCCCGGGGTTCGTCGTGCCCGACCGGGCAGGTGGCCATAGAGCTCGACAACGAGGTGGTCAGCGCCCCCAGCGTCCAGGCCGACAACGCCATCTTCGAGCCGTTCGAGCGCGACAGCATCACCATCTCCGGGGGCTTCTCCGAGCAGCGGGCCCGCGATGTGGCCCTCGTGCTCGACTACGGCGCCCTGCCGGTGGAGCTGGAGGCCCAGCAGAGCCAGATCGTGTCGGCGTCGCTGGGAACCGACGCGCTGTCCGCCGGCGTCCTCGCCGGGATCATCGGGCTCGCGCTGGTGTCGGCCTACCTGCTGATCTACTACCGCCTGCTCGGCCTGGTGGCCATCGCCAGCCTGGGCCTGTCGGGCGCCATGCTGTGGACCATCATCGCCTGGCTGGGCGAGTCCCAGGGCCTGGCGCTCACCCTGGCCGGAGTCACCGGCCTGATCGTGGCCATCGGCGTGTCGGTGGACTCCAACGTGGTGTACTTCGAGCACCTCAAGGAGGACGTCCGCTCGGGCCGCACGCTGCGCTCTGCGGTGGACCGGGCCTTCCCGGTGGCCTTCGCCACCATCCTCAAGGCCAACTTCGCGTCGCTGATCGCGGCCGCGGTGCTGTACTTCCTGACCGTGGGCCAGGTCCGGGGCTTCGCCCTGTATCTGGGGCTGGCCACCATCCTCGACTTGCTGGCCACCTACTTCTTCATGGGCCCGCTGATCGGGCTCATGTCGCGGGTCTCGGGCCTCTACACCCACCCGAGCCGCTTCGGGATCCCCGCACCGCCCGCGCAACAGCCCGGAGCGGCGTCGTGACCGGGCTGTGTCTCGCCGGGAGCGGCGTCCTGGCCGGAGCTGTGTCTCGCCGGGTCTGCGGTGGTGACCGGGGATGTGTCTCGCCGGGGGCAGCATCGTGACCGGCCGCCGGCCGGGGGGTTTGAGGTCGCTGTACCGGGGCGAGCAGCAGATCGACTTCCCGCGGCTGTGGCGGCGCGCCCTTATCGGCTCGCTGGCGGCGGTGGTGGTGAGCGTGGCCAGCTTCGGGATCCGCGGCGTCGATCTGGGCATCGAGTTCGAGGGCGGCACCTCCTGGGAGATTCCCGCGCCGGGCACCTCGGTGGCCGAGGCCCGCGACGCGCTGGGGGGCACCGGCGCATCCGACGCCAAGATCCAGACGCTCGGGGGTGACACGCTCCGGGTCCGCGCCGACATCGAGGGGCCGGAGGCGGTCGACAGCGTGCGCCGCGCCCTGGCCGAGCTGGCCGGCGTCACCGGCGACGAGGTGAGCGTCACCACCGTCGGGCCGTCGTGGGGCGCCGAGATCACCGCCAAGGCCCGCAACGCCCTGCTCGCCTTCTTCGCTCTCATAGCCGTCTACATCGCCGTCCGGCTCGAATGGAAGATGGCGGTGGGGGCTCTGGTGGCCGTCGTCCACGACATCGTGGTGTCGGTGGGCTTCTACTCGGTGTTCCAGTTCGAGATCACCCCGGCCACGGTGATCGCCTTCCTCACCATCATGGGCTATTCGCTGTACGACACCATCGTGGTGTACGACAAAGTGCGCGAGGTGGTGGGCCGGGTGTCGGCCACCGGTCGCTACACCTACACCGAGATGATGAACCTGTCGCTCAACCAGGTGTTGATGCGCTCGGTCAACACATCGATCACGTCGGTCATCCCGGTGGCGTCGATGCTGATCATCGGCTCGTTCGTGCTGGGCGCGGTGACCCTTCAGGAGTTCGCGGTCGCGCTGGTGGTGGGCATCGTGGTGGGCACCTACTCCTCGCTGTTCGTGGCCGCCGCGGTGGTGGCCAGGATGAAGGAGCGGGAGCCGGCCTACGTCGAGATCGCCGAGCGGATCCGGCTGCGGGGCGCCAGCGCCGACAGCGAGGGCACCCGCACGGTCGCAGCCGACGACGCCGTGCTGGGCTCCTCGGCCGCGACCAAGCGGTCCACCGCAGCCCGCAAGCCCGCATCGGCGGCCCGGACTTCGACCGCTGCGGCGATCCCTCCCCGTCCCCGAAAGAAGAAGAAGCGGTGACCGGCGCGCCAGAGGCCGAGCTTGCGAGGCCGTGGCCCGAGCGGCCCGTGAGCGAAGCGAACAAGAGCGGGAATGACACCGCCGGGCGGCCGACCCGGGGCCCTGGTTCTCTCGGCTGCGGGGTGAGCGGCTAGGTGTCCACCGTCACCCGGGTCCTGCCCTGGAGGCGAGGATCCCGGCGGCCTGCGGCGGCCGAGATCGCCCCGCTGCTGGAGTGCTACCGGCAGCGCCACCGCGACCGGTCGCCCGATCTGATCGTGCGGGCCTTCGACGCCGCGGCGGCCGCCCACGAGGGCCAGATGCGCCTGTCGGGGGAGCCCTACATCCGCCATCCGCTGGCGGTGGCCACCATCGTGGCCCGGCTCGGGCTCGACGACGTGACCATCGCCGCGTCGCTGCTGCACGACGCGGTGGAGGACACCGACGTGGCCCTGGCCGCCATCGAGGCCGACTTCGGCCCCGAGGTCACCCGCATCGTGGACGGCGTCACCAAGCTCGACCGGGTCCACTACGACACCCGCGAGCAGCAGCAGGCCGCGTCGGTGCGCAAGATGATCGTGGCCATCGCCCGAGACCTGCGGGTGCTGATCATCAAGCTGGCCGACCGGCTCCACAACCTGCGCACCCTGGCGGTGCTGCCCGCCTTCAAGCAGGACTACATCGCCCGCGAGACCCTCGACGTGTACGCGCCGCTGGCCCACCGCCTCGGCATGCAGGACGTCAAGCAGCAGCTCGAGGATCTGGCCTTCGCCGCGCTGGAGCCCCGCCGCTACGCCGAGATCGACCAGATGGTGCAGCTGCGGGCCCCCGAGCGCGACATCTATCTCGAGCAGGTGCTGGGCGACGTGGAGTCGCGCCTGGCTGAACTGGGCATCAGCGCCGAGGTGACGGGGCGGCCCAAGCATCTGTGGTCGATCTACGAGAAGATGGTGGTGAAGGGCCGGTCTTTCGAGGACATCTTCGACCTGGTTGGCATCCGCGTCCTGGTGGGCTCGGTGCGGGACTGCTACGCCGCGCTCGGCTCGATCCACGCCACTTGGCGGCCGGTGCAGGGCCGCTTCAAGGACTACATCGCCATGCCCAAGTTCAACCTCTACCAGTCGCTGCACACCACGGTGGTGGGGCCGGCGGGCAAGGCGCTGGAGGTGCAGATCCGCACCCGGGCGATGCACGACCGGGCCGAGCACGGCGTGGCGGCCCACTGGGAGTACAAGGACGCCTCGCCGTCGGAGGAGATGGCCTGGCTGTCGCGCATCGTCGACTGGCAGTCCGAGACCTCGGATCCGGCCGAGTTCATGTCCAACCTCAAGATCGAGCTCGACACCGACGAGGTGTACGTGTTCACGCCGGCGGGCAAGGTGATCGAGCTGCCGATGGGCGCCACCCCGGTGGACTTCGCCTACAGCATCCACACCGACGTGGGCCATGCCTGCGTGGGGGCCAAGGTGAACGGCCGGCTGGTGTCGCTGGACAGCCGGCTGCTGTCGGGCGACGTGGTGGAGGTGTTCACCACCCGCACCGAGGGGGCGGGACCGAGCCGCGACTGGCTCAAGTTCGTGGCCAGCCGCCGGGCGGCCAACAAGATCAAGCAGTGGTACTCCCGCGAGCGCAGGGCCGACGCCATCGAGAACGGCCGCGACGACCTGATCCAGGCGCTGCGGCGCGAGGGCCTTCCCGCCCGGCGCCTGCTGAAGGACAAGCTGCTCGACGCGGTGGCCGAGCAGCTCAACTACAGCTCCACCGATCTGCTGTTTTTGGCCATCGGGGAGGGCCACCAGTCGGCTGCCTCTGTGGCGGGGCGCATCGCCCGGGCGCTGCAGGGCGACGACGCCGACGGCTCCGCCGACCGCGACCGCCTGCCCACCACCGCGCGGCGCCGGGGCGGGCAGCGTCGCAGCGACTCCGACGTGGGGGTGCACGTCGAGGGCCTCGACGACATCCTGATACGGCTGTCGCAGTGCTGCGCTCCGGTGCCGCCCGACGAGATCATGGGCTTCGTCACCCGGGGGCGGGGCGTGTCGGTGCACCGGGCCGACTGCGTGAACGCCATGGGTCTGGCCGAGGGCCAGACCGACCGGCTGATCGAGGTGGAGTGGGACGCCGACTTCGCCGGCAAGTTCTCGACCACCATCTCGGTGCACGCCCTGGACCGGCCCGGCCTGCTGCGAGACGTGACCGACGTGCTGGCCGAGCACCGGCTCAGCATCATCAGCGCCAAAGCCGAGACCGGCGACGACTTCATAGCCCGCATGGACTTCGAGTTCGAGCTGGCCGACCTATCCCAACTCGACTCGGTCCTGTCCAGCGTGTTGGCCCTAGAAGCAGTATTCGAAGCCCAAAGAGTCCTCCCCACCCGCACCAGCCGTTCCACCTGACCACCGTTCGGTCGCCAGCATTCTGAGCACCCGCGACCCGAATCTCCCACCACGCGCCAGGCAGGTATTTTCGCACTCGTCAAGCCGAAATGTTCGCACTCGCTGGTGCCGTGATGCTGCACCCTAGAGCGGTGCAACGCGGGTCGTCGTGCGAGGTCAGGTACTCGAACCGGGTCGAAGTGCCTGCACCTCGGGCAAATGAAGCAGGTGGGCAAGAGTCGCCAGTGTGTAGGCCCGACCCTGAGTAGCGACTATGACCTCCAGCAGGGCTGCGGTTCGTTCGGTCCAACCCTTGCCGTCGACGACAGCGCATGCCTTCAGGCCTCGGGTGTTTGCAGCGTTCGCCATGTTTGTGATGCGGGCGGCCTTGTCTCTAACGGTTCCGCCGTCTTCGCCGACCTTGGATTCGACCACAAGCGTGGGAGCTTCATCAGGGATGACGAAGTCAGGGCCGGGTGACATGCCGTAGCGCTCGGCCGTCTCCCGGGCACCCGACGCGCCGGGCCGTGTGTGGTGGTGTGGAATATCGTGCTTGTCAAGCAGGTCGCGCAACGGGTACTCGAGGACAGCGTCGCCCTTGACTTCCGAATAAGCATCCTGCACCTGCCTCCAGACTCCACCGATGTATCGCTGATAGAGCAGGGCCGAGTACGGCACGCCACCCGCGTCGGACTGTACGCTCGACCAGCCCTCGCGGGTGTCGCGTTTGTCCAGCTTTGAGCGAAAGTGCGAAGCAGCGGTCGGCGGGACGGTCAGGATTTCCCGGCTCATCGCGGCGGTGACCGCGTTTGCGATGCTCGCGGCCACCTTGTTGTGCTTCGGGGACGCTTGACCGGGAGCGGGGTTCCGCTCGAACTTCTTGAGAGCTTCACCGCTGACCCGAGCATCTGGGTCTGTGAGTCTGATGGCCACGGCGAGTTCGTTGTGGGTCAGCCCGACGATCATCCGTAGTGGGGCAAGCGCGGCCGGTGTGTGCTGAAGGACCGTTGTCAGCGATTCGGGATCCGGGAGCGAGAAGTCTCCGGTCCCGGTCGCCAACGCGGCGTATGCGTCGTTGAAGCTCTCCTCGCTCGCCATCGAATCGCCCTTGGGTATCAGGTGGAATGACGGACGAAGGTGGTCGAGGAAGCCCTTGACCAGGAGATTGCCCGCCCTTGCCTGGTCTGATCCGGACTTGGCGAGATAGATGCCGACAGCCCGTTGGCGGTCGACGGGACTGGGATTACCGCCTGCCGCCTCCAGGATCCCTCGCTCGTCGTCAGACAGCGACACTCAGTTGACCCTGGGGATCGTCTGCCTTGTCGGCGGTGACGCGGCTACGGGAGACATCGACATAGTCGCGGTGCAGTTCGATTCCTGCGGCTCGCCGCCCGTGTCGACGAGCGACGACGACAGTCGTCCCCGACCCTGCGAAGGGATCGATCACCACGCCGTCCGGTGGACAGACGGCCTTCACGAAGAACGCGGCGAGCCCTTCGGGCATTACCGCGGTGTGCTGGCCGGCGGGGCCCTTGTGCTGGTTGTATGTCTGGCAGACCTCTACGACGTTTCCCGGGTCGGCGCCGCCCTTGTCGTAAGTCTTACGCCTATCGCGCCCGAAGCCGGCCTCGGTGTTGCGACGTCCATTGCCATCGAGGCGGCGTCGGTTGATCTCGGCATGGTCCGCCTTGTACGGAACCCGTACCGCATCCAGGTTGAAGTAAGGCTTGGGACCCTTGGCGAAGTGATAGACGTACTCGAAGCTGTCCTTGGTGCGCGGTCCGAAGCGGCCGGGGATCGCGTTGGGCTTTGACCAAATGTAGGTCTCGATCCACCGCCAGCCCATGCGCTGCATCCCCAGCACCAGTTCGTAGACATAGGGGTGACGCTGTCCCCGGAGTGGGCCAGCGTTCGCGACGCGGTTCTTGATGTTCAGCACGAACGATCCGGACTCGGCTGTTGCGTCGAGCATTGCGGCAGCGAACGGAAGGAACCACTCGACATAGTGGTCCGGGTGGATCTCCGAGTACGAGCGAGCGTCCGCGTAAGGCGGCGATGTGAAGAACAGGTCGACGCTTCCCTCAGGCAGGCCCTGCAGCCACTCCACAGCGTCCCCCCACACGACCGTCTCCTCCAAGAGGTGCGACAGCGCAACCTTCGGGTCTGCCGGGACGGTCGGACGGCTTCGGTAGGCGCCTGTCAACTCCACGAGACCGACAGTAGTGGACCCATGTGACAGGGCAGCGAACCCTCCCGCGCCCCAAAGAGTCCTCCCCACCCGCAACCCCCCACCAAGCTGACAGGCCCACAGCCCGGCAATCCGGTGGCGGTAGGGTTGGGGGTTGTGGCTCAGCCCTTGTTTCGTGCTCCGGTGGGCACCCGCGACATCCTTGCGCCGGAGTCGGCTCGGCGGCGTCGGCTGGTGCGCGTGTTCGCCGACTTGGCCGAGCGCAGCGGCTTCGGGCTGCTGGAATCGCCGGTGTTCGAGGACGTCGGCGTGTTCCAGCGTCTGGGCGAGGCCAACGATGTGGTCACCAAGGAGCTGTTCGAGTTCTTCGACAAGGGAGAGCCGCCCCGGCATCTGGCCCTGCGCCCCGAGCTCACCGCCGGCGTGTGCCGGGCCTTCGCCGAGCACCGGCCTGTGTCGCCGTGGAAGATCTGGTATTCGGGTCCGCAGTTCCGCTACGAGCGTCCCCAGGCCGGCCGCTATCGCCAGTTCGAGCAGGTCGGGGTGGAGACCCTCGGCACCGACGACCCCCACGCCGACGTCGAGGTGATTAGCCTCGGGGTGCGCTTCTACGCGGCCCTCGGCTTGACACGGGTGCGTCTGCTGGTCAACTCGCTCGGCGACTCCGACAGCCGTTCCGCATACGACGCCGCGCTGACCGGCTATCTCCAGAGCCGACGGGGCGAGCTGTCCGAGCAGTCCCGCGTCACCCTGGAGCGCAATCCGCTGCGGGTGCTCGACTCCAAGCGGCCGCAGGATCAGCCGGTGATCGCCGAGGCGCCGCTGATGGTCGACTTCTTGTCGGGCGCCTCTGCCGAGCACTTCGCCTCGGTGCGGGCCGGGCTCGACAGCCTCGACGCGGCCTACGAGATCTCGCCCCGGCTGGTGCGGGGGCTGGACTACTACACCCGCACCACCTTCGAGTTCGTGGCCGACGCGCTCGACACCGCCCAGAACGCGGTGGGCGGCGGCGGCCGCTACGACGGGCTGGTCGAGGATCTCGGCGGGCCGCCCACACCGGGAATCGGCTTCGCGCTGGGCGTGGACCGCATACTGCTGGCCTGCGACGCCGAGGGCGCCTTCGCCGGCGATCCCGCGCCGGTGCAGGTGTTCGTGGTGGACACCGTCGGAGGCCAGAGCGCCGCGGTGCTGTGCGACTGGCTCCGACAGGCCGGCCTCGGCGCCGACCGGGCTTTCGACGGGCGCTCCATGAAGGCCCAGATGAAGCGGGCCGACCGCTCCGGCGCGGTCGTGGCCGTGATCGTAGGCCCCGACGAGCAGGCTCAAGGAACCGCCACCGTGCGAGACATGCGCCCCGGCGGCGACCAGCACACCGTCCCCACCAGCGAGCTCGTCGCTGAGGTATCGCGTCTCATAGCCGCGGCGCAGCCGCGACCGGCGATCCCCCAGCATCGGAGGCAAGACCGTGACTGACATCGACGCTACGGCGATGCGCTCCGACTTGTGCGGGCGGCTCGGGCCCGACGACGCCGGACGGGCCGTGACCGTGTGCGGCTGGGTGGACCGCCGCCGCGAGCACAGCGAGCATCTGGCCTTCATCGACCTGCGCGACCACACCGGCGTGCTGCAGTGCGTGGTGGACGGCGCCCGCGACCTGCGGTCGGAGTATGTGGTGAGCATCGCCGGCACGGTGCGGCTGCGGCCCGAGGGCACCGCCAACCCGGCGCTGAGCACCGGCGAGATCGAACTGCACGACTGCTCGGTGGAGGTGCTGTCGGCTTCGGAGCCTCCGCCGTTCCCGCTCGACGAGCGCACCGACGTCGACGAGACGCTGCGCCTGCGGCACCGCTACATCGACCTGCGCAAGCCCCGGATGCAGCGCAACCTGCGGGCCCGGGCGGCCGTCAACCGGGCCATCCGCCGGGCCATGGACGCCCAGGGCTTCGTGGAGGTCGAGACTCCGATGCTGATCGCGTCCACCCCCGAGGGGGCCCGCGACTTCGTGGTGCCGTCGCGCAAGGAGCCCGGCTCGTTCTACGCCCTGCCCCAGAGCCCGCAGATCTTCAAGCAGCTCACCATGGTGGGCGGCGTGGACCGCTACTACCAGATCGCCCGCTGCCTGCGCGACGAGGACCTGCGGGCCGACCGCCAGTTCGAGTTCTCCCAGCTGGACGTGGAGGCGTCGTTCGTGGAGCGCGACGACGTGCTCGGCTTCGTGACCAAGGCCGTGGCCGAGGCCACCGTCGAGGTGACCGGCCGCGACCCCGGCAACTTCCGCCGCATCACCTGGCACGATGCCATGGAGCGCTTCGGCTCCGACAAGCCCGACACCCGCTTCGGTATGGAGCTGGTCGAGCTCACCCCGATCTTCGCCGACACGCAGGCTCGGGTGTTCCAGGCCCCGTGCGTGAAGGGCATCTGCCTCGTCGGAGGCGCCGAGGCGCTGGCCCGCAGCCGGGTCGACGAGCTGGTGGCCGCCTGCCAGCGCTGGGGCGCCAAGGGTCTGGCCTGGATGCGTGTCGTGAATTCTCCCGACAGCATCGGCTCAGCTCTCGATGGGGGAGTGGCCAAGTTCCTGTCCAGTGCCGAGGCTGCCGCGGTGATTGGTGCCCTCGACGCCCGCCCCGGCGACATGGTGTTCCTGGTGGCCGACGAGCGCCGGCTGGTGCGTCACGTTCTGGGGCTGCTGCGCCTCGAGCTGGGCCGCCCCCCGGTCAACGACGGCAGCTTCAACTACCTGTGGGTGGTCGACTTCCCGCTGTTCGAGGCCCTGACCGCCGAGGGCGACCCGATCCCGTCGCACCACCCCTTCACCATGCCCCACGACGACGATCTGTGGAAGCTCATGTCGGCCGACGGCCCGCCCGCGGGCGAGGAGCTGCTGGACATACGAAGTCAGGCCTACGACCTGGTGCTCAACGGCTGGGAGCTCGGCTCGGGCAGCGTCAGGATCCACCGCCGCGACGTCCAGCAGCGCATCTTCGAGGTGCTGGGCATAGCCCCCGACGAGGCCCAGCAGCGCTTCGGCTTCCTGCTCGACGCTTTCCGCTACGGCGCCCCGCCCCACGCCGGCTTCGCGGTGGGCCTCGACCGCCTGGCCGCGCTGCTGGTGGGCGAGGAGAACATACGCGAGGTCATCGCCTTCCCCAAGACCCAGTCCGGCGCCGACCCCCTAACCGAGGCCCCCAGCCCCATAGCCGACGCCCACCTGCAAGAACTAGGCCTGCGAGTCGTCCCCCCGGCCTGACCGCGGCACCAGTCAGATCGAGCCGCGGGACACAACCCACTCGCACCGTGAGCGGTCACCTCGGCTATTCGGTCGAAGTCTGCGTCGTATTGCGGATTCACCGCCACGCGTCGCGCATGGCCTGCTCGTCGGCCAGGTCAAGTCCGTCCATGGTCAGCAGCCGACGGGCGTGACGCAGCCTCAGGTCGAAGTCGACCGCATGTTGGCGGGCCCCGTTCACCGCTTCCTTCATGGTGGCCGCGCCGATCAGGGCGCTGACCTCTTCAAGCAGATCGTCGTCGATGTCCACAAGCCTCTTGGCCATCGGCGGCAATATATCTCAAATCGAGCCTCAGAGATATATGGCCGCGATGGTGTGGCTCGAGCAGCGCCGACTGTTTCGTGCAGCGTGATCGCGTAGGGTCGGGCCGTGGATGGGGACCTGTTTGGTGCGGCCGCTGCGGCGCGGCTGCGGGGGCGGGCGCCGCTGGCGGCCCGGCTGCGGCCCCGCAGCCTCGATGAGATCGTCGGCCAGGACCACCTGGTGGGGCCGGGGCGGCCGCTGCGGGAGCTGATCGCAGCCGACCGGCTGTCGTCGGTGATCTTGTGGGGGCCGCCGGGCACGGGCAAGACGACGCTGGCCCGGGTGGTGGCGCTCAGCACGGCCAAGGCGTTCGAGGAGCTCTCGGCAGTGACCGCCGGCGTCAAGGACGTGCGGGCCGTGATCGAGCGGGCTGCCGAGATCCTCGGGGGGCACGGCACCGGCACGATCCTGTTCCTCGACGAGGTCCATCGCTTCAACAAGGCCCAGCAGGACGCCCTGCTGCCCGCGGTGGAGGACGGCCTGATCGTGCTCATCGGCGCCACCACCGAGAACCCGCACTTCGAGGTGAACCCGCCGCTGATGTCGCGCTCGACCCTGTTCCGCCTGCACCCGCTGGACTCCGAGGCGCTGGTGGAGCTGGTGCGCCGGGGCCTGGCCGCCGAGGGCGCCAGCGCCGACGACGACGCGGTCGAGCACCTCGCGGCCCGCAGCGGCGGCGACGGTCGCCATGCTCTAACCGGCATAGAGGTGGCGGTGGCGCTGGCCGGCCGCCGGGCCGGCACAACGGCGGACACGGGGCCCGCGGTGTCGGCATCTGCGCACGAAGCGGCATCGAAGGCACCGGGACGGGTTCATGTCACCCTGGCCGACGCCGAGGCGGCCGCCGACGCCAAGGCGGTGCGCTACGGCCGCGACGGCCACTACGACGTGATCAGCGCCTTCATCAAGAGCATCCGCGGCTCCGACGCCGATGCCGGGCTCTACTGGCTGGCCCGGATGCTGGAGGCCGGCGAGGATCCCCGTTTCATCGCCCGGCGGCTGGTGATCCTGGCCTCCGAGGACATCGGGCTGGCCGACGACACCGCGCTGCTGGTGGCCGATGCCGCAGCCCGGGCCGTCGAGTATGTCGGCCTGCCCGAGGCCCAGCTCAACCTGGCCCACGCGGTGGTGCGGCTGGCTGCCGCGCCCAAGTCCAACCGGGTGACGGTCGCTCTGGGCCGGGCCGCAGCCGATGCCCGGGCCGCGGGCTCCGGCGAGGTGCCCATGCACCTGCGCGACGCCCACTACCGGGGAGCGAAGTCCCTCGGCCATGGCGACGGTTATCAATACCCCCACGACCACCCCGACGGCTGGGTAGATCAGCAGCACCGGCCCACCGAGGTAGCCGGCAACGTCTACTACCAGCCGTCAGCCCACGGCGCCGAGGCCGAACTGGCGCGTCGCCGCCATCACAATGCCTCGCTGCCAGATTGAGCGCGTGCGCAGCAGCCTGTCTCGAAAGCCCGGGCCGCAGGTGCTGTCGAGCCGGGGCTAGGAAACAGCGAGGCGTTCCACCGGCTGGCCTGTCACGCTCGCGATGAGATCGAAGTTCTTGTCGAAATGCAGGACAGTGAGCCCGGCCGTCTCGGCGATGGCGGCCACCAGCAGATCAGGCACCGATGGCGCCCGGTGATGTCCGGCGCGCACCAGAGTCCGCTGGACTTCGCCGGCGCGATCCTCAGCCCTCGGGGTCAAGTACTCGATCGGCATGGCACCGATGGGCGGATAGTCGAAGATCTGCTCGAAGTCGTCGGATGACCGAGCCGAGTAGCCCACTTCCAGTCGGGTCACGGTCGAGATTCTCACCAGCCCGCGCTCCACGCGAGAGACCCACTGTGCAGGATCGCTGCTCGATGCCAGCCTCACCAGCGCCGAGGTATCGACCAGCCAGGCGCTCATGACCAGGCAGCCCTGCGCACCTCCGGGTCGGCGAGTTCTGAGATCAGGTCGCAGAGGTGCTCGAGTGCCTCGACCCCGGTCTTGGCGGAATCGGCTCGGCTCTCACGGTGCAGCACTCGGCGCAGGTATTCGGCGCGCGACAGGCCGAGGTGACGAGCCTTCACGTCGATTGCGGCCACGACCTCGTCGGGGACTTCTCTGATCAGCACATCGGTCATCTCGGTCCTCTCCCGATCAGCTGCCGATAGCGCACGCTATCAAAGGAAGGCGGTATTGTGGCCCTGTGAGCGCTGTGGACTTGGCCGCTGTGATCGTGGCGGTTGTTTGCCTGGGCACGGTGGTGGTGCTGACCGTGGCGGTGGTGTCGCTGGTGCGGACCATGCGCGAGTTGCGGGACGTGGTGGATGACTTGCGCGACTCGGCGCTGCCCATGGTCGACGATCTGCGCACCACGGTCACCAGGGCCGACGCCGAGTTGCACCGGGTGGACCGGGTGATCGGGCGGGCCGAGCGCATCGCCGCCACCGCCGACCACGCCAGCCGCCTGACCTACCGGGCCTTCGCCCCGCCGCTGATCAAGGGCTTGTCGCTGGTGTCGGGCGCGGGCTCGGCCGGGCGGCGCCTGCGCGACCGCCGCCGGCATCGCCGCTCGCTCGATCTCGCCGCAGCCGACACTTCGGCATCGAACACCGTCGAGTCTGCGGCCGCCGCTCGTCTCGGCGCTTCGGGCGCAAATCCTGGTCCCAGAGACCGAGCGGACAGGCGCACTCGTCGGGGCCATCGCCGATGATTAGGAGAGTGAGACAATGAAGCGGACGTGGTGGTTCGGCACCGGTTACGTTGCCGGGCTCGGGACGGCGGCCTGGCTGCGCAGCAAGGTCCGGGAGGCCGCCGAGCGGTACACCCCCGAGAACGTGCGCAACGCGGTGGCCGACCGGTCCAAGGAAGCCGCCGAGCGGGCCCGCGAGACTGCGGTCGACAGCGCCAAGAACCTGGGCCGCGAGGCCCGTCGGATAGCCGACGACATCCGCCACGCGGTCGTCGAGGGCCGCGAGGCCATGCGCGACACCGAGTCGGAACTGCGACGCGACGACGAGCACACCGAGTCCCAGCAGTGACGCCGGTTGAGGCGGCAGTTGTCGTGAGGGCCGCGTCCGCCGTGAAGCGGTCTAGAGCGTGCGCAGGCAGGTGCAAGCCTGTCGCAACGCATCGGTGTCATTCCCGCTCTTGTTCGCTGCGCTCACGGGCCGCTCGGGCCACGGCCTCGCCCGTATGGGCCGGCTTCGCTCGCCTACCTGCTCGGCCTCTGAGCCGATGAAGTCGCTCACTGCGGCTGAGGTTCGCAAGGCCTTCGTCGACTTCTTCGTCGAGCGGGGCCACACCCACCACCCGTCGGCCAGCCTGATCCCCCACGACCCCACGCTGCTGTTCACGGTGGCGGGAATGGTGCCGTTCAAGTCGTACTTCACCGGCGAGCAGCAGGCCCCGTTCCCGAGGGCGGTCACCGTGCAGAAGTGCGTGCGGGCCGGGGGCAAGCACAACGACCTCGACGAGATCGGGCGCACCTCCCGCCACCTCACCTTCTTTGAGATGCTCGGCAACTTCAGCTTCGGCGACTACTTCAAGTCCGAGGCCTGCGCCTGGGCGTGGGAGCTCGTGACCGACGTGTTCGGCCTCGACGCGGAGCGGCTTTGGGTGACGGTCCACCACAGCGACGACGAGGCCGAGGCCATCTGGCGCGACGAGGTCGGCGTCGGTGCCGAGCGGATCCAGCGGCTCGGCGACGACAACTACTGGCGCATGGCTGATGTGGGCCCGTGCGGGCCGTGCTCGGAGATATTCTGGGACAAGGGCCCCGACTACGGGCCCGGCGGCGGTCCCGCCCACGGCGGCGAGGAGCGCTACATCGAGGTCTGGAACCTGGTGTTCATGCAGTTCGAGAGCACCGCGGAGGGTGCCGAGATCCCGCTGCCCAAACCGTCGATCGACACCGGCCTGGGCCTCGAGCGCACCGTAGCCGTGCTCCAGGGCGTGGACTCGGTGTGGGAGACTGACGAGTTCGTGGCCCTGCTCGACGCGGCCGGGCGGCTCTCGGGCGCCGAGCTGGGCCAGTCCGAGGCCCGCGACGTGTCGCTTCGTATCCTGGCCGACCACGCCCGATCCACGTCGCTGCTGGTCAGCGACGGCGTGTTTCCCTCCAACGAGGACCGCGGCTACGTGCTGCGGCGCATCATCCGGCGGGCCGTGCGCCACGCCTACCTGCTCGGCGTCGAGGCGCCGGTGATGGGGGGCATGGTCGACGCGGTGGTCGAGGTGATGGGCGAGGCCTACCCCGACCTGGCCCGCAACCACGGCTACGTGCGCGACGTGATCGACCGTGAGGAGCAGCGCTTCCGCCAGACGCTGCGCACCGGGCAGGCCATCCTCGACAGCCGCCTGGAGGCGCTCGAAGACGGCCAGCCGATCGACGGCGACGTGGCCTTCCTGTTGCACGACACCTACGGCTTCCCCCTTGAGGTGACTGTGGAGATCGCGGCCGAGAGGGGGGTGGAGGTCGATACCGAGGGCTTCGCGGCGGCGATGTCGCAACAGCAGGAGCGGGCTCGCAGCGCCCGCTCGGTGGCCGCAACCGACGATGTGGCCCCGCTTGTGGCTCTGCTCTCGGCGGCGGGACCGACCGAGTTCTGCGGCCGGGCCGAGCTGGCCGCGGTCGGGCGGGTGCTATACGCCGCCGACGGTCGGGTGGTGCTCGACCGCACGCCGTTCTATGCCGAGAGCGGCGGCCAGATAGGCGACACCGGCGAGATCTCCTGCGAGGCCACCGGTGCCCGGGCGCGGGTGGTCGACACCGTCTACGGGGTGCCCGACCTCCACGTTCATGTCGTGGAGGCCGTCGAGGGCGAGCTGCGGGTCGGCGATGAGGTCACTGCGGCGGTGGACGCCGAGCGCCGAGCCGGCATCCGGCGCAACCACACCGCCACCCACATCCTGCACTGGGCGCTGCGCGAGGTGCTGGGCGACCACGTCAAGCAGCAGGGATCCTGGGTCGGCCCCGACCGGTTGCGCTTCGACTTCAGCCACTACGAGTCTCTCACCGCCGCGCAGATCACCGAGGTGGAGGATCTGGTCAACTCCGAGGTGCTCGACAATCAGTCGTGCCGCCACTACGAGACCACCTTCGACCACGCCCAGCAGATCGGCGCCGTCGCCTTCTTCGGCGACAAGTACGGCGACATGGTGCGGGTGCTGGAGGCCGGGCGCCACTCGGTGGAGCTTTGCGGCGGCACCCATGTGCGGGCCCTGGGCGACATCGGCGCGTTCCACGTCACCTCGGAGGCGTCGATCGGCGCCAACATTCGCAGGCTGGAGGCCATCACCGGCCACGACACCCTCACCCTGCTGCGCGACCAGCAGTCGCTGATCGACGATGTGGCCCGCTCGCTGGGGGTGCCCTCGGGCGAGTTGGCCGACGGCGTGGCCAAGCGCCAGACCGAGACCAAGGCTCTGCGCAGCGAGGTGGCCGAGTTGCGGCGTCGGGTGGCGCTGGGGCGGGTGCCGGAGCTGGCGGCTGCGGCGGTGGATGGGGTGGTGGTGGCCCGGGTGGAGGGCGTGGACCGCGACGGCCTGCGCGACCTGGCCGTCTCGATCCGCGGCATTGACGGTGTGAGGGCGGTGGTGCTGGGAACCGCGCTCGACTCGGGGGGCGCGGCGCTGGCCGCCGCCGCGGTCGAGGGCGACGGGTTCCACGCCGGCGAGCTCATCGACGACGCCAAGAAGACCATCGGCGGCGGGGGCCGGTCCGCAGCCGACCTCAGCGTGGCCGGGGGCCGCGATGCCGACCGTCTCGACGAGGCCCTCGACCAGGCCCGATCCGCAGCCGGAATCAGCCTGAGGCAAAGAAGGTGCGCGGATGGGTGAGAGTCTCTCGCGTCGCAAGGGGGTCTTTCCCGCTCTTGTTCGCTGCGCTCACGGGCCGCCCAAACCCCGACAACACAGCCCACGGCCTCGTCCGTATGGGCCGGAATCGCTCACCAATTCGCTCGGCCTCTAAGCGGATAGCGATCGATGCACTCGCCTGCCTGCGCCGCCTGTAGCTGACATGCGGGCCCTGGGGCTCGATCTGGGCGAGCGTCGGGTCGGGGTGGCGGTGTGCGACTCGGCCGGGACGGTGGCCACTCCGGTCGAGACCGTGGTGCGCACCGGCGACCCCGCCCGAGACGGGCAGGCCATCGTCGAGCAGGTGGAGGCGTGGCAGGCCGAGATCGTGGTGGTCGGGCTGCCCATCTCGCTCGACGGTTCGGAGGGTCCGGCCGCTCGGGCGGCCCGCATCGAGACCGAGCGCCTCGGGCGTCTCCTTTCGGTGCCCGTGGTTTCCTACGATGAGCGGCTGACGACCGTCATCGCGGAGCGGAGCCTCATGGAGCAGCAGATGAAGGGACCACAGAGGCGCGGGGTGGTCGACCAGGTGGCGGCCGCGGTGATGCTGCAGTCCTGGCTCGACGCCGGAATGCCCCGTGGCTGAACGCGCCGGGGGCGGTCGCCGCCCGTCGAAGCTGTCCAACTTCCTAACCGGACGCCCCGATGCTTCCCGCCCCAGCCCAGACCCGAAGGCCTCTGCCCGCCCCACCAAGCCGCCCAAGGCTTCGAAGCCGCCGAAGTCGGCAAGACCGCCCAAGGCACCTGGCCCGCCGAAGCCGGCAAGACCGCCCAAGGCGCCTGGGCCTGCGAAGTCTCCCAAGAGCCGTCGTGAGCGCCGGGCCGAGCAGTCCGCTCGTCGCGCTCAGCGGTCCCACCGCAAGGCTGCCCGCCGCGGCGAGCCCCGACCGGTGGCGGCTCGGGCCGGTTGGTCGACTGTCGATCAGGGCGAGATGGTGGTGGTGGAAGAGGAGCTTGGCGACGATCCCCTCGTCGACCCGGTCTACGATGCCGATGACCGCAACTGGGTGCGCTACCGGCCCTTCTGGGGCGGGTTCGCCCGCGTGGTGGTGCTGCTGGTGGTGGCGTTGCTGGCCGTCGGCTGGGTCCGGGGCCGCATCTACGGCTGGGTGGACGATCAGATCACCCCGGAGGGATTGCCGGGCGACGCGGTGGAGCTGACCATCCCCCAGGGGGCGTCCGTCAACGAGATCGCCGGCGAGCTTCAGAGCGCCGGGGTGATCTCCAACGCCACCGTCTTCCGCTACTGGCTGCGCTGCGACGGCGAACTGACCCTCACCGGATTCCTCGGCTGCGCCGAGGTGGTGGCCGTCGAGGCGGGCGACTACATCCTTTACGAGAACATGGACTTCGAGTCGGTGCGCACTGTGTTCGAGGCCGGGCCGTTGCCGGAGGTGTTCGAGCTGGTGAGGATTCCCGAGGGCCTTCGCTGGAGCGAGATGGCGCTGCGCCTGCAACAGGAGAATCCGGCCTTCGACTGGGAGGACTTGGAGGCGGCCTACGTGTCGCTGGTGGGCGAGGCGTCGTATCTGCCCGAGGACGCGCCGGTGCGCAGCCTCGAGGGCATGCTCTTCCCGGCCACCTACGACATCAGCGCCCAAGACCTCGGCGACGAGCAGGGCTTCCTGCTGCGCCTCTCCGACGAGTTCGACCGCCGCTTCGCTCGCCTGCTGCAAGATCCCGGCCTCCACTCCGACATCGTCGAGTTGGACCTGACGCCCTACGAGGTGGTCATCGTGGCCAGTCTCATCGAGGAGGAGGCCCTGGTGGCCGAGGATCGGGCCAAGATCGCCCGGGTGATCTACAACCGGCTGGCCGACGGCATGCGCCTCGAGATCGACGCCACTGCCTGCTACGCCGCGGCCAAGTCGTGCGCCGATCTCACCTCGGCCGACATCCGCCGGGATTCGCCCTGGAACACTCGGGTGGCGCCGGGCCTGCCGCCCACGCCGATCTCGGCGCCGGGCGAGGCGTCGCTGGTGGCCGCGCTTCAGCCGGTGGACGGCGACTGGCTGTTCTACGTCCGCACCGACGAGGGCGGGGTGCGGGGCGCCCACCACTTCCACCGAACGCTGGAAGAGCACAACGAGCAGGTCGTCGTCTGCCGCGAGCTCGGCTACTGCTGATGCTGGTGTGCTTTGCCGACGTTCGGTGTCGGGGCTGGGTCGCTGATGCCGGGGGAGGGCCGATGCGGCGGTTGGCGGGCGCGCTGGATGCCGGGAGAGGCGCCGATGTCGGAACTCGGAGGCGGGTCGGATGAGGTCCACACGGGGGGAGTGCTGATGGGGGAGCGAGCGGCCGGGCGGGTGGCGGCGGTGATCGGCGACCCGGCCCGCCACTCGCGCTCGCCCGCCATCCACAAGGCGGCCTTCGCCGCGACGGGCATCGACTGGGCGTTCACCGCCTTCGAGGTGCCCGCGGGCGGCGGTGCGGCGGCGCTGGCTGTGATGAGAGTGCTGGGGCTGGCCGGGCTGTCGGTCACGATGCCGCTCAAGGCGGAGGCAGCCGAGGCCGCCGACGTGCGTGACGATGTGGTGGAGGTGCTCGGCGCGGCCAACTGCATCGTGCCGCTGGGCGACGGGCGGCTGCGGGCCGCCAACACCGACGCGGCCGGTTTTCTGGCCGGACTGAAAGCCGACGCCGGGATCAGCGCCGTCGGTCTTCGGGTCGCGCTGCTGGGCGCGGGCGGCGCCGCCCGGGCAGTGGCGTTGGGACTGGCCACTGCAGGGGCGGCCGATGTCGCGGTGATCAACCGCACCCCGGCCAGAGCGGAGGCCGCGGTAGCTGCCGCCAACTCGGCCGTCCGGCCACCCCAGTCGGGCGAGGCGGATGAGGCGGGTCGAGCCAGCGAGAAGTGCGATACGGCCGAGTCGGTTGAGTCAAGCCGGGCCGGGGTGGGCCGGGTCGGATCGCTTGACGACGTCGGTGGCGCCGACCTCGTGGTGAACGCCACCTCAGTGGGCATGGGCGCGCCTGCTTCGAGATCAGGTATGCCCTGCGATCCGGCCCTGCTGCGGCCGGGCCAGGTGGCGGTGGACTTGATCTACGAGCCGCTGGAGACGGCCTGGCTGGCTGCGGTGCGCCAGCGGGGCGTGGAGGCGCACAACGGCCTGTCGATGCTGGTCCACCAGGCCGCGGCGGCTTTCGAGCTGTGGACTGGTGTCGGAGCGCCTGTAGAGGTGATGCGCCGGGCCGCATTGCGCTGACGATTCGGGCCCGGATTGCCGACGAGTGGAAGCCGGGCTGAGGTGATGCGCCGGGCCGCATTGCGCACGAATTGAAGCCGGGCTGCGCCGCGTGACGCGTAGGGCTGCATTGCGCTGAAGTTCCGGCAGCCGGCCCGTCGGTAGGATCGCGGGGTGTCGCCGCCCGCCCTACTGGATCATTCATCGTCTGCTCAGGTAGTGACTGTGGCGCTGGGCGAGCGCTCCTATGACGTTCATGTCGGGGCCGGGGTCCGCCACCGGCTCGGCTCGGTCATGCCGGCCGGGGCGCGTCGGGCTGCGGTTATCACCCAGGCCGGCGTCGGCTGGAACGTCGACAGCGGCCTCGACCAGTCGGTGTTCACCGTGGCCGACGGCGAGGAGGCCAAGTCGCTGAGCGAGGTCGAGCGGCTCTGCCGGGCCATGTCGCGGGCGGGCTTCACCCGCTCCGATGTGATCGTGGCCGTCGGCGGGGGAGTGGTCACCGACCTGGCCGGCTTCGTGGCCGCCGTCTACCACCGCGGCATGGGCTACATCTCGGTGGCCACCACCCTGCTGGCCCAGGTGGACGCGGCCATCGGGGGCAAGACCGGAGTCAACCTGCCCGAGGGCAAGAACCTGCTCGGCGCCTTCTGGCAGCCCCACGCCGTGCTCTGCGACACCGAGACGCTGTCCACCCTTCCGCCGCGGGAGCTGCGCAGCGGCTGGGGAGAGCTGGCCAAGTACCATTTTCTGACCGGCGACGACCTCGAGGCGCTCGACACCGATTCCAGGATCGCCGCCGCGGTGCGCATCAAGGCCGAGGTGGTGGCGGCCGACGAGCGCGAGGGGGGCCGGCGGGCCGTCCTGAACTACGGCCATACGCTGGCCCACGCCATCGAGACGGCGGGCCGCTACGACCTTCGCCACGGCGAGGCGGTGGCCGTCGGCCTCGTGTACGCGGCCGAGGTGGCCATGCGGCTGGGCCGCATCGACTCCGAGCGGGTGGCCACCCACCGCCGGGTGGTGTCGGGCTACGGCCTGCCGTACCGGCTGCCCGCGGGTATCGACGACGACGAAGAGCTGCTGGCGCTGTTCGGACGCGACAAGAAGGCCGTCGACGGCGTCACCTTCGTGCTCGACTCCGACCGCGGCGTGGAGCCGGTGACGGGCGTGCCCGAGACAGTGCAGCGCGAAGCGCTGGCGGCCATTCGATGAGCGACCGGTCGCGGCCAGCGGTGCGCTGGGCTCGATTGCCCGTCCGGCGAGGGCTGGAGGCGCCTAGATGAACGTCGCGCCGACCGCGGCTGCGGCTCGGGGCAGCCTCCCGCCCCTTCGGGTGGACGGCCGGCTCGGCCGGTTCCGCGACCGGCTGGACGAAGAGGGCCTTGACGCGGCCGTGATCGTCGAGCCCTCCAACGTGAGATGGCTCGCCGGCTTCACCGGCTCCAACGGCACAGTGGTGGTGCTCGGCTCGGGCGAGACCCTCCTCGTCACCGACTCCCGCTACGTCGAGCAGGCCCCCGCCCAGCTCGCCGACGCCGGCTGCACCCACGAGGTGGAGGTGGTGGTGGCCCGCCGAGCCGCCGACGCGGTGGCAGACAGGCTCGCCGCAGCCGAGCGGCTCGGCCTGGAGGACAGCATCGCCTGGCGCGAGCAGATCCGCTGGAGCGAGGCGGTCGATGCGGCCACCGTGCCGCTCACCGAGGCGGTGGAGGAGCTGCGGGCGGTCAAAGATTCGGCCGAGCTGGCCCGCATCCAAGCGGCGGCGGGGATCGCCGATGAGGCGCTGGCCGCGGCCGAGCCCATGCTGCGGCCCGGAGTGAGCGAGGCCCAGGTCCAGCAGGCCCTCGACGACGCCATCCGGGCCGCGGGCTCATCCGGCCCCGCCTACGACACCATCGTGGCCTCGGGTCCCAACAGCGCGCTGCCCCACGCCCGCCCGACCGAGCGAAGGCTCCAGGCCGGCGATCTCGTGATCGTCGATGTGGGAGCAACGGTGGACGGCTACCGCAGCGACATGACCCGCACGTTCATCGTGGGCGATTCCCGCGAGGGCGCTTCGGGCGAGCAGGCTGCCGCCATGGTGGAGCTGGTGGGCCGCAGCCAGTCGGCCGGAGTTGAGGCGGTGCGTCCCGGCATCGAGGCGGGCGACGTCGACGCAGCCTGCCGCGCCGTCATCGAGGAGGCCGGCCTGGGCGAGGCCTTCGTGCACGGCACGGGGCACGGCGTCGGGCTCGACATCCACGAGCTGCCCCGAGTGGCCTCGGGATCGAGCGCGGTGCTGGCGCCCGGCAATGTGTTGACCGTCGAGCCGGGCGTGTACCTTCCCGGAGTCGGCGGCGCCAGAGTGGAGGACCTGCTGGTCGTCACCGACGACGGATGCCGCCGGATCACCCGCTACCCGAAGACTCCGCCGGTCTGACTTCCCAACCCGCCCCCCGGAGGCCAAGTGCCCACTATCACCACCAACGACCTCAGGAACGGCATGACCCTCGACCTCGACGGGAACCTGTTCAGCGTTGTCGAGTTTCAGCACGTCAAGCCGGGCAAGGGCCACGCCTTCGTGCGCACCACCCTCAAGAACGCTCGCACCGGCGCGGTTGTCGATCGCACCTTCCGTGCTGGCGAGAAGGTGGAGCGGGCCACCATCGACAAGCGCGAGATGCAGCTGCTGTACCGCGAGGGCGAGAACCTGGTGTTCATGGACAACGAGTCCTACGACCAGATGACCGTGGCTCCCGAGGTTCTGGGCGACGCGGCCCGGTTCCTGGTGGAGGGCTCGGCCGCGGTGATGCTGATGCACGGCGCCGAGGTAGTGGGCACCGACCTGCCCGCGGCGGTGGAGCTGTCCATCGCCGACACGGAGCCGGGCATCCAGGGCGACCGGGTGTCGGGCGCCACCAAGCCGGCCACGCTCGAGACGGGGCTGGTGGTGCAGGTGCCGCTGTTCGTGTCGCCGGGGGAGCGGGTCAAGGTAGACACCCGCTCCGGCGCCTACATCGCCCGGGCCTAGAGGCCAGGCGCACAGGGTAGGGCGCAGCGCCGATGCCGGACTCCGCCACGCCGCTTCCCGGCTTCGGCACCCGCCGGGAGGCACGCGAGGACGCTCTGGCCGTGCTCTACGAGGCCGAGATAGCGGGCGGTACGGCCGCGGAGGCGCTGGCCCGCCGGGGGGTGCCGCCGTCGCAGTACGCGGTAGAGCTGTCGCTAGGCGTGGACGCCGACCGCGAGAATGTGGACGACCTGCTGGCACGGAAGCTGGTGGGCTGGCGGCTGGAGCGCCTGGCGGTGGTCGACCGGACCCTGGCCCGCATCGCAGTCTGGGAACTGGTGCACCGCGACGACGTCCCGACCGGCGTAGTGCTGTCGGAGGCGGTGGCCCTGGCCACCCAGTACTGCAGCGCCGAGTCCCCCCGCTTCCTCAACGGCGTGCTGCGAGCCGTGGCCGACGAAGCACGCCCCGACTGACCTCTTGGAGAGTGCGCGGATTGATGGCAAGCCTCTCGCGCCGCTGCGGGTTCATTCCCGCTCTTGTTCGCTGCGCTCACGGGCCGCTCGGGCCACGGCCTCGCCCGTATGGGCCGGAATCGCTCGCCTATCCGCTCGGCCTCTTAGCCTGGATCCACCGGTGTGGTGAGTGTTCGGGGGTTGGCGCGTCCGCCGGAAAGGCCTCCTGACATGGGAGAATGCTGTTTGAGGTAACGGTCATTCTGGCCATGTGAGGAGGCACTTCCTGTGAGCAGCGTAG
>JAJEDD010000021.1 GCA_022821685.1 Acidimicrobiia bacterium
CAGCTACGCTGCTCACAGGAAGTGCCTCCTCACATGGCCAGAATGACCGTCACCTCAAACAGCATTCTCCCATGTCAGGAGGCCTTTCCGGCGGACGCGCCAACCCCCGAACACTCACCACACCGGTGGATCCAGGCTTAGTGGAGCTCGCCCGCGTCGGCACCTGCCGAGAGGAGGCCGCGTGAACGCCTTGGCCCTCACCGCGCTGGTGGCCGTGGTGCTGATGGCTGGGTGCTGGCTGGTGAGCCTGCCCAAGCGCGACGCGTCGATCGTGGATCCGCTGTGGCCGATGGTGTTCGTGGGCGCGGCCTGGTCGCTGTGGCTGTGGGGCGACGGAGCCGGCGGCGACCGGGCGCAGCTGATGCTGGTGATGGTGTCGGTGTGGGGGCTGCGGTTGGGCGTCCACCTCGGCGCCCGCAAGTGGGGCGAGCCCGAGGACTACCGCTATCGAGCCCTGAGACGGCGCCTGCAGCCGTTCTGGCTGTGGAGCCTGCCGGTGGTGTTCATTCTGCAGGGCGGGCTGGCGGTGGTGGTGTCGCTGCCGCTGCAAGCGGTGCTGGCCGACCCCGAGCCGTCGCCGCTGGGGTGGCTGGACTGGGCGGGCGCGGCAGTGTGGGCGGTCGGGCTGGCCTTCGAGTCGGCCAGCGACGAGCAGCTGCGCCGCTTCACCGCCGACGGTGCCAACCACCGCAGGGTCATGGACCGGGGCCTGTGGCGCTACAGCCGCCACCCCAACTATTTCGGCGACAGCGTGGCGTGGTGGGGCATCGGGGTCGTCGCGGCAGCCGCCGGGGCGTGGTGGACCCTCGTCGGCCCGCTGGTCATGACCGTGCTGCTGTTGAAGGTGTCGGGGGTGGCGGTGCTGGAGCGCACCATCGGCAAGCGCCGCCCCGGCTACGCCGAGTACGCGGCCCGCACCAGCACCTTCGTGCCGATGCCGCCCCGCCGCACCCACCGGTAGCGGCCCACCTTCGGCCGTGACCCCCGCCCGGCTGCTCGACGGGTGGCAACCCAGCCCGACGTAGTTCGCCCAGCTGCTCGGGGAGGCCTCGGCCGGTACCATCGCTGGCCATGAGCTTTCGCACCGAGTTTCTCGACGAGGCCCTGGCCGCCTACATCCGGGCCCATTCCACCGGCCCCGACGAGGTGCAGCAAGACCTGATCGAGGTCACCGCCGCCCTCGGCGACGCCAGCGTCATGCAGATCGGCCCCGACCAGGGCACCTTCATGACGATCCTCGCCACCCTGCTCGAGCCGCGGTTCGCGGTGGAGGTGGGCACCTTCACCGGCTATTCGGCTCTGTCCGTGGCCAAGGCCCTGCCGCCCGGCGGCCGGCTGCTCTGCTGCGACGTGTCCGAGGAGTGGACCGCCATCGCCCGCCGGCACTGGGAGCGGGCCGCAGTGGCCGACCGCATCGACCTGCGCATCGGCCCGGCGCTGGACACGCTGCGCGCTCTGCCCCCTGCGCCAACGGTCGACCTCGCCTTCATCGACGCCGACAAGGCCTCCTACATCGCCTACTACGAGGAGCTGCTGCCCCGCCTGTCGGAGCGGGGAGTGATCCTGGCCGACAACGCTCTGTGGGACGGGCATGTGGCCAACCCCGACCGGACCGACCCCACCACCGAGCAGTTGCGGGCCTTCAACGCCCACGTCGCCGCCGACGAGCGGGTGCTGGTGGCGCTGCTGCCGGTGGGCGACGGCCTGTCGATGATCACCCGCCGCCCCGCCTGACTGGCACTCACAGAATCCGGCGACGGCCTGCTCCGGCCAGCCGAGAGGCCGGGCGAACCGGTGAGCGAATCCGGCCCTCCGACCGGACCCCGGCGAGCGGTCAGGCGGCGTCGCGGGCGACCGGATTCGACAGCACGCCGATGCCGGTGACCTCGACATCGACGACGTCTCCTGGCGCGAGCTGACAGGTCGAGTCGGCTCCCATCCACAACACGTCGCCGGGATGGAAGGTGATGTAGCGCGACGCCTCGACCATGAAGTCCCACGGGTCGAAGACCATGTCGCCGGTGTCGAAGCTGGCCCGGGCCTCACCGTTCACCCGCACGGTGGTGGTCTGGGCCATGGGGTCGACGTCAGTCTCGATCCAGGGACCCATGGGCTTGAAGGTGTCGCTGTTCTTGCTGCGCCAGAAGGAGCGGTCCGAGCGCTGCCACTCGCGGGCGCTCACGTCGTTGCCGATCGTCCAGCCGAACACCGACTCCTGCGCCTCGGCCCTCGACGCCCGGCGCATCCGGCGACCGATGACCGCCACCACCTCACCCTCGGCCTCGAAGCGGCCGGTCACATCAGCGGGCACCACAATCGGCTCGCCGGGCCCGATCAGGGCGTTGTTGGCCCGGTAGCCGACCTCGGGTCGCTCCGGCACCGCGATATCGCGGCCGGCCGCCCTCTGCTCGCAGATGTGTCGGCGGTAGTTCAGCCCGACCGCATAGAACACGAACGGCACCACCGGCACCAGCAAGGCCACCCCCTCCCGAGCCAGCAACCGCTCCACCACAGGGTCTGACTCAAGGGGCGACCCGCGCAGCACATGGACCGCGTCGTCGTCCACCCGCACCCACCGGACCTCGCCGTCAACGGATGCCCGCCCGTACCGCATCGGATCAGGTCAACGAATCGGAGCAATGGCCGACACGCTCGTTCACTGTATTGGACGTCGAACCCTCAACCAGCGGTCAGAGTGAGATGGGATGAGGCGGCTGAATCCAATACCACAGTGGCATCGGGGTGCAGCTGGAGAGCCGACGCAGGGATGGCGGCGGTGACGGGTCCCTCGATAGCGCGGGCGACAGCTTCGGCCTTGTGCACCCCGCAGGCGAGCAGCACCAGTTGGGCGGCGGCACCGATAGTCGCCACGCCCTGGGTGATCGCCCGAGTCGGCACAGACCGCACGTCGCCGAAGAAGCGGGCGTTGTCGGCGCGAGTCCGCTCGCTCAGCTCGACCACCCTGGTGGTGCTGTCGAGCGGGGATCCCGGCTCGTTGAAGGCGATGTGGCCGTTGGACCCGATGCCCAGCAGCTGCAGCCCGATCGAGGTCTCCCTCACCTGCTGCTCATACCGGGCGCATTCGGCCAACACATCGACCGCCTGTGCGTTGGGGCCGTGCAAAGCGCCGGGCGGCAGGTCGATCTGGCCAACCAGAAGCCGCTGCACGACGTTGCGATAGGCGCACGGATCGCCGCGGTCGAGGTCCAGGTACTCGTCGAGCAGATAGGCGTGGGCGCCAGCGAAGCTCAGACCCTGCTCACCGCGGCGGACCAGTTCGGCGAACACCGGCTCCATCGTCTTGCCGGTAGCCAGACCGAGGGAAGGCCGCAGCCTGCCATTGATGAACCCCTCGACGAGATCGGCGACCACTCGCGCCGCCGCGGCTGCAGACTCGCTGACTACAACCCTCACTGCACCGCAGCACCGGACCCGTCGCCGACGCGTCGGGCCGCGACGGCGGCGCCGACTACACCGGCGTGCATGCCGAGGTGGGCCACCGAAATGGGCTTGGACAAGTCGAGGCTCGACGCGAACCGGTCGAAGTTCTCGCTCAGCCCGCCGCCCACCACCCAGCGGGACGGGTTGAGCATGGCCTCCAACTCGTCGAAGAAGGGCTGGGCCCGCCGGGCCCACTCGACCGGGGTGAGCGCCTCGGCAGAGATCGCCCTGCCCGACGCGATCTCCTCGAACCGCCCGCTCGATCCGACCAAGCCTCCTAGCTCCGAGTTGGCGATGAGGTCGCCGTTGTGGAGCAGAGCGCTGCCGATGCCCGTCCCGAAGGTCAACACGATGGTCAGCCCATCGGAGCCGAGACCGGCACAGCCGTAGGTCAGCTCGGCCAGACCGGCGGCGTCGGCATCGTTGATGAGCACCGCGTTGGCGCCCTCCTGCGACCGCAGGCAGGCCAGCGCACCATTCTCTTCGAACGCGCCGGAGAGATTGGGGGCATGGCGCAGCAACGACCCGTCGATGACGCCCGGCAGGGCCACACCGACCGGGCCGGACCAGCCCACAGCGGACGCGATGCGACCGATGGCGGATACGACGTCGCCGGGCGTCGCCGTCTCGGGCGTCGGCTCGGAACGGATGGCCCCGGCCAGTTCGCCTGTGCCCAGATCGACCACCGCGCCCTTGATGCTGGTGCCCCCGACATCTATGCCGAGCTGCATGTCGGATCCTGCGCCGCGATGTCTCCCGCTCTCGTTCGCTTCGCTCACAGGCCGCTCGGGCCACGGCCTCGCTCGGGGTCTCGCGTCCCTGCTCACGGACTACTACCTGTCCGCTCGGCCTCTGGACCGGGGTCGCCCGTTCTGGCGCCGGTGATGTAGCCGACCAGGTCGTCCTTGGTCACTTCGCCCACGTCCACCTCCGCGGTCTTGCGGCCCTGGCGCAGCACCACGGCACGGTCGCAGACGTCGGTGACTCGGTCCATGTTGTGAGTGATCAACAGAACCGCTACTCCGGCGTCGCGCAGGCTGCGGATGAGGTCGAGCACGCGGGCCGCCTGCTCCACACCCAGCGCAGCCGCGGGCTCATCCAGCAGGACGATCTGCTGTCCCCAGGCGGCCGCCCGGCCGATGGCCACCGCTTGGCGCTGGCCGCCCGACAGGGCGCTCATCGACCGGCGCAACGACGGGATGCGAATGTCGAGTCTCCCCAGGATGTCGCCCGACTCGGCCCGCATGCGCTTCTTGTCGAGCACCCCGAGCCAGGCGCCGAGCCGCCCGCCGCGGGTGTGCTCCCGGTTGAGGAAGAGGTTCTCGACCACGTCGAGGGGGTCGATCACGGCCAACGTCTGATGGACGGTCTCGATGCCCAGCGACCGGGCGGCCTCGGGCGAGGCGACCGCTTGGACGGTTCCGTCGACCTTGACGACGCCCGCGTCGGGCGCGTACACGCCGGAGATGCACTTGACCAGCGTCGACTTGCCTGCGCCGTTGTCCCCCAGCAGGGCCGTGACCTGGCCGTAGTGGAGGCTCAGCGCCACATGATCGAGGGCCTGCACGGCCCGGAACGACTTGCACAGGCCCTCGACCTCGAGTGCGGGGGTGCCGGCCGCGCCCGTCACTTCGAGCCCCCGAAGGAGGCCTCGTCCCCGAAGCCGTTCCAGACTCCCGCCACCTGCGCCCGGCCGGAGGAGACGCCGGTGAGGCCCACGATCAACGTCCTGGTGACGAAGGCCTGGACCCGGAAACCGAAGACGACGGTGGCGCCCTCGGCCACAGTCCGGCTCTCGCCGGGGTGGAGTCTGGCGTAGTAGTCGATGGCCGCCGGGGCGGGCATGTCCACCGGCACTGGCTCCGTCGACACCTCCGACGGATCGTGGGCGACAACGGCCCGCACCTCGTAGTCGCCGAATACCGGGTCGACGTACAGCCCCCCGCCGAAGCAGAGCGGCACGCCCTGGTGGATGTGGGCCACCTCGCTGAGGTAGAGCACCGCGGGCTGCTCCGGAAGGTCCCGCACCCCATGGAGGGGGGTGGTGCCGGTGAGGCCGTGGCCGGGCTCGACCTGGGTGGCGCCGGCCTCGGCCAGCATGCCGAGCACCTCGGTCGAGGTGGTGCCGGGCGCGTTGATCTCCAGCGTCGCCGGGCAGGCGGGGTGGCCGCGGGCGATCTCTGCAGCCCGGGCCAGCGTCGCGGCGTTGGGGGTGAGACGGGCCCCGCCCGAAGCGGAGTCGAACAGCAGCGCCGGGAAGGTGGTCAATCCGGCGAACTCGGCTCCCTCCATCCCGGCGATGCGATCGATCATGGCGGGCAGGTCGTTCAGCCCGACACCGCCCTCGTGGCCGGCGTAGAACGTGTCTCCCTCGGCGAACACCCGCACCAGCAGCCGCTGGGTCCGCCCGAGACGACGGGCCGCGGCCGCGGCCTCCTCGGCCTTGTTCTCGGAGAAGATCGTCCAGTAGTCGGGCTCCAGCCCGGCAGCTTCGCCGGCCTCGGCCCGGGGCACCTGCACGAGATGGCCGACGTGGCCGAGGTTGTGGCCGTGGCGGGCGATCGGTCGGGCGCAGGCCATGTCCACGGCGACATAGCCGTCGACACCGCCGGCGGTCATGGCGGCCAGCGCCGCCGGGGCCCGGCCGATCTGCTTGGTCATGGCGTAGACGGTGAGTCCCAGCCGACGGGCTTGCCGGCACAGTCCAGCCGTGTTCGTCTCGATCGCGTCGAGGTCGAGGACGCAGCTGTTGGCCGGTATCCGTCCCGCTTGATGGAGCTCGACAGCGGCCTCAACGAACCGCGGGGTGCGCCTCAGCAGCGGCTGCAGGAACACGTCAGGCCTCCTTCTGCTCTCGCCCGCCCAGCGCCGCCGCCGGCTCCCCCATCAAGTTCTCGCGCCCGCCCAGCACCACTCGCTCCCCCATCAGAACTTGCGCATGCTCAGTGCCACCCGTCCGCTCCCCCATCACGTCTCCTTCTGCTCGCGCATGCTCAGCGCCACCGCCAGGATGATGATCACGCCCCGGGCGATCAGCTGGTCGGCGACCCGCAAGCCCATGAGGATCAGGCCGTTGTTGAGCATGGCCATGACCACCGACCCCGCTATGGCGCCGGCCACCGAGGCCCGGCCGCCGAACAGGTTGGTGCCGCCGATGACCACCGCCGCGATCACTGTGAGCAGCAGGTTCTCGCCCAGGTCGTGGCGCCCGATGGCCAGCCGCCCGGCCAGCAGCACGCCCGCGAACGAGGCCGCCGCTGCGCTGGTCATCAGCGCAGCGATGCGAATGCGGTCGGTGCTGATGCCGAGCGCGGCGGACGCGCCGCGGTCGGCCCCCACCGACAGCACATGGCGACCCCAGCGCAGTTGGTGCAGCACCAGGTGCCCGATCAGCCCGACCACCACGGTCCAGATCAGCAGCGACGAGATCGGCCCCACCGATCCGGCCCCGAAGACGGCCAGAAACGTGTCGTTGCGGATGGGCAGCGACTGGAGGTTGTTCATGTTGCGGGCTATGCCGCTGACGATCCCGAGCATTCCCAGGGTCACGAGGAACGACGGGATGCGCACCTTGACCGCGATGAGGCCGTTGACGAGCCCGATGCCGGCGCCGACTGCCAGCGCCACCGCGGCGCCGGCCACGAATCCGTAGCTGCCCACCGCCTCGGCCGCCACCAGCGACGACAGGGCGGTGACCGCTCCGACCGACAGGTCGATCTCCGCTGCGGCCAGCGCGAAGGTCATGCCCACCGCCATCACCGCGATGGGGGCGGCCTGGCGTCCAATGTTGAGGAGGTTGGAGGCGGTGAGGAATCCGTCGTCGTGCAGGATGACCGCGAACAGCCCGAAGATCAGCACTGCGGCCATGTACACCACGTACTGGCGCAGCCCCGGATCCTGGCGCCGCCGTTCCAGCCATCGGTGGGCACCGGGGTGCCGGCGTCCGCCGCGGCGGAGTCGTAGGTCATGGGTTCCTCGCTGAGCCTGCCCTGAGCCCCGGCGGCAACTAAACGCTGGTTGCCGCCGGAGCTTGGGGGAAGTCTGCCTCAGCCCAGGGCGTCGAGAACTTCCTGGGGAGGATCAGCGGCCAGCGACTGGCGGTAGCCCTCGACGATGTTGCCGGCGGTCACGCCGATGGCCGGCACCACCGCGAACGCCGGGGCGGGCTTGCCGAGCAGCCCGTAGGCCCCCTCGATGGCCATGGTGCGCCCGAGGTTGTAGGCCTCGTCGGCAGCGATGCCGACGACGTTGCCGCCCTCGACCATGTCGAGCGACACGTTGGTGTCGAGGTCCATGGACACTAGGGCCACATCGGAGGCGCCCGCAGCTCGCAGGGCGGCCAACACCCCGTCGGCGGGACCGGCCGACCACGGGGCGTAGATGCCGTCGAGGTCGGGGTTGCGGGTCAGCATGGCCGTGGCGATCTCCTCGGCCGCGGCCGGATCGGCCAGACCCTGCTCGGCGACGATAGTGATGCCGGGATAGTTGATCTCGATCCAAGTCTTGAAGGCCTGGTCTCGCTGGTTGGTCACGTAGTAGGCGGCATCGTGGAAGATATAGCCGACTTCGCCCTCGCCTCCGAGAGCGTCCGCCAGCAGGTCGGCGGCGGTGATGCCCATTGCGGCCAGGTCGTCGGTGACTATTCCCACGTAGTCCTGGCCGTGGACGTAGCCCTGGGGCACGTTGGACAGGAACACCAGCTGCACGCCCGCGTCGACGGCCGGGCGGAACGCCTCGGCGCCGGCATCGGGGCCGATGGCGAGGCTGATGATGATGTCGGGGCTCTGCGCCATGACCGTCTCCACGTCGTTGGCCTGTTGGGCCGCGTCGAACTGGGCGTTGGTCTCGGCCACGACCTCGATCCCCAGCTCGGCGAAGGCGTCGCGGGCGCCCTGGCTGACCGCGTCGGTGAAGGCTCCGGCGGTGTGCCACAGCAGAGCCGCGGTGTGGCCGCCCGCCTGCACCTCGGCGATCTCGTCGTCGCTCAGGGCAATCTCGCTGGAGGCAACAGCCTGCTCGCCGCCGGGACCTTGGGTCTTGGGCGGTTCGGGCCCGGGCTCAGGCTCAGGCGCTGGTTCCGGCTCGGGCTCGGGCTCAGGTTCCGGTGCCGGCTCAGGCCGGAATTTGTCGGGTGTTTCGCGTTTTGTCAGGTCAGAGGGGGCGCGCCGGTGGGGTGTTTCCACTACATCGGCGGTCGCGGCGGGGGTTGGCCGGTTCAGGTGATGGTGGCTTTGTCCCAGTTGCGGGTGTCGGTTCCG
>JAJEDD010000006.1 GCA_022821685.1 Acidimicrobiia bacterium
CCTAGCCTTTTTCAGGGTGAGCAAATTTACCACTCCTTCAGATACCCAATACGACAAGGACTGCCACCTATCTATTGATGATATTCCCATAGACAGCAGAGACAACCCAAAACTTCTGAAGGTCACTCTAAAGCAATACAAAACTGACCCCTTTCGTGTGGGCGTTGACCTCTACCTCAGGGCTACAAGTGGAACTATCTGCCCAGTTAAAGCACTTCTCCCTTACCTTGCTTTGGGTGGTCAATACAAGGGACTCCTCTTCATTCTGGAAGACGGAAAATATCTCACACACTAACGCCTCTGTACCTTGCTGAATGGCTTACTGACCGAACTACGTATTGACACCCAGAAATATAATACCCACAGTTTCCGCATTGGTGCAGCCACCACAGCAAGACAAGCCAATATCCTGGACCCCCCTTATCCAATTGAGGGGAAGATGGAAGAGCAATGCTTACCTGACCTACATTAAACCCCTCCTATGGGACTGGCTAAGCTCTCCAAACACTTAATCATCAATTATCAGCCGCCGGCCCGACACGCCCCAACAGCACCCACCGCACCCCAACCAGCCAAACACCAGCCACAACACCCCAACCAGCCCACCCCCACCAGCCCACCGGTGGATTCAGGCTAAGAGGCCGAGCGAATAGGTGAGCGAATCCGGCCCATACGGGCGAGGCCGTGGCCCGAGCGGCCCGTGAGCGCAGCGAACAAGAGCGGGAAAGACACCCTTGCGACGCAACAGACTCTCACCTATTTGCGCTCGCTCTTGTGCGTTCATGCGGCCGCCCAGCGCCAGGCGTGGACGCGGGTGAGCGACGGCGGCGCGGTGAGGCCCAGGGCGTTCACGCGGCCTCGTCGGTGCCGGGCTCGCGGTAGAGGACTGCGCCCCAGTGGGCGCCCGCGCCGAAGCTGGTGAACGCCACCAGCGACCCTGGGCCGACCCGGCCCTGCCGGCGCAGTTCGTGGTACAGGATCGGCAGCGTGGCTGCGGTGGTGTTGCCCCAGTGGGCGATGTTGGACGGCATCGCCGCCGCGTCCACCCCGAGCCGGCGCCGGGCGCCCTCCAGAATGCGGTCATTGGCCTGATGGGCCACCACCAGGTCGAGTTCGTCGAGCCCACAGCCGGCCGCTGCCAGCGCCTCGCGCACCGCGGCCGGCATGGTCTCCACCGCCATGCGGTACAGCCCGGCGCCGTTCATGGTCGGATGATGCAGCCCGGCCGCGATCTGGGCCGCATCGGCGTAGGGACGATGCCGCGATCCGAGTCCCGGCACCTCGATCAGGTCGGCGTGAGCACCGTCGGTTCTCAGCACCGAGCCCAGAATCCCGTGGCGGCCCGCCCTTGCTTGCAGCACCGCGGCGGCCGCGCCGTCGCCGAAGAGCACGCTCCAGGCCCGGTGACGAGTGGCCCGCACCCGCTCCTCGGCGGTCGGGGCTCGGTCGCTGCGGCCCAGAACGATCTCCCAGGCGTCGCCCCAGGGCAGGTAGCCGGCGTGGACCTCGGCGCCCACCACCACCACGGTTGCGGCCCGGCCGGTGGAGATCAGCATGTCGGCCAGATCCAGCCCGAACAGGAAGCCGGCGCACTGTTGGCGCAGGTCGAAGACGGCGGCGGTGCCGAGGCCGGCTTTGTGCTGCACCGCTCCGGCGATGCCCGGATTCTGGTGGTCGGGGGTCATGGTGGCGCACACCACCGCGTCCACGTCGCCGCCGTGCAGGCCGGCATCGGACAGAGCGGCGAGGGCTGCCTCGGCGGCCAGATCCGAGGTGGCGGTGCCGGGATCGACGAACCGGCGCGACACGACCCCGGTGCGGGAGCGGATCCACTCGTCGGAGGTGTCCATGATCCGGGCCAGATCGTCGTTGGTGACCACATTGGGCGGGACGGCCACTCCGGTCCCGGTGATGACAGCAGACATGCCTGCCCGAGCCTAGGGCCGAGCCAATAGACGAGGCCCCCGCGCACCCGCTGAGCGAAGCTCGGCCGCTAGCTGCGGCTGCCGCTGAAGCCCGGGTCTGGGCCGGGGCGCCGGGGCGGGGCGAAGAAGTCGTTCTCGTTGTCGGCGAGTTGCTTGCGCTTGCGCATGATCGCCCTGCGCTCGGCCTCCAGGTACAGGTACCGCTGCACATCGGTGGGCGTGTCGTCGCTCATGAACATGTCGACGGCCACCGGGTCGCGGCACAGCTCATGGCGGATGTCCTCTTTGGTGACAGTGCGGCCGCCGCTCTTGCGCTTCATGCGCCGGCGATACCAGCTGTTCCTGGCCATCGGGACGATCAGCCCCAAGTTGAACATCGCCAGTCCGAATAGCGCGAACTCCGCGGTCATCACGAACGGCGCCATGGTGCTCCTCCTGCGTGAGCGGATATCTGGCGCCCGGACGACTGGGTCGCGATACTCGTCTGGGGTCAACATATCGAGTGTGTTCTCGATCACTACCGGCCCCAGAGCCGCAGCCCCATGCGGGGCAAGTTGAAGTAGCGGCTAGTTGATGCGGCGGTCGCGGTCGGCCCAGAGCTGGTCTCGCAGGGCGAACTTCTGGATCTTGCCGGTGGCCGTCTTGGGCAGCTCGCCGAAAGTCACCGACTTCGGGGCCTTGAAGCGGGCGATACGGGACTTGACGTGCTCGACGAGGTCGGCCTCGGTCACCGCCGAGCCGGTCCGCAGCACCACGAAGGCGGCGGGCACCTCGCCCCAGGTGTCGTCGGGGGCGGCCACCACCGCGCACTCCACCACGTCGGGATGCGAGGCCAGGGCCTGCTCCACCTCGATGGAGGCGATGTTCTCGCCGCCGGAGATGATCACGTCCTTGGCCCGGTCGCGCACCTCCACATAGCCGTGGTCGTGCATCACGGCCACATCCCCGGTGCGGAACCAGGTGCCGCCGGGGCCGTCCACCGACGCAGCCGCGGTGGCGCCGGGATCCTTGTAGTAGCCGAGCATCACGTTGTTGCCCCGGATGGCGATCTCGCCCGGCGTGGCGCCGTCGGCGGGCACGTCCGCGCCGTCCGCGTCGACCACCCTCACCGATGAGGTCACCAGCGTGCCCACCCCCTGGCGGGCCTTGATCTGGGCCTGCTCGGCGGCGGGCAGGCCGTCCCACTCGCTGCGCCAGTCGCAGATCAGCGACGGGCCGTAGGTCTCGGTGAGGCCGTATAGGTGGGTCACGGCGATGTTGAGCTCGGCCATCTGGGCCAGCAGGGTGGGCGACGGCGGCGCCCCCCCGGTGCACACCTTCACGGTGCGGGGCGCCGGGGCGGCGTGGGGATGGTTGACCAGGCCGATCAGCACGGTGGGGGCGGCGTTGAAGTGGGTCACTCCGTCGTCGCGGATGTGGCGCCACACCGTGCCCGGATCGGGGGTCCGCAGCATCAGGTGCGCTCCGCCCACCGCGGTGACCGCCCACGGGAAGCACCAGCCGTTGCAGTGGAAGATGGGCAGCGTCCACAGGAACACCGCGTCGCTGTCGAGGCCGCACTGGGCGACCATGGCCAGCGCGTTGAGGTTGGCGCCCCGGTGCGAGTACATCACGCCTTTGGGGTGGCCGGTCGTGCCCGATGTGTAGTTGAGGCTCAGCACGGCGTGCTCGTCGGTGATGTCGGCCCGGTGGGGCTCGGCTGAGGCCAGCAGCGCCTCGTATTCGCAGTCGGCCGCGCCGGAGACGGCAGCGTCGCTCGACACCACCAGCCGCAGTCCCGGCACCTGCTGAGCGATGGACTGGGCCACATCGGCTAGGGCGTGGTCGGCGAACAGCACCTTGGACTCGGCGTGCTCGGTGATCCAGGCCAGCTCCGCGGCTGACAGCCGGGAGTTGAGGGCGTTGAACACCACCCCGGCCATAGGGAATCCGAACGCCGCCTCCAAGGCCATCGACACGTTGGGGGCCAGCACCGACACCGAGTCGCCGGGGGCTAGGCCCAGGTTGACGGTGGCGCCGGCCAGCCGCTCGCAGCGGTCGGCGAAGTCCTCGTAGCTTCGCTGCAGCGGCCCGTCCACCACCGCGGGCCGGTCGCCGTGCACCAGCCGAGCCCGGTCGAGGAACGAGACCGGCGTGAGCGGCACCGGCACGAACGGCGAGGAACGATGGGATTGGCCTGCGATCACAATCGACAACGCTAGAGGCCGAGTGAGACGTGAGCGAATCTCGCCCATTTCGCGGCCCTACAGGCGGTTACGCGGGTCGTGCTTGCGCACCTGGGCACGCCGCCGCCAGCGGAAGTCCGGCAGCGGCTCGAAGTGCCGAGCCCCCATCGCGCCGCGTTAGGGTCTGAGCCGTGGCTGGGACGCTCGCTGCCGCCACCCGCCGGGTGCTGGGATCGCGCCGCCGCGGCGACCGCTCAGGCTCGGTCCCCTCCAACGACCCAGCCGACGCCGCCCTCGTCGCCGACCTGGTCGAAGCCATCGGGGCCGACCGGGTGCGGGCCGATGCCGCGGCCCGCTATCTGGCCTCCCGCGACGCCTCCATCTATCGGGAGGGCAACGCCGGCCCGGTCTGCTATCCCGGCTCCACCGACGATGTGGCCGCCTGCGTGAGGGTCGCCAACCGCCACGGGCGGGCCGTGTCGCCCAGGGGGGCGGGCACCGGCCTCGCCGGCGGCGCGGCTCCGCTGGGCCGTCCGGTGGTGCTGTCGATGACCCGCATGGATGAACTCGTCGAGATCGACTTCGACAACGGCGTGGCCTGGGTGCAGCCCGGCGTCGTCAACCTTGACCTCACTCGGGCGCTGGCCCCCCACGGAGTCCACTACGCGCCCGACCCGTCCAGCCAGGCGGCCTGCACCATCGGCGGCAACGTGGCCAACAACTCCGGCGGCCCGCACTGCCTGGCCTACGGCGTGACCAGCGCCCATGTGGTGGCGATCGAGGTGGTGCTGTCCGACGCGTCGGTGGTCACGCTGGGCGACCTGAGCGCCGAGCCGGCCGGCTACGACCTGCGGGGAGCGTTCGTCGGCTCCGAGGGGATGTGCGGCATCGCCACCAAGGTCGCGGTGCGCCTCACCCGCAACCCGCCCGCGGTGCGCACCATGCTGCTGTGCTTCTCCGACGTGTCGGACGCGGCGGCCACCGTCAGCGCCATCATCGCGGCCGGGATCGTGCCCGCCGCCATCGAGATGCTGGACCAGCGCTGCGTGATCGCGGTCGAGGACTTCGCCCAGGCCGGCTATCCCCGAGACGCGGCCGCGGTGCTGCTGGTGGAGGTGGACGGCGCCTCCGGAGGGGTGGAGATCGCGGCGGCGAGGGTGGCCGAGATCGCCGAGCGCAACCAGGCCATGAGCGTGCGCACCGCCGCCGACGACGACGAGCGGGCCCGGCTGTGGAAGGGGCGCAAGAGCGCCTTCGGGGCGGTGGCCAACGTGATGCCCGACTACTACCTGCACGACACGGTGGTGCCCCGCACCCGGCTGGTGGAGGTGCTCGAGAGCATCTACGAGATCGTCGACCGCCACGACCTGATCGTGCTCAACGTGTTCCACGCCGGCGACGGCAACCTCCATCCCATCTTGGCCTACGACTCGCGGGAGCCGGGTGCCGATGAGCGGGTGCACGCCGCGGGCCGCGAGATCATCGAGATGTCGCTGGACATGGGCGGGGCGCTCACCGGCGAGCACGGGGTGGGGGTGGAGAAGCGCGACCACATGCACCGCATGTTCAGCGCGGTGGACCTCGACCAGCAGAGCCGGCTGCGGGCGTCGTTCGATCCGTACTGCCGGATGAACCCCGGCAAGGTGCTGCCCAGCGCCCACAGCTGCTCCGACATCGGCTCGCTGCGGGCCTCCGACGCGGCTGGCGTCTGGGGCTGACTTGATCGAGGCCGAGCGGTGACGGCGGACTTCGACGAGGCTCTCATCGCTTTCGCGGCCGAGGTCGGCCCCGACGGCCCGGTATGCGTGCGGGGCGGCGGAACCCGCTGGCGCCTGGGCGGCGAGGCCGCGCCGGGCACGCGGCAGGTGCAGGCCCCGGCTGGCGTGGTGGCCTTCGAGCCGGCCGAGATGACGGTGCGGGTGCGGGCCGGCACCCCGGTAGCCGAGCTGCACCGGGAACTGGCCGCCGGTGGTCAGCGCACCGCCCTGCCCGAGCGCGACGGCGGCACGGTGGGCGGGGCGCTGATGGCAGGCGAGTCGAGCATCGCCCGCCTGGGGCTGGGGCCGGTGCGCGAGGCGCTGCTGCAGGCCCGATACGTGTGCGCCGACGGCCAACTCGCCACCGCGGGCGCGGCCACCGTCAAGAACGTGAGCGGCTTCGATGTGTGCCGGCTGCTGGTGGGGTCGCTGGGCACGCTCGGGCTGGTGGGCGAGGTGCTGCTGCGCACCGTCCCGGTGGGCGAGACCGAGCGCTGGGTGCGCCTGGCCGGCGCCGATGCGGGCACGGCCCGGTCGTGTCACACCGCCGCGTCGGTGCTGTGGGACGGTGCCGACGTGTGGGCCCTGCTGAGCGGCTACGAAGTCGATGTGGAAGAGGATCTCAGCCGGCTGGGCCCCTGCGAGGAGGTGGACGGCCCGCCCGAGCTGCCTCCGCACCGGTGGTCGTGCACCCCTGCGGAGGCTGCGGCCTTCGCGGCCCGCAACGGCGCGGCGGGCCGGTTCGTGGCCGAGATCGGCGTCGGGATCGTGCATGCTGCCGAGCCTCAGCCGCCCCGCACGGTCGAGCCGGGCGCGGCCGAGTTGAACCGCCGCTTCAAGGCGCGCTTCGACCCCGCCGGCCGCCTGAACCCCGGCCGCGACCCCCTTCAGAAGCCGTGACGCTCGTCTCGCGGCAACTTCGGCGCAGTCGGACCGCAGTGTGTGACACGGCCGGATGTGCCGCCGACTCCGATGGCAGGAGGCCCCGATGGATCTCGGGCTGAAGGACGACGAGCTGATCGCCTGCGTCTCCTGCGGGCTGTGCCTGCCGCACTGCCCCACGTTCACCATCACCGGCCGCGACACTGAGTCGCCCCGGGGCCGGATCGCGCTGATGCGGGCGGTGCAGAACGAGGGCGCGCCGGTGACCGACGACCTGATCCGCTCGATGGAGACGTGTGTGCAGTGCCGGGCCTGCGAGACGGCCTGCCCGAGCGCGGTGCCGTTCGGGCATCTGATGGAGGGCACCCGGGCCGCCCTGGCCGAAGCGGGCCGGATCACGCCCCGCTGGCAGCGCCTGGCCATGCGGGTGCTGCGGCACCGCCGCCTGCTGTTCGCCGGCTCGACTCTGATGGCGCTGGCCATACGGCTGCGGCTGCTGCCGACCCGTCGTCTGGGGCTGCCGGCGAGGATGCCGCTGCGGCGCCCGCGGCTGCGAGCCTCCGGCGATGACGTGTGGTTGTTCACCGGCTGCGTGATGGACGCCTGGCAGCGCGACGTTCACCTGGCCGTGCAGCGAGTGCTGGAGGCGGCCGGAGTCGGGGTGGCGCCCACCGGTGCCATCGCGCCGTGCTGCGGGGCTCTGCACATCCACGCCGGGCTGGAGTCCGAGACCAAGGACATGGCCCGCGAGGTGATGGCCGGTCTGTCGGGCGACGACCGCCCCATCCTGGTGGACGCGGCCGGTTGCGGCGCCTCGCTCAAGGACTACGGCCACCTGCTGGGCACCGACGAGGCTCGGGCCTTCTCGGCTCGGGTGTACGACGTGCACGAGTGGCTGGCCCAGCGCCTCGACAAGCTGGTGGCGCAGCGGCCGGCCGCTCCGCTGGACTTGACGGTGGCCGTGCAGGATCCCTGCCATCTGCGCCATGTGCAGCGGGCCCATCAGGCGGTGCCGGAGGTGCTGCGGCCGTTCGTGGCCTCCGTCGTGGCCCTCGACGACGACGGCCTGTGCTGCGGGGCGGGCGGCGCCTATTCGGTGATGGAGCCCGAGCTCTCCCGGGCAATCCGCGAGCGCAAGACCGCGGCGGTGGCCCGCTCGGGGGCGTCGGTGGTGGCCAGCGCCAACCCCGGCTGCTCGCTGCACCTCGCCGCCACCGGCCTAGACGTGCGCCACCCCCTGGAGCTGGTCGACCAGGCCCTATCCGCCTCCCACTCTTAGAGGCCGAGCGAATAGGCGAGCGAGTCCGGTTCATACGGGCGAGGCCGTGGCCCGAGCGGCCCTCAGGTCGCAGCGAACAAGAGCGGGAAAGACACCCTTGCGACGCAACAGAATCTAACCCATTTGCGCTCGCTCTTGGAGGCCGAGCGAATAGGCGGCGAGTCCGGTTCATACGGGCGAGGCCGTGGCCCGAGCGGCCCGTGAGCGCAGCGAACAAGAGCGGGAATGACCCCGCTGTGACGCGACCGGTTCTCACCTATCCGCGCGCCCTCCTAGCGCTCGCGCTCAGGCGAAGCCGAACGCGGGCGGGAAGGCGATCACCACCGTGGCCAGCCAGATGGCGTACACGGGGGCGTAGGCGGTCTGCCAGCGCTCCAGCGCCGAGAACGGGCGGCGGCCCCGCCAGAACTCGAGGTAGAGCCAGGCGGTGCCGGCCAGGTTGACCAGCAGCACCAGGTTCTCGCCCAGGGCCGCGATCCGGTTGGGGCTGGCGCCGAAGTCCGAGAGGCGCCCCACGATGGCGCCCAGCACCAGCAGGTCGACCAGCAGGGCGGTCAACACCAGCAGAATCTGGAGCAGGTCGAAGGGGCCGCGGGGAGCGTCCCGGTCTCGGGCGGCCACCGCGTAGATGACCAGCGCCAGTACTACCGCCAGCATTATGTCGAAGGTGATCAACACGTCGCGGTCGACGTCGATGCCTCGGCCGGTGACAACCATGGCCGCGAGGAACGTGGCCAGCAGCGCGGCGAACAGCGGGGTGAACAGCCACGTCAGCACCGGGGCGATCCTCTCGAGGACGCCCTGGCGCGACTCGGCCAGCCATGCGGCCACCACCACCGCCCCGGCCGCTCCGCAGGGCACCAGCCACAGTCCGATGAACTCGCCGGCGTCGATGTCGATGGCGTAGAAGATCCCCGCCGCCGACCCGGCGAACACTCCGCCGCCCAGTGCGATCAGCCCGTAGTAGATGACCCACTCGCCGGTGAAGCGCACGAAGTCCATGCGCTTGGTGTGGGATCGCCAGTCGCCGCAGGCGTGGGCCAGCCCCACGACCAGCCACAGCAACAGGGGCAGATGCAGCACGGCCAGTATCTCGGTGTGGGCCGGGTCGCGTCCCCCGTCGAACGGGTAGAAGTTGATGACGACGGCAGGCACGGCGAACGCGACGGCCAGCACGGCGAGGGTGGGGGCGCCGAGTCGACGCTTCCAGGCGAAGTAGCCGGCCAGGAAGGGCAGCACCAGCAGACCGACGTTGCGAGCGTAGAACTCGCCGTCATCGGCGAGCCGCTGTCCAAAGATCTCCGGCACCCTGACCGCGGCGGCCGCGGCGCAGGCCAGCGCCCCCACGACCACAAACTCCCGGCGGGCTTCGGGGCTGGCGAGTCCCGAAACCAACCCCAGCCGCGACCAATATCCCTCCGACGGCGGCGCCGCGGTATCGGACTGCGGCGCGGGCTCGGTCGCGGTGCCTGTCTGAGGGGCGGGCTCCGGTTGCGTCGCGGCGCCTGCCCGATCTGGAGCGTCCGGTTCAGGCGCGGTGTCGGCCTGCTCGGTGTAGCGGGCGATCACAGCCAGCGCGTCGTCGAGGCCGCCGACCCGCTTGGCCGCAATCAGGAAGGCCTCGTCGGGGTCGAGACGCAGGTTGGCGAGCGCGGCGAGCTGGTCCTGCAGGCGACTCTTCCGCTCAGCGTCGCCGGTGCGGTCCTGCCAGTCGTGGATGAGGGCTTCGAGACGGTCGTCGATGTCCGCAAGCTACGTGCCCGGCCGCGTCCGGTTCAAGGTTCGATTCGATCTGGCGCAACTGCGGTCCGCTCGGGTTCAATGGGGCCATGGATCAGTTCATGCAGGCGGCGGTAGCCGAAGCAAAGAAGGGTCGGGTTGCCGGCGGCATCCCAATTGGGGCCGTGCTGGTGCACGAAGGCGAGATCATCGGCCGGGGCCACAACCGGCGGGTACAGATGGGCTCGGCCATCCGCCACGGCGAGACCGACGCCCTCGAGAACGCGGGCAGGCTCCCGGCCCGCGTCTATCGCGACTCGGTGATGTACACCACCCTGTCGCCCTGTGTCATGTGCACCGGGGCGATCCTGCTCTACGGCATCGGCGAGGTGGTGGTGGGCGAGAACCGCACGTTCATGGGCGAGGAGGCCCTGTTGGCCGAGCGGGGGGTGAGGGTCACCGTGCTCGATGACGACACCTGCGCAACCATGATGGAGGAGTTCATCGCGGCAGAGCCCGACCTATGGAACGAAGACATAGGCGAAGACTGACCCTCGGCCCTGCGCACTACCGGGGCCGCTCGACCCAACTATGCGATGCGGACCGGATCCAGTCGGGTGATTCCGTCCAAGCAGTCGAAGTCGGTGTCCGCGGTGATGATTTGCGTGGTTCCCAGCCGCTGCATAACCGCGGTGTGGACCAGGTCCCGGGCGCTGACCACGGGATAGGAGTCGGCCAGGTGTGCCGCGGCAACAACGTCGTCGGCGAGGATGGGTTCGATCCGGCCTCGCATCAGCTCCGCGAACGCCAGCACCACCGTCTTGCCCAGTTTCCAGCGCCCCAGGGCCAGGTAGCGGTGCAGCAACTCTTGGAGAACCTCAGAGTCGGTCACAAACCGCTGCGGATCTTGAGCCACCTCACGGAGAATCCGAGTGCACGGATCCTTGTAGCGGTGCTCGCCGCCGGCTGCGTAGATGGGAGCGTTGGCATCAATGAAGACCGCCGGGCTCATGGGCCGCCTCCAACTCGCGGGACAGGGTCTCCGGGTCGGGCGGCACTTCGACGTTCAACGCGATCAGCCGTTCAACTGCTGCCTCGCGGCGTGTTCGCTGGATGTCCTCGTAGGCCCCGTCGATGAGCCTGCGCACCACATCGGATATGGCCTCGTCGCTCTCTTGAGCCAGTTCTTCGAGCCGCCGCCGGTGTTCGAGGTCCAGCCGCACGTCCAGCCGAGCCATAGGCCCTCCCTGTACGGATAAATTTGTACGGAGCCTATAGTACGGAAAGACAGGGAGTTCCGTCAACCCCACGATTCGCGCCTTCTCGCCGCGTGAAGAAAGGTCATCGTGCGCTACTACGTCAATGCTGATTGTGGGACCTGCCGCCCTCCACTGCAACGAGTCTTGGTGCTAGCAGCTCTGATAGCGTTGGCGGATGGGAACGACTTGAACGACCTTCACATTGGATGAGGCGCTGGCCGAGCAGGCGCGGCGAATCAACGTCAATGTCTCTGCCGCCGCCCGAGAGGGCGTCGCCGCTGCTGTTTCACTTAGCCTGGATCCACCGGTGGGCTGGTGGGGGTGGGCTGGTTGGGGTGTTGTGGCTGGTGTTTGGCTGGTTGGGGTGCGGTGGGTGCTGTTGGGGCGTGTCGGGCCGGCGGCTGGGGTTGTGGCTGGTTGGTGGCGCTTGGGGTGTGTGT
>JAJEDD010000009.1 GCA_022821685.1 Acidimicrobiia bacterium
CTTAGCGGCGGTTCGTTTAGCCTGGCGGTATTCAAAGTCGCCTCCTTAGTTTTGCGGCATTATAGCCAATCGCGGAAAAAACCTTAAGCACAAAGACAGAAAGAGCACAAAGAAAATATCATTTGCCAGCTAAAACTGCTAAGTTTGAAGCGCCAGACCTCGCCAGGCTGGGGCTAGAACAAGCCGACGACCTTGCCGTCTTCGTCAATATCGACATTCATGGCGGCGGGCGCCCTGCCCAAGCCCGGCATGGTGCGCACGTCGCCACAGAGCGGATAGATGAAGCCAGCGCCGGCCGAGGCGCGCACATCGGTGACGGTGATGCGGAAGCCGTCGGGCGCGCCTTTGAGCTGGGGCTTGTCGGACAGGCTGAGATGCGTTTTTGCCATGCAGATGGGCAGGCGGCGCAAGCCTTGCGCTTCGAATTGCCTGATTTTGCGCTGGACGCCGGGCGCATAATCGACGCCATCCGCGCGGTAAATCTCGCGCGCGATGGTCTCGATTTTCTCTTGTATCGCCATGTCGTCCGGGTAGAGCAGGCGGAAGTCGTTAGGCAGGTCGCAGGCGCTGACAATCATCTCCGCCAGCTCAGCCGCGCCAGCGCCGCCACCCGCCCAATGCCGGGCGACCGAGACGCCGGTCGCGCCAGCCGCCAGCGCAATCTCCCGCACCGCCGCGATTTCCTTGTCGGTATCGTCGGCGAAGACGTTGACGGCGACCACGGGATTGACGCCGAATTTCTTGAGATTCTCTAAATGCCGTATCATATTGGCTGCGCCAATTTGCACATCGGCGACATTTTCTTCTTTCAGCGCCGGGTCGATCGGCTTGCCGGGAATGATGACATATTTGCCGGTATGGGCTTTCAAGGCGCGGATGGTTGCGACCAGCACGACTGCGTTGGGCTGCAAGCCCGAGACGCGCGATTTGATATTGAAAAACTTTTCGGCGCCAATATCCGCGCCAAAGCCTGATTCGGTGATGACATAGTCGCCGGTTTTCATGGCGATCATATCGGCGATGATGGAAGAATTGCCATGGGCGATGTTGGCGAAAGGACCGGCGTGCACCAGCGCCGGCGTATTTTCCAGCGTCTGCATCAAATTTGGTTTGATGGCTTCTTTCATCAAGACGGTGGCGGCGCCCGCAGCCTGGATGTCTTGCGCGGTGACCGGGTTTTTGCGCTTGTCATAGGCGATGACCATCCGTCCGATGCGCGCGCGCATGTCTTGCAGCGATGTGGTCAGCGCCAGGATGGCCATAATCTCGGAGGCGACGGCGATGTCGTAGCCGCTTTGCCGCGGCACGCCGTCGAAGCGTTTGCCCAGCCCGATGACGATATTGCGCAGGGCGCGGTCGTTCAAGTCGACCACGCGCCGCCAAGCGATGTTATGAATATCAATATCGCGCTGGTTGCCGTGGTAGATATGCGCGTCGAGCATGGCGGCGATCAAGTTATGCGCGGCGCTGATGGCGTGAATATCGCCCGTCAGGTGCAGGTTGAAGTGCTCCATCGGCACGATTTGGCTGTAGCCGCCGCCGGCCGCGCCGCCCTTGATCCCGAAGGTGGGACCCATCGACGGCTGGCGGATGGCGATGGTGGCGCTGCGGCCGATGTGCTGGAAGGCCTGGCCCAGTCCGACGGTGGTGGTGGTCTTGCCCTCGCCGAGGGGGGTGGGGGTGATGGCCGACACCACCACGTAGCGGGCCCTCCGCCGGCCGGCGTCGGCCATGGCCTCGACCGCGTCGAGGCTCACTTTGGCCGCGCCCGCGCCGTAGGGCTCGAGCATCTCGGCCGGTATCCCGGCGTCGGCGGCGATCTCTCCGAGAGGCTTCAGGCTGGCCTGGGAGGCGATCTCCAGATCGGACGGAAACGGCATCGTTGCCCTTCCTTTCGCAGCGGTCGGGCGCGGTGCCGGGTGGTTGGCGCGGCGCCGAGCCCGAGGGTAGCTTGTCGTTCCGTATTGCGGAACGATTCCGCATTACAGAACAGATGTGGCGCCTGCCCGAAGCAGACGCCGCAGCCTATGAGCACCTGACGCGGTCGGCACGGCAGCAGGAGGATTGGTTGTGAGCGAGTTCCCCGCCAGCGCCAAGTGCGTGGTGATAGGGGCCGGCATCGTCGGCAACTGTCTCGTAGGCCACTTGACCAAGCTCGGCTGGAGCGACCTGGTGCTCATCGACAAGGGGCCGCTGCCCAACCCGGGCGGGTCCACCGGCCACGCATCGAACTTCATCTTCCCGGTGGACCACAACAAGGAGATGTGCCTGCTCGGCGTGCAGAGCGCCAACCAGTACCGCGATCTCGGCCTGTCGGTCGACTCCGGCGGCATCGAGGTGGCCCGCACCCCCGAGCGGATGGACGAGCTGCAGCGGCGCATGACCTCGGCCGCGGCCTGGGGGGTCGAGGCCCAGCTGCTCACCCCCGAAGAGGTGGTCGAGCTGGTGCCGTTCGTCAACACCGAGGTGATCCTCGGGGGCTTCTACTGCCCGACGGTGTCGGTGGTGGACTCGCTGGAGACCGGCACGGTCATGCGCCGCCTGGCTGTCGATGCCGGCTGCCGGGTGCTGGCCAACACCGAGGTGCTCGACATCGGAACCGAGCCCGGTCCCAACCCAGGCGACCACACCGTCACCTCGGTGGTCACCGACGCCGGCACCATCGAGACCGAGTACGTGGTGATCGCCTGCGGCGTGTGGTCCAACCGGCTGGCCAACATGGCCGGCGCCCACATACCGCTGGTGCCGGCCGTGCATCAGATGGCCGACGTCGGCCCCATGGACATCCTGGCCGAGACCGGCAACGAGATCGGCTACCCCATCGTGCGCGACATGGACACGTTCTGCTACGAGCGCCAGACCGCCGGCTCGATGGAGGTTGGCTCTTACGCCCACCGCCCCATCTTCCACCACCCCGACGACATCCCCTCCAATGAGGAGGCCGCGCTGTCGCCCACGGAGATGCCGTTCACCCCCGACGACTTCGACCCGCAGATGGAGCAGGCCATCGAGCTGATGGACATGCTGGGCGACGCCGAGATCAAGTACGCCATCAACGGCCTGCTGTCGCTCACTCCCGACGCCATGCCGTGCCTGGGCGAGGTCCCCGAGGTCCGCAACCTGTGGTCGGCCGCCGCGGTGTGGGTCAAGGAGGGGCCGGGCATGGCCCAGGTGGTGGCCGAGTGGATGACCTTCGGCTACCCGAGAGTGATCGATGCCCACGGCGCCGACATCGCCCGCTTCTACCCCGAGGAGCGCCCCGACGAGCACATCTGGGCCCGCTCCGCCGAGCACTTCAACAAGACCTACGGCATCGTGCACCCGGCCGAGCAGTGGGAGAGCCGCCGCAACCTGCGGGTGGGGCCCTACTTCTCGCGCCAACAGGACCTGGGCGCCTTCTTCTTCCAGGCCCGCACCTGGGAGCGGCCCCAGTGGTTCGAGTCCAACGCCGACCTCGTGGAGCGCTACGGCCTCGGCGAGCGGGAGGTCGAGTGGGACAACCGCTGGTGGAGCCCGATCACCAACGCCGAGCATCTCAACCTGCGCGACAACTGCGGACTGGTGGATCTGAGCGCCTTCCAGATCTTCGAGCTGACCGGGCCGGGTGCGGTGGCCTACGCCGACCGCCTGGCGGTCAACAAGATCGACGTGGCTGTGGGCCGGTCCATCTACACGCCGTGGCTCACCCCCGACGGCGGATTCCACTCCGACCTGACCATGATGCGCATGGGTCCCGAGCGGGTGCGGATCGTGACCGGCGTGTTCGACGGCGGCCGCGACGAGTTCTGGACCCGCCGCCACATGCCCGCCGACGGGTCGGTGAGCTTCGCCAACATCACCGACGAGATCACCACCCTCGGCCTGTGGGGGCCCAACGCCGCGGCGGTGCTGGGCGCGCTCTGCGACGCCGACTTGAGCCAGGCCGGATCGCCCTACGGATCGTTGGTGGAAGTTGCGCTCGACTGCGGCGCCGGGCGGCGGGTGGAGGCCACCCTGTTCCGGATCTCCTACGTGGGCGACGCCGGCTGGGAGATCTACCTGCGCTGGGACGACGGCCCCGCGGTGTGGGACACTCTGATGCGGGTCGGAGCCGACTACGGCCTGCGACCCACCGGCGGCGGCGTGTACGGCACATCCGGCCGCCTGGAGAAGGGCTATCGCCTCATGGGCGCCGAGCTGGAGAGCGAGTACAACCCGCTGGAGGCGGGCCTGGCCCGGCCCCGGGTGAAGGCGGCCGACTTCATCGGCAAGGAGGCCTACCTGGCTGCCCGGCAGGCGGGCGACCCCGAGGTGCAGATGTGCGTGCTCACCGTGGAGGACCTGCACGACAGCCGGGGTCGCAAGCGCTACATGCAGGGCGGCAACGAGCCCATCCTCACCGCAGGCGGCGAGCGCATCGTCGACTCGCACGGGCGGGTGTCGAGGGTCACCACTGCCGGTCCGGGTCCCTCGGTGGGCAAGCACCTGCTGATGGCCTACTTGCCGTCGGAGCTTTCTGCGGCCGGCACCGAGCTTCAGGTCATGTACATGAACGAGCGGTTCCCGGTGCGGGTGGCCGGCACCGGCGCGGTGTTCGACCCCGACGACACCCGCATGAAGTCCTAGCGCTCGGGGAACGCTTACGCCTGTCATGCGGATCCTCTGCTGCGTGAAGCGGGTGCCGGCCCCCGGCGCCAAGATCAACGTCACCGCCGACGGCCTGGCCGTCGATGCCGCCCACCTGGGCTTCACCACCAGCCCGCACGAGGAGTGCGGCGTGGAGGAGGCGGTACAGATCGCGGAGCGAACCGGTGGCGAGGTCACCGTGCTCACCCTCGGTGCGGCCGACGCCGCCGAGCAGCTGCGCTACGCGGCGTCGGTGGGCGCCCACCACGGCGTGCTGATACAGACCGACGGTGCGGCCTGGGATCCCCAGCGCACCGCTCGGGCCCTGACCGCGGCCATCGAGTCGCTGGAGGCCGACGGCGGCGTCTTCGACCTGATCCTGTTCGGCAACGAGTCGGCTGACTCCGGCGGCTTCCAGGTGGGGGTGCGGGTCTGCCATGCGCTGGGCCGCCCCATCGTCAACGGCATCAAGGGCATCGAGGTGGACGGCGCGGTGATGCGGGCCCGCCGTGAGATCGACGGCGGCTTCGAGGTGTACGAGCTCAGCCTGCCCGCCGCGCTCGGGGTGAAGGAGGGCATCAACCTGCCCCGCTACCCGACCATGAGAGGACGGCTGGCGTCGAAGAAGCTGCAGATCACCACCCTCGAACTCGACGCCGATATCGGCGAGCAGGCCCTGGTCCGGCTGCACCGCCCGACCGAGACGGTGTCGCAGACGGTGATCCTCGGCGACGGCCCCGACGCCGCCCCCGCCGCCGTCGACGTGCTCGAAGAACTGGGAGTGCTGTGATGCTGCTGGTGGTGCTAGAGCACGACCGGGGCACCCTCAGCGAGCCCGCCCGGGAGGCGCTCACCTTCGGGCGAACGCTGGCCGCCAAGCTGGGCGTCGAGATGCACGCTGCTCTGATCGGCACCTGCGATGCCGGGCCCGACCAGGCTGCGGCCGAGGCCGGCGACCACGGCGCCGTGCGGGTGTACACCGTGGCCCACGAGGTGCTGAGCGACTTCGGTCCCGAGGCGTGGGGCGAGTCGGTCGCCCAGCTCGTCGGCGCGCTCGAACCCGCCGCGGTGCTGGCCTGCGGCAGCGAGCGGGGCAACGAAGTGATCGCGCAGGCTGCGGCCCGCCTCGACTGCCCGTTCGTCGCCAACTGCACCGACATCACCCCGCCCGCTGGCGACAGCGGTGAGTGGACTGTGACCCGCATCCAGTGGGGAGGGTCGCTGCTCGAGGACGCCACCCTCGTTGCGGCCGGCGCCGCGCTGCTCACCTGCGGCCTGCACACCGTGGCCGCCGCATCGGTCGAGCCCGCCGGTGCCGGCCCCCCCGAGATCCAGGCCGTGACGGTGGACCTCGACGCCGAACTGGCCCGCACCGTGGTCAAGGACCGGGTGGTGCTGGAGGCGGGCGTCACCCTGCCCACCGCGCCGGTGGTGGTGGGCGGCGGACGCGGCGTCGGCTCCGCCGAGGGCTTCGCCCCGCTGGAGGAGCTGGCCGACCTGCTGGGCGGCCGGGTTGGCTGCAGCCGGGCCGTCACCAACAACGGCTGGCGGCCTCATTCCGATCAGGTCGGCCAGACCGGCACCCGCATCGCGCCGGAGGTCTACATCGCCTCGGGCATCTCCGGCGCCATCCAGCACTGGGTGGGCGCCATGGGCTCCAAGCACATCCTGGCCGTCAACATCGACCCCGAGGCCAACATGGTGGTGAAGGCGAACTGGGCCGTGATCGGCGATCTGCACCAAGTCATTCCGGCGATCTCGGCCGAGATCCGCCGCCGCCGGGACCGGCCGTGACTGCTTTGCCGGTCACCCGGTCCGACGGCCCGAGTCCCGCCAGGGCAATGCTTGGGCTGGTGGCATGACCGTTCAGTCGATCAAGCGGTCGTTCGCGCTGCTGCGGGCGTTGGCGCTGGGTCCGGTGGGCGTCACCGAGCTGGCCGAGCGGGTCGATCTGCCCAAGAGCACGGTGGCCCGCCTGCTGGCTTCCCTCGAGGATGAGCAGGCCGTCGAGCAGACCGAGGCCGGCGGCGAGTACCGGCTGGGCACAGGCCTGATCGACCTGGCCGGATCGGCGCCCCGGGGCCGCAACCTGGTGGCTGCGGCCCGACCCCACCTGCTGGAACTGGCCGAGAGCCTCGACGAGGTGGCCGGGCTGGCGATCATCGACGGCAGGCAGGTCTACTACCTCGACCAGACCGAGTCGTCGTCCAACATCCAGGTGCGGGACTGGACCGGCGAGCACGCCCCGCTGCACGCGGTGCCCTCGGGTCTGGTGATCCTCGCCCATCAGCGCCCCGACTTCATCAACCGGTACCTGGCTGCGCCTCTGGTGCAGTGCACGCCGTGGACCATGACCGACCCCGACGAGCTCCGCGACCGCCTCGAGCAGATTCGCAGCATCGGCTACGCCTGGGTGTATGAGGAGTTCGCTGAGGAGCTCAACTCGGTGGCTGCGCCGGTGTTCGAGAGCGGGGGCAGCGTGGAGGCGGCCCTGCACGTCCACGGGCCGGCGTACCGGTTCCCTGATCCCGACGACACCCACGACCTCGGCATGGCGGTGATCGAGGCGGCCGGCCGCCTCTCACTGCAACTGTCGGACTGAGTCGGCACGCCCAGCGTCGAACTCTCGGCCCGGCGCCGCCGGAAGATCGATTAGAGCCGACTCAGCTGTCGGCCAGTAGGGCTGCCACCTCGGCGGCGGCGTCACTGATCCCGACCCGCCGAGTGTCGCCGGTGGCCCGCGCCGTCAGCTCGACCTCGCCGTCGGCTGCGGCCCGGCCCGCGGTGATCCGCCACGGGATGCCGATCAGCTCCGCGTCGGCGAACTTCACCCCGGCCCGGGCGTCGCGGTCGTCGAGCAGCACCTCCACTCCCCGCGCCTGCAGCTCGCGATACACCTGCTCGGCCGCGGCCACGGCGCGATCGTCGCGCATGCTGGCCACCGTGATCACCGCCCCGTAGGGCGCCACCGCCGCCGGCCAGACGAGGCCCCGGTCGTCGTGGTGCACCTCGGCCACCGCGGCCATGGCCCGGCCGATGCCGATGCCGTAGGAGCCCATGGTGATGGGGCGCTCCACCCCGTCGGCGTCCAGCACGGAGGCCCCCATCGCTTCGGCGTACCGGCGGCCCAGCTTGAAGATGTGGCCGGTCTCGATGCAGCGCACCACCTCCAGGGGCTGGCCGCAGTTCACGCACGGCTCCCCGGCCGACACCTCCCGCAGGTCGAGCCACTCGTCCACCGAGATGTCGCGCTCGATGTCCACGCCGGAGTAGTGCCAGTCGTCGGTGTTGGCGCCGGTGGCCAGGTTGTAGCGACCCCGCAGGGCGTGGTCGGCCACGATCCGCAGGCCCTCAACGCCCACCGCGCCCAGCGAGCCGGGATGGGCGCCGAGGCGCTCGAGCGTCTCGGCTGGCTCAGCCGGGCGGATGTCGGCAGCCCCGGTTCCGTCGGCCAGCTTCTGCAGGTTGAGCTGGTGGTCGCCCCGCACCAGGGCAAGCGTCATGGCGCCGTCGAGCACCATGACCATGGTCTTGATCTGGCGGTGGGCGGGCGCGCCGCCCTCGACCGTCTCCAGCCCGGCGATGGTGCGCACCCCCGGAGTCGGGAACCGCACCAGCTCGCTGCGGGCCTCGCCGTCGTCGACCGGCGGCAGCTTCGAGGTGGCCCGCTCCACGTTGGCCGCGTAGCTGCCGTCGACGCAGCGAGCGATGTCGTCCTCTCCGGCGGGGGACGGCACCATGAACTCGACCGACCCGGTGCCGCCCATCATGCCCGACGACGCCTGCACCGCGATGGCGTCGAGCGACAGCCGCTCGAAGATCCGCAGGTAGGCGGCGCGATGAGTCTCGAAGGCGTGGTCCAGCCCGGTGTCGTCGAGGTCGAAGGAATAGCTGTCCTTCATGGCGAACTCCCGCACCCGCAGCAGGCCCGACTTCGGCCGAGGCTCGTCGCGGAACTTCCACTGGATCTGATACCAGATCTGCGGCAGCGTCCGGTAAGACGTGATCTCCCTGGCGATCTCGGTGAACACCTCCTCATGGGTCATGCCCAGCGCCAGGTCGGCCTCCTTGCGATCCTGGAGCCGGAACATCTCGGGGCCCACCGACCCCCAGCGCCCCGAGCGCTGCCAGATCGAGGCCGGATGCATGGCCGGCAGCAGAAACTCCTGCGCGCCGATCTCCTCCATGCCCTGCCGCACGATGTTCTCGACCTTGTCGTGGACCCGCAGCCCCAGCGGCAGCAGCGAGTAGTGCCCGGCGTGTAGCTGGCGGATGAACCCGCCCCGCACCAGCAGCTTGTGGCTGGCCGCCTCGGCATCGGCGGGCGCGTCGCGCAGCGTCGGTATGAACAGCTTCGACCACCTCATCGTCCGCCCGTCCCCTCGACCGCTTCGACGGCGCCGGAAGCGGCCGCGCCTGAAGCGAACTTCGACCATCTCATAGCGCGCCCACCGTAGCCAATGGTGCACCTTCGGACGCGCCCCATCCGACAGTTCGCGGTGGGCAAGCGCCGGCTGATCAAGCGGCTCATTCCGGGAGGCTTCCCCAACTGCCGCGGACCAGTCCGCCGACGAAGCCTGGCCGCGCTCGCAGCGGTAGGGTTGCCGCGGTGAACCCCAACCCTGCCACCGTCGTCCCGCGGCGCAAGAAGTCCTACGAGAACCGGCTGCCCCGGCTGACCACTCCGATGGTTCGAGACAACGGGCGGTTGCGCCACGCCACCTGGGACGAGGCCCTCGACCGGGCCGCCGACGGCTTCCGGGCCGTGCTCGACCGCTGCGGACCCGACGGCTTCGGCATGTTCAGCTGCTCCAAGGCCACCAACGAGATGAACTACGCCGCCCAGAAGTTCATCCGCACCGCCATCGGGTCGAACAACATCGACTCCTGCAACCGAACTTGACACGCTCCCTCCGTCGTCGGTCTGGCGACAGTGTTCGGAGCGGGAGGCGGCACCTCGTCCTACACCGAGGTTGAGCACGCCGACGTGATCCTGCTGTGGGGCTCCAACGCCCGTGAGGCCCATCCGATCTTCTTCCACCACGTCCTGCGGGGCATCGCCAACGGTGCCCGCATGTACGCCATCGACCCCCGGCGCACATCGTCGGCCAAGTTCGCCGACCGCTGGCTGGGACTGTCGGTGGGCACCGACATCGCGCTGGCCAACGCCATGGGCCGCGAGATCATCGCCGCCGGCCTGCACAACGCCGACTTCATCGCCCACTCCACCCAGGGTTTCGAGGCTTATGCGGCCCACGTCGAGTCGTACACCCTCGACTGGGCCGCCGAGGCCACCGGCGTGCCCGCCGAGGCCATACGCGACATGGCCCACGCCTATGCCGCCGCCCCCACCGCCCAGATCCTGTGGACCCTGGGCATCACCGAGCACCACAACGCGGTCGACAACGTGGTGTCGCTGTGCAACCTGGCCCTGCTCACCGGCCACGTCGGCCGCTGGGGCTCGGGCCTGTGCCCCCTGCGGGGCCAGAACAACGTGCAGGGCGGCGGCGACATGGGCGCCATCCCCAACAAGTTCCCCGGCTTCCAGGACGTGGCCGACGACGGGGTGCGGGCCAAGTTCGAGGCCGCCTACGGCACCGAGCTCAACGGCGTGCCCGGCAAACACCTGACGCTGATGTTCGAGGCCATGGAGGCCGGCGAGCTGCGGGCCTGCTACGTGATCGGCGAGAACCCGGCCGACTCCGAGGCCGATGTGGAGCACGCCCGCAAGCTGCTGGCCGGGCTCGACATCCTGGTGGTGCAGGACATCTTCATGACCCGCACCGCCGAGATGGCCGACGTGGTGCTGCCCGCCTCGGTGGCATGGGCCGAGTCCGACGGCACGGTCACCTCCAGCGAGCGGCGGGTGCAGCGGGTCCGCCCCGCGGTGCCGCCGCCGGGCCAGGCCCGCCACGACATCGACATCATCGGCGAGCTGGCCCGCCGCCTCGGCGTCGATTGGGGCCACCCCGGTTCCCAGGAGCTGTGGGACGAGATGCGGGCGCTGTCGCCCATGCACACCGGCATGTCGTGGGAGCGCCTGGAGGCCTCCGGCGGGATCCAGTGGCCCTGCGGAAGCGACGACCACCCCGGCTCGGAGTTCCTCCACGGCTGGCTGTGGGCCGACGATCTGGAGGGCCGCGACCCGGCGCCGTTCAGCATCACCCACCACGCCCCTCCCGCCGAGAAGCTCAGCGACGAGTTCCCGCTGCGGCTCACCACCGGCCGGGCGCTCGACTCCTACAACACCGGGGTGCAGTCGGGCGGCTACGCCTCGCCCATCCGCTACGGCGACGCCATCGACGTCAACCCGGTTGACGCGGCCGCGCTGGGCGTGGCCGACGGGGAGCGGGTGCGGGTCAGCTCACCCCGAGGCTCGGTGGAGATGGACGTGCGGCTGCAGCCCGACATTCCCGCCGGCCTCACCTTCACCACCTTCCACTTCCCAGAGTTGGTGGACGCCAACGTGCTGACCAACGACGAGTGGGACCGCCGCTCGGGAACGGCAGAATTCAAGGCGGCCGCCATCCGCATCTCCAAGCTCGAACCGGAGCCCGCCCCCGCCTAATGCACGACTGCCGTTTAGCGCATGACTGACATCTATCTGGGCGCGGACCGCGCCACTGAGCCGGAAATCGCCGCGGTCGATGCCGCGCTGCGCGCGGGTGGTATCGACCCGGTGGTGCAGCCCGAGACCGAGAGGCTGTACACGTCGGGAAGGGCCCGGCGGCGGGAGCGGCGCCACTTCCTGCTGCCCGCTCTGCACGCCCTGCAGAACATGTCGGGCTGGATCAGCCCCGGCGGCATCAACTACGTGGCCGAGGTGCTCGACGTTCCTCCCGCCGAGGCCTTCGGGGTGGCCACCTTCTACGACCTGTTCCGCACCGAGGCCCCCTCACACGAGGGCGACACCTTCTATGTGTGCGTCGACGCCGCCTGCCAGATCGCGGGCTACGACGACCTGGCCGAGTCGGTGAGGGCATCGGGCGGTCATGTGCACCTGGGGCCGTGCCTGGGCCAGTGTGAGCGGGCCCCGGCGCTGTTCGTGCAGGGGTCCGGGGGCCGTCGCGACTATGTTCCTGCCGACGAAGACCCCTTTGTGCTGCCCCAGGCTGGCGACCCGTCGCTGCGCCTGCTGCGCCGCATCGGCACCGCCGACCCCGACTCGCTGGAGTCCTACCTCGCCCACGGCGGCTATGTGGCCCTGCGCCGGGCCGGCGAGATGGGCGCGGAGGCGGTGCTGGAGGCGGTGGCCGACTCGGGGTTGTCGGGCCGGGGCGGGGCGGCCTTCCCGACCGGCGTCAAGTGGCGGGCCGTGGCCGCCGAGGGTGGACGGCCCAAGCATGTGGTGGCCAACTGCGACGAGTCCGAGCCGGGCACGTTCAAGGACCGCATCGTCATGGAGCACGACCCGTTCGCGGTGATCGAGGCCATGACCATCGCCGGGCTGGCCACCGGCGCGGCCAACGGCTGGATCTACATCCGGGGCGAGTACCCGCAGGCCACCGCCCGCCTGCAGGGCGCTATCGAAGCGGCCCGGGCCGAGGGGCTGCTCGGCCCGAACTCAGCCGGCACCGGCCATGACTTCGATATCGCCATCTGGCGGGGGGCGGGCGCCTACATCTGCGGCGAGGAGACCGCGCTGTTCAACTCGCTGGAGGGGTTCCGGGGCGAGCCCCGCAACAAGCCGCCGTTCCCCACCACCCACGGCCTGTTCGGCGAACCCACCGCCATCAACAATCCCGAGACCCTGCTCAACGTCGGTGACATCATCATCGAAGGCCCCGACGCCTACCGGCAGCGGGGGACCGAGCGGTCGCCGGGCACCAAGCTGCTGTGCCTGTCGGGCAAGGTGGGGCGTCCCGGTCTCTACGAGGTGCCGTTCGGCACCACGCTGGGCACCCTGCTCGACCTCGCGGGCGGGGTGGCCGGCAACGGCGAGCTTCAGGCGGTGCTGATGGGCGGCGCGGCTGGATCATTCGTCGGGCCCGACTCGCTGGGCCTGCCGCTCACGCTGGAGGACACCCGGGCGGCGGGCACCACCCTCGGGTCGGGGGTGGTGATGGTGTTCGACACGTCGGTGGACATGACCGCCGTGGTGGTGCGCATCGCTGAGTTCTTCCGCGACGAGTCGTGCGGGCAGTGCGTGCCGTGCCGGGTCGGGGCGGTGCGCCAGCACGAGACGCTGGTGCAGATGCAGAAGCGGGGCTCGCTGTCGGCCGACCGTCGGGCGCTGATCGACGACATGGCCGAGGCGATGGTGGACGCCTCCATCTGCGGCCTGGGCCACACCGCCGCCTCAGCCGTGCGCTCCGCGCTGAACCTGGGCCTAATCCAAGAGGCACCGGCCGCGTGAGGGTGAATCGGCCCTGCATCGCGCGCCGCCGATCCGTTAGGCTTGTCCGCCGCGTGATTGCACTGCAACGACGTTCGAGCCCGCGATGACTGCCGCCACGATCACCGAGACTGCGGTGAGCCTGCGCATCGACGGACGGTCGGTGGAGGTGGCCGAGGGCTCCACCATCCACGCCGCCTGCGTGGAGGCCGGCATCGACACCCCCACGCTGTGCTGGGCCGAGAACCTCACCCCGGTGAACGTGTGCCGGGTGTGCGTGGTGGAGATGGAGGGGTCTCGGGCTCTGGTGCCGTCGTGCTCGCGGCCGGTATCCGACGGCATGGTCATTGAGACCGACACCCCCCGGGTCCGCCACAGCCGCAAGATGGTGCTCGAGTTCTTGGGCTCGGGCGTGGATCTGAGCCAGGCCGACGATCTGCACCGCTGGATGGAGGCCTACGGTGCCGACCCCGACCGCTACGGTGCCGACGACCACCCGGTGGAGCGGGTCGAAGAGCCGGTCAAGGTCCAGGACGAGCTCTACATCCGCGACTACTCCAAGTGCGTGCTGTGCTACAAGTGCGTGGAGGCCTGCGGCGACGACGCCCAGCACACTTTCGCCATCGCGGTGGCCGGCCGGGGCTTCGACGCTCGCATCTCCACCGAGTTCGACGTGACCCTGCCCGACTCGGCCTGCGTCTACTGCGGCAACTGCGTGGGCGTGTGCCCCACCGGCGCCCTCCAGTTCAAGACCGAGTACGACCTTCGCCAAGTGGGGGAGTGGCGCCCGGACGACCAGTCCGTCACCCGCACGGTGTGCTCCTACTGCGGCGTGGGCTGCAACCTCGACCTGCATGTGCAGGACGAGCGCATCGTGAAGGTCACCTCACCTTCCGACCATTCGGTCACCAGCGGCCATCTCTGCATCAAGGGCCGCTTCGGCTGGCAATACGTTCACGGCGAATAGCCCGGCAACTACAGCTCCAGACTCAGCACGCATCTACGAGTTTTTACAGCTCTTCTCATGCATAGTCGAGGTAGCTTCGCATAAGCCCTAGCATGTGAGAGCCGGAGCGTCTCCCCGAGCCACGTCAGTGGAGAGCCTTCAACCAGGGGGGAGGCGCTCCGGCACCTACATGATGCACTATAGCGTCGCAACACTCTCATGTGAGGAGTTCAAGGAATGACGTCAGCACCTGATCCCAGCGCCCATGAGGCTGCGGCCGAGCGGTTGCGGACCGCAACGGCCGACAGCGTGGCTTGCGAGCCGGTGCGGGGCCTGCTGGGGTCCGCTGCCGAAACCGAGGCCGGGTATGCGGTGCAGCAGCTCAACACCGATCACTGGCTCGCCGCCGGTCGGAGGATCAGCGGGCACAAGGTGGGTCTGACCAACCCGGCCGTGCAGCAGCAGTTGGGCATGGACGAGCCGATCTGGGGCGTCCTGTACGCGGATGTGTGCCGCACCGACGGCGACGACATCGGCGGCGCCGGGCTGATGCAGCCGCGGGTCGAAGTCGAGGTGGCGGTGGTGTTGGACACCGACCTCGACAAGGGCACCCACACCGTGGCCGACGTGGTAAGCGCCACCGCCTACGTGCTGCCGGCGCTGGAGATCGTCGACAGCCGCATGGCCTGGGACATCACCAGCGCCGACATGATCGCCGACAACGCCGGATCCGGCCTCTACGTGCTGGGAACCCGCCCAGTGCCGCTGACGGCCGTGGATCTGCGCCGGGTGGAGATGCAACTGACGATCAACGGCTCCGACGCGGCCACCGGCAACGGCGCGGCCTGCCTGGGCAACCCGCTGAACTCGGTCCTGTGGCTGGCCGACGCCCTGTGCAAGTACGGCACGCCGCTACAAGCCGGCGAATGCATCATGACCGGCTCCCTCTGTGGAATGCTGCCCCTGAGCCCCGGCGACCAGATCCACGCCGAAATAGAAGCCCTAGGCCCAATAACAGCGCACCTATCCACAACCTGACCCCCCGACGAGCAGCGTGATCACGAGTGCCGTTACCGGCGGGGCCTCTCAGTAGAGCTGGTTGCGGTTGGCTTCGTCTTCGTCGGCGTCGATCGCCTTGGCGTTGGCGCCTGCGATCTGATCGGCCAGAACCTGGCCGTAGGTGGGATAGCTGGAGCGGTCGATCTGGACTTCGGGATCCCAGAGCCGGGAGCGGAGCAGCGCCCGGCCGCAGTGCAGGAAGGCGTCGGTGATCGTGATCTTCAGACCCGACAGCGGGGTCCGGCCGCCCACCGACAGCGGTGCCAGCAGCTCCTCGTCGGAGGTGATCTCGGCAGTGCCGCACACTCGCAGCGTCTCGTTCATGCCCGGCACGAAGAACAGCAGCCCAACCACCGGGTGGTTGAGGATGTTCTGCAGCGAGTCGACCTGGTTGTTGCCGGGACGGTCGGGAATGAGCAGCGTGCGATCGTCGAGGATCTTGACGAACCCGGGCGGGTCGCCCCGCGGCGAGGCGTCGGCCCGGCCGTTGGTGCCGGTTGTGCTGAGCACGCAGAACGGCGACATCTCGATGAAGTTGCGGCAGTGGACGTCCAGATGGTCGAGCACCTTCTGGGCCGCTCGCGGCCTCGGCTCCCGATAGACCGTCCGCAACTCTGCTCGGTTCGTGACTGCGGTGTCGGGTTCGGTGACAGACATGGCCGCCCTCCCGTCGGTTCGGCTGCGACCGCTATAGCTGGCCGAAGGCTACACGCGCGCTCACCCTCGGTGAGAGTTCGCAGGATGGTCGCGGCGGGTTGTGCCCTTCAGGCCGGGGCCAGGCGGGGATTGCGGTTGCGGAGTTCTTCTAGGTGCTGGCAGCCGAGTTGGTGCATGACGGTGGTCAGCTGCTGCTCGAACATTGAGACGACGAACTGGGCGCCCTCTGATCCAAGTGCGCACAGGCCGTACATGAAGGCCCGGCCCGCCAGGGTGAAGTCGGCGCCGAGGGCCAGCGCCCGGGCTATGTCTAGGCCGCTGCGCACGCCGCCGTCGAACAGCACCGGCACCCTGCCGTATATGCGCTCCACGATGGGGGGCAGGGAGTCGACGGCCGCGGGTGCGGCGTCCAACTGGCGCCCGCCGTGGTTGGACACCACCACTGCGTCGGCGCCGCTGTCGATGCAGCGCTCGGCGTCGTCGGGGTGCAGGATCCCCTTGACTGCCACCGGGCCGGGCCACAGCTCGCACGTCTCGGCCAGGTAGTCCCACGACAGGGTGCCGCCCAGGCTGGCCCCCACGAAGCCGGCCAGCTCTCGCAGCGTGGCCTGGTCCACGTAGCGCTCCAGGGTGTGGAAGCGGGGCAGGCCGTTGCGCAGCAGCCCGAGAGTCCATGCCGGCCTCAGCGCGGCTTGAGCAACGTGGCGGGGCGTGATCTTCGGCGGCATCGACACCCGCTGGCGGCTCTGGCGCTCGCGGCGGGCTCGGGCCGGCACGTCGGCGGTCACCACCAGCACCCGGAAGCCGGCCCGGTGCGCCCGCTCGAGCAGGTCGGCCCGCACTCCGAGGTCGCGCGGCGGGTAGAGCTGGAACCAGCCCATGTCGCCGGCACGGGGTCCCACATCGGCCACATCGGCGGTGTTTACGGTGCTGGCCGTATAGGGGATCCGGCACCGGGCCGCCGTCTCAGCCAGGGCGATGTCGGCCCCCGGCCAGATCAGCCCGGTGAGGCCCACCGGGGCGATCCCCACCGGCAGCGAGCAGCGGACCCCGAACAGCTCGGTGCTGACATCGGGCTCGAGGGCGCCCTTGAGAAACTGCGGCGTCAGCAGCACCTGTTGGAGGCGCTCGGTGTTGCGGGCGCTGGCCCGCTCGTCGCCCTCGCCGCTGTCGAGGTACTCCCAGGCGAAGCGGGGGGTGCGCCGCCGGGCCCGCTGGCGAAGATCGTCGACGCTCTGGTACCGGACGGAGGGGTCAGCCACGGCTCATCTCGGAATGGGCAGCAAGGCCCGCTCCAGGCAGGCCCCGTTCGGGACCGAGGGGTCAGCCACGCGTTGGGCCGAGCGCGGCCTCGAACAGGTTCAGCGTTTGGGTCCAGGCCCGCTTGGCGCCGGTTTGGCTGTAGTTGGGCGAACCCGGCCAGGTGTAGCCGTGGTCGGCGCCGGGGTGGATGTCGATCACCACCCGCTCGCCCAGCGCCGAGACCGCCTCGATGAACGGCTCCATGCTGGCCACCGTCATCATCTGGTCGGCCTCGCCGAAGCCGACGTACAGCGAGCCGGACAGCTCGCCCGCGCTGAGATGCGGCGAGTCGGCCGCGCCGTCCACCAGGAACGACGGATGCCACATCGAGCCGGCCACGAACTGCTCGGGCAGCCTCATCATCGTGCGGAACACGGCCCGCGCCCCCAGACAGAAGCCGATGCAGGCGGCCTGGCCCATCGCGGCGGCGCCCCGGTCGCTTGTCACCGCGTCCAGCGCGGCGTCGAGGTCTCGCTGGATGCCGTCGTCGGTGAGCGCGGCCATGTAGCCGCTGAGGCGATCCTGGCTGCCGGGGTCGTCGGCAACCTCGCTGGGGCCGTAGCCGATCAGGGCGCCGTGGCGGTGGTAGAGGTCGGGGATGATCACGTCGTAGCCGTGCCCGGCCAGGCGGCGGGCATAGGCCCGCATGGCGTCGCGGATCCCGTAGCGGTCCTGGAACAGCACCACGAGCGGGTATGGACCGCCCGCCGCGGGTCGAGCCCGGGGCACCGCCAGCGGCACTGCGTCGCTGTCGGTCAGAAGGATAGATTCGTGAACTTCGAGGCTGCTCATGGCGGGTCAAGCTACCGGAGCCGGCCACAGCGGCGACAAGGCGCCTCGGGCGGGTGCCAGAGCCGTCGGGGGCGTGATCTACCATGGCCGGCCGTGGCCGACCCCTCGCCTGAGACCGGGCTGCTAGACGGCTATCGGCCGGTCGACGCATTCGACGAGGCGTTTGATGCCGACGGGTCGGCGCGCCACGGCTACCGGCACATCGTCGAGCGCTTCTCGGGCCTGGACGCGGCCGAGCTGAAGCGGCTTCAGCGGCTGGTCAACGAGGAGTTCCGGCGCCAGGGGATCACCTTCACCGTGTACAGCGAGGAGGAGGGAACCGAGCGGATCTGGCCCATGGACCTCTTCCCCCGGCTGATCGCGGCGGCCGAGTGGGACGAGCTCGCCCGCGGCCTGAGCCAGAGGATCGAGGCCCTCAACCTGTTCCTGGCCGACGTGTACGTCGGCGGTGGCGAGGCGCTCTCCGACGGAGTGGTGCCCCGCTGGCTGGTGGTGTCATCCGGCGGGTTCGAGCGCAACGCGATGGGCATCCGGATGCCCCACGGCACCCACTGCTGCATCGCCGGCATCGACGTGGTGCGAGGCGCCGACGGCCGCTACCGGGTGCTCGAGGACAACCTGCGCAACCCCAGCGGGATCTCCTACGTGGTTGAGAACCGGGCCGCCATGGCCAAGGTGTGCAACTGGCTGTTCTACGACCATCCCGTGGAGCCCGCCAACCATTACGGCCAGATGCTGCGGTCCACGCTCGAGTCGATGGCCCCTGCCGCCGCCGACGCCCCCCAGGTGGTGGTGCTCACGCCGGGCATCTTCAACTCCGCCTACTTCGAGCACGCCTTCCTGGCCCGGTCGATGGGGGTGGAGCTGGTGGAGGGCCGCGACCTGGTGGTTGACGGTCACCGGGTGTACGCCCGCACCATCGAAGGGCTCGTCGAGGTCAACGTCATCTACCGGCGCATCGACGACGACTTCCTCGACCCCGTCTCGTTCCGGGCCGACTCCACGCTGGGCGTGCCCGGACTGCTCGGCGCGCTGCGGGCGGGCACGGTGACCGTGTGCAACGCGCTCGGCAACGGCGTCGCCGACGACAAGGCGGTGTACCCCTACGTGCCCGACCTGATCCGCTACTACCTCGGGGTCGAGCCGATCATCGACAACGTGGCCACCTACCGGATGTGGGACCTAGACCATCGCCGCCAGGCGCTGAGCCGGCTCGATGAGCTGGTGGTCAAGCCGGTCGGCGCCTCGGGCGGCTACGGCGTGCTGATCGGCCCGCACGCCACCGCCGACGAGCTCGAAGAGGCCAAGGCGAAGATCGAGGCCGAGCCCCGGGAGTGGATCGTGCAGGAGCTGGTGGCGCTGTCGACGCTGCCGTCGTTCGCGGAGGAGCGGCTCGAGCCCCGCCACCTCGACCTGCGCCCGTTCGTGCTGACCGGGGCGCAGACCCAGGTGTTCCCCGGCGGGCTGACCCGGGTGGCCATGCGGCGGGGGTCTTTGATCGTCAACTCGTCGCAGGGCGGCGGATCAAAGGACACCTGGGTGCTCAAGCCCGAGCTGGCCGCTGTGGGACACGCTGAGGGGGAGCTTCGATGATCCTGGCCCGTCATGCCGTGGGGGAGCTTCGATGATCCTGGCCCGCCATGCCGACGCGTTGCTGTGGGCGGGCCGCTACCTGGAGCGGGCCGAGAACACCGCCCGCTGCCTGACCTATGCAGCCGACTCGATCATCCAGCTTCGCTCCGACGAGGCCCGCTTCGACGGCGAGAAGCTGGTGCGCACCCTCGGCCTCGAGTCGGAGCTGGCCGAGGCGGGTTCGCTGGAGAGCAGTCCCCAGTTGGTGGCGTTCCTGCTGTCGGACCGCGACAATGCGGGCTCGCTGGTGTCGTCGGTCGTGGCGCTGCGCGAGAACCTGCGCTCGGTGCGCGACCGCATCCCCATCGAGTTGTGGGAGGAGGCCAACGGCCTGTACCTGCGGTTCCCGTTCCTCGGCCACGCCCAGGCCGAGTCCCGCGGCCTGCACGAGGTGCTGCTGATGGTGCGCCGGGCCTGCCTGGCCATGTCCGGTGTGCTCAACGAGGGCATGAGGCGCGACGAGGGCCACGCCTTCGTGGTGATCGGACGGATGCTGGAGCGGGCGACGTTCACGGTGGCGCTGCTGCGGTCGGACCTGCCCGGCGCCGGCAATGGGGCCGATGCCGTCCGCATGCTGCGCCTCACCAGCTCGCTGCAGGCCTACCACCGCCAGCGGCGCCGCGATCCCGACCCCTTCGACGTGATGCAGTACCTGATGCACGCGCCGGATCTGCCTCGCTCAGTGCTGTCGTGCGTCGGCCGGGCCGAGGAGTGCCTCAAGGGCCTGGGATCGGTGGGCCCGGCCCTGACCCGATCGCGTCGGCGGGCCGGGGTGCTGCGAGTCCGCCTTGAGCTGGGCGAGACCGTCGAGGGGATGGAGGCCGAACCGGCCCAGACGCTGGACGCACTGGCCGCGGAGTTCGACGACCTGGCGCTCGAGGTCCAGTCCGGCCTGGTGCCGCCGCTGGAGATGACCGCGGTGCGCTCCCAGTACGTCCGCCCCGGCGCCGCGGGCGTGGCTGCGGGCGTGTGGCCGGTCGGAACCCGGGACCGGCCGCGGTGAGGCTCGACATCAAGTATCGGATCCACTTCCGGTACTCCGAGGCGGTCACCGAGTCGCAGAACGAGGTCCGGGTGCGCCCCCGCGACGACGACCGCCAGCGGCTCCTGTCGTTCCTGCTGACGCCGCGGCCCGCGGTTGCGGTGCTGCACGCCGTCGACTACTGGGGCACCGCGGTGTCACACATCGGGGTGCGAACCGCGCACGACGAGCTCGAACTGGTGGCCGAGGCTTCGGTGGTGACTGCGGCCCGGGCCGACCCCGCCGATGCGGCACCGATGGAGGCGCTGGCGTCGGACGCCTTCCGGTCGGAGCATTTCGAGATGCTGGCGCCGTCTCAGCATGTGCAGCCCAGCGCCGCGGTGGTCCAGCGGGCCGAGGCTGCGGTGTCGGGCGCGACCAGCGTGACCGGTGCGGTGGCTGCGGTGGTGGACGAGGCGCGGCGGGTGCTCGACTACTCGCCGGGATCAACCGATATCGGCGTGTCGCTCGACGAGCTGGTGGCCGGAGGCGTCGGAGTGTGTCAGGATTTCGCCCACCTGACCATCGGAATGCTGCGATCGGTCCAGATCCCGGCCCGGTACGTGTCGGGCTACCTGTTCGCGGCCGACGAGACGGAGTCGTCCGACTCGCTTGTCGAGGGCGGTGGCCCGGTTAGCGTGCAGACGCATGCCTGGGTGGAGGCGGCTGTGCCCGGCTCGGGCTGGTGGGCGCTGGATCCGACCAACGGCGGCCCGGTGGGGGAGCGTCATGTGGTGATCGGCTGCGGCCGCGACTACCGCGACGTGTCGCCGGTGAGGGGCGCATTCATGGGTGCCGCCACCGCCGAAGTGGACGCTGAGGTCGTGATCGGCGAGCGGATCGGCCAACAACGGCCCGCGACGGTTGCCGCTGCTGCCCCGGTCGCCGCGCCCGCGGACGCAGGTTGGCACTACCAGCAGGGCCAACAACAGCAGTAGCGAACGCGTGCTGCGGTGCCCATCGCCCGCCGCTGTTGGAGCGCACGAGCGCCCCGTCCCACAGCAGTAGCGAATGTGTGCAGCTGTGCCCTCGCCCGGCGGATGCAGCTCACGATGATTGTGCCGCCGCGCCGCCCCGGGCCCATAGCTGACAGGCCAGCGCGATCGAGCTGTAGGCGAAGTAGGCGATGCCGATCGGCATGACCGAGCCGTCGATGGCCCGGTCGGTGAACGAGGCCAGCAGCGAGCCCAGCATCCAGGTGCTGGCCCCCAGCACCGACGCGGCGGTGCCCGCCATGGCCCCCATCGGCTCCAGCGCCAGGCTCATCGCGGTCGGGAAGACCGCCACATGAACGGCGTTGCAGAGGCTGAACAGCACCAGCCACACCATGAAGGACGGTTGTCCGGCGCCCGCCACCGTGACCGCGAACAATCCGAGCGAGGATGCTGCGAAACTGCCGCTGGCCCCGAGCGCCAGCTGGCGGGCGTTCACGCGGCGCAGCAGCCGGTTGCTGGTCAAGGCCACCGCGGCCGCGATCAGCGCCGAGACGGTGAAGTACGGGACGAACCACCCAGAGCGGTCGTACACATCGGCGAAGATCAGCTCGGTGCTGCCCAAATACGACAGGAACGCCCCGAAGCCGAAGGTGACCATGAGGGTGTAGCCGAGCGAGACGCGGTTGGAGATCACCGAGCGGAAGCCCCGCAGCATTGGCCGCAATTGCAGCGACCGGCGGTGGGCGGGGTCGAGGGTCTCGTCGAGCCGCAGCGACCACGTCACCGCCGCCATAGAGGTGAATACGCCGAAGGCCATCACCCAGCGCCATGAGCCGACTACCACCAGCACCTTGCCCAGCACCGGGGCGATGATCGGCGCGATGAAGAACACCGTCTGAATGAGGGTCATCACCCGGGCCATGGCCGTGCCGGCGAAGCGGTCGCGCACGATGGCCTGCGTCAGGATCCGCGGTCCGGCGGCCGCAGCGCCCCATACGAACCGGGCGCCGTAGAGAACAGCCAGCGTGGGGGCCAGCGCCGCTGCCAGCGCAGCCGCCGCATAGAGCAGCAGGCTTCCGGCCAGCACCGGCTTGCGGCCCACTGCGTCGGCGATGGGCCCGTAGAACAGGTGCCCCACCCCCGCTCCCATCACGTAGAGGGTCACGGTGAGCGACAGCCGGGTGGAGTCGTCGTCGAGACCGAACGCGGGGCGCATCTGCTCGAAGGCGGGCAGCATGATGTCGATCGCCAACGCAGTCAGGCCCGTCAACAGCCCCAACAGCAGCACGAACTCTCGCTCGCCCATGCGGCTCATCGTGTCGAGCCTCCCTGGGCGCAGTAGCTGTCCGACGGGCACGCGGCGGTGAACTCGCGCATCATGCGGCTCATCGGGACATGCCGTTCTGGGCCCAAGGCTGTTCGGGCGTGCTCACCGCGGCGAGTCTGCCCCAGCCACAGCCCGCAACCCTCCGCGGCTAGAGGCGGGGCGGGCGCCGATACGGTGAGGCCGTGCGCCAGTTGATCACCGACGCGCTGATCGTCACCGGCGAGCGCGGGTCTGAGCCCTGCGTTGGCGACGTGCTGATCGACGGCGACCGCATCGTTCATCTGGGGCAGGTGCCGCCCAGCGCGGCCGCGGGCGCGGAGCGCACCATCGACGCCGCCGGTCGGGTGCTCGCCCCCGGCTTCGTCGACACCCACAACCACGGCGCCCTCGCCGGAACCCGCCTCGGCAACAACGGCATCCCGGTCAGCTGCGAGATGGCGGTGCGGGGCGGGGTCACCAAGCGGATCTGCGGCGTGGACGGCCTGTCGCCCGCACCGGTGGCCAACGACCAGCGGGCCGAGTACGCCGCCCAACTCGCCCCCCTCGACGGCACTGCAGGCCCCGCCGGAGACCCCGACGGCGACGACCCCGCCGGGGGCCTCGACTGGCCGTGGACCACTATGGAGGGGTTCCTGGCCTGGCATCTGGGCCGGTCCGTCACCGACCTGGGCATGCACCTGGGCCACAGCGCGGTGCGTCGCACGGTCATGGGCAACCTCGACCGCACCGCTGACGACGCCCAGATCAGGGCCATGGCCGAGGTCGTGCGTCGGGAGGCGCCCTGGTGCCTGGGGCTGTCCACCGGGCTGGTGTACAACCCGGCCGTCTACTCAGACCAGCGCGAGATCACCGCCCTGGTGCGGGCGTTCAACGAGGTCAAGCCGGGCGCGCTCTACCCGCATCTGCGCTCGGAGAGCGACGAGATCGTCGAGGCCCTCGAAGAGGTGATCGTTGCCGCGGTCGACGGCGGCGGCGGCTATTGCAGCGAGCACTCCAAGATCGCGGGGCGCCGCAACTGGGACCGCTTCGGCGAGGTGGCGGCCAGGCTCGACGACGCCTCCGGCTCGGTGCCCACCATGGGCAACATGTACCCCTACACCGCGGGCAGCACCACCGCCGATGCGCTGTTTCCGCCCGAGGTGCGCTCGGGCACCCGAGCCGAGTTCCTGGCCCGGCTGACCGACGACCGGGTGAGGGAATTCGCCTTCGAGAAGATCTACGGCGACGGGGCAGGCTGGGACAACTTCGTGGCCTTCTGCGGCGGCTTGGAGGGCATCCAGATCGCCGGGGTGCTCGAGGGCGCGGGCGACGAGTTCCTGGGCAAGCGCTTCTCCGACGTGGTGCTGGCCGCCGGGGTGACCGACATGGGCTCGATCGAGGCCCACGACGCGGTGTGCGACTTCTTCCTGCACAACCGGGGCGAGGTGTCGATCATCAGCCACTACGGCAACGAGGCCACCGTGGAGCGGTTCTTCCGCCGTCCGGACATGGCGCTGTGCACCGACGGGCTGATGCCGGGGCCGGGCCAGAAGCCGCACCCCCGGTCGCTGGGCGCCTTCCCCAAAGCGCTGCGGATGGCTCGGGAGCTGGGCATCCCGGTGGCCGAGATCGTGCACCGGCTGGCGGTGCTGCCGTGCGACTTCATGGGGCTGGCGAGCCCGGTGCTGCGTGAGGGCGCCGACGCCTCGCTGGTGCTGATCGACTGGGACCGCGTCACCGAGCGCAACAGCTATGAGGATCCCCTGGTGCCGCCCGCAGGCATCGACGCCACCTGGGTCCACGGCGACCTGGTGCAACACGAGGGCCGTATACACCCGCCCGCCACCTTCGCTGGCCGCCACCTACAAACCGCCCCCTGACCCGTCGGCGTCTCTCCTCACCCAGTCACTCAAGGTTGTATTGTCCACAGGCTTGCTATTCTCAGATTCATTGAATGCAAAGTTTGGTCTTGATACCTTTTGGAGGCACCACCATGGATTCAGCACTCATTGCAACTGTCGTCGGAGTTCTCGGAGCAGGCTTCCTGGGAATGCTCGGCTACTTCCTGCAGGCACTGCGGTCCGACATCGGAACTCTCGGCAGCCGCCTTGGTCGGGTGGAGAAGTCGCTGGCTCGCGTCGAGGTCACACTGGCTGAGCACGGTCGCCTGCTTGAGCGGATGGCCGACCACGGAGAACGCATAGCCGCCCTTGAGGGTCAACGAAGCGATGTCTGACCCCCGCTTAGGGCGGTCAGTCGGGCTGGTTGATTAGGTGGGTCGCCGCGTTGTCGAAGTGCTCGAACATGGCGGCTCGGATCTCGGCTGGCAGGGGGTGGCCGTCGGTGATTGTGGCCGCGTCGAGGGAGGCCGTCATGTGGGCCATCCAGGCGTCGCGCTCGGCTGAGCCGATGGCGAACGGGAGGTGACGCATGCGCAGGCGGGGGTGGCCGCGCTCGTCGCTGTAGAGCGGCGGTCCGCCCCAATACTGGGCCAAGAACCCCGCCAGCCGTCGGCGCGACGGCCCCAGGTCGCGCGGGTACATGGGCCGCAGCAACTCGTCGTTCTCGACCGCGTCGTAGAACCGGTCGACCAGATCGTCGAAGAACGGCTGGCCTCCCACCGCCTCATACACCGTCGGCGGCGCCTGCATGGCCTCGCGCAGCGATCCCTTCAGGTTCACCCCTGCGGAAAAGCTGTCGCCGGACTCGTCGGGTCCGGTCTCGGTCGCGCCGTCGCGGACGCTGCCATCGTTGGCGCGGGCCTCGGCGGACTCGTCGCGTCCGGCGGCGGTCTTGGCGGTCACAGCCGCGTCATCTCCCGGAACTGCGACGGGTCGTAGGGGGTGCCGCAGCGGTCGAGGGCGGCCCGCCACGACGGGCTGTTGAGCAGGCCCCAGCGCAGGAACCTCAGCAGGGCGGTGGCGCCCGCCCGCCCGCCGGGCCGGGCCTTGAGGCCGAGCAGGTCGGTCAGCTCGGGTGGCATGGTGCTGATGGCGCCTTGCATCAACAGCCCGTACCCCAGCCGCTGGCGGAAAGGCAAGGGCGGCTGGTGCAGGAAGTCCACCGCGGCCCTCAGCCCGGGGCTGGGCGCCAGCGCAGGATGGGTGCGCACCCAGGTGTGCAGCCCGGCCGCGGTCTGGGGCAGGGGAGAGGCTCCGAGTATGGCCCCCACCTGGGACTGCTCGACCACGAACCGGTCGGCCTCGGCCTCGGTGAGGCCCGGCCCGAACTCCAGGTACGACACCAGGAACGACTCGGTGAGCGTGTTGTGGACCCAGGCGGCCAGATCGGGCATGGCCGCGTCGTAGGCCCGCCCCCGGTGCGACGTGCCGCTCACGCCCCGATGGGCGGCCCGCACTCGCTCAACCGCCTCGTCGACCTCGGGCATGGCCCCGAAGGTCGCCGCGGTCACGTAGAAGGCAGTGCGGTTCAGGCGGCCCATGGGATCGTGGCGGTAGCGGCTGTGGTGGTCGACGCCGGCGGCCGCCTCGGGATGGGCGGCCTGGATGAGCAGCGCCCGAATGGCCCCCACGAACACGCTCACATCGCCGATCACCCTCCAGCTCACCGAGTCCGGCCCGCACAGCCCGGCGTCGCCGGGATAGTCGGCGGTGTGGTGCAGCGGCATCTCGCCGTGGGAGAACAGCCCGCCGACCGAGGCCCCCAGCCGGGCCCGGTAGCCCTGCACCAAGCGCGAACTCATCCCCGCACGCTACTGCCGCGGCCATCGGGCCTGTTCACCTTCTGAGCCGTGCAGGGAGGATGTCTGAGAGCATCTAGGCTCCGGTGATGACCTCCGACACCGCTCGCCGGCCAAGAATCGTGCTGGACTGCGACCCGGGCCTCGACGATGCCATCGCCATCCTCACCGCCGCCCACCACGGCGATCTGGTCGGGATCACCACGGTCAACGGCAACGTGGGAATCGAGCACACCACCCACAACGCTCTGATCACCGCCCAGGTGGCCGATCTCGACGTTGAGGTGCACCGGGGCGCGGCCCGTCCGCTGATCGCGCCCACCATGGACGCGGCCCGCATTCACGGCGCCACCGGCCTCGGCGACGTGGCCCTGCCCCAACTGCGGCGCTCGGCGGCCTCCGACGATGCCGCAGCCTTCCTGTGCGACACCGCTCGCTCCGTCGACGACCTGCATCTCGTGGCGGTGGGGCCCCTCACCAACGTGGCGCTGGCGCTGCGACGCGACCCCGACCTGCGCAGCCGCCTGGGGGGCCTAACGATCATGGGCGGAGGCGCCCACGGCGGCAACGTCACCTCGGTGGCCGAGTTCAACGTCTGGGCCGATCCCGAGGCCGCTGCCATCGTCTTTCGGGAGGCGGCCCCGCTGACGATGGTGGGCCTCGATGTGACCCACAAGGTTCTGCTGGGCGACCGGGAGGTGTCCCAGCTGCGCTCAGCCGACACGCCGGTGTCGCGCTTCGCCGCCGATCTGCTGCAATACGCGCTCGACCGGTGCCGTGAGTTCGGCCTGGAGGCGGCTCCGATACACGACGCCACCGCCGTCATCGCGGTCACCCACCCGCACCTGTTCGCTCGGTCGAGCCATCCGGTGGCGGTGGAGCTGCACGGCGAGCGCACCCGGGGCATGACCGTCACCGACGTGCGCCCTCCGGCCGCCATCGCCGCCGAGACCGCCCCGCCGTCCCACGAAGTCGTATGGGACGCCAACGCCCGAGCCGTCATCGATCTGATAGTGGAAGCATCAGTCAACACCTAAGGGGCGCGAAAATAGGTGAGAGCCGGTCGCGTCGCAGCGGGGTCATTGCTCGGCCTCTAGCACGGACGGGTCGACTTGCCTCCGTGCACTGACGGCTCCTCGCACCACTGTGAGCGCAGGACGGCCAACGGGATGAGCACATCGGCGGGCAGACCGAACACCTCGCACAACATCGCCTCATCGAGTTCTTGGCGGACGGCGTCGCGGTAGGCCTCGTTGGCCGGGAGCAGCGTCCGCAGCTTGAATCGTTCGAACACGTCGCCGGCTGCGGCCAGTTGCTGGTCGGTGAGCTGGCGGGGATCGACCGCAACCAGGTCGCCGAGCCTGGTGATGGTCACGTTGGCCCGGCCCTGCTGCTGGCGGCTTGCCGCGAACCAGAACCCGATCAGGCCGAGCGTGGTGTTCATCCATAGCGCCACGGCCTCCTCCCAAGCCGGGTCCTCCAGCGCGAACGAGGGCCACGCCCGGCCACCGATGCATGGCTCGGCGGTTACGCAAGCCGCCAGAGCTTGACTGTTGAGCTGAAAATCCAGGTTGAAGTGCAGCCGCGTGGAGGTCGCCCACACCTTCAGCTCCCTCTCCTCCATGCCAACTCGGACTCGCCCCTGGGTGTCCGGTCGGACCTCGATCTGCGACTCCCGACCCGAGCCCGCGTCGTGGGCCCACAGCACCGGGTACGAGGGCGTGTGGCCCTCCATCAGCGGTTTGATGTCAAACGGGCCTCGGTGGGCGCCGGTCACCCTGTCGGTGCCGCTGATGTCTCGGTGTACTGGGCCAGGCGCGCCCGCCTCTGCCAGCCGGGCCACAGCAATGGGAAGGTCCCCGGCCCGTGACAGTCTCGGGCGGCATCGGCTCAACGCTTGGCCGCAGGCGGCTACCTCAGGCTCGGACACGGCGGCCAGCCCTCCACTGGAGATGGTGCCCGGCAGCACGCAACCGGCGCGGGTGTCGCCGACATCGATGGGATCCGGTCCCTCCGATTCCTCGCGGCCTTCGACCGATCGGGCCACCTGCACTGCCTCGGTGATGCTCGCCGGTCGCCTGGCCAGGCTGATCCAATCCACCGGCGTGCCTTCGGTCGCAGCCACGGTTGCCGGGCGCTTGACCGCCACCAGCGCGACCTCGGCCATGCCGGTGTCGGCCGAGAACGCTCGGGCCGTACTGCCGTGGGTCGCGATCGACGTGATGGAGACATCGCGGTAGTGGCTGTCGAGCAGCCGGCGCAGGCCGTCCCAAGAGCTGCCGGAGACCGCCGCGAATGGCAGGATGAGAGCGAGCACGCCGCCGGGCCGCAGCTTGGCGTGGGCAAGATCCACGAAGTTGGAGGCCAAGCCGGCATTGCCGTGGCCAGCACGGGCCGAGCTGTTGGCCGGAGTCAGTTCGGCGAGGCGAGCGGACATGGCCCGCTGATCGTCGTCGGTGGTGCCGAACCCTGCGAACGAGGGCACCGGCACGCCCGCGGCCTGGGCGGTCTCGTGATTGGTGGGACGGGTGAAGGGAGGATTCATGATGCACAGATCGAGGGTGCCGTCGCCGACGTTGCAGGCCGCGAGGTCGTCGTCGGGCTCGTCGTCCTCCAACCGGCCTGACAGCCGGGCGCCCGGCCGTCCCAGCAGCGACAGCGTGCCAGCATCGCCGAGCAGTTCCAGCGAACCCACGGCCACTCGACCGTCGTGGGTGCGGCCGAAGGGGAGCACATGTATGCCGCATTTCCCGAAACCGACGGCCGGGTGCGAAGCGCAGAGCATCGTGGTGGTCAAGTGCGCGGCGGCGGGCATGATGTCGGCACCGATGAGGGCTTCCTGCATCATGTAGGCGTGGATGGCCTCGTCGTCGCGGCCGGATCGGCGCACCCGGGCCGCTACTCGGCGGTACACCGCCGACAGCAGGGCCCCGGTTCCACAGGCCAGGTCGGCAAGCCTCAGATCGGTGACTGCCACCCCATCGGACCAGTCGACTTGGCTGTCGAGGCGGGCCACAGCCAACTCGGCCAGCAGGGCCGCAGACTCCGGCAGCGTGTAGAAGGTGGCCAGAAACTTGCGATCGGCGATCAACCTCCCGAACATCTGCCCGGCAAGGTCTTGAACCTCGACCGCGCCCGCCGCAGCCAGATTGGAAGCGGCCAGGGCCAGCCGGTCGCACAAATGCTCGGCGCGAGTCTGTTCGATCGGCATCAGCAGGCGTCGCGCGATGTCGAACACCGGCCAATAGTTGACCTCCAGGATGCGGTCCCAGGCATCGAGCACAGCCGACTTGAGCAGACGCCGACGATCGCCGGAGGCAGCTGCGGTCTGTTCGATGGTCGGCGTGCCATGGCTCGACGCCACTGCGATCTGGAACAAGAAGGCGTTGACGATGATGGATGCTGCCATCCGCATCGTCTGCTCGCCTGACTCCTGATGGAGGCATCGGGCCACATGGTGTTGGGTGGTGCTGCCTATCGAGGTGATCAGAGATGCCCCCTCCTCGACCGCGTACTGGAGACGGTCGGCCGCCTCATCGATGCGGCGCGGCGAGACCGCCAGAGTCTCGACCGTGCCGGCCAGGTCCGCGAGACTGCCCGTGATCCACCCCTCGGACGGATACCTGACATTGTCGGGTCCCTCGCGCCACACACACCACGCCAAGTCGTCGCAGGCGATCAGCTCCTCGAGCAGCCGGGTCTCGGGGATGTCCCGCAACCACCGTGGATAGCGCAGCGCCACTGCGGTCTCGATGGGCCTGAGCCGGTGTCTGGTTTCGGCGCCGACCCGACCCAGGGCATCGTCCTCGAGGCTGCGGGCGGGGAAGAACTCGGCCTCGATCACCAGCGGGGCCGCTCCGGGCACACCGACCAGGATGTCGGGCTGTTTGCCCTTCAGCCCTGTCAACAGGCCCGTTGCTTGCGAGACCAATGCTCCGTCCTCGGCCCAGCGCGGGTGCATGTTCCTGAGTGCCTGGGCGACGTAAGTGTTGACGGTGGGCTCAGTTGTAGCCATGCGCTGGACTGTACCGGACCTCTATGACAACACATGACATTTCCTGCGTCACGGCCCACGGCCTCGCCCGTATGGACCGAACCGGCTCGCCTATTCGCTCGGCCTCTCGGCTACCTGGGGCGATGGACTTGGGCTAGCCAGTGGTCGTCGATCTCGATGGGGCACAGCGACCAGCAGGCCGACAGCAGCCAGCGCAGCACCTCGCGGTGGGAGGCGGCCGCGGCGGGCTGCACGACGATGCCGTTCTTGGCGTGATCCTGGAGCTTGCGCCAGCCCGCGGGCAGCGGCGCCCCGGCATCGGCGAGGCGGTCCAGCGCCTTGGGGCCCGCGCCGTGCTCGATGCCCACCGTCGGCTGCGGGGTCCACGTCGCCATCGGCACCGCCGGACCCCGGCCCGAGAACCAGCGCGCCAGCGGGGAGGGCGTCGGCAGGCGCTCGAGCTGGTCGTCGCGCAGGCCGGGGCCGATGTTGATCCAACCCAGCCCGTCCCCCCGGCCCACCAGGCTCTCCATCTCGCGCACCACGGCCGAGGTGTCGGCCGAATCGAAGTCAATCGTCTCTGTGCTGAACTTGGCCACCGACTCCGAACCGTACCGCGGCGCATCCCATCCCCCGGACACAAGAGTGCGCAATACACCAGGCCCGCCGGCCGGGACGACATGGCGGCGACAGGACCCGCCGGCCGGGATGAGTATCGTCAGGGCATGGACGACCGGCAGTGGGGGTTCCGCACCAGGGCGCTGCACGCGGGCGCTCAGCCCGATCCTGCCACCGGCGCCCGGGCGGTGCCCATCTACCAGTCGACCAGCTTCGTGTTTGAGGACACCGCCGACGCGGCCGACCTGTTCGCCCTGCAGAAGTACGGCACCATCTACACCCGCATCGCCAACCCGACCAACGCCGCCTTCGAGGAGCGCATGGCCAGCCTCGAGGGGGGCATCGGAGCGGTGGCCGCCGCCAGCGGCCAGGCCGCCGAGTTTCTCACCGTCACCGCGCTGGCCTCCGCCGGCGACCACGTCGTGGCCGCGGCCGGCCTCTACGGGGGCACCCACACGCTGCTCGATGTGACCCTGCGGCGCCTCGGCATCGACACCACCTTCGTGGACGGAACCGATCCCGACGCCTTCGCCGCGGCGGTGCGCGACGACACCAAGCTGCTGTACACCGAGATCATCGCCAACCCCTCCGGGGCGGTGGCCGACCTCGCCGCGCTGGCCGACGCGGCCCAGGCCCACCGGCTGCCGCTGGCGGTGGACTCGACCTTCGCCACGCCGTACCTGTGCCGCCCACTGGATCACGGCGCCGACATCGTCTTGCACTCGGCTACCAAGTTCTTGGGCGGTCACGGCACCTCCATCGGCGGCGTGATCATCGAGGCGGGCCGCTTCGACTGGAGCTCGGGCCGCTTCGACCACATGACCGAGCGGGTGCCCAGCTACAACGAGCTGCGCTGGTGGGACAACTTCGGCGAGTACGCCTTCTGCACCAAGGTGCGGGCCGAGCAGCTGCGCGACACCGGCGCCTGCCTGTCGCCGTTCAACGCCTTCCTGCTGCTGCAGGGCACAGAGACGCTGCCGCTGCGCATGGAGGCCCACGTGGCCAACGCCCGGGCCGTGGCCGAGTGGCTCGACGCCGACGACCGGGTGGCCTGGGTGCTGTGGGCCGGCCTGCCCGACCATCCCCAGCACCACCTGGCCCGCCGCTATCTGCCCAAAGGCCCCGGCGCGGTCTTCACCTTCGGCGTGGTGGGCGGTCGGGCCGCCGGGGCCCGCTTCATCGAGTCGCTGCAGATGGTGTCGCACCTGGCCAACGTGGGCGACGCCAAGACGCTGGTGATCCACCCGGCGTCCACCACCCATCAGCAGCTCTCCGATGCCGACCTGGACGCCGGGGGAGTGTCGCCGGACATGGTGCGCATATCGGTGGGCCTCGAGGACGTAGAGGACATCATCTGGGACCTCGACCAAGCCCTAACCGCAGCCACCAAGGATTCCAATGGCTGAGGCTGAGCATCCGCCGGTGGAGGGCTGGACGCCGCCTACCGCCCGGCAGCGTCGGAGCATCCTCGACCGGTCGCGCACGGTGGCGGTGGTGGGCGCCTCGGCCAACCCGGCCCGGGCCAGCTACTTCGTGCTCACCTACCTGCTGTCGTCGTCCACCGACTACGAGGTGTATCCCGTGAACCCCCGGGCTGCGGGCGCCGAGATCCTCGGCCGCCCGGTGTACCCGTCTCTGGCCGACCTGCCGGTCACTCCCGACATCGTCGACGTGTTCCGCCGCAGCGAGGATCTGCCCGCCGTCGCCGATGAGGCCATCGCGGCGGGGGCGCCGGTGTTCTGGGCCCAGCTCGGGCTGTGGAGCGCCGAGGCGGCCCAACGGTGCGCGGCGGCCGGCCTCGACACAGTGATGGACCGCTGCCTGAAGATCGAGCACGCCCGCTTCCACGGCGGTCTGCACCTGGCTGGATTCGATACCGGAGTCATCTCCTCACGCCGAGCAGTCCACTATTGACGAGAGCCAGAGTCTCGCTAAGCTCGCCCCTTCTCACGGGGCCGAAGCAGGCATCCGATGAGATCGGGAGGGCAAACATGGCACGAACGGTTACCTCCGCCATTGTTCAAGTGGCATGGACTGGCGACAAGGAGTCGATGATCGAGCTCCACGAGAAGTACGTGGCCGAGGCGGCCGCGGCCGGCGCCAGGGTCATGTGCTTCCAGGAGCTGTTCTACGGCCCCTACTTCTGCCAGGTTCAAGACGCCGAGTTCTACTCCTACGCCGAAGCCATCCCCGACGGCCCCACCACCAAGCGCTTCCAGGAATTGGCGGCCAAGCACGAGATGGTGCTGGTGCTGCCCATGTACGAGCACGAGAAGGCCGGCTTCCTGTACAACACGGCCGCGGTCATCGACGCCGACGGCGCCTACCTCGGCAAGTACCGCAAGACCCACATACCGCAGGTCAAGGGATTCTGGGAGAAGTTCTACTTCCGTCCCGGCAACCTCGGCTACCCGGTGTTCGAGACCGCGGTCGGCACAGTCGGCGTGTACATCTGCTACGACCGCCACTTCCCCGAGGGCTGGCGCGCCCTCGGACTTGCCGGAGCGGAGATCGTGTTCAACCCGTCGGCCACCAGCCGCGGGCTCTCCGCCTACCTCTGGCAGCTTGAGCAGACCTCGTCCGCGGCGGCCAACATGTACTTCGTCGGGGCCATCAACCGCGTTGGGATCGAGCCGCTGGGCGACAACGACTTCTACGGCACCTCCTACTTCGCCAACCCGAGAGGGCAGTTCGTGGAGGGCGCCGCGTCGGACCAGGCCGAGGAGCTGGTGGTGCGCGACCTCGACCTCGACCAGATCGAGGAGGTCCGAGCCCAGTGGGCCTTCTACCGGGACCGCCGCCCCGACCTCTACGAACCCCTGACCGCGCCCTGAGGCCCCGCCGTCAGCCGTAGTCCGCATACCCGCCGACAGTTCGCACCCCCGCCCGTAGTTCGCACACCGGCCGGCAGTCCGCACATCCGCCAAGCAACGGAAGGAGACGAAGATGGCAACGCTCATCAAGGGAGGCACCGTCGTCAGCTCAACTGGCGCCGATCCGGCCGATGTGCTCATCGACGGCGAGCACATCGCCGCGGTCCTGCGCCCCGGCAGCCACATTGCGGCCGCGGCCGAGCAGGGGGCGGAGGTCATCGACGCCTCCGGCAGGCTGGTGGTGCCCGGCGGCGTGGATGTCCACACCCACATGGAGCTGCCCTTCGGCGGGACCTTCGCCTCCGACACCTTCGAGACGGGCACCCGGGCCGCGGCCTGGGGCGGCACCACCACCATCGTGGACTTCGCGGTGCAGAAGACCGGCGAGAACGTCAGGGAGTGTCTCGACGCCTGGATGGCCAAGGCCGAGGGCAACTGTGCGGTCGACTACGGCTTCCACATGGTCATCGGGGGCGTCGACAACGACTCCCTCAAGGAGATGGACCTGCTGGTCAACGAGGGCATCACCAGCTTCAAGCTGTTCATGGCCTATCCCGGCGTGTTCCTGGCCGACGACGGCCAGATCCTGCGGGCCATGCAGCAGGCCGCGGGCAACGGCGGGCTCATCATGATGCACGCCGAGAACGGCCTGGCCATCGACGTGCTGGCCGAGCAGGCCTTCGAGCGGGGCGAGACAAGCCCCGTCACCCACGGCTACGTGCGCCGCAAGGAACTGGAGTCCGAGGCCACCCACCGGGCCATCCAGCTGGCCAAGGTGGGGGCTGCGCCTCTCTACATCGTCCACCTGTCGGCCTCGGAGGCTCTCGAGCAGGTGGCCATGGCCCGCGACGACGGCATGAACGTGTTCGCGGAGACCTGCCCCCAGTACCTGCACTTCAGCCTGGAGGAGCATCTGGGCCGCCCCGGCTTCGAGGGGGCCGCCTACGTGTGCTCCACCCCGCTGCGGTCCCGGGCCGAGGGCCACCAGGACGACCTGTGGAGGGGGCTGCGCACCAACGACCTGGCCGTGGTGTCCACCGACCACTGCCCGTTCTGCATGAAGGAGCAGAAGGAGCTGGGCCTCAACGACTTCCGGGCCATCCCCAACGGCATCGGCGGCGTGGAGCACCGCATGGACATGATCTACCAGGGCGTGGTCACCGGCGAGATCGGCCTGGCCCGCTGGGTGGAGCTGTGCGCCACCACTCCGGCTCGAATGATGGGCCTGTACCCCCGCAAGGGGATCATCGCGGCGGGCTCCGACGCCGACGTCGTGATCTACGACCCCGACCATCGGTGGACCATCAGCGTCGACAACCACCACATGAACATGGACCACTCCGCCTACGAGGGCACCCAGGTCACCGGCCACGTCGACACCGTGTTCTCGCGGGGCCGCAAGATCATCGACAACGGCCAGTACCTGGGACGGGCCGGCGACGGCCAATACCTGCCGAGGGGCCTGAGCCAGTACCTGCAGTAGCGCCAAGACGGCAGCCCGGACCCCTCCGCGCCGCCTGACAAGACGGGAGACCCACCGTGGAAACCATCCAGCATTACGTTGACGGAGCGTCCCTGGCCTGCGAGTCCGGCCGGTCCCATCCGGTCTTCAACCCGGCTACCGGCGAGCAGGCCGCGGCCGTCGGGCTGGCCAGCGTGGCCGAGGTCGACGCCGCGGTTGCCTCGGCCCGGGCCGCTTTCGAGGACTGGCGCCAGACGTCGCTGGCGGCCCGCACCAAGCTCATGCACGCCTTCCGCAACCTGGTGGAGGCCAACGCCGATGAGATAGCGGCCCGCCTGACCGCCGAGCACGGCAAGGTGCGCTCCGACGCGCTGGGCGAGGTGGCTCGGGGCCTGGAGAACATCGAGTACGCGTGCGGCCTGGCCGACTTGTTGAAGGGGAGCTTCAACTCCCAGGCGTCCAGCGGCGTGGACGTGTACACCGTCCGCCAGCCGTTGGGCGTGGTGGCCGGCATAACCCCGTTCAACTTCCCGGCCATGGTGCCGTTGTGGATGATCCCCAACGCGGTGGCCTGCGGCAACACCTTCGTGCTCAAGCCGTCCGAGCGTGACCCGTCCGCGCCGCTGCTGGTGGCCGAACTGGCCTTTGAGGCCGGGTTCCCGCCGGGTGTGCTCAACGTCGTCAACGGCGACAAGGTGGCCGTGGACCGGCTGCTGACGCACCCGGATGTGGCCGCGGTGAGCTTCGTCGGGTCCACCCCCATCGCCCGTTACGTCTATGAGACGGGCACCTCCGCCGGCAAGCGCGTCCAGGCGCTGGGGGGCGCCAAGAACCACATGGTCGTGCTACCCGACGCCGACATCGACCTGGCCGCCGACGCGGCGGTATCGGCGGCCTACGGCTCGGCTGGCGAGCGCTGCATGGCCGTATCGGTCGTGGTGGCCGTGGGCGACGCCGGCGACCCCCTGATCGACGCCATCAGGGTGCGCATGGACAAGCTGCGGGTCGGGCCCGGCGACGACCCCGAGTCCGAGATGGGCCCGCTGATCACCCGCGAGCACCGCGACCGGGTCGCCGGCTACGTCGGCGCCGGTGCCGACGAGGGCGCCACCGTGGTGGTGGACGGCCGGGAGGCCGTGTTCAACAACGACGGCTTCTTCCTCGGCGTGTCGCTGCTCGACCACGTGACCCCCGAAATGTCGGTGTACCGCGACGAGATCTTCGGCCCCGTGCTCTGTGTGGTTCGCTCCGACAGCTACCACGCCGCGGTGGAGTTGATCGAGCAGAATCCGTGGGGCAACGGTGCGGCCATCTTCACCCGCGACGGTGGAGCGGCCCGCCAGTTCCAGCTCGACGCCGACGCCGGCATGGTCGGGGTCAACGTCCCCATCCCCGTGCCCGTCGGCTACCACTCCTTCGGCGGTTGGAAGAACTCGCTGTTCGGCGACACCCACATGTACGGACCCGAGGGCATCCACTTCTTCACCAAGGCCAAAGCCATAACCGCCCGCTGGCCCGACCCGGCCGACAGCACCGTCGACTTGGGCTTCCCCCGCAACCGGTGAGGACAGGTGCCGTGACCGTCATGCAGCCGGGCCTCTAGGAGTCCCGCCTATGGACTTTGGGGTGGTCTTGCAGACCGACCCGCCGGCATGGCGGGTAGTGGACTTGGCCCGGCAGGCCGAGACGCACGGGTTCTCCCACGGATGGACCTTCGACAGCCATGTGCTCTGGCAGGAGCCGTTCGTCATCTACAGCCAGATGCTGTCGGCCACGAACCGCATGATCGTCGGGCCGATGGTCACCAACCCAGGCACCCGCAACTGGACGGTCACCGCGTCGCTGTTTGCCACCCTCAACGACATGTTCGGCGACCGCACCGTGTGCGGCATCGGCCGGGGCGACTCCGCCATGCGGGTGCTGGGCCACACGCCCACCAGCCTGGCCACCCTCGGCGAGTCGATGAAGGTCATCAAGGGCCTCGTCGAGGGCCGAGAGGTCGACTACAACGGCACCCGCCAGCAGTTCCCGTGGTCGGCGGGCGGCCGGCTGGACATCTTGATGGCCGCCTACGGACCGCGGGCCCTGCAGCTCTGCGGCGAGCAGGCCGACGGGTTCATCCTGCAGCTCGCCGATCCTCAGATAACCGAGTGGACCATCGCGGCCGTACGCAAGGCTGCGGCCGAGGCGGGACGTGATCCCGACCGGCTGTACATGTGCGTGGCCGCGCCGGCCTATGTGGGCGAAGATCTGGCCCACCAGCGCGACCAGGTCCGCTGGTTCGGAGGCATGGTCGGCAACCATGTGGCCGACCTGGTGGACCGCTACGGCGACACCGGCGCCGGCGTGCCCCAGGCCCTCACCGACTACATCGCCGGCCGGGAGGGCTACGACTACTCCGAGCACGGCAAGGCGGGCAACGTGCACACCGACTTCGTGCCCGACGAGGTGATCGACCGCTTCTGCATCCTCGGCGACTCCGACCACCACATCGCCCGCCTGCAGGAGTTGCGCGACCTGGGTGTCGACCAGTTCGCCATCTACCTGATGCACGACTCCAAGGATGAGACGCTGAACGCCTACGGCCAGCGGATCATCCCGGCGCTCAGGAAGTGATTCCCAGCGGCCGAGCGTGTCGGCGTCAATGAAGTCCGAGTCTGGGCCGCCCGTTGAAGCCATGATCGATTCGGTCAGTCCAGCCTCCAATGCGGAGGTCGACGATCCGATCGTCTTCGAGCAGATACTGCGCCAGCAAGCCTCCCGCGAGCAGCGGCGGGACCGGATGCGCAGGACCGCCCGGCAGGTGGTGGTGCTGGCCGTCTTCGTCTGCCTGCTGGGCCTGGCCTACAGCTTGTACAAGGTGGTGGGCACGTCCATCGACGACGCCCAGTCGAGCTGGCCGGTCATCGGCTCGATCCTGCCCGAGTCCGACGACTTGAAGATGCCCCCGCTGCCCGACATCATCTCGGGGATCTTCGACGAGCCGAGGGGCACCAACGAGCCCTTCTGGTTGATCGTCGGCAAGGAGGCCGCCTTCACCCTGCGCGAGGCCGCGGTCGGGTTCGCCATCGGCGTGGTGGTGGGCCTCAGCATCGCCATCGTGCTCACCACATCCGGGCGCTTGGAGCGGGCCCTGGTGCCCCATGTGATCGCCAGCCAGACCATCCCCCTCATCGCCATCGCGCCGATCATCGTGATCTGGGGCCGCAAGAGCTTCGACTTCCTGCCCTTCGAGTGGCAGGACTGGATGTCGGTGTCGATAATCGCCACCTACCTGACGTTCTTCCCGGTGACTATCAACGGGCTGCGGGGGCTGCAGTCGCCCCGGCCCGAGAATCTGGAGCTGATGGACTCCTACGCGGCCCGCTGGATCCAGACGCTGTGGCGGCTGCGGCTGCCGGCCTCGCTGCCCTACCTGTTCGCCGCGTTCAAGATCGCAGCCACCGCCAGCGTGGTGGGGGCCATCGTGGGCGAGATATCCGCGGGCGTGAAGGGCGGGCTCGGCCGGCGGGTGCTGCTGGAGGCCCAGCGTTACACGACTGGCCCGGAGCGCCTGTATGTGGCTGTGCTGGGCGCGGCTGCGCTGGGAATATTCGTGTTCGCAGCCATCTCCTCGATCGAGTACGCCCTAGTCGGCCGCAAGGGCCGCCAGACGGTGACATGAACGGCGCATCTCCTGCTGCCAGCGCTTCTTCTGCCGCCGGAGCGCCGCCCGCAACCGGCGCTCAGCCCCCGGCGGTTGAGGTCCGGGGCGCATCCAAGATCTTCAATCTCGGGCGCCACAACGAGGTGAAGGCCCTCGCCGACATCGACCTCCTCATCGATCAGGGCGACTTCGTCACCCTCATCGGCCCTTCCGGCTGCGGCAAGAGCACGCTGCTGCGGCTCATCGCGGCGCTCGTCGCCCCCAGCGACGGCACCGTTGCGGTCAATGGCAAGGCCGCGGACGCGGCCCGCCTCGACCGGGACTATTCCATGGTGTTCCAGCGGGCGGGCCTGTTCGAGTGGCGCAACGTCACGCGCAATATCGAGCTGCCGCTCGAGCTGATGGGCTGGAAGGCAGCCGACCGGCGCCGACGGTCCGCGGAGATGCTCGAACTGGTCAAGCTCACCGAGTTCGCCCGCCACCACCCCGCTGAACTCTCCGGGGGAATGCAGCAGCGCATCGCCATTGCCCGAGCCATGTCGTTCCATCCGCAGCTGTTGCTGATGGACGAACCGTTCGGCGCGCTCGACGAGATGACCCGCGAGCACATGCAGAACGAGCTGCTGCGCATCTGGTCGGAGACCCAGATCACCGTCGTGTTCGTCACCCACTCCATTGCTGAGGCCGTGTTCCTGTCCACCAAGGTGGCCGTCATGTCGCCCCGCCCGGGGAGGATCGCGGCCGTGATCGACAACGATCTCGGCCCCCGCACCGACGCCACTCGCGACGATCCCGCCTTCTTCGCCAACGTCACCGCAGTGCGAGACGCGCTGCGAGGAGGTCACCGGCGATGACCGCGGCCCGGGCGCTGCTGCACTCCTGGCTGCCTCCGGTGGTGGCGGCGGTGGTCATCCTCGGAGGCTGGGAAGTCCTTCTGGCCGTGATCCGCCCCGACGGCTTCGTGCTCCCGCCCCCCTCCGACATCGGCGGAGCAGCAATCGAGAACTTCGACGCCATCGTCGGCGCCACCGGCGTGACCGGCTTCATCATCGTCACCGGCCTGATCGCCGGCGTGGTGGTGGGCGCGGCGTTCGCGGTGCTGGTCACCGCCTTCCGGGCCGCCAACGAGACGCTCACCCCCCTGGCGGTGGCCGTCAATGCCGTGCCCATCATCGCGCTGGCCCCGATCTTCAATGCCTGGTTCGGACTCCTGTCGCCTCGCTCCAACCAGGCCGTGGTGGTGGTGCTGGTCTTCTTCCCGATCTTTATCAACACGGCTCGGGGCCTGACCCAGGTGGAGCCGAGCCAGGTCGAGCTGATGGAGTCCTACGGGGCCGGAAGGTGGCGGATCATGCGGGAGGTGCGCATCCCCAACGCCATGCCGTTCTTCTTCACCGCGCTGAAGCTGGCGACGTCGTTGGCTGTGATCGCGGCCATCGTGGCCGAGTACTTCGGCGGACGCCAGGACGCCCTGGGCAATCTCATAACCAACTCGGCCGGACTCACCCGCTACAACGACGCCTGGGCCGCGGTGCTGGCCGGCTCGCTGGTGGGGATCGGCCTCTACGCGCTCGCCGTGCTGATCGAGCGTCTCGTCATGCCCTGGTACTTCGTCGCCAGGAGATCGGCATGACTTGCTCGCCTACTCGCTCGGCCTCAGAGTCTCATCAGAGATAACCCACCACGGGAGGGAAACCCATGAAAACAAGACCCACGTTGATCCGCCTCTTGGTGCCGCTGCTGGCCTTGGGCCTGATCGCGGCCGCCTGTGGCGACGACGAGGAGCCGGCCGCTCCGGACACCAGCGCGGCGGATGCCGCGGCCGCAGCGGCCGAGGCCGATGCCGCCGCTGCTCAAGCCGAGGCCGACGCGGCGGCTGCCGAAGCGGCTGAGGCCGCTGACAGGGCAGCCGAAGCTGAGGCGGCACTCGCGGAGGCCATGGCTGAGGCCGAGGGGGCGGTAGACCCCGAGGTCGTCGCCGCGCTGGAGGCCGAGCTGGAATCGGCCGCCGCCGAGGCGGCCGCGGCCCAGTCCGAGGCCGAAGCAGCCGCGGCTGCTCAGGCAGAGGCCGAAGAAGCTGCCGCCGCCGCCGAGGCGGCCGCGGCGGAGGCGATGGCCGAGCCCGAGCCCGCGGCGCCAGTCGACGTCACTCTGCAGCTGCAGTGGTTCACCCAGTCGCAGTTCGCGGGCTACTACGCTGCCGTGGCCACCGGCATCTACGAGGACTACGGACTCAACGTGGAGATCCTCGAGGGCGGCGTGGAGATCGTGCCCGCATCGGTGCTGAACTCCGGCGCCGCCGACTTCGCGGTGTCCTGGGTGCCGCGTGGCCTGGTGCCACGCGAGGAGGGCGCCAACATCACCAACATCGCCCAGGTCTTCCAGCGCAGCGCCACCCTCCAGGTGGCCTTCGCCGACTCCGGCATCTCCACCGTCGCCGACCTGGAGGGCCGCACTGTCGGCAACTGGGGCTTCGGCAACGAGTTCGAGCTGCTGGCCGGCCTCCGCCGGAACGGGCTCGACCCGGCATCCGACGTTCAGCTGGTCCAGCAGAACTTCGACATGCTGGCGCTGATCAGCGGCGAGATCGACGCCGCCCAGGCCATGATCTACAACGAGTACGCCCAGGTGCTCGAGACGGAGAACCCCGCCACCGGCGAGCTGTACCAGCCCGAGGACCTCAACATCATCAACTGGAATGATGTGGGCACGGCCATGCTCCAGGATGCTCTGTGGGCCGACGCCGACCGGCTGGACGACGACCCCGCCTACCACGAGACCGCGGTCAAGTTCGTCGAGGCGTCGCTCAAGGGGTGGATCTACTGCCGCGACAACCCCGAGGCGTGCGTGGACATCGTCCTCGACAACGCGCCCACTCTGGGCCGGTCGCACCAGACCTGGCAGCTCAACGAGATCAACGCCCTGATCTGGCCGTCGCCGCAGGGCGTGGGCGTGATGGACAAGGACCTGTGGGACCAGACCGTCGCGGTGGCCACCAGCGAGGGAATCCTCGCCTCGGCCCCCGACGACGACGCCTACCGCCCCGAGATCGCCTGGGAGGCGGTCACCAACCTGCGCAACGCCGGAGTCGACGTGATCGGCAACGGCTGGCAGCGCGTGCCCGTCACCCTGCTACCCGGCGGCGAGTAGCTCCTAGTAGACACACATCCGGTTCGGGCCGGCGGCGGCGTTCAGTTCGCCGCCGGCCCCGACCGCGCCAACACGACCGCGGAACCGCGGCCGTTGGCGAATAGCCTGCGGCGGCTATGTATTCCTCTCTTGGCCGGTGGTGCTACCGGCATCCGTGGCGGGTTCTCACCGTCTGGCTTCTGGTTCTGGTGGTAGCGGCGGGCGCCGCGGGCAGTCTCGGCGCGTCTTACGGCGGCGCTCCCGCCGCCCCCGACTCCGAGAGCAGCCGAGGCGCCGACGTCCTCGATGAGCACTTCGGACGGATCGGCTCGCGGATCGGCGGCCGGATCGTGTTTCGGGCCGAACAGGGCGTGAACGACCCGGCGGTGCGCTCGGCCATGTCCGAGCTGTTCGACCGCGTCGCAGCCACCGAGGGAGTCGTTGTCGCATCGCCCTACCACGCTGACGGCGCGCGCCGCATCGCCGAGGGCGGGCTGATCGCCTTCGCCGACGTCAACACCGAAGCAGACGTCGCCGCCAACGAGGCTTCCGACATTGGCGTTGAGATCGACCACCTCATCGACGCCGCCGGGCTCCGGTCGATGGACGGCATGCAGGTAGAGGTGGGCGGGGCCTGGCTGGCCGAGCAAGAGCCGCCCGAGTCCGAGGCCATCGGGCTGGCCTTCGCCGTGTTCGTGTTGATCCTGGCGGTGGGCTCGGTGGTGGCCATGGGCCTGACCGTCGCCTCGGCGCTGGCCGGGGTGGCTGTCGGGGCGACCGGCATCGTGATGCTGAGCAACGTGATGGACGTGCCCGAGTTCGCTCCCACCATCGGGCTCATGATCGGCATCGGGGTGGGCATCGACTACGCCCTGTTCATCATCACCCGCTACCGGGAGTGGGTGGGCCGCGGCCTGAGCTCCGAGGACGCGGCCGCGGCCGCGCTCGACTCGGCGGGCCGGGCCGTGATCTTCGCCGGCGCCACCGTGGTGGTGTCGCTATTGGGGCTGCTGCTTATCGGGCTGCCCTTCGTGTCCGGGCTGGGCCTGGCCGCGGCCATCACCGTGGCCCTGGTGATGTTCGGGTCGGTAACGCTGCTGCCGGCTGTCATCGGCCTGCTCGGCGAGCGGATCAGCATCACCCACCTGCGGGGCGTGCTGGCCGCCTCGCTGATCGGGGTTGCTCTGCTCGGATTCGGCGCCGGCCTCAGGCCCCTGCTGGTGGGCCTGCCCGCTGCCGCGGTGGTGCTGGTGGCCGGATCGTTCAGATTCTCGTCCAACCCGCTGCGGCGGCCGATACGGCCGCGGGAGGCCAAGCCGCTGCGAGAGACCGGCTGGTACCGGCTCAGCCGGGTGGTGCAGTCCCGGCCCTGGCTGTTCGCCATCGGCGGCACGGCCGTGCTGGTGGTGTTGGCCGCACCCGTGCTGGGTCTGCGCCTGGGCTTCTCCGACGAGGGCAACTTCGCGCAGGACACCACCACCCGCCGGGCCTACGACCTGATATCAGAGGGTTTCGGGCCGGGCGCCAACGGACCGCTGATCGTTGTGGCCGAGGTCTCGCCCGCTGACGGCGACATAGAGGCGATCGTGTCGCTGTCGGAGGCCTTGAACCGCACCGAGGGCGTGGCCTTTGCCTCCATGCCGCTCGCCAACGAAACCGTCGAAGCCATGCTGATACGGGTGCAGCCGACCACCGGGCCCCAGGAGGCCGCCACCGAGGACCTGGTGCATCGGATTCGCGGCGAGGTCATTCCGCAGACTCTTGGCGGCACCGGACTGGAGGCTCTGGTTGCGGGCCGGGTGGCCTTCAACATCGACTTTTCGGACTATCTGGCCGGTCGCATCCTGATCTTCTTCGCCGCGGTGCTCGGGGCCTCGTTCCTGCTGCTGATGGCGGTGTTCCGGTCGCTGGTGGTGCCGCTCAAGGCCGTGATCATGAACATGCTGTCGATCGGGGCGGCCTACGGGGTGGCGGTGGCCGTGTTCCAGTGGGGATGGACGGCCGACATCACCGGAATCGAGGCCGCGCCCATCGAGCCGTTCATCCCGATGATGCTGTTCGCCATCCTGTTCGGGCTGTCGATGGACTACGAGGTGTTCCTGCTGTCGCGCATGAAGGAGGAGTACGAGCGCACCGGCGACGCGGTGAACTCGGTGGCCGACGGGCTGGCCGCCACCGCCCGGGTGATCACCGCGGCCGCGGCCATCATGGTGGTGGTGTTCGGCAGCTTCGTTCTGGAGGACAACCGGGTCATCAAGCTCTTCGGCATGGGGCTGGCCACTGCCATCGCCATCGACGCCACCCTGGTGCGGATGCTGATCGTGCCCTCCACCATGGAACTGCTGGGGGCCCGCAACTGGTGGCTGCCCCGCTGGCTCGACCGCCTAGTCCCTAACCTGCGAGTCGAAGGCACCCTGCCCGAGCCCGCAGATCACCAGACGGCAGCCGGGTCGTAGTCGAGGACCTCCGCGGCCCCGGGGCGGATGAACGCTTTGCGGGCTGCTCACCAAACAGCAGCCGGGTCGTAGTCGAGAACCTCTCTCATGCGGGCCATGAGCGGCTCGAACCAGTCCGACCGCCGGGTGCGCTGGTCCTGGTCAGTGGTGGTTAGGCCAGCCGTGGCAGAGGTTACGAACCGTCCCGTCTCGTCCGTTCCCACGCCGACGGAGGGGCTGAACCGCTCCTCAATAGCTCGGGCCAGGGGCTCGAAGAGCTTGGCGGTCGGACCTGCGGTCACCCCGGCGGCGATGGCCGAAGCCTCCCCGGCGGTCGCCTCACACAGGCCCGGCACCAGGTGGGCGATCGTCTGCAGGGCGTCGGTGATCCGGCTGCGAGCTTCGGGGGCGGCCAGGAGTTTGTCCAGCAGCGCGTCGGCGTGGCGCCGGTGGAACGCCTCCTCGCGCCGCGCTCGGCGGGTGATGGACGCCAGCCTGGGCATCGCCGAGTCGCTTACCTGTTCCCAGCGCAGTTCCTCGAAGGTGTCGTAGATCCAATGTCGCACCAGGGCCTCGGCCCATCCGCCGGTGGTGTACTCGACCAGGTGGCAGCTGCGGTAGTCGCGGCTGGACCGCCTAAAGGCGAGCTGGTCGACGGCGGCATCGGTGGGTTCGATCCCGTCGAGCTCCAGCACCAACTCGTAGAGCAGCGCGGCGTGTCCGAGCTCGTCCTGGCCGATGCTGGAGAAGGCGAGGTCCTCCTCCAGGAACGGAGCCACCCCGATCCATTCGGTGTGCTGCTGGCCCATCAAGTGCTCATCGTCGGCAAAGGCCAGCAGGAACTCCCGAATGCCCGACCGGTCGCTCACCGCCCCACCGATCCCGCTCGACAGCGAGAACGAGCGCCTGGCAGGCAGCGTGTCGCCGACTGCTGCACCGGTCTCACTCGGGCGCCTCTCGGGCTGCTCTGCGGCGGGCGGCCACGGCCGCGCCGTCGTGGTGGCGGTGCGGCTTGTCGGCGTTGGGGGCCACGAAGCCGTCATCGGCGACGATCACATGGTCGCGGCGCACCACCCAGAGGCGGTCTCCCTCGGCCCGGCGCACATAGCCCTCGCGGGCCAACACCAGTGCCAGTTCGTCGGTGGCCGCCTCCAGCGCTCCGACGTGGCGGAACTCGTCGCGCCCGTCCTTCTTGACGAACACCTCATAGACATCCACGGTCAACCCCCGCCGTTGCCGCCTGAGGCGGAAGCCCCACCGTTGGCCGAGACGCGGCTGTTGTCGGCCACCGTGCTGCTGTCGGATCTGGCGCCGCCCTTGGAGAGGGCGGCTCGTACCCAGGCCGTGCGCTGCCAATTGTCGGCGGCCTCGCCGATGCGCCGGGCCGAGTCGGGGCCTCCCTGGGCCAGGGTGCGCTGCAGCGGCGCCCAGTCGATGGGCCCCAAGTCCCAGCGTCGGGTCTCGTCATCCCATCTCAGGTCGGGGGCGGGAACGCTGAACCCGTAGCCCTGGAGCATGGGAACGAACTTCTGCACCCAGCGGTCGCGCAGCACCTCGTTGCGCTCCGACTTGATGTGCCAGCGCAGCAGCGGGTCGTCAGGCTTGGAGTCGGGGCCGAACAGCTGCAGCGCGGGCCAGAACCATCGGTCGAGCGACTCCTGGAACATCCGGCGCTGGCGGGCCGTGCCCTCGGCGATGCGCATCATGCGGTCCTCGCCCAGGCGCATGTGGAAGCCCTCCTCGGCGATGATGCGCCGCAGGATGCGCTTGTACGGGCCGTAGGAGCAGTCCTTGAACACGGCCTGCTGGCTGATCAGCGCGGCTGCGTCCACCAGGAAGGCAATGGCCACCTGGTCGCCCCAGGTGACGGCCCGATAGTGGAACACGTTGTGGAAGCGGCTGCGGCCCCCGAACAGGTCCTCCAGCATCTCGGTGCGGGTCTTGACGCCCAGGTCGGCGGCCACCATGTACAGGAGGTGTCCGTGGCCGATCTCGTCCTGGGTCTTGGCCAGTACCGCCATCTTGTGGCGCAGTCCGGGGGTCTTGGGGATCCAGTCCCGCTCGGTGAGGCCACCCATCAGCTCGCTGTTGGCGTGCATCTCGATGAAGGCGAACACCGCCTGGCGGTAGGGGTCGGGCATGTCGTCGTCGGCCTCCACCAGGCCGCCGCCGTCGAGAAAGGCCTCGAAGTCCTCCATGGCGACCCACGACCTAGCCACGGCTGCGGCCCACCGCCTCATCGCTGCTGCCCTTGAACCGGTCGGAGGCGCAGATCAAGGGGGACCGAGTGTCGGTGCCCCGCAGCAGGGTGCCGTCGCCGCGCTGCACGACCGCAGCGTAGCCCGACCCGCCAGCGGCATATCCCGTCGCAGACCGCTGACTCTCCCCCGGGCATGTGCTCAACCTTCTAGTCGTTGTCCATGATCGTGAGGGTGTGCGTGAGGGTGTCGCCGAGGATGTAGCCCTCGCCGCCGTTGATCGTCAGGATCAATGTCTCGTCGAACTCCGGGAAGGGGTCGTCGTTGATTCCGATGGGGATGGTGAAGCGCGTCACGAAGGGCGGCAGGTTCACCGTGCCGCTCAACCGCCGGTAGTCGGCGCCCGCCTCGGCCGATCCGCTCACCGTGTAGTTGAACGTAATCTCGGACTCGGGCAGCGGGTCCAAGCCGATGGCCACGTTGACGAGGCCGTAGAACTCGGAAGCGGCCGAGGAGCTGCGCTCGAACGATGCGGCGGGCAGATCCTCGTCGACGGTTGGAGGATCGACGATGACGGGAGGCTCCACAATCGGGGGCGGCTCGACGGTCGTAGGTTCAACCGGCGTTGGGGGCGGCTTGACGGGCGGGCCGTTGCGGATGACCGCCACCTTGGCGCCGTTGTCGGTGTGGCCGATGCGGTACCCGTCGCCGCGGAGAAGCCAGACGTTCACCGGCGTGTCGCCGGCGTATCGGGGGGCGCGGTGCGTCGGCACCACGAAGTCCGCCGAGGCCTCACCGGCGCCGACGGTGACCGCCCCGTACTTGATGCCCTGCCGCTGCGAGGCCACGAACCCGCTCCAGCCGACCAGCAGGTTGATCGGAGTGTCGCGCAACGGGGCCGGGTCCAGGCGGATCGTGAAGCTGGCGACCTCGCCGGCTTCGATGGCACCGCCGGGGGTGATGGCGGCCGTCGGAGGGGGCGCCACCTTGAACACCGGCGACAGCCCGAAGAGGCTGCGGGCAGAGTCCGAGGGCCGAGTCTGTCCGCCGCTCAGGGGCGCGCTCTGGTGCAGGAAGCCGACTCCGGCCCGACCGCCATGGCCGCCGAGCACGCCGGTCCAGTACCCGTCGGCCTCGACGCCGGCGAGGGCGCCGTGCTCGGTGCGGGGCCGCGGCCGGGCCTGGCGGATCCAGTTGTCGAGGAACTGGGCGTAGCTGCCCGCCACTCGGTCGTGGGTGGCGTTGTGTCCTCCGAGCCAGTAGAGGTGCATGTGCTCGGCGGGATCGATGCCGTTGTGGACGTCCATTGCCACGGTCGGCGTGCCGCCCAGCACCTTGAAGAATCCGGCGTAGGGCACGATGTCGGGATGGCCCCGCGCGGCGAGGCGCCGGACGAACTCGTCGTAGTCGGCGATCTCGCTGGAAGCGGCGTCACGCTTGGCGCTGGTGGCGAAGAGCAGGCGGAACTCCATGCCGGGAGCGCGGTGGGTCGGCCTCAGGCTCCAGTCGTGGGGCACCACGATGTCGCCGGTCTCGTCGTCGGTGATGGCAAAGCTGATCGGACCGCCCTCGGGTGCGGCGACGTCCACGCCGACCGCCTCGACCGAGGCGCCGTGGGCGATGGTCACCCACGGCTGGGTCCGCATCGAGTTGTCCACCGGATCGAACCGCAGAACGGCCGACGACGCTCCCGCCTCGAATAGAACCGCGGGCGCTTGAGCGCTGAAGGCGCCGCCGGAGAGCAGGGTCGCGCCGGGATGGGCGCCGTGCAGTCCGAGCGTGTAGTCGGCAGTGGCGGTGGCGCCGGTCACCCGGATCGGCACGGTTACGGTCTCGTCGTCGGCCAGGCTGCGGCTCAGCGCCACCGTGATGTCCTTGGTGCCGGCGGCCTCGTCCACATCGGACGGCGGGGCAGACATCGTGACCTTGACCGGGCCGGACTGCAGCTTCTCCGAGTCGGACTCAACGGTGAACACCGGCGACATGACGTAGTAGCGGTGCCCGAAGCGGAGGTTGCGCGACCGGTTGTCGGTCTCCTCCACCGTGCCGAAGCTCAACGGGTCGAGCCCGTCTCGGTGGTTGGCCCACGCAGCCCGCACAAAGAGCTTGCCGTCGCTGTCCGGGCCGTTGCCGAGGGGACCGCCGGCGTCGGCGGCGCCCGAGGTGGTGGAGCCCGTCCACACCCGGATCCAGCCGGGCAACTTGGCGCCGTCCTCGCTGGCCGCGTCGCCGGAGTAGTTGTCCCACTCGCCGTCGAAGAGGTCAGCGTAGTCGTCGGCCACCTTGGCGCCGCGCAGCCAGTAGACCGGATGCCCGGGGCCGTCGCTGGCCGGGTTGGTGCCGGTGTTGTCGCGGGCGTCGACGGTGCTGGTGCTGCCCAGCACCCGCACCATTCCGGCGTAGGGCCTGAGTTCTGTGAGGCCGCGGCGGGCCACGAGACCCTGCGCCATACGGTTGTAGAAGCCGATGTCGTCCGAGCCCGGCTCGGTGCCCCGAGAGGTGACGAGCAGCAGCCGGAACGTGTTGCCCGCGGCCACGCCGGCGGGTCTCAGCGGCGAGTCCAGCGGCACGGTGAGGGGGCCAGTCTCGTCGTCGATGATGGTAAGGACTGCGGGCTGGCGGGCGGGATCGGCGGCGACGGGATCCTTGTCGCCGTGGGGGGCGCGGTCTCCCCACCCAAACGCCAGCCACACGACGGGCTGCGTCCGGCGACTGTTGTCCACGCCGGTGAATCGCAGCACGGCCCGCCGGGCGCCGACGGAGAACCGCAGCTCCGGGTTCCGTGTCTGGCGGCGACCCCCGTTGCTGCCCAGCACCACCTCGGTGGCCAGTACCGCCCCCGTGTCCGATGACGAATGCAGTTCCATGGAGAAGTCGCGGCCGGGCACCGCGCCGCGCAGCGTCAGCGGAACGGTGACCTTGCCGCCGTAGGTGGGCGCACGGTCGAGCGTGACGATCACGTCGGCGGTGCCTCCGTTCTCGGCGAAGCCGCCCGACGGCGACGACATTGCGACCATGATCGGCGCGGTGTGGGCCTGGGCCCCGTCCGGCGCAGCAAGCACCACCAGCGCGGCAACCACCGGAGGCACCACCAAGGCCGCCCCGAGCCGCATTACACGGCGTTTGGGCGGGGGCGCCGATGCGGCAGCCCTCCGAGCGGTCCTCGGGGCACGTCCGATCCGCAGCACACGACGTGCATGCGCAGGGACGCGCCAGTCCAGCAAAGTTTCAATAGCAAACAACATGGCCGGGGAGACTAGGGCCGTCCGACCACAACCCAACCCCGCCCCGAGGATTTCTCGGAGGCCGAGCAAGCGGCGACCGCGAAAGGGCGCCCATCGCGGTCGAGGCTCTTGGCCCAAAGCGGGCAGCGCTACTGGTCTTGGGCAGGCGGGCTCCTGACCCAGTACGAGCGAGGCGACTGACCCAAGGTGGCCCGTTTGCGCGGGCTCGCGATCGGTCCGGTCGGCGGCTACGGTCGGGTGGTGGCGGGGGCCAGGTACGTGGCGCTGTTGCGGGGCATCAATGTGGGCGGCAAGAACATCGTCCGCATGGCCGACCTGCGCTCCGCCTTCGAGGATGCCGGCTGCGCCGCCGTCAGCAGCTACATCCAGTCCGGCAACGTGCTGTTCGAGTCGGAAACGCCGAAGTCAAAACTGGAGCACAACCTCGAGGCGATGCTGGAGACCGCCTTCGGCTTGTCGCTCGTGGTGGTGGTGCGCTCACACCGCCAGCTCCGGACCATCGTCAAGGAGGCCCCCGACGGGTTCGGCGCGACGCCGGACGTCCGCCACTCGGATGTGATCTTCCTGAAGTCGCCGCTCTCAAGCCATCAAGCCATGCAAGCCTTCGAGTTGCGAGCTGGCGTGGATGAGGCGTGGCCCGGCACCGGCGTGATCTATTTCTCGCGTCTCAGCGAGCGTCTGTCGCATAGCCGGATGGGCCGGATCGCCAGCACTCCCCAGTACCAGCACATGACCATCCGCAACTGGAGAACAACAACCAAGCTGCTCAGCCTCCTAAGCCTGGATCCACCGGTGTGGTGAGTGTTCGGGGGTTGGCGCGTCCGCCGGAAAGGCCTCCTGACATGGGAGAATGCTGTTTGAGGTGACGGTCATTCTGGCCATGTGAGGAGGCACTTCCTGTGAGCAGCGTAGCTG
>JAJEDD010000003.1 GCA_022821685.1 Acidimicrobiia bacterium
CTCACCGAACTCCGACACCAACTCCACCAACCCGCCCGCACCAACACCCACCAGCCCGACCGCACCGTCACAATCGCCGCCTAACATGACCACCGGGACCTGCGCCCCAACCGCTATTACACCCAATCTGGGACGCCACCAGTCGGTCCGTCCCCGACTCATCCACGACGAGATCCGCGTTCACCCCGCATAGTCGGAGGATCCGGCGTCGGAGCTGTTCGCCGAGTTGTTCCCTTGAGCCGGAACCCGGTCCAATGGGCGATGAGTCCCAGGAGCCACCGCAGCCATGAGCGAACCTTCAAGCGTCGATCGGCCGATGGCGAACGCGTACTGGGTGGTGCCGGGCCGGTTCGCGGCGGGGGAGTACCCGGGGGCGTGGCGTCGCAGGGAGGCCGCTAGCCGGTTGCGGACCCTGCTGCGGGCCGGCATCGACCACTTCGTCGACCTGACCCGGCCGGCCGACGGCCTGGAGCCGTACGCGCAGATCGCGCTGGAGCAGGGGCGGGCCGAGGGCGTGGAGGTCCGGTGGGAGCATCACCCGATCGTCGACATGTCGGTGCCTCGCAGCCCTGCGGAGATGACGGCCATCCTCGACGCCGTCGACGGCGCCCTGGACGGCGGCAGGACGGTGTATGTCCACTGCTGGGGCGGGATCGGCCGCACCGGGACCGTGGTCGGCTGCTGGCTGGTGCGCCACGGGCTCACCGGCGACGGGGCCCTGGAGCAGATCGCCGAGTGGTGGCAGCACGTGGAGAAGAGCGTGCGGGTCCCCCGTTCCCCGCAGACGCACGAGCAGCGGGAGTACATACGCCACTGGCGCGAGCAGCCGTGACCGGTGCTGGTGCGCCGCCGGCCGGTGAGCTGACGACCCGGGACCGGTTCCAGGGCTGCCTGCTGGGGCTGGCGGTCGGCGACGCGCTGGGCACCACCCTGGAGTTCCGGCCGCCCGGCACCTTCGAGCCGATCGACGACATGGTCGGCGGTGGGCCGTTCCGCCTGGAGCCCGGCCAGTGGACCGACGACACGTCGATGGCGCTATGCCTGGCTGAGAGCCTGCTCGAGTGCGGAGGGTTCGACGCGGCGGACCAGATGCAGCGCTACGTGCGCTGGTGGCGTGAGGGCTACATGTCCTCCACGGGCTCCTGCTTCGACATCGGCAACACCGTGAGCGCCGCGCTGGCCCGGTTCCTCGAGGACGGCGACCCGTACGCGGGGTCCACCGATCCGTACAGCGCCGGCAACGGCTCGCTGATGCGCCTCGCGCCGGTGCCGATGTACTACGCGACCGACGCGACCGAGGCAATCGCCATGGCCGCGGAGAGCTCCAGGACCACCCACCAGGCGAAGGAAGCCGTAGACGCCTGCCGCTACTTCGCAGGCCTGCTGGTCGGCGCGCTGCGGGGTGTCGACAAGGACACGCTCATGTCGCCGGGCTACTGCCCGGTTGAGGGCCTATGGGAGCGCAAGCCCCTGGCAGAGAAGATCGCACACGTTGCCGACGGCTCGTTCAAGGATCGCAACCCTCCCGACATCAGGGGAATGGGCTACGTCGTCGCGTCGCTTGAGGCGGCCCTATGGGCCTTCCACCGCTCCGACACCTTCCGCGAGGGCGCCCTACTGGCTGTGAACCTCGGCGACGACGCTGACACCACCGGAGCGATCTACGGCCAGATCGCAGGCGCTCACTACAGCGTTGAGTCCATCCCCGTTCTGTGGCGACATCGACTGACGATGAGCACCGAGATCACCGCAATGACCAATAGTCTGTGCGAGCGGCCCGTCTGGAGCTGACCAGGGCCACTCAGCCTTTGACCATTTGGCGCTTCGAGCCTTTGGCACGAACGTATGTTTGGGCCACTAGACTACTGGAGTATGCGTACTCGCATTGATCCGCGCGGGCCTGTCTTCATCTCGTACCGCCACAGCGATGGAAGAACGATCGCTGAGGCCGTGGCGTGGGCACTCCGTGCGGCTGGTGTTCCCGTCTGGCATGACCAGACCGATCTACCGCCGGGAGACACTGAGCACCGACTTGCGGAAGCGCTCGCATCAGGGATTTCGGGAGCAATTCTCCTTGTAACGCCTGAGGTCGGTAGTTCACAGTTCATCCGCGAACTTGAGTTGCCGCGCCTCCTGGAGCTTGCGAGCAATCCTGAGTTCACGCTCGCCGTGGGATCGATTGTCGAACTCCAGCGCGAGCTTGGGCAGCTTGACTATTCGGCCCCCGATCGACTCCTCAACTTGGAACTCGGCACTCTCCAAGGGCTCTACCAAGCACGCGTAGCAGGTGCTGGGGACCGCGCAGTACTGGCCAACATGATGAGCCGGCAGCGGATGGAGAGGCTTCGGGCCGATGTCCAGGGCTCGTCCGGGCTGTTGACGCTGGATGTCCAGACCCGGGTGCCGCCGTTTGCCGGAAGCATGGACGGCGACTTGGTGCTGCGTCTTCGGCCACCCGATGAAGGCGAGCGACGTCCACAGGTAGATGGGCTTCATGACCTACACCGGTTCCTCGGTCACTTGCCGCAGCTTGTCGCGATTGCAGGAGCTAGGGCGGTCCGCGTCCGTGGCGGTGCCCACCTCTCGGTTGCGTGTGCCCTGGGAGCTGCGCTCCCAACCACGCTCATGGGGACCGTCGAGGTCTTGGACACCCACGGCGCCAGATGGGCCCTAGCCGGTCAGGCGCCGGTTCCTGTGATCGAGGGGCTGTGCACGCCTGTCACACCCCCCGTGTACAACTTCGACCATGGACCCGTGCTCGTCTATGTCGACCTGCTTCCGCACCGAAGCGATGCTGCCTTCGAGCGATTCCCGAAGCGCGACCAGGCCTTCGCGGGAGTCGCCCATCTCCGCTATGCCGCTGAGGGTTTGCTGGAGCCCGATCGGGCCGCAGCCATCGTGGGCGAACTCGCTGCCGACATCCGAAGTCTGGCCAACACCCACCACACGACCGACATCCACCTATTACTGCGCTGTCCCTACCCGGTCGCGCTTCTTCTCGGTCGTACATTCAACACGCTCACGGTCCACCTGTACGAGTGGGAGGACAGCCCCGGGGATGGCGCAGAACCGAATCCGCGATACGTGCCCAGCGTCGTACTGCGCTCCGGCGCCGGAGGTTCCCCGATTCATGCAGTCACAGCCCCACCACTTGTCGAAGGACCCTGAAGGGAGCATCAGATGAACGCGCTACACGAACAGTTCAGCCAAGCGCTGACCAGGATTGAGGTCAACGGCGAGAAGCAGAGGCACGCCATTGAAGCACACACCGAGATTCAGGAACTGCTAAACCAAAATCCGTTGCTGCAGAGTTGGGGCATCAACACTCGGTTGATCGGCTCCTACGGCCGGAAAACGGCCATCTACCCGGGCAAGGACGTGGACGTGTTTGCACGTCTTGAGAATCTCAATACCGCAGCCAGCCCGCAGGATGTCTACAACGGCGTCTGGGCCGTGCTCGTCGCTCGGTATGGCCATGTTGATGACGGTGGCAGAGCCACACCTCAGGCACGCAGCATCAAGATCGACTTCCCTCACCCCACCGACCGCGGCGCCAGCCTTGCCGTCGATGCTGTTCCAGCTGTACGGCACGACTCCCGCTGGGCCATTCCCACCAAGGACCGGGACCTATGGGTGCCAGGCCAGACTCGCTGGGTCATGACAGACCCCGAGCGGTTCGGTGATCTCTCGACTCAGCTCAACCAGGCATCTTGGAGCCCTGCCGTGGGCGGACAGGGGGCGTACAAGCCGGTGGTGAAGCTGATGCGGCAGGCGCGGGAGGTTCATCTCAGGGATCAGAAGCCAGGCGGCCTGTACGTGGAGTTTGCCGTCTATGACGTCTGGGCCAATCGACGCGTCAGCGGCAATGAGTGGGCTCCGCTGTTCGCCCGCACTCTCCACGCGGTAGCACATCGATTCGCCGCGGCCGTGAATGAGCCCCTGCAGGACCCCGGCCTTGGCACGCCGGTTGACCCGCCGCTCGATGCCGCCCAGTGGCGACATGCCGGTTCGACGTTCCAAGGGCTGGCGGACTTGGCTGATGCGGCTCTCAATTCGGACCGGTGCAATGCAGCCTTGAAGTGGCGCAGAATTCTCGGCAAGAACGACCGCGGAGACGTCTTTCCGCTTCCACCGGGATGTAGCGGCACAGGTGTAGCTATTGGCGCGGCTGGAGCCGGCCTTGCAGGAATCGGCGCGGGTCGCCCGAGGGAGGCTCAACCCTTCGGATGACGGAGCATTCTCCGATCGAGACGTTCGACCAAGCATCTCTCGAAGCGTTCACGTCCGAGTTGGTGGCAGCTGGCTTCGAGCCCGATCCAGGAACGGAGTTGCGGAGTTGGACAGGGCCTGCCCATCTATCTCTGGCTCCCTTGACGGATGCTCGGCAAATGCGCGTCGTCATCCGAGATGGGTGGCCCATAGTCTTTCCGGTTCTGTTCGTTGAAGGACTGCACACCAACCATCTGACCGCCGACGGCTATGTGTGCCTGTGGCATGACGGCGACGGATCGCAGGAGTGGGTAACACTTGAGGGTGTCTACGCCCGGCTAGCTCGGTGGTGCGATGCGGCGCAGAATGGCTGGGATCCCGTGGGCCTTGCGCTGGATGCCTATCTAAACTTTCAGCCCAAGCTAGCCGTAGTCGCGGTTCTAGATGTCGACACGCTTCGACTCGGTGCAGCAGGGGCTCGGGGGATGTTTCGTGGGCAGCTACAGCCTCCCGGGCGTGTCTTGCTTCATCCGGGGGGCCAGTCCGCGCAAGGCGACCTCCAGGGGGTGTGGTACCGCGTCGGCCATCTCGAAGTCCCTCCGCGGAATCTGAACGAGTTGCGAGGTGTCTTGCCACGTCAACATGCTCGTAGCCTCGACCGTGCGTTGGGGTCGCGGCGAAACGGCACGCTCTTGCAGCCCAGCGGGTCTGTTGACCTCATTCTGTTCTCATGGAGCCTTGAGAATGTTGCGCACCTCTTGGTGCTCGCCCTCGAAGGAACGGGGAACGAGACCACCGCCGTAGCCCTGACGTTGGGGCCAAACGATAGGCAATCCCTCCTGTTGCGCGCGGGTCCGGACTCGGCATCGTTGTCCGACAAGACTGTGACGATCTTTGGACTTGGAGCACTTGGCGGGCATGTTGCCGTTGCGCTGGCACAGAGCGGCGTTACTGGTCTCCACCTCGTCGATGGTGACTCATTGCTGCCTGAGAACGTAGTGCGGCACGCTGCTGGCCACCTTCTTGTCGGAGCGCCAAAGGTTGAAGCGACTAGGTTGCTTGTCAACGATCACGCTCCTTGGACGACGGTCTCCGCATTGCCTTCCAGCCCGCTCGCACCGAACGAACTGACGCAGGCAATCTCCGGCTCTGACTTGATTGTCGACGCAACGGGTGTCGACACTTCGACGCTCGCAATTTGCCTTTGCGCGCAGACTCAATCGACGGCGCTGGTGTCTGGCGCCTTGTACCGAGGCGGATCGGTCGCACGAGTCCGCCGACAGGGGACACCTGGCGACACGCCCATCCTTGACCGCGCTGAGGGGTCTCGGTACGTGCTGATCCCTCCAGGCCCGGAGGATCATCTAATCCATCCGACTGTTGGATGTTCTGGACCCGTACACAATGCTCCGCCGACGACTGTGCTTGCCGCTGCAGCGTTGATCGCTCAGTCGGCCATTGACGTCCTCACGGGGAGGCTCCACTTCCCGGACGAGATGATCGACGTCTACCGTCCACTACCAGATGAACCCCCCTTCGATCATGTCGGCAGGCTCCCCCAGATGTCACTAGAGACCTGAGTGCCCCGCATCGCGGCGGGCAATCTCCAATGAAGATTCAGTGATTGCCACATCGGAGGTCGGAAGAGATCGGCAGCTAGAAGGGGATTGTGCCCGAATCCAGCGCATATGACGGCCCCGGCATCGACCGTCAGCCCGCCAGACACGCCACTGCACCTATCGGACTCATCCATTGCCGCCTACGCTTCCCGCTTGCGATGCGTAGGGGCACTGATGAAGGTTGGCCGTGTAGCAGCCTCACAAGCGAGCACTCGCTGGCTGAGGGCGGTATGCGATGATCACTGGTGAGTTGAAGTCCAAGATCGACGCCGTGTGGAACGGCTTCTGGTCGGGCGGGATCTCCAACCCGCTGGAGGTCATGGAGCAGATCACCTACCTGTTGTTCATCAAGGCCCTCGATGAGCGTCAGACGCTGGCAGAGAACAAGGCCAACCGGACCGGGCAGCCGATAGACGAGGTCATCTTCCCTGAGGAAGAGCAGTTCAGGCCCGAGGGTCTCCTCGAGAGCCGTCCCTACGCCGACATGCGCTGGTCGCGGTTCAAGCACATGGCCCCCGCCGACATGTACGACGTGGTCGAGAAGTACGTGTTCCCGTTCTTGCAGCACCGGGCAGAGGCGAGCAGTCACGCCAAACACATGAAGGGAGCACGCCTCACCATCCCGACTCCGGGCGTGCTGCAGAAGGCGGTCGACGGGCTCGACGTGATCCCGATGGTGGACCGGGACACCAAAGGCGATGTCTACGAGTACATGCTCTCGAAGATCGCCACCGCCGGAGAGAACGGCCAGTTCCGGACGCCACGGCACATCATCCAGCTAATGGTCGAGATGGTTGCCCCAACGCCAGACGACACGATCTGCGACCCGGCAAGCGGAACGAGCGGGTTCCTGGTGTTGGCGGGGGAGTACATCCGCGACCGTCACCCGAGCGCGCTCACTGACCCGACCAAGGCGGCGCACTTCCACAACGGGATGTTCTCCGGGTACGACTTCGACAGCACGATGCTTCGCATCGGGTCAATGAACATGCAACTACACGGCGTGCAGAACCCGACCATCAGCTACCGCGACTCTCTGGCCGAGGATCACGCCGGTGACGCCGAGGCCTACAGCCTCATCCTCGCCAACCCGCCCTTCACGGGATCGCTCGACTATGAGAGCACTGCAAAGAACCTCCTGCAGGTCGCCAAGACCAAGATGACCGAACTTCTGTTCGTGGCGCTGTTCCTCCGACTCCTCAAGCCCGGCGGCAGGGCGGCCGTGATCGTGCCTGACGGAGTGCTGTTTCGCTCTACCAAGGCTCACAAGGAACTGCGTCGCATTTTGGTCGAAGAGCAGAAGCTTGAAGCCGTCGTTTCCATGCCAGCCGGTGTGTTCAGGCCTTACTCCGGAGTCTCCACAGGGATCCTGCTGTTCACTAAGACCAACTCCGGGGGCACCGACCACGTCTGGTTCTACGACCTTGCGGCCGACGGCTACAGCCTCGACGACAAGCGCGCTGCGCTCCTAGACCCCGACAAACTCGGGGTTGCCGACGAGCCGCTCAGCGAAGAGGAGTTGTCCAGGAACAACCTCCCCGACGCTCTTGCCCGCTGGCGAGAGCGCGACAACACGGAGTTGGAACGCGAGCGGATTGAGCAGTCCTTCTGCGTTCCTAAGGCCGACATCGCCGCCAACGACTACGACCTAAGTATCAACCGGTACAAGGAGGTCGTCCACGACGAGATCGAGCACGCGACGCCAGCCGCGATCATCGAGGAACTCAGCATGCTCGAAGCACATATCCAGAAGGGCATCGACGACCTCAAGGCGATGCTCTCGTGACCGTAGCCACGGTGCCGCTCGGCGAGCTTGCCGATGTCGTGTCCGGTGGTACTCCGAAGCGCTCCGAGCCTTCGTACTTTGGTGGTGACATCCCCTGGGTGAAGATCGGGGACATGCTCCAGGGCACCGTTGCGAGCACTGAGGAGTCCATCACCAGTGCAGGGCTGGCTGGCAGCTCGGCAAAGCTGCTCCCAGCAGGCACGCTGCTCCTATCGATCTTTGCCACTATCGGTAGAACTGCGGTACTCGGAGTCGATGCAGCGACGAATCAAGCGGTCGCCGGGTTGATGATCAGGGACTCGTCCAGTGTCGATCGCAATTACTTGCGACGGTACCTTGAGTTCGCATCTGACGGACTTGCTAACCAGGGTCGCGGTGCAGCGCAAGCGAACATCAATCTCTCGATACTTCGATCACACGACGTGCCACTGCCGCCGATGGAGCAGCAGACGCGGATTGCAGCGATACTGGATGCAGCCGACGCGCTCCGAGCCAAGCGCCGCAAGGCCATCGCGAAGCTCGACTCCCTGACGCAAACGATCTTTGTCGACATGTTCGGTGCGGGCGAGGGCAAGAAGAAGCAGCTGGGTCACCTAGCGGAAGTACAGGGAGGGCTTCAAGTCACACCGAAGCGAAAGAGCCGGCCCATTTCCGTGCCCTACTTGCGCGTGGCAAATGTCTACCGTGGTGCCCTTGACCTTTCAGAAATAAAGACGCTGCAAGTGTCCGAGAAGGAACTCACGCGCACACGCCTTGTGACAGGTGACCTCTTGGTAGTCGAAGGCCATGGAAACAAAGACGAGATCGGACGAGTCGGAGTCTGGGATGGGTCGATCGATCCCTGCGTACACCAGAACCATCTGATCAGAGTCCGTTGTGATCACAATCAGTTGCTCTCACGCTTCGCTGAGGCCTTCATGAACAGCAGGGATGGGAGGCGGGCATTGCTTCAGGCCTCAAACACGACCTCAGGCCTCAACACGATCTCAACGAATGACGTGCGAGAGGTCGAGATCACGCTTCCGGCCCTCTCTGATCAGCAACGATTCGTCCAGGTAGCGGGCTGCGTTGATCGGCAACGGGCGATATCGACGACCGCAGGTGCTGAGCTGGACACCCTCTTCGCGTCGCTTCAGCAGCGGGCGTTTCGGGGGGAGTTGTGAGCGAGTCTCAGTTCTCGTTTCTGGAGGCGGAGTTCTCGGCGGAGTTTGAGTTGGCGTCGTCGGCGGAGAGGTGTGCGTTGTCGGATCCGGGTTCGGCGGCGATCTATGCGCAGCGGTGTTTGGAGTCTGGGGTTGAGTGGGTGTACTGGCATGATCGGGGGCTTCCGCAGCCGCATGTGGGAACGCTGGATGCGTGTTTGAACGAGCCGGCGTTCAAGGCGCTGGTTGATGGTCGGGTCTTCGAGGTGGCGAGGAAGATCCGGCGGGCGGGGAATCGGGCGGCGAGCGAGTCGAAGGCGCTGTCGAGGCTGGAGGCGGTCGATGTTGTCTCGGCGTTGTTCCAGTTCTGTTTCTGGTTGGCGTTCACGTACGGCCGGGCGGCAAAGCCCGATCCCTCGTTGCAGTTCGATCCGCGCCGGCTGACGGACGCGGGCGATGGTGTGCAGTCCTCGTTGCAGGAGCGTCAGGAGCTTGAGGAGCGCTTGGCGCGGCAGGCCGGGGACTACGCACCGGGCGGGCTGCGGGCGGGGATGGCCGAGATGAAGGCCGATCTCGAAGCCGAGTTGGGCGAGCTGCGGAAGCAGGTGGCGGCGGCGAAGAAGGCGGCCGAGTCGCTTCCGTTCGAGGCGCACGACTGGTCTGAGGCCGATACGCGCCGCTACAAGATTGATGCGCTTCTGGCCGAAGCAGGTTGGACGGACTTCGTCGAGGGTCGCGACATCGAATTCGAGGTGCACGGGATGCCGTCGGGCTCCGGGGTCGGTTATGTCGACTATGTGCTGTGGGGCGACGACGGTTTGCCGCTGGCGGTGGTCGAGGCCAAGAAGGCCCTCAAGAGTCCGCAAGTGGGCCAACAGCAGGCCAAGCTCTACGCGGATTGCCTCGAAGCCGAGACCGGCCGGCGGCCGGTCGTGTTCTACAGCAACGGCTATGAGCACTGGCTCTGGGACGACACTCGTTATCCGGCCCGGCCGGTGCAGGGCTTCTACACGAGCGACGAACTGGCCCTGCTCATCCAGCGACGCACCACCTGTCAACCGCTGCCGTCGGTGCCGGTCACGAAGCAGATCGTGGAGCGCCACTACCAGCTGCGAGCGATCAGCGCCATCACGGAACACTTCGACACTGACAAGCAGCGCAAGGCGCTGCTGGTGATGGCCACGGGCGCGGGCAAGACCCGCACCGTGATCGCGCTGGTCGATCTGTTGATGCGGGCGGGGTGGGTGAAGCGGGTGCTGTTCTTGGCCGATCGGACGGCGCTGGTGAACCAGGCGGTGAACGCGTTCAAGGCCCACATGCCGGACTCGGCGCCGGTCAACCTCGTCACCGAGGGCGACGAGGAGGGCCGGGTGTATGTGTCGACCTATCAGACGATGGTCGGCAAGATCGACGAGTACCGGCCCGACGGCACCCGTCGCTTCGGTGCGGGGTACTTCGATCTGGTGGTGATCGACGAGGCTCACCGGTCGGTGTACCGCAAGTACCGGGGCATCTTCGACTACTTCGACTCGCTGCTGGTGGGCCTGACCGCAACACCGAAGGACGAGGTCGACAAGAACACCTACGACCTGTTCGACCTCGAGACCGGCGTGCCCACCGACGCCTACTCGCTCGACGAGGCCATCAAGGACGGCTATCTGGTGCCGCCGAGGGGCGTGTCGGTGCCGTTGAAGTTCGTCCGTGAGGGCATCCGCTATCACGAACTCCCCGAAGACGAGAAGGACGCGTGGGACGAACTCGACTGGGGTGAGGACGAAGAGGGCAGTCCGATTGATCCACCGGACGAAGTCGATGCCGCACAGCTCAACAAGTGGCTCTTCAATGAGGACACCGTCGACCGGGTGCTTCAGCACCTCATGACCGAGGGCATCAAGGTGGCCGGCGGCGACCGGCTGGGCAAGACGATCATCTTCGCCAAGAACCAGCTCCACGCCGACTACATCAAGCAGCGGTTCGACGCCAACTACCCGGCGCTCGACGCCGGGAACTTCGCCCGGGTGATCACCCATCAGGTCCAATACGGCCAGAGCCTGATCGACGCCTTCTCCAATAAGGACAAGGCGCCCCACATCGCCATCAGCGTCGACATGCTCGACACCGGCATCGACATCCCCGAGGTCGTCAACCTCGTGTTCTTCAAGCTGGTGCGGTCCAAGACCAAGTTCTGGCAGATGCTCGGACGCGGCACCCGCCTGTGCGAGAACCTGTTCGGGCCAGGCGACGACAAGGCCGCCTTCAACGTGTTCGACTTCTGCCAGAACCTCGAGTACTTCAGCGAACTACTCAAGACGGCGGAATCTTCGGGTGGGCCGCCGCTCAGCGAGATCATCTTCAGCACTCGCCTCGATCTGCTGCACGCCCTCGATGGCATCGAGAGCCTCGGCGACGAGCGAGCCGAGATAGCCGCCACACTGCGGCTGACAGTGGCATCGATGAACCCAGACAACTTCCTTGTGCGCCCCCACCTCGAACTCGTCGAACGATTCCGCACTCCCGAAGCGTGGGAAGACATCACGCTCAAGGACCTCGCTGCGCTCAACGAGCGCGTCGCCAAGCTGCCGGATCAGCTCGACCCCGACGACGAGGACGCCAAGCGCTTCGATGTGGTGATGCTCAACGCCCAGCTGCGCCTCCTGCTACACGAGCCGTTCGAACGGCAACGCAAACGCGTCATCCAGCTGGCCTCGGCCCTCGAAGACCTCGGCACCTCCATCCCTGTCGTCCACGCGCAGATGGAGCTGATCCTCGACATCCAGACTGACGAGTGGTGGGTCGACATCAGCTACCCGATGCTCGAAGACGCCCGCAAGCGGCTCCGCAGCCTCGTCCAGCTCATCGAGCGCATCCACAAGACCCCGCTCTACTCCGACTTCACCGACTCACTCGGCGACAGCACCAAGATCGAGATACCAGGCACAGGTGGAGCCGTCAACGGCACCGAGTTCGCCCAGTTCCGCAACAAGGCCCAGCGCTTCCTCGCCGACAATCTCGCCGACCAGATCGTGGCCAAGGTCCGCAGCGGTGAACCGCTCACAGCCGCCGATATGGACGAACTCCAGCGAGTGCTAGTCGCCGCCGGCATCGGCGACACCGACACCTTCGCCCAAGCCTCAGCACGTGCCGGCAGCTTCGGGCTGTTCGTCCGCAGCCTCATCGGCCTCGACCGAGCCGCAGCTAAGCAAGCATTCAACAGGTTCCTCGACGACAAGCGCTACAGCCGCAACCAGATCACCTTCGTCAACCTAGTCATCGACTACCTCACCGAACACGGCACCATCGACCCCGGCCGCGTCTACGACTCACCCTTCACCTCCGTCGCCCCCGAAGGCCCCGAGACCATCTTCACTGAGGCCGACCTCGACGACTTCTTCGAGGTTGTACGACAACTCCACGACGCTGCCCTGGTCTGACAAAGCCAGATGGTTGGGCCCGCGCTCCGTGGATGCCTGTCGTTCGGCGCATAGGCGAACAGCCGCACATCCGCAGGACTAGATTGGACTTAAGCGCGTGTCCGAGATGCAGTGGACCAACGCGCAGGGCACATGGATGCGAGGTCTCTACGGGCTAAGCCGATTGTGGGCCGCTCTACTGACGATTACCCGACTGGCTGAGCGCCACTGCCCATCCGACGAGAGCGACAAGCAGGAACGAGCCTTCAACGGCAGGGTCCAGGTCATCGACGGTACCGAGAAGCCGAAGTCCGAACAGCGGCGTCTCCAGGACTGGCGAGCCAAGCGCCGACGCGCCGTAGGCCAAGGCGAGCGACACCACGAGAATGAGCAACCACAGGGTCAGATATTCGCTGGACCCGTTCGATTGCAGAGAGTGGCCGGCGGTTTCCTCACTTGAGCGTTCCAAGTCTTCGCTGAGGGTGTACAGGGCCTCTACAAGCGGGGACTCGTCCAGGCTGGCCACACCCTGTATAGGCGGGGACGCCTGTCGTTTGGAATAGTCCGCCATCGCCCCGGGGTTCATGGTGGCGACCGGGAGGTTGTCGAGGGCGTGGCGGATCGCGTCGCTGTCGTAGAAGCTGTCGGTGGCGACCGGGAGGTTGTCGAGGGCGTGGCGGATCGCGTCGCTGTCGTAGAAGCTGTCGAGGGCACGGGCGGTGGTCTTGGCTGAGGCGTTCAGGCCCTCGAGAGCGAGGCGCATCGTCCGACTGCGAGCAAGCTGTGCTGGAGCAAGAGGCCGCTTCAACGGTGATCCGACCGCTCGGTCGTGAGTCATCGCTTTGACGCTAGCACCTGCGCGTGATGCCATCGGGCAGGTTGCGAGTCGCTCATGGCATGCAGCGACAGCCTTGTCGCGGCGCCGAGGCATTGTTCTTCCGGTCGTGGTCATCAGTCGCCGGTCTAACGGTGTTCTTCGTCGGCAAATAGGCACCCGATCGGTACCGTCAGGCGCGTGCGGGGTGATCTCAAGGGGCCGTCGGCGGCGGGGCTCATGTACTCCGACAGCGGCGGGGACGGGCCTGTGGTGGTGCTGCTGCACGGGGTGTTGACCAACGGCACGCTGTGGGACCCCGTCGTCGCCGGGCTGCGGGACCGATACCGCTGCATCGTGCCCGAGCTGCCCTTCGGCGCCCACCGCACACCCATGCCCGACGAAGCCGACCTCAGCCTCGAGTCGCTCGCCCGCATGATCGCCGGCTTCCTCGTCGAGCTCGACCTGCGCGACGTGACGCTGGTGTGCAACGACTGGGGCGGCGCCCAGCTCGTGGTCGCCCCCGGCGGCTCGGACCGCGTCGGCAGCCTGGTGCTGGTGTCCTGCGAGGCCTTCGACAACTACCCGCCCGGCATCCCCGGCCGGCTGCTGTGCCTCAACGCGTCGCTGCCCGGCGGCACCTTCCTCACCGCGCAGCTCCTGCGCCCCCGCCTGATCAGGCACCTGCCGTTCACCTGCGGGGCGCTCACCAAGAAGCGCCTCCCCAACGACCAGTTCATGAGCCTGATCGAGCCGCTGCGCCACAACCCCAGAGTGCGGCGCGACCTCGACAAGTACCTCCGCAGCGTCCCCGGCAAGGCGCAACTGCTCGAATGGGCCGAACAGCAGCGCGCCTTCGACGGCCCCGTGCTCATCGTGTGGGCCCGCGAGGAGAAGCTGATGCCGCCCGAGCACGCCGTGCGCCTCGCCGAGCACTTCGACAACGCCGAGCTGGTGTGGGTCGACGACAGCCGCACTCTCATCCCCATCGACCAGCCCGAGGTCCTCACCGCCCACCTCGAAGAGTTCCTAGCCCGAACCACCACCCCCTGACAGCGTTGGCCGGGGTTCGACGGATCGCCGGGGCCAGAATGGGCGGCCCTGGTAGACGCGGGTCAGGTTTGCTGGGCCTGGAGCGAGAGATCGACGGCCCGGCGGATCCATGACGACACCGAACGGTCGTCCGCGTCAGCGGCCGCCTTGACCCGTTCGAGCATCTCCGGAGGGAACCGCACGGGCACCGGGTCGGTCATGCGCTGCTTGCGGCGCCGCGCCGGTCCCTGAGGCAGCTGGTTCTCGGGCCGGCCGTAGAACTCGTGCTCCTCTTCTGGGGTCATGTCCGTGTCGTTCATCGATCCTCCCGGTAGCAGGCCGCCAAGTGTTCGGATGCGACATAGCAGCCGATGGGTCTGCACTTGCTTCGGTCGAACAGCGTCGTTGCCATATTTCTGTATTACAAACGACTACACCATGGTAGCGTGGCCAGCAGCTAGGGCGCTCGTTGCCGTCGGTTGATGGGTCTCGCAGCCGGTCTTGCTTGCTCCTGGGCGACGGCCGTGGGCTGGAGTGGCGCCCCGCCCGGCTGGTGGGTCGGTGGCAAGATGGCGGGATGGGCATCAGGCTTGAAGACCATCTCGACGCCGACCACCTCGCCGTGCTGAAGGCCATTCCCGGAGACCTGCTGGACCTTTCCGATGTGGCTGAGGCCCGCGCCCGCTGGGCCGGCCATATGGCTCTGGCGCCCGCTCCCGAGATCGACGACTCGATAGAGATCACCGACCATCACACCCTCACCGGCGACGGCCATCGGCTGCTCGTGCGGGTCTACCGCCGCAAACAGCGGCGCCCCGACAGCCCCGGCCTGTACTCGATCCACGGCGGCGGCATGGTCCTCGGAAACGTCGCCATGAACGACGCCCGCTGCGCGGCCATCGCCCAGCATCTCGACATCGTGGTGGCCTCCGTCGACTACCGGCTGGCCCCGGAGTTCCCGTACCCGACCCCGCTGGAGGACTGCTACCGCGGCCTGGTGTGGCTCTTCGAGCAGGCCGAGGCGTTCGGCCTGAACCCGGCCCGCATCGCCGTCGGCGGCGGCAGCGCGGGCGGTGGCCTCGCGGCCGGACTGGCCCTGCTGGCCCGCGACCGCAACGAGATCAGCCCGTGCTTCCAGCTGCTCACGTTCCCGATGATCGACGACCGCAACCAGACCCCGTCCAGCCACATGGTCGACGACCCCCGGATCTGGAGCCGCAGCGCCAACATCGCCGGATGGTCGGCCTACCTCGAGGGCCGCAACGGCGCCGACGACGTTCCGGCCTATGCCGCGCCGGCCCGGGCCACCGACCTGGCCGGACTTCCGCCCGCCATCGTCACCGTCGGCAGCCTCGACATCTTCGTCGACGAGGACATCGCCTACGCCCAAGCCCTGCTCCGCGCCGGAGTGCAGTGCGAACTGCACGTGTACCCGGGCGCGTTCCACGGATCGAACTTCTCGGTCCCGAACTCCGACATCTCCCAGCGCTGGAACCGCGACGAGCGGGCCGCACTCGACCGAGCCCTGAACAGCTAACACCCGAGGAGACGGACCCGCCGGGCCGGACCGGCGCTCAGAGCGGGTTGCGCCATCGCAGTCCCCGAAAGCGGGCGAAGTCGCGGTCGTTGGAATGGACCTCGGCTTGATGCTCGATGGCCAGCGCGGCGATGTGGGCGTCGGTGACGAGATTGGCGCCCACGCCGGCCGCGGTCAGCATGTCTCGAAGAATCGCCAGGTGCTGCGTGCCCGGGTGAAGCGGCACGACGCTGGACGAGCGGAACCATTCAGCCATGAGGTCAACGGCGACCTCGGGCGCCGCCGGAGTCTCGAGCACGCTCGGATGGGTGAGCAGGCGCACGAACCCGGTCGCCACGATCCACGGAATCCCGACCCGCTCCGAGCCATTCACCAGAGCCTCCCACCACCGGCGCGCCGGCTCGTGCAGTGGCGCGCCCAAGTTGTGGGCGTAGACGAGCAGGTTGAGATCCGGGACGATCACTGCCGCGCCGGGCCGGTGAAGTCGGCGGCCTCAAGCGAGTCGTTGAGCTGATTCAGCCGCAACGGATCGACGCCGGGCCTGAAACCGCTGTCGTGGGGCTGGACCTCGTACTTGGGTCCTTCCTCGGCTAGCGCTGGCGACAGGCCCCGCCTGAGGGTGTCGTTGACAACCTGCTTGAACGGCTGGTCTCGATGACGGGCCTGTGCCTTGAGAGCCTCGGCTAGGTCGTCGTCGAGAGTCAGCGTAGTGCGCATTGAGGCATCATATCAGCATCAATAATTGATGTATAGATGTCTGCCAAGCCGAATCCTGGGATCGGACTGGCGCCCCGGATGCAATCGGGGCCGCGCCGGTACCCCTATACAACTCGTACACCGACATCTACCGCTTCGTTGGCGTCTTGGACCGCGTTCTTGACGAGGTCTCCGGCTGAGTCGTGTGCGCCGGCGAGCGCGTAGTTTGGCGGCCTATGGCTGACGCGCCCGCCGCCACCGCACCCCGTCGGATGCATCCCGCGGCCGATCCGGGGCCGGGGCGGGGCGGGCTGCGGTCGGCGGGGTGGTTCGACATCGTGGACGACCCGCTCATGTCGGGCGTCTATCTGGAGCGCTACGCCAACTACGGGCTCACCCGCGAGGAGCTGCAGTCCGACAAGCCCAAGATCGGGATCGCCCAGACCGGCTCGGACCTGTCGCCGTGCAACCGCCACCACCTCGAGCTGGCCAAGCGGGTGCGCGAGGGGATCCGCGACGCGGGCGGGATCGCCTTCGAGTTCGGCGTGCACCCCATCCAGGAGACCGGCAAGCGCCCCACCGCTGCCCTCGACCGCAACCTGGCCTACCTGAGCATCGTGGAGGTGCTCCAGGGCTACCCCCTCGACGGCGCGGTGCTCACCATCGGCTGCGACAAGACCACCCCGGCGTGCCTGATGGCCGCGGCCACCGTCAACCTGCCCGCCATCGCGCTGTCGGTCGGACCGATGCTCAACGGCTGGCACGACGGCGAGCGCACCGGCTCGGGCACCATCATCTGGAAGGCCCGCGAGCTCTACGCCGCCGGCGAGATCGACGAGCCCGGCTTCATCGACCTGGTGGCCTCGGCCGCACCGTCGACGGGCTACTGCTCCACCATGGGCACCGCCACCACCATGAACTGCCTGGCCGAGGCGCTGGGGATGCAGCTTCCCGGCTCGGCCGCCATTCCCGCCCCCTACCGGGAGCGGGGCCAGGCCGCCTACCGCACCGGGGTCCGCATCGTGGAGATGGTGCGAGAGGATCTGCGCCCCTCCGACATCATGACCCGGGAGGCCTTCGAGAACGCGGTGGTGGTGAACTCCGCCATCGGCGGGTCGTCCAACGCTCCCATCCACCTCAACGCCGTCGCGGCCCACCTCGGCGTCGCCCTCGACAACGACGACTGGCAGAAGCACGGGCTGGCGGTGCCGCTGCTGGTGAACCTGATGCCCGCGGGGGAGTACCTTGGCGAGGACTTCCACCACGCCGGAGGGGTGCCCGCGGTGGTGGGCGAGCTCATGCGAAGCGGGCTGCTGCCCCATCCCGAGGCCCTCACCGCCAACGGGCGCACCATCGGCGAGAACTGCGAGGGGGTGCGGGTCGCCGACCGCAAGGTGATCCGCACCGCCGCTGAGCCACTGGTGGCAGACGCCGGTTTCGTGCACCTGTCGGGCAACCTGTTCGACAGCGCCATCATGAAGACCAGCGTGATCTCCGAGGAGTTCCGCCGGCGCTACCTGTCCGACCCCGAAGACCCCGACGCCTTCGAGGGCCGCGCCGTGGTGTTCGACGGACCCGAGGACTACCGGGCCCGCATCGAGGACCCCGATCTCGACATCGACGAGCACTGCATGCTGATCGTGCGCGGCGCCGGCCCGGTGGGCTATCCCGGCTCGGCCGAGGCGGTCAACATGCAGCCCCCGGCCGCGCTGCTGGTGAGGGGAGTGCACTCGCTGCCGTGCATCGGCGACGGCCGCCAGTCGGGCACCTCGGGGTCGCCCTCGATCCTCAACGCCTCGCCGGAGGCCGCGGTGGGCGGCGGGCTGGCGCTATTGCGAAGCGGCGACCGGATCCGCATCGACCTGCGCCGGGGTCGGGCCGACATGCTGGTGGACGAGGCCGAGCTTGAGCGCCGCCGGGCCGAACTGGAATCCTCGGACGGCTACCCGGTGCCGGAGTCGCACACCCCCTGGCAGGAGATCCAGCGTTCGATGGTCACCCAGATGGACGAGGGCATGGTCCTGCGCCCCGCCCTCAAGTACCGCGACACCGCCCGAACCCACGGCCTGCCCCGCCACAACCACTGACCCCTCTCGCCGGTTAGGCGAGGCCGTCTTCTATGTGGGCTTGGATGATCTCGTCGTAGGTGGCGTCGGCTGCGAACCCGAGGGCTTCGGCACGGGCGGTGTCGAAGCGCTGGGGCCACCCGGCCACGATTCCCGCGACGACGGGGTCGGGCGACTCGGTGATTAGCTCAACCGCGTCGGGGCCGGCTACCCGCCCGAGGGCCTCGATCTGCTCGCCCACCGTGACCGACACGCCCGGCATGGTGAGATTGCGTCGTCCCTCTAGGAGCGCCGTGTCTAGCTCGGCGGCGTGGAGCAGGAACCCGACCGCGGCTCGGGGGCTGGCGTGGGGATGGCGAACATCGCGGCTGACCGGCAATTCGGCCCTCTGGCCGGCCAGCGGCTCGCGGATGATGCCTGAGAAGAAGCTGGAGGCGGCTGCGTTGGGGGCGCCGGGGCGCACGCTCACCGTTGGCAGCCGGATCCCGATGCCGTCGAAGAAGCCCCGCCGGCTGTAGTCGGCCAGCAGTGCCTCGCCGATCAGCTTCTGGGTGCCGTAGGAGGTGAGCGGGGTGGGATGGAAGTCGTTCGGTATCGGGTCGGGGAAGGGGGCTCCGAACACCGCGATTGACGACGCGTAGACCACCCGGGGCGTGATGGGGGAGTGGCGGACAGCCTCGAACAGCCGCCTAGTGCCGTCGAGGTTGACCTTCATGCCCTTGTCGAAGTCGGCCTCGGCCTCAGCCGATACCACTGCGGCCAGATGGAACACCACGTCGGGATCCAGCGCCATGAGCCGCTCGGTTTCGCCCGGCTGGGACAGGTCGGCTGCATGGACGGTGCAGGTGTCCGACTCGACTCCGAACTCCACCAGATCGACTAGGTCGATGGCGTCCACGGGCTCGCCCCGCAGATGCCCTCGCTCCAGCAGCCGTCGGGTCAGCTTGCGGCCGAGCATGCCCGCGCCGCCGGTGATCAGAACCCGCACCGCTGTCAGCCTCGGCCCACCAACGGCATGGCGTTGGCCATCACCGTCATCGTGAGCACGTTGGCGTTGAGGGGCAGGCTGGCCATGTAGGCCACCGCCCGGCCCACATCGGCCGCGTCCATGGTGGGCTCGGGGCGGATCGCGCCGTCGGCCTGGGGCGCCCCCTGGTGCATCCCGGCGGTGAGCGCGGTCAGGGCGTTGCCGATGTCGATCTGGCCGCAGGCGATGCCGAAGGGTCGCCCGTCGAGCGACAGCGACTTGGTCAGCCCGGTGATCGCATGCTTGGTGGCCGTATAGGGGGCGCTGTTGGGCCGGGGCGCCTGGGCCGACACCGACCCGTTGTTGATGATCCGCCCGCCGGAGGGCTCTTGGGCCTTCATCAGCCCGAACGCTTGCCGGGCGCACAGGAACGAACCGGTGAGGTTCACGTCCACCACCCGCTGCCACTGCTCGACGTCGAGCTCGTCGACCGGCGCAGGCGGAGCAGCCGTGCCCGCATTGTTGAACAGCAGGTCGAGGCGGCCGTGCTCGGCTCGCACCCTCTCGAAGAGGGTCTCGACCGAGGCCGGGTCGCTCACGTCGGTCGCCACGGCCGAACCGGAGCCGCCGGCGCGCTCGCACTCCTCGACGGTCTCGGCCAGGGGGTCGGTCCGCCTGCCGACGTTGACGACATGCCAGCCGTCTTGGGCCAGGGCCACTGCGGCAGCTCGGCCCACACCGGAGCCGGCACCGGTCACCAGCGCGATTCTGCCGTCCTGCATCGCCATGTCCGTAAGGGTAGGCGTGCTGCCGGTAGCGGCTAGCGGCCAGTGGCGGCTACAAGCCGTTCCCCGCCGAAATTGATGGCGATATTGGGCATATGCGGGCCAAAATCCGCATCAATTTCGGAATGAGCGGGCCGGCCGGGGCTTCAGGACAGGTCGAAGCGGTCTAGCTCCATCACCTTGTGCCAGGCGGCCACGAAGTCCTCCACGAACCTCTCGCCGCCGTCGTCGGCGCCGTAGACCTCGGCGATGGCCCGCAGCTGGGAGTTCGAGCCGAACACCAGGTCAACCGCGGTGGCTGTCCAGCGCAGTTCGCCGCTGGCGCGGTCGCGGCCCTCGTAGACGTGCTCGGTCTCCGACACGCTCCACTCGGTGCCCATGTCGAGCAGGTTGGCGAAGTAGTCGTTGGTCAGCGTTCCGGCCCGTTCGGTGAGCACGCCCAGCGATGATCCCGCCGAGTTGGCCCCCAGCACCCGCAGCCCGCCGACCAGCACCGTCATCTCCGGCGCGGTCAGCGACAGCAGGCTGGCCCGGTCCACCAGCACCGTCTCGGGACGTCGCTTGTCGCCGGCCCGCCAGTAGTTGCGGAACCCGTCGGCGGTGGGCTCCAGCACCGCGAACGAATCGGCGTCGGTCTGCTCCGCTGAGGCGTCGGTGCGTCCCGGCGAGAACGGCACCGACACGCCGCAGCCGCCCCGGCGGGCCGCCTCCTCGATGGCCGCCCCGCCGCCCAGCACGATCAGATCGGCCAGGGAGACTCGCTTGCCGCCGCTCTGGGCCGCGTTGAACTCGGCGCCGATCGCGTCGAGGGCGGCCAGCACCTCGGCCAGAGACGCCGGATCGTTGGCCTCCCAGCCGCTCTGGGGAGCGAGCCGGACGCGGGCCCCGTTGGCCCCGCCGCGCATGTCGCTGTCGCGGAACGTCGACGCCGAGGCCCAAGCCGCCGCCACCAGCTGCGACACCGAGAGCCCCGAGCCGAGGATCTGTGCCTTCAGCGCGGCCATGTCGGCGTCGTCCACCAGCTCGTGGTCCACCGCAGGGACCGGATCCTGCCAGATCAGCTCCTCGTCGGGGACCTCCGGGCCCAGATACCGGGCCACCGGTCCCATGTCGCGGTGCACCAGCTTGAACCAGGCCCGAGCGAAGGCGTCGGCGAACTCGTCGGGATTCTCCAGGAAGCGCCGCGAGATCGGCTCGTACACCGGGTCCATGCGCAGCGACAGGTCGGTGGTCAGCATCACCGGGGTGTGGCTCTTCGACGGGTCGTGGGCGTCGGGCACAGTGCCCGCCCCGCCACCGTCCGCCGGGATCCACTGCCAGGCGCCGGCCGGGCTCTTGGTGAGTTCCCACTCGTAAGCGAACAGCGTCTCGAAGAAGGAGTTGTCCCAGGCCACCGGGGTCGGCGTCCACGCCCCCTCGAGGCCGCTGGTGATGGCATCGCCGCCTGAGCCGGTGCCGAAGCTGCTGGTCCATCCCAGGCCCTGCTCCTCAAGGCTGGCACCCTCGGGCTCGGGGCCGACGTAAGTGTCGCCGTCGGCCGCTCCGTGGGTCTTGCCGAAGGTGTGGCCCCCGGCGATCAGCGCCACCGTCTCGGTGTCGTCCATGGCCATGCGGGCGAACGTCTCGCGGATGTCTCGGGCCGCGGCCAGCGGGTCGGGGGTGCCGTTGGGGCCCTCGGGATTCACGTAGATCAGGCCCATCTGCACCGCGCCCAGCGGGTCGGCCAGCTCCCGGTCACCGCTGTAGCGCTCGTCGTCGAGCCAGCCCGTCTCGGGACCCCAGTAGATGTCCTCCTCGGGCTCCCACACGTCCACCCGGCCTCCGCCGAAGCCGAATGTGGAGAAGCCCATCGACTCCAGCGCCACGTTGCCGGCCAGGATCATCAGGTCGGCCCAGGAGATCTTGGCGCCGTAGCGCTGCTTCACCGGCCACAGCAGCCGCCGGGCCTTGTCGAGGTTGGCGTTGTCGGGCCAGCTGTTGAGCGGCGCGAAGCGGTGCGTGCCCGAGCCGCCGCCGCCCCGACCGTCGTGGATGCGGTATGTGCCGGCGCTGTGCCACGTCATGCGGATGATCAGCGGCCCGTAGTGGCCGTAGTCGGCCGGCCACCAGTCCTGCGAGGTGGTCAGCACCTCGGCGATGTCGGCCTTCACCGCGGCCAGGTCGAGGCTGTTGAACTCGGCGGCATAGTCGAAGCCGTCGCCCATGGGGTCGATCTGGGGCGAGTTCTTGTTGAGCGGACGCAAGTTGAGCTGCTCGGGCCACCAGCGGGCGTTGGCGAGCGAGCCCATGTCGGCTGCGGCCACCACGGGGCACTGTGCGGCGGCGGTGTCTTGGTTGGTCATGCGATACTCCTTGGCGGTTGGGGGATCGAGGGTTGTCGGTTGCTCAAGACTCGGAGGTCAGGTTGCGCCTGATTCTGTATCAGGTTCCGCCGTCGATTCAATCCGAATCAATGACATGTTCCCATCCCGGCGCGTCACAACAGACGGGCTGTTGGCCGTCGGCGGCGCTTCGCACAATCGCAGGGCGTGGCAGCCGAAGGGCGGATGTACCCTGCCGGCTGCGGCGAACCAGGCGAACCACGGAGAGAGGCAGGCGCAGTGAGCAAGGTTGTGTTGATCACCGGCGCGTCGTCGGGCATGGGCCGGGAGGCGGCGATCCTGCTGGCCAAAGCCGGCCACCGGGTGTACGCCGGGGCCCGGCGGCTGGACCGCATGGCGGACCTGGCCGACCACGGCATCACCCCGGTCATGCTCGACGTGGCCCACGGAGACGACAACGAGCGGGTCGTGGACCAGATCGTCGAGGCCGAGCGGCGCATCGACGTGCTGATCAACAACGCTGGCTTCGGCCTGTACGGGCCGGTCGAGGAGATCTCCCTCGAAGACGCCCGCTACCAATTCGAGGTGAACCTCTACGGCCCAGCCCGCCTCACGCAACTCGTGCTGCCCCACATGCGGGCGCAGGGCTCGGGCCGGATCGTCAACGTCTCGTCGGTGGGGGGCAGGGTGTTCACGCCGTTCGGTGCGTGGTACCACGCCACCAAGCACGCCCTGGAGGGCTGGTCGGACTGCCTGCGCCTCGAGGTCGCCCCGTTCAACATTCAGGTCGTGCTGATCGAGCCGGGCCTGATCAGGACCGAGTTCGGCGAGGCCGCCGCCGACGAGATGAGCAAACACCGCGACGGCGCCTACCGCGACGGTCTGGCGCCGCTGCTCAAGATGCGAGACAACCCCCGCACCGTGAACCTCGGCACCAATCCCGAAGCGCTGGCCAAGGTGTTCGTGGAGGCCGCAACCACCGACAAGCCCCGCCGGCGCTACGTCAAGGGAATGATGGCCCGACCGGCGCTGCTGGTCCGCCAGTGGCTTGGCGACGGGGCCTACGAACTCGCCCTGCGCCGCACCCTGCGCTGACCGTTGTCCAGCTTGCCATCCGAAGGGGGAATCGAATGACTGACCGCAGGCACTACTACATCGAGTCGTTCGGCACTCTCCGGCTCAGCGCCTTCCGCATCGAGCGGTCTCCGTTCGCCCACCGCTACGCCACCGACGAGACGGTCTTCTGCCTGTACTGCGACCGGCTCTATCCGGTGAAGATGACCCCCGACGAGGATCCCGTCGCCAACTACTGGAGGCTGCGCCGCGGCGTGATGCTCTACGACGTCCCCGAGAAGCCGCTCGAGATCGTCGGCCCCGATGCGGTGCGGCTGCTCGAGCGGGTCCTCACCTGCCGGGTGGAGACGCTGCCGGTCGGGCGGGCCCGCTACGGGCTGGCCTGCGGCGCTGATGGCGCCATCTTGATGGACGGGGTGCTGATGCGGCTGGCCCCCGACCGGTTCTGGTACGTGAAGGCCAACGGCGAGTTCCAGAGCTGGCTCGCAGCCAACGCTGTCGGCCTCGACGTCCGGGTCACCGACCCGTACTCGCGGGTGCTGCAGATCCAGGGCCCGAAGTCGCTGCATGTGCTCGACGCGGCCATTGGCGGCGGGCTGTCGGCGGACTTCAAGTACTTCTGCGCCGACTTCTTCGACGTGTGCGGCCAGCGGCTGTGGGTGTCGCGCACCGGCTGGACGGGAGAGGTGGGCATCGAGATCTACTGCAACAGCGGCCCCGAGCCCACCGACCACGACGCCCTCTGGGACGGCCTGCTGGCCTGCGGGGCGCCCTTCGGAATGGAGTTCAGCTCGTCGTCGTCGATGGGGCTGCGGCGCATCGAGGCGGGCATCCTCGACAACGGCACCGATCTCGGTGCCGGGCTCACCCCCTACGCCGCCGGTCTCGGGCAGTTCGTCAAGCTCGACAAGGGCGACTTCATCGGCCGCGACGCCCTGGAGTCCGCCGACCGCCGCCGGCTGCTGTTCGGCCTGGTGTGCGCCGGCGCCACACCAGAAGCTGGCATGGATGTGCACCTCGACGGCGGCCCGGTCGGCCACATGACCGCGGGATCGTGGTCGCCCACCCTCGATGCCGGGATCGGCTACGTGCGCTTCGATGAGCCGCTTCCCGGTGACGACTGGAACGCCAAGACCGTCTGGCTGCACGACCGCGACGGAGCGCCCCATGAGGCCGTCGTCGACACCCTGCCGTTCATCGACAAGGAGAAGCTGCTCCCCCGAGTGCCGTGGAGCGGCCCGGACGGCTGACCCGGCGGCCCACCGATGGCCGCTGTCGCGGCTGGACTCGCCGGACACTCCCCAGTCTCGGTGACCGGCCCGGGCCGTCGGCGCCGTCACCGGGATGGACGGGCCGTCGGGTAGACAGGCGGTTGTGGGCCTCGACTTCTCCATGCGTCCCGAGTGGGAGGCGCTGCGGGCCCGGGCCCGGGCGGTGGCCGAGCGGGGCGTGGCCGACTACGGCCGGTACAGCGACTCTTGGATCAACGGCCACAGCAAGGAGTTCACCCGGGTGATGGCCGCGGAGGGCTTCATCGGCATGACCTGGCCGATCGAGCACGGCGGTGCGGGGCGCCCCGGCATCGAGCGGATCATCATGGCCGAGGAGATGATCAGCGCGGGCGCGCCCATCGCGGCCGGCTGGTTCGCCGACCGCCAGATGGGTCCGTCGATCTACGCCTACGGCAGCGATGCCCAGAAGGATGCCTTCCTGCCCGGAATCCTGTCGGGGGAGGCGTCGTGGTGCATCGGGATGAGCGAGCCCGACGCCGGCTCGGATTTGGCCTCGCTCCAGACCGCTGCGGTGCGCGACGCAGACCGCTACGTGGTGAACGGCCAGAAGATCTGGACCAGCGGCGCGGCCGGCGCCGAATACTGCTACTTGATCTGCCGCACCGGTCGAGACGGTCCGGCCCATCGGGGCCTCAGCGAGCTGATCGTGCCCATGGACCTCGACGGCATCGAGGTGCGGCCGGTGCGCGACATGGTGGGCAACTCGCACTTCTGCGAGATCTTCCTCACCGACGTGCGGGTGCCTGCGGCCAACCTCGTGGGCGTCGAGGGCGGGGCGTTCAAGCAGACCATGGTGCAGCTCGGCCACGAGCGCGGCGGCATCGACCGGCTGGTGTCCAACCGGCCCCTCTACGACTTTGCTCTCGAGCACGCCGACTTCACCGATCCGCTGATCCGACAGGAGGTGGCGTCCATCGAGACCGGCTACCGGCTGGGGCGGCTCATGGTGTATCGGGGGACGCTGGGCGAGGGCTCCGCCGACTACAGCGCAGCCACCAAGGCCTTCTGCACCGAGCATGAGCAGCGGGTGGCCCAGTTCGCGGCACGGGTGCTGGGCCCCGCCGCCACTGTGGGCGGCGACGTGCCCAACGCGGTCTGCTACGCCCCCGCCTACACCATCCAGGGCGGCACGTCGGCCATCATGCGCAACATCATCGGCGAGCGCATCCTCGGCCTGCCCCGCGAACCCCGCTAGCCCAACGGCCACTCCCAGGCTCTCGGCGGATCCAGCGGGGCGCGGCCCGTGTGACTCAGAGGCGCAGGCGGATGCGGCCTGCGCCCTCGGCGGCCTCGCCGATGATGGTCGCCTCGTGCCCGGAGAGCCTCAGCTCGGTGACCGCAGCCTGGGCGGCGTCGTGGCTGACCATGCCGAGCAGCAGGCCGCCGGAGGTTTGGGCGTCGGCCAGCAGGATCACCGACGTGTCGCCGGCGTCGCCGGCGTCGAGATGGGGCGACACCCAGTCGAGATTTCGCCGGGTGCCGCCGGGAACTGTGCCCAGCGCGGCCAGCTCGCGGGCGCCCTCGATGATCGGCACCGCGCCGACCGAGATCTCCAGGTCGACGCCGGACTCCTGGGCCATGCGCAGGCCGTGGCCCAGCAGGCCGAACCCGGTGACGTCGGTGGCCGCGGTGGCGCCGTGGCGCAGTCCGGCGGCGGCCGCCTTCTCGTTGGGCCGGACCATCTCAGCCACGGCGCGGTCCACCGTGTCGGTGCGGGCTTCGCCCCGCTTGACCGCGGTGGAGATCACCCCGGAGCCCAGCGGCTTGGTCAGCACCAGCGCGTTGCCGGGTCGCAGCCCAGCGTTGGTGAGCATGCGCCGCGGGTCTACCTCGCCCACCACCGCCATCCCGTACTTCGGCTCGGGATCGTCCACCGTGTGGCCCCCGCCCACCGCGAAGCCGCAGGCTCGGGCCGCGTCCTCGCCGCCGGTGAGCACCTCCGACAACAGGTCGTTGGACAGCTCCTCGGAGTTCCAGGCCACGAGGTTCAGCGCCAGCAGGGGCCGCCCGCCCATGGCGTATACGTCGGAGACGGCGTTGATGGCCGCGATGCGGCCCCAGGTGCGCGCCTCGTCCACCACCGGGGTGATGAAGTCGGCGGTGAGCACCAGGGCTCGCTCGGCGCTGATGCGCCATACCGCGGCGTCGTCTGCGGTGTCCAAGCCGACAAGCAGCTCGGGCGGGGGATCAGGGGTCAGGCCGCGCACCACGTGCGCCAGATCGCCGGGGGCGATTTTGCAGCCTCAACCGGCGCCGTGGCTGAACTCGGTGAGCCGTCTGGCCATCGCGGTCACCCCCTAACGTGTCGACGGCCTCGCAGGATAGGCGGCGGGCCACGCCATGCCGGGGAGAGCGTCCGCCTTCAGGCCTCGATGGGGTCGGATCGCTCGATCAGGTGGGCACCGTTGTTGCGGGCGTTGTTCACCTCGGTCGACACCGGGTGCATCCTGATCAGGCTCGACGGCGCAGGCCCGAGCAGGCCGGCCGCGGCGTCGGCGTCGGTGTTGTCGGGATCGAGCCAGAAGTCCCAGGCGCCCGGCGGGAGCACCACCGGCATCCGGTCGTGCACTGCGGACATGGCCTCGTTGGCCTCGCAGGTGATGATGGTGCAGGTGTGCAGCTCCAGCGCCTCGCCGTCGGCGTCGAGGTTGTTGGGGTCGCGCCACTGCTCCCAGAGGCCGGCGAAGGCGAAGGGCTCGCCATCGGGACGGCTGATGAACATGGGCTGCTTGCGCTTGGACCCCTCGAGGCGGCGCCACTCGTAGAAGCCGTCGGCGGGAATGATGCAGCGCCGTCGGGCGAAGGGCACCCTGAAGGCGTTCTTGTGCGCCACCGTCTCGGCCCGGGCGTTGATCATCCGGTTGCCGATCTTGGGATCCTTGGCCCAGAACGGCACCAGTCCCCATCCGAGCCCGTCCAGGCTGCGGGCCCCGGTCCGCTCGCGCACCGCGTGCACGGTCTGGGTCGGCGCCACGTTGTGGTTGGGCGCCAGGGCGAGATCGGCCGGTGGGGCCGCCGCCCCGAAATACTTGGCCAGCTCGTCAGGCGGCGTGGCCGAAACGTAGCGACCGCACATGGGGCCGAAGCTAGCGGGCAACCCGGCCGAGAACGGCGACCGCCTCGACCGCCGGTCGCCAGGGGGATCAGCCTCCGTCCAACTCGGTCCGCAGCAGGGCGGCGACGGCGTCGAGGTCGCCGGGGTCGGGGCTGGTGTCGGCGCGGGAGAAGTCGAGATGGCCCATGGTCGAGATGGGCACCACATGGACGTGCACATGGGGGACTTCGAAGCCGGCGATCATCAGGCCCACCCGGTCCGGGGCCAGCCCGGCGGACCGCTGAGCGGCCGCCACCCGGTGGGCCACCGCCATGAGATGGGCCATGGTGTCGCCGTCGAGATCCACCCAGTGGTCGATCTCGGCTCGGGGCACCACCAGCACATGGCCCCGATTGAGGGGACGCACGTCCAGGAAGGCGACGCAGGCGTCGTCGCGCCACACGAACCGGCCGGGAATCTCGCCGTCGATGATCCGGGTGAAGATTGAGGGCATCTGCTGATCGTAGGCTGAACCAGTGCGAGTGGGCAGAACCGCTGATCGCAGGCTTCGGGGGAGTCTCGCGGCAGAACGGCTGATCGTAGGCTGAGCGGCTGTGGCTGCGCCCAAGACCGGCGAGGACCGGATCCTCACCGTTCCCAACCTGATCTCGGCCGCTCGCCTGGGGTGCATCCCATGGTTCCTGTGGCTGCTGTTCAGCTCGGAGGATCGCTGGGGGGCGGCGCTGCTGTGGGGCGCGCTGGGCGCCACCGACTGGGTGGACGGCTGGTGGGCCCGCCGCTTCGACTCGGTCAGCAAGGTCGGCAAGATGCTCGACCCGATCACCGACCGGGCGGTGCTGCTCGTCGGCGTGCTGGCGGTGGGAGTCGACGGCTCGGTCCCGTGGTGGCTGGTGGTGCTGACCCTGGCCCGCGAGGGCCTGGTGGCTATCGTCGGGCTGGTGCTGCTGTCGCTGGGGGCCAAGCCCATCGATGTGACCTGGTGGGGCAAGTGCGCCACCTTCGGGCTCTACTTCTGCTTCCCTCTGCTGCTGGCCGGCGCCTCCGACTTCGCCGCGGCCGAGCTCTTGCGCATCGCGGGCTGGGCGTGCGCGGTGCCCTCGCTGGCCTACAGCTACCTGTCGGCGGCGCAGTACATCCCGCTGGGCCGAGAGTCGCTGCGCCAGGGACGCGCCGAACGAGAGGGCAAGAACCGATGAGCGTACCGTGGGGAGTCTGGTTCGAGCCGACCCAGCCGGTGCGCCGGCTGGTAGAGCTGGCCCGGTTGGGCGAGTCGCTCGGCGCGCAGGTCTGCTTCGTGGCCGACGAGGGCACTGAGCGCGACGTGTATGTGGCGCTCACCGCCATCGTCGAGGCCACCGGCCTCACCGTGGCCCCGGCCATCACCAACCCCTTCAGCCGCCATCCGGTGGCCACCGCAGCAGCCATCGCCACCCTGGCCGAGCTGGCTCCGGGCCGGGTGATGCACGGACTCGGCGTCGGCGGCAGCCGGGTGCTCCAACCGCTGGGCCTGGAGCCGGAGCGTCCCTTCACCGCGCTGCGCGACACGTTCGACCTAAACCGCCGCCTGCTGGCCGGCGAGACGGTCGGGGAGGCCTCCCTGCCGTGGTTCCGACCCGAGGAGCCCTTGCCCGTGGCCGTGGCCGGAAGAGGGCCGCGGGTGCAGCGCCTGGCCGCCGAGCATTCCGACTGCGTGATCCTGTCGGCCGCGCCGCCGAAAGACCTGCCGGCCGCGGCCGCGCGGATCCGGGCGTCCGGCTCGGCCCAGATCGCCTGGTCGGCCTACCTGGCCTACAACGACGCCGAGCGGCGCCGGGTGCTGCCCCACTTCTCCTACATGGCGGTCGACGCGCCCGCCGAAGTCAGGGCGGCCGACGGCCTCGACGACGCCACCACCGCCGAAGTCCGCCGCCTGATGCTGGCCGGACGGATGGACAAGGCGGCCGAGCTGCTGCCCGACGCCCTGGTTGACCGCTACGGCCTGGCCGGCGCCGGTGCCGAGATCTCAGCCCGGATCGGAGAGCTACGAGGTTGCTTCGACATCTTCATGCTCCCCATGAACGACGAGTCCAGCGCCGCCGACCACATCCGCCAGAGCGCCAAGATCCTGAACGCCGCCTAGCGAGCGCGCGGATTGATGGCAAGCCTTTTGCGCCGCGGCGGTCTCATTCCCTCTCTTGTTCGCTGTGCTCACGGGCCGCCCACACCACAGCAACACAGCCCCCGGCCTCGCCCGTATGGGCCGGACTCGCTCGCCTATTCGCTCGGCCTCTGAGCCGCCGGCCGGAACGGCCCATTATCCCTGCGGTATGGCTGAGTAGGCGGGGAAGTCGGGGTCGACCACGGAATGGATCCCCAACCCCATCGCCACCCGGTTCACGTAGTTGAGGTGGGCGCACTGGGCGTTGGCGTCCACGATGTCGAGATCGTCGAAGCCCGCCGCTCTCAGCTCCTCGACGTCGGCCTCGGTGACCGTGCCCGGCGAGCGGGTGAGCTTGGCCGCGTAGCGCACCACCGCCGCGTCGGCCGGCGACAGGGCCAGCGACTCGAAGCTGTCGGGGTCGGCGACCAGCTTGGCGATGGCCTCGTCGTCGAGCCCGGTCTGGCGCAGCTTGATGGTGACCTGGCTCATGCAGTGAACCGTGCCGTTGAGAGCCGATGTCACGAAGCTGATCAGGTTGCGCTGATGGGGCGTGAGGCGCGACGGGCACTTCTCGGTGGCGGCATACAGGTCGAGGCGGGCCGCCACCAGCGCCGGGTGCAGCGACCCGGCCATGGTCATCTCCGTGGGCGCGCCCAGCGCCCGGGCCTGGCGGTCGTAGTGGGCTCTCAACTCGCCGGAAGCCTCTTGGTATGGAATCGTGGAGATCCACATTGGCCGCTCCTGTCGCCAACAAGATCGTGAGGATGATGACCGGGTTCCGAGGCTTGGGCCTTTCGCTGTCGAACGAGGATCCCGTCGCCGACACGCTAGCCGTGGCCGCAGCGGCCGACCGTCTCGGCTTCGAGGAGGTGTCGCTGCCCGAGAGCCGGCTGTTCAACTCGGTGACGCCGGTGGCCGCCGCCGCGCTTCAGGCCACCGAGCGGGTCACGGTGCGCATCGGGGTGGTCAACCCGGTGTTCCGCAACCCGGTGCTGCTGGCGCTGGAGGCGGCCACGTTGGCCGACATCGGGCCGGGCCGGCTGCGCTACGGCCTGGGAGCGGCCGAGTGGACCGTGCGGCGCTTCGGCATGGCCCCGCCGGACTGGCGCCCCCTCACCAACACAGTCGAGGCGGTGCGGGCGGTGCGTCGCCTCACCGCCGGCGAGGCGCTCGACTTCGAGCCCACCACCTTCTCGGCGGCACCGGGCCTGCGGCTGGACCGGCCGCCGCCGCAACCGGTGCCGGTGGATGTGGGCGCGGTCAGCCGGCGGATGATGGAGGTGTCCGGCGAGTTCGCCGACGGCGTGCAACTCGGCGCCATTACCAGCGTGGGCTACACCCGCTGGGCTCGTGAGCGGCTGGCAGTCGGGGCGCAGCGGGCCGGCCGCAGCGTCGACGATCTGCTGCTGAGCGCCAACGTGCTCACCAGCGTCGGCCCCGACCGCCGCGAGGCCCGCAACGCGGTGAAGGAGGTTCTCGCCTACTACCTGGCCCGGGTCGAGGGTGTGGTGGTGGACGAGGCCGGCACCGACCCCGAGGCGGTGGCCGCGGTGCGCGCCGCGGTGGCCGCCGGCGGCGAACAGGCCGGGGCCGCGGTTCTCAGCGACAGCCTGGTGGACGTCTTCGGAGTGGCCGGCACCCCCGACGACGTGAGCGAGGGGCTGCTGGCCTTCGCGGCGGCCGGCCTGGATCTGCCGCTGGCCTGGTACACGTTCGGACCCGACCGCAACGCCGGGATACGCCTGCTGGCCGAACAAGTCCGCCCCGCCGTGGTCGGCTGACATGATCGGGGGCCCGGCATCCGCGAACAGGTTGAGCCGCCGCGAGCGCGTCAGGTCGGCCGAAGATGCTGGAGGGCACGGCGTCTGCGAAGCTGGTGGCCATGGCTGAAGGACCGCTGGTCTCCACGCAGTGGCTCGCCGAGCATCTCAACGACCCCGGCGTGCGGGTGCTGGACTGCCGCTGGTATCTGCGTCCCTTCGACATGCGCAACGGCGACGACGAGTACGCCCGAGCCCACATACCCGGCGCGGTCCACGCACGCTGGGACACCGACCTGGCCGACCCCGACCGGCCCGACCTGTGGATGCTGGCCGGCCCCGACCGTTTCGCCGCTGCCATGGCTGAGCGCGGCATCGGCGACGACGCCTTCGTGGTGGCCTACGACGACCAGCACGTGACGGTGGCGGCCCGAGTGTGGTGGGCGCTGAGGGTGTACGGCCACACCGCCGCCGCCGTGCTCGACGGCGGCATCACCAAGTGGCAGGCCGAGGGCCGCCCCACCGACGACTCCGTGCCCCGCCACCCGAGAGCGAAGTTCACCCCCCGCTACAACCCGAGCCTCTACGCCACCCACTCCGATGTGCTCGACGCGGTGGGCGCCGCCACCCGCCTGGTGGATGGGCGCATGGCCGGCGCCCGGGCCGCCGACGGGGGCGCCATCCCCGGCAGCATCGCCGCGCCCGGCATCGAGTTCACCGGCGCGGACGGCACCTGGGCGTCGCCTCAGGAGGCCCGCCGGCGCCTGGCAGCCGCCGGGGCCAACCCGCCCGAGCCCACCATCGCCTACTGCCGCGGCGGGGTGGGGGCCTGCGGCACCGCTTTGGCCTACGCCGTGGCCGGCTGCGACGACGTGGCCGTGTACGACGGATCCTGGACCGAGTGGATCACCGACCCCGAAGCCCCCCGAGCCATGGACGCCTGAGAGGTCCATCGTTCTGGCCGCGGGCGCAACCGGGCACAATGGGCCGGTGACAGCGCCCAGCGACCCGCCCAGCGCCCCCAACGGCGACGCGGCTCCCAACGCAGCGCCGTCGGCCAACGGCTCGTTTCACGCCTGCGAGGCTCGCGACCGGAGCCTGGAGCGGCTGACCGGCCAAGATCACGACATCCTCATCGTGGGTGGCGGCATCAACGGCGCCATATCGGCGTTGGCCCTGGCCACCCACGGGCTGCGGGTGGCGCTGGTGGAGTCCGAGGACTTCGCCTCGGGCGTGAGCCAGGAGTCCTCCAACCTCATCTGGGGCGGCTTCAAGTACCTGCAGACCTACGACGTGGCCCTGGTGGCCGGGCTGTGCCGCTCCCGCAACCGGCTGGCCCGGGCCTACGCCAGCCGCATCCACGAGGTGCGGTTCCTGGCCGCGCTGGGCCCCACCTCGCCGTACTCGCCCACCTACGCGGCTCTGGGCGCCCACACCTACTGGGCTCTGGGGCGATTCGCCACCGGCCGGCCCCGGTATTGGTCGCCGGGCTCGCTGGCCGGCGCCGAGCCCGTCATCGACGCCGACGACGTGCAGGGCGCAGTCGAATACTCCGACTATCTGCTGGCCGACAACGACGCCCGCTTCGTGCTGCAACTCCTGCTCGACGCCATCGACAACGGCGCGACAGCGGTGTCGAGAGTGCGCCTCGACGACGCCGAGCGGGCCGGCGGTGGCTGGCGGGCCCGTGTGACCGACCGGCTGACCGGCGAGCGCCACACCGTTGCCGCCGAGGTGCTGGTGAACGCGGCCGGCCCTCGGGCCACCGAGATAGCCGCGCGGGCCGGAACAACGCTGAGCCAGACACTGTGCTACTCGAAGGGCGCCCACATCGTGGTGCCGCAGGTGACCGAATCCGGGCGGGTGCTGGCCTTCTTCGACGACGACCAGCGGCTCTTCTACGTGATCCCGATGGGCCACCGGTCGCTGATCGGCACCACCGACACCCGCGTCGAGGAGGCCGATGCCTCGATCACCCACGACGACCGCGACTTCCTGCTCGAGCAGGCCAACGCCCGGCTGCGGCTGCCGGTCGCGCTGGGCAGCGACGACGTGATCGCCTACCGCTGCGGGGTGCGGGCCCTGGTGGTGGACGAGGGTGCCGACACCGACCGCGACTGGACCGAGCTGTCGCGCCGCCACGCCGTGGAGGCCGACCCGCAACGGGGGACCGTCTCCATTCTCGGCGGCAAGCTCAGCGACTGCCTCAACGTGGGCGTCGAGGTGGTCGACGCCGCCCGCCGCTGCGGCCTGGAGCCCGCCGTCCCGACCCGGCCCTGGTTCGGCGAGCCCCACGAGGGGGTGCGGGCCCGCTTCCACCGCCACGCGGCCCAGGCCGGCCTCGACGAGCCCGCGGCGGCGAGGCTCTGGCGCCGCCACGGTCGCCGGGCGCTGGAGGTGGCCGAGGTGGCCGGCGAGTCCCGAGAGCTGGCCGCCCCGCTCAGCGACCGGGTGGAGTGCTCGGCGGCCGAGGTGATGGTGATGGCCCGCCATGAGCACATCCTCACCATGGACGACTTCCTGCGGCGCCGTACCATGCTGGCCATGCTCGAGACGGCCGACACGCTGCAGAGCGATCCGGGCGTCGAGCAAGCCGAGAGCCTGCTGTTCGGGTCAGAGGCCGAGCGGATGGCCAGCACTCCATGAGTGTTGTGCTGGCCATCGATGCGGGCACCACCAGCGTCCGCACCATCGCTTTCGACCACTCGGGCCAGATCGTAGACTCGGCCCAGCGGGAGTTCACCCAGCACTTCCCGATGCCGGGCCGGGTCGAGCACGACGCGGCCGAGATCTGGGCCGCGGTGCAGTCCACGCTGGGGGAGGTGTCGGGCCGGCTTCTGGAGCGGCCCGCGGCGATCGGGGTGACCAACCAGCGCGAGACGGTGGTGGCCTGGAGCCGGCAGACCTCTGAGCCCCTCCATCGTGCCATCGTGTGGCAGGACCGCCGGACCGCGGCCCGCTGCGCCCAACTCGAGCGCGACGGCGCCCTGCCGCTGGTGCGAGAGCGCACCGGCCTGGTGCTAGACCCGTACTTCTCGGCCTCCAAGCTGGAGTGGATGCTCACCGAGGGAGGCGTGGTCGCCGGCCGGGACCTCGCGCTGGGGACGGTCGACAGCTGGATCGTGTGGAACCTCACCGGCGGCCGGGTTCACGCCACCGACGCCACCAACGCGGGCCGCACCATGCTGTTCGACATCGGGGCGCTCACGTGGGACGCCGAGCTGTGCTCGCTGTTCGGCGTGCCCGTCGAGGCCCTGCCGCAGGTGCAGCCCTCCAGCGGCCACTTCGGGGCGACCGACTCGCACGCCGCCTGCGGCCCGGGCCTGCCCATCGCCGGGATCGCCGGCGACCAGCATGCGGCCCTGTTCGGCCAGGCCGCCTTCGCTCCCGGCGACGCCAAGAACACCTACGGCACCGGCTCCTTCGTGCTCATGAACGTTGGCACGGAACTTCCGCCGCCCGCCCAGGGCCTGCTCACCACCATCGCCTGGCTGCTGGACGACACGCCGACCTACGCGCTGGAGGGAGCGGTCTTCGCCACCGGGGCCGCGGTCCAGTGGCTCCGGGACGGGCTCGGGATCATCGAGGCCGCGGCCGAGATCGAGGAGCTGGCCCAGCAGTGCGACTCGACCGGCGGAGTATTCCTGGTGCCGGCCTTCACGGGGCTCGGCAGCCCCCACTGGGATCCCTGCGCCCGCGGCGCCATCGTCGGGCTCACCCGCGGCACCGGACGGGCCGAGATCGCCCGAGCCGCGGTGGAGGCCATGGCCTACCAGACCCGCGACGTGGTCGAGGCCATGGCGGACGCCACCGGCACGCCGGTGCGCAGCCTGCGCGTCGACGGGGGCGCGTCGGTGATGGACTCCATGCTGCAGCTTCAGGCCGACCAGCTCGGCGTGGCGGTCCAGCGCCCCAAACTCCAGGAGGCGACGGCCCTGGGCGCTGCCTACCTGGCCGGCCTGGCGGTGGGCGTGTGGCCCTCGACCGAAGCCATAGCCGGACACTGGGAGCTCGACTTCGAGGCCGTCCCCGGCGAGGGGCGGGATCCCACCGACGTCGCCTACGCCGACTGGAGGCGAGCCGTCGAGCGAAGCAAGCAATGGGCCACGGCCTAGAGGGCAGCGGGGGAGCGGGCCGCGCATGAGCCGGGTGGCGGTCGTCACCGGTGCGGCCGGCGCCATCGGCTCCGCCGTCTGCGCCCGCCTGCGGGCATCGGGCGACACCGTGATCGGCCTCGATGCCAATGCGACCGACGCTCGGATCGTGTCGTGTGACGTCGCCGACGCCGATTCGGTGGCGGCGGCCTTCGACGCGATCCGCGACACCCACGGCCATCCGGTGGTGCTCATCAACAACGCGGGCGTCACCGGGGCCGGCGGAGTGGAGGACGAGAGTCCCGAGGACTGGCGCCGCATCCTCGACGTGAACCTGACCGGCGCATTCCTGTGTACCCGACAGGCAGTGGCCGGAATGCGGGCCGCGGGCGGAGGCCGGATCGTCAACATCGCTTCCGTCAACGCCCGCTTCGGCGGGTCGCCGCTTTCGGGCCCGGCCTACGCGGCCAGCAAGGGCGGGCTGGTCACGCTGAGCCGCTTCCTGGCCCTGCACCACGCCGCCGACCACATCACCGTCAACGCGGTGGCCCCCGGCCCCCACGACACGCCCATGTGGCACGCACTCGACCCCGCCTGGCGCGAGCGCATTCTGGCCACCGTCCCCGGCGACGCGCCGGGAGACCCCGACGACCTGGCCGCAATAGTGGAGTTCCTGTGCGGACCCAGCGCCGGCTACATCACCGGCGCCACCATCGACGTCAACGGCGGCCAATGGATGGGCTAACCCGCCAGAATTGACGGCCGGCGCCCGCGTCGCGAGCGGTTGGCCGGGCTAGCTTCCGGGGCGTGGCCAACAGCCGCTCGACCATCAAAGACATCGCACGGGTGACGGGAGTATCGGTGGCCACTGTCAGCCGCGCCCTGCGCGACCTGCCCTACGTGGCGCCGGAGACCCGCTCCAGAGTGGTGGAGGCGGCGGCCGAGCTCGAGTACGAGGCCCACCCCCAGGCCTCCCGGCTGGCGTCGGGACGGACCTGGACCATCGGGGTGGCGGCCCCCCAGTTCGGGACGTGGTTCCCGTTCCGGGCCCTGGGCGGCATCAACTCGGTGCTCGCCGGGGCCGGCTACGACGTGCTGATCTACCTGATGAGCGGCCCCGGCGACCGGCAGCGCTTTTTGGCCGACGCCCGCTCGTTCTGTCGGCGGGTGGACGGCATTGTCCTCATCGACACCCTCGTCAGCGCCGAGGGTGACTCCGCTGCGGCGTTCTTCGACCGGCCGGTGGTGGCGCTGGGCGAACAGCTCGATGGCGCCTCGTCGATCACTATCGACAACAGGGGGGCGGCGCGGCGCGCCGTCGAGCACCTCATCGGGCTGGGACATGAGCGCATCGGCCTGGTATCGGGACCGAATCCGCCGGACCTGCCCACTCCGATCCCCGAACAGCGCCGCCTCGGCTATGGGGACGCGCTCCGAGCCGCCGGGCTGACGCTGGACCCCGGGCTGACAGCCAGCGGCGAATGGACCGCGGCCGGCGGCGCAACCGCGCTGGCGCGGCTGCTCGACCGCCCCACACCGCCCACCGCGGTGTTCTGCATGTCTGACCAGATGGCCTTCGGGGTGCTGCGGGCGGCCGCCAAGCGAGGTCTGGCCGTGCCTGGCGACCTCTCGGTGATCGGCATCGACGACCACGACCTGGCCGGGGCCCTGGGGCTCACCACCATGCGTCAGGCAGTGGAGGAGATGGGAGTCCGTGCCGCGGAGACCGTGCTGGCGCTGATCGACGGCGAGCTCCCGTCGGGCACCACCTGGGATGTGCCCCTGATGGAGCGCGAGACCACCGGCGCGCCGGGGCCCGAGCGGCCCGTGAGCGAAGCGAACAGGAGCGGGGATTACCGCTCATTGGGGGGTTGATTCCGGTTGGGGCGACCGCTACTGTTCCCGTCCGTAAACGTTTGCATCCCTGGGAGGGACACATTATGAGAAAGCATTCGCGCCTCTGGCTGATCCTCGGAGCGCTGTTGTCGTTCGCCCTAGTGGCGGTGGCCTGCGGCGACGACGATGAGCCAGCGGTGGACACCGCCGCCGCCGATGCAGCCGCCGCCGCTCAGGCCGACGCCGCCGAGGCTCAAGCCGAGGCCGACGCGGCCCAGGCTGAGGCCGACGCCGCTCTGGCCGAGGCTGAAGCGGCTGCTGCCGCGGTTGCCGCCGCTCAGGCCGATGCCGACGCGGCTGCCGCCATGGCAGCCGAGGCCGAAGCGGCCCTGGCCGCAGCTCTCGCCGAGGGCGAGGGAGCGGTGGACCCCGAAGCCATGGCCGAGCTCGAGGCACAGCTGGCCGAGGCCGAGATGGCGGCCGACGAGGCCGCTGCCGCGGCAGCCGCGGCCGAGGCCGAGCAGATGGAGCGGAGCCTGGCGGGCCTCGTGGTCACCATCCTCGGTCCCGAGACCGGCGCCGAGGCCGACGGCTTCGTGGCCGCCTTCGAGCCGCTGCGGGAGCGCACCGGGATCGTGGTGCGATACTCCGGCACCCGCGACGCCACCACCGAGCTCAACCTGGCGGTCGAGGCCGGCGACCCGCCCGACATCGCCATCATCCCGCAGCCTGGCCGCATCCTGCAGTTCGGCCAGTCCGGCGACGCGGTGGCCATTCCGCAGGCCGCTCTCGACCGGATCGGCGGGTCCTACGACCAGTTCTGGTTCGATCTTGCCACCACCGACGGCAACGTCTACGGCGTGCCCAACAAGGGCGACGTGAAGAGCCTGGTGTGGTACAGCCCCGCCGGCTTCGACGCGGCCGGCTACGCCATCCCCAACACCTGGGCCGAGCTCGAGGCGCTGATGGAGCAGATGAAGGCCGACGGCAACACCCCGTGGTGCGTGGGCATCGAGTCCGGCGCAGCCACCGGCTGGGCCTTCACCGACTGGATGGAGGACATGATGCTGCGCCTCCACGGCCCCGAGGTCTATGACCAGTGGGTGTCCCACGAGATCCCCTTCAACGATCCCCGGGTGATCGAGGTGGCCGAGTTCGTCGGCGACATCTGGTTCACCGAGGGCAACGTGAGCGGCGGACGCGACCTGATCTCGCAGCGCAGCTTCCGCGAGATGGCGGCCGCCCACCTCAACGGCGAGTGCATGATGCACCGTCAGGCCAACTTCGCGGGCGCTCACTACCTCGAGGCCGGCGCCTCCTCGCTCGGCCCCGATGGCGACGTGAACGTGTTCTACCTGCCGACGGTCAGCGACGACTACGGCACGGTGGTGCTCGGCGCCGGCACCCACGCGGTGGCCTTCACCGACAAGCCCGAGACGCTGATCGTGCTGGAGTACATCGGCACCGCCGAGTACGCCGACACCCGCATCCTGGCCGACAAGGGCGGCTTCCTGTCGCCCAACCGCGACCACGACACCTCGCTGTACAGCTCGTCGTTCGATCAGGGTCTCGCCGAGATCCTCGTCAGCGCCGATCCGTTCCGCTTCGACGCCTCGGACCTGATGCCGGGCGAGGTCGGAGCGGGCGAGTTCTGGCGGTCGGGCACCGACTACGTGTCGGGCTCCAAGACCGCGGCGGAGTTCGCCGAGGACACCGAGGACGCCTGGCCGTCCTGACAAAGACAACCGATTCGGGCCGGGGGCGCTCAGGCGTCCCCGGCCCGTTCGGCACAGGGGATGGCCGCCCATTAGCGTGCTGTCCTAGATCGCAGCTGCCCGCAGACCAGGGGGGTCCGTGGCCCAGTTCGTAACCATGCTCGTGAGCGTCGCCGGGGCGCTGCTGGTGTCCGCGGTGGTGTTCTTCGGTGCGAACCGGGCGGTGGACAGCGTCCACGGCCGCTGGCCCAACTTCACCGCCTCGGTCGGCGTGATGGCAGGCCTGCTGGCGGGGGCGGTGGTGCAGCACAACCAGTGGCTGCCCCGGGGCCCGGCTGCAATCGGCCCCCTCAAGGAGGGCTGGCTGCTCATCGTTGCCGGCGGGGTCGCAGGGGCGGCGGCCGGGGCGATAGTCGGCAGGCTGGCCCAGCCGTCGCCGGCCCGGCGCTCGAATTGGGAGGCCCGCCTGCGACCCTGGGTGTTCGTCGGGCCGGCGTTGGCCTTCGTGGTCGGCGGGCTGGTGCTGCCCGGCCTGCGCACGCTGTTCCTGTCGTTCAAGAACGGGACCCGGGGCCGAGAGCCCGGCTTCACCTTCGAGCACTACACCGACATCTTCACCGACCGCACCTTCTTCACCTTCGAGGGCTGGACGTCGATCTTCACCAGCCGGCTGTTCATAGTCGGGCTGGCCGCGGCGGTGATCGCGGCGGCGGCCGCCTGGGCCAGTTCGTCGCTCATCGTGGGCGGACCGGCGCGGGTGATGGCGGCCGGCAGGCTGCTGCGGGGCCTCAAGATCGCGGCGGTGGTGCTGGTCGCCGCGGTGGCAGTGGCGTTCATCGAGTCGCTGGTGCGCGAGCCCAACCGCTCCGGGATCATGGACGTGCTCACCGTGATTGTGTCGAGCCGAGTCACGCTGTGGATCGCGGTGCTGGCCGCCGCGGCGATCCTGACCGCCTGGCTGGCGGCTCGGGCCCGCGGCCGCGAGGTGGAGCTCGACTGGGGCTCGCCCGCGGCGTCGTCGATGGTGGTGGTGGCCCTCATCCTGATCGTGTTCGGGGCGCTTTCCACGCTGCGGGGCGTGGTCTGGAACAACATCTGGTGGGTGGTGACGGTGGCCGGGCTGTCCACCGTGTTCGGCCTGCTGCTGGCCGTGCTGGCCGAGCGGGCCCGGGGCGAGCGGATCGGCAAGACCCTGATCTTCATGCCCATGGCCATCTCGATGGTCGGAGCGGCCGTCATCTGGGACTTCATGTACGAGGTGCAGCCCACCGGCAACCAGACCGGGCTGTTCAACGCCGTGCTGCAGGGGCTCGGGTTCACCACCCGCGGCTTCTTCATCAACGCCACCATGATCCCCTGGAACAACTTCTGGATCATGTTCATCATGGTGTGGATCCAGACCGGCTTCGCCATGGTGGTGCTGGCCGCCGCCATCCGGGCCGTGCCCGAGGAGCTCACCGAGGCGGCCGAGGTAGACGGGGCCAGCCGGGCGCAGGTCTTCTGGCGGGTGGTGATCCCCCAGATCAGGCCCACCATCATCGTGGTGGTCACCACCCTGGTGGTGATCGTCACCAAGGTCTTCGACCTGGTCAAGGCCACCACCAACGGCGCCAACCGCACCAACGTGCTGGCCAACGAGATGTTCGATCAATTGCGCGACCGCAACTTCACCTCCAGCAGCGCCTTCGCGGTGGTGCTGTTCGCGCTTGTGCTGCCGGTGATGGTGTACAACATCCGGCGGCTCCAGCGGGAGTTCAGATGATGCCGGCGCGCCGCCCACCCGCTCGGCCTCTAGGACGGCTGTGACCTCCCCGCAGACGGCCCTGATGCCCACCGGGCAGCGGCTGCGGCGCCTGGCCGCGGAGGTGCCCACCTGGGTGATGTGGCTGATCGTGGTGGTGTGGACGGTGCCCACCTTCGGGCTGTTCGTGTCGTCGTTCCGCAAGGTGCGCGACATCGACTCGTCGGGATGGTGGACCGCCTGGAACGACCTCGACAACCTGACCCTGCAGAACTACCGCGACATCTTCCGCGACACCACGGCCCAGCCGTCGATGTGGGAGTTCGCCCTCAACTCGGTGGCCATCGTGGTGCCGGCCACCGTCATCCCCATCGCGGTGGCGGCCTTCGCGGCCTACGGGTTCGCCTGGATGGAGTTCCGGGGGCGCAACTGGCTGTTCATCGGGCTGGTCTCGATGATCGCACTGCCCAACCAGATGGCCTTCGTGCCGCTGCTGCAGCTGTTCAACAACGGCGCCCGGTTCACCGTGCCCGGCCTGGACTGGACCTTCGTGCTGATCCCCGACCTGGGGATCGGCAACACCGCGGCCGCGGTCTGGCTCACCCACACCGCCTTCGGGCTGCCGCTGGCCGTGCTGTTGCTGCACAACTTTGTGAGCCAGCTGCCCCGCGACATCTTCGAGGCGGCCCGCATCGACGGGGCCAGCCACTTCACCATCTTCTGGCGGCTGGTGGTGCCGCTGGCCCGGCCCGCGCTGGCCGCCTTCGCGGTGTTCCAGTTCCTGTGGACCTGGAACGACTACCTGATCGCCTCGGTGTTCCTCAACGACAACGAGCCGATGACCATCGCGCTGGTCAACCTGGTGGGGGAGCGGGGCTCCAACTTCCAGCTGCGCTTCGCCTCTGCGTTCGTGATCATGGTGGTGCCGCTGATCGTGTTCTTCAGCCTCCAGCGCCACTTCGTGCGCGGCCTGCTGGCCGGCTCCGTCAAGGGCTAAATCACTTCGGCCAGCGGTTCGGGCAGCAATGTGAAGGGCTGATACACCTCGGCGCGGACTAGACCACCTCGGCCAGCGGCACCGGGCGGCCGGCGTCTATCGAGCGGATCCCGGCCGCGCCCATCGCCACCGACGTCAGGCCCGCCTCCAGGCTCGCTTGCGTCGAAGCCCGCCGGGCCTCCGTATCCAGAGTGAGCACCGCCTCCAGGAAGTGCTGATGCTCCACGAAGCTGGAGCCGTGGTGCAGGCCCTCGTAGGCGGCGGTGCTCGGGGCGTGCACCGTCTCCACGTCGCCGATGTCGTGGACGCCGCGCCGTCCGATGTGCACCACGTCGGAGGGCACCCGGGCCTCGACCTTGCCGGCGTCGCCCATCACCGCGAACTCCTGCTGATCGTGGGTCGCCTCCGCGAACATGCACAGGTCGAGCAGGCCGCGGGCGCCATCGTCGTAGTCGACGATCACGTAGGCGCTGTCGATTATGTCGGGGGTGCGGCCGGCGTAGCTCTCGTCGAGGTGGTTCACCATCTGGCTGCCCGAGGCGAACACCCGCTCGGGCCGGCCCGGCATCACCAGGTTCATCAGGTCGAAGAAGTGGCAGCACTTCTCCACCAGGGTGCCGCCGGTGTTGGCCGCGAAGCGGTTCCAGTCGTCGACTTTGGGCAGGAACGGGAAGCGGTGCTCGCGCAGCGACGCCATCCGCACCCGCCCGGCCGCGCCGGCGCGGACCTCGTCGATCAGGCGGGCGAACGGCGCCATGTAGCGGTACTCGAGCCCGACCCAGACCAGCGCATCGTGACCGCCGGCCGCCTGGAGCACCCTGCGGCAGTCGTCGACGGTGGTGCACAGCGGCTTCTCGACCAGCACATGCACGCCCGTGCCGATCACATCGTCGAGCACCGCGGCGTGGGTCAGGTTGGGGGTGGCAATCACCACCGCGTCGCATCCGCCCGCGTCCAGCAGGCCGCGATGATCGCTGAACCGCTCCGCCGATGGCGCCAGCGCCGAGGCGGCGTCGAGCGAGCCCGGATGGGGGTCGGCCAGCGCCACAACCCGGGCGCCCGGCAGGTGCGAGATGTTGGCGATGTGCTCCTGGCCCATCATCCCGGCGCCAACAATCCCGTAGCGCACCTCGTCCATGCTCATCAGAGCTGCCTCTGCATCACGGACGCCAACCCGAGCCCCGAAATCCCGTAGCGCACCTGGTCCATGCTCATCGGACCGGCCCGACGCAGCCGTCTGGGGAGGGTGGCGCCATCGGGGGTTGGCCTCTCACCGATAGCATTGCCGGGTGCAGGTCGGGCTCATAGACCCCCATCGTCGCCCGTTGGGCGGCGATTTCCAAGTGGGGCCGCTGGGGGTGGGCTGCTGGCGCTTCGTGGCCCGTCCCGACGAGGAGCTGCGGGCGGTCCTCGAAGCCGGGCTCGACCTCGGAATGAACCTGGTCGACACCGCCGACATCTACGGGCTCGGCTGGGGCGGCACCGCCCGGGGCGAGGCCGAGGAGAACCTGGGCCGCATCCTGGCGGCCGCGCCGGCTTTGCGCGACCGCATGGTGCTGGCCACCAAGGGCGGGATTCTCCCCGGCATCCCCTACAACTCGGGACGCGACGCGATCACCGAGGCCTGCGAAGACTCGCTGCGGCGGCTGCGCTGCGACGTGATCGACCTATACCAGATCCATCGTCCCGACATGTTGACCCACCCCGCCGAGCTGGCCGAAGCGCTCGCCGGCCTGCGCGCCGCCGGCAAGATCCGCGAGGTCGGCGTGTCGAACTTCACGACCAGCCAGCACGAGGCGCTCGCCGCCCATCTGCCGTTCCCGCTGGCTGCCACCCAGCCCGAGTACTCCGCCGTGCAGCTCGCGCCGCTGCGAGACGGCACCTTCGACCTGTGCATGCAACACGGCGTGGTGCCGCTGGCCTGGAGTCCGCTGGCGGGGGGACGCCTCGCCGACGGCGGAGACGCCCGGCCCGAGCTGCTCGCAACCCTCGACCGCCTGGCTGAGCGCGAGGGCGTCGACCGGGCCACCCTGGCGGTGGCCTTCGTGCTGGCCCATCCGGCCAAGCCGGTCGCGCTGCTCGGCACTCAGCGCCCCGAGCGCCTGGCCAGCCTGGCCCGGGCCGCCGGTGTGCAACTCGACCGCAGCGACGTGTACGACATCATCGAAGCCTCCGAAGGAGTCCGCCTGCCATGACTCGCAACATCCGGTCCCGCCGGCTCGTCGGCACAATCGATCCGCGGGCGGTTCGGCGAGTCGGCGGCCGCGTGGAGCGCCCTCTCCCATGACTGCGCCCGGCCCGGTGGAGGTGTCGTGGTTCGCGGCCCTCTGCGACGACGACTACCGGTATCTCGGGGTTCCCGATCCGGCGCTGGCCGCCAGCTGGGAGCACTGCCGCGACATCGCCCTGGCGGCCGACCGCAACGGCTTCGACAACATCCTGCTGCCCTCGGGGTACGCGCTGGGCATCGACGCCACCGCCTTCGCGGCCGGGGTGGCGCCCCTCACCGAGCGCATTCGGCTGCTGCTGGCGGTGCGGATGGGGGAGCTGTGGCTGCCGCAGCTGGCCCGCCAGATGGCCACTATCGACCGGATGCTCGGCGGACGGCTCACCATCAACATCATCTCCAGCGACATGCCGGGCGAGTCGCTGGAATCGGCGCCTAGATACCGCCGCACCCTCGAGTGGATGCATGTGCTGCGCACCCTGCTCGACGGCGAGCCGGTGGACTTCCACGGCGAGTTCGTCGACCTGTCGCTCGACCCGCCCAAGGCCCGCACCGTCTCGGGCCGCTGCCCGCCGTTCTATTTCGGCGGGTTCTCCGAGGCCGCCAAGGAGACCGCGGCCGAGGCCTGCGACGTGTTTCTGACCTGGCCCGACACCGTGGCGGGCGTGGCTGCCACCGTCGCCGACATGAAACAGCGGGCGGCCCGCCGCGGCCGGACCCTGCGCTACGGACTGCGCAGCCACATGATCGTGCGCGAGACCCACGACGAGGCCCGAGCGGCGGCCGCCGAGCTGGTGAGCCGCCTCGACGACACCGTGGGCGCCGCCATTCGGGGCCGCTCCCTCGACGCGGCCTCCGTCGGGGTGAGCCGCCAGGCCGAGCTGCGGGATCTGGCCGACGACGACGGCTACGCGGAGGCCAACCTGTGGACCGGCATCGGCCGGGCCCGCTCGGGTGCGGGCGCGGCCATCGTCGGCGATCCCGACGAGGCGGCGGCCAAGCTGCAGGAGTACCGCCGCGTCGGGATCGACGCCTTCATCCTGTCGGGGTACCCGCACCTCGACGAGTGCGACCTGGTGGGTCGCCACGTCCTGCCCCAGCTAGACCGCGGTCCGCTGCAGATCGACCCCTGAGCCTGATCGTTCGCCAGCACCTTCAGAGGGCGCGCGAGTAGGTGAGAGCCGATCGCGTCGCAGCGGGGTCTTTCCCGCTCTTGTTCGCTGCGCCCACGGACCGCCTAAACACCCGGCTACACAGCCCACGGCCTCGCCCGTATGGGCACGATTCGCTCACCTATTCGCGCGCCCTCTCAATTGATTGAGCAAGCTCTGATTGGCCCCGGCCCGACACGGCGCGGGTGCGTCAAGGGTGTAGAGTGCGCCCGGCTGTAAACGCTTGCGGAGGATGCCGGGTGGCGAGCAGCACGTCGCAAACGAGTACTTGGTGGCAGGGCGCGGTCGGCTACGAGGTCTACGTGCGCTCCTTCGCCGACTCCAACGGCGACGGCGTGGGAGACCTGGCCGGGATCACCGAACGGCTCGACTATCTGAGCTGGCTGGGCGTCGACGCCGTCTGGATCACCCCCTTCTATCCGTCGCCGGGCCACGACCACGGCTACGACGTGAGCGACTACTGCGAGGTCGCTCCCCGCCACGGGACCCTCGCAGACTTCGATGCGCTGGTCGGCGCCGCCCACCGCCGAGGCCTGCGAGTGATGGTCGACATCGTGCCCAACCACACGTCGAGCGAGCACCGCTGGTTCGCCGCCGCCCGCCGCGACCCCGACGGCGAGCACCGCAGCCGCTATCTGTGGCGGGACCCCGCCCCCGACGGCGGACCGCCCAACAATTGGCGCAGCCACTTCGGTGGCCCAGCCTGGACCCTCGACGAGGCCTCCGGACAGTACTGGTGCCATCTGTTCCTGCCGGAGCAGCCCGACCTCAACTGGCGCAGCGAAGCGGTGCGCGACGACTTCGACAAGATCCTCAAGTGGTGGATCGACAGGGGAGTGGACGGCTTTCGCGTCGACGTGGCCCACGGCCTCATCAAGGACGCCGACTGGCGCGACAACCCTCAGATCGCGCCCCTCACCGAGGGCATGGACCCCCGCGCCGCCTTCAACGCCTTCGAGCACCTCCACGACCTGAACCAGCCCGACAACGACGACATCTTCCGGCGCTGGCACCGGTTGTGCGCGCCCCATCAGGCGATGCTGCTCGGCGAGGTCAACCCGCCCGGACCCGAGCGCATGTCCGGCTACGTCTCGCCCGGCGCCCTCGACCGGGCCTTCTTCCTGCGGCTGGCGATGCTGCGCTGGGAGCCCCGAAGGCTGCTGGAGATGGCTCGGGCCATGCACGACGCCGCCCCGCAGGGAATCTCCTGGGTGATGAGCAACCACGACCAGCCCCGCCCGGTGAGCCGCTTCGGCGGCGGCACCGCCGGCGTGCGCCGGTCGCTGGCGATGAGCACGCTGATGATGGCGCTGGGCGGAACGCCGTTTTTGTATCAGGGCGAGGAGCTGGGCCTCGACGACGGCGTGCTGCGCGGCGGCGGGTACGACCCGGTGACGGTGCGCAACGTGGGCGCCACCAGCGGGCGCGACGGATGCCGCACCCCGATGCCGTGGGACTCGAGTCCCCACAACGGCTTCAGCGCGGCCCAGCCCTGGATCGACGCCCACCCCCGCCGCGCCGGGCAGACCGTCGCCGCCCAGCGCGACGACCCCGAGTCACCGCTGCACTGCTTCCGCAGCCTGCTGGCCGCCCGCCGGCAGCATCCCGACATGTGGCGTGCGCCGCTGGAGTGGATCGACGCCCGAGACCCGCAGGTGACGGCGCTGCGGCGCGGCTCGATCACGGTGGTGGCCAACCTGTCGGAGAGCCGCACCGACGTCGCGCTGGGCTCGCCCGGATGGCAGCCGGTCTTCGAGAGTCGCAGCGGCAGCCGCCTCGACGGCCCGGCTTGCGACGCGGTGTCGGTCCCGGCTGAGACCAGCGTGGTGCTGGTTAACGACCAGCGATAGCTCCCGAGGGCTGGGCCGACGGCCCGCGGCGGGGCTAGGGCGGGACGCTCAGCCCCTGATGGCCAGGCCGGTGTCGAGGTCGAAGAAGTGGGCGTTGTCCACCGTCACCGCCACGTCGATGGTGTCGCCTGAGGTCACCGAGGTGGTGGGATTGAACCGGGCGTGGACCTTGGTCTCGGCACTGGCGGCCGCGCTGATCTCCTCATCGCTCAGCTCCAGCGCCTCCTTGGAGATGACCGGCTTGGCGTCCATGTCGAAGTAGGCGATGATCTCGAAGCCGAGCGCCTCGGTGTGCAGCACCGACGCCCGGATCCGCTGATCGGCGGGATGCTCGGGCACCACCGCGGCGTCCTCCAGGTCCTTGGGCCGCAGCCCCACCGCAAGGTTCTGGCCGAGATAGCCCTCCAGAGCCGGCCGGCGGCCCAGGACCGCGTCGGGCACGGCCAGCGTCTGGCTGCCCAGCGCCAGCCGCAGGCCGCTGCCGTTGCGGCTCAGCACCCCCTCCATGATGTTCATCGAGGGCGACCCGATGAAGGCGGCCACGAAGATGTTGTCGGGCTCGTTGAACAGCGTCATCGGGGTGTCGACCTGCTGGAGCACCCCCTGGCTGATGACCGCCACCCGGTCGGCCATGGTCATGGCCTCGACCTGGTCGTGGGTCACGTAGAACGTGGTGATGCCCACCTCTCGCTGCAGGGCGGTGATCTCGGCCCGCATCTGCACCCGCAGCTTGGCGTCGAGATTGGAGAGGGGCTCGTCGAGCAGGAACACCCGGGGCCGGCGCACGATGGCGCGGCCCATGGCCACCCGCTGGCGCTGGCCGCCCGAGAGATGGGCGGGACGCTTGTCGAGTTGGCTGTCGAGCTCGAGGATGCGGGCCACGTCGGCCACCCGCTCCTTGATCTCGGCCCGGGGCCGCCGGGCCAGCTTCAGCGAGAAGGCGATGTTGTCGAACACCGTCATGTGGGGGTACAGGGCGTAGTTCTGGAACACCATGGCGATGTCGCGGTCCTTGGGCGGCAGCTCGTTGACCACCCGCTCGCCGATCTTCAGCGTGCCCGACGAGATGTCCTCGAGGCCGGCGATCATCCGCAGCGTGGTGGACTTTCCGCAGCCCGACGGGCCCACCATCACCAGGAACTCGGCCTCGTTGATCTCGAGGTTGAGGTCCGTCACCGCCCGGAACCCGTTGTCGTACTCCTTGTTCACGTCCTCCAAGACGACATCAGCCATAGGACACTCCCGACTCTCGCAAACGTTTGCACGCGGCACAATACACGCGCTCGCACCGCTGTCTCTCAGCGGCCCCCTTGCGCTCATCCATGGGCGCTTTCATGCACCTCTGCCGTGTCGGTCGATCCGTAGAGGGCCGCGACGTAGGCGTCGGCATCCGCGGTCAGCAGTTCGACGTCGGCCGCGGCGATGAGGCCAAGATTGCGATAGCGGCCCTCGTGGTCGAGCCCGAAGCCGATCACGTACGGGTCGGTCACCTCGGCGCCCGCGAAGTCGATCTCCACCGGAACCACCCGCCGGACCCGTCGGTCGAGCAGCGTGCACACGGCCACCGACCGGGGGCGGCGCCGCTGAAGCTCCGAGCGCAGGAAGGCGGTGCTGAGGCCGGTGTCGACGATGTCCTCAACGATCACCGCGTCGCGGCCTGCGATGTCGAGATCCAGGTCCTTGAGCAGGCGGACCCGGCCCTGGCCCGGGGCATAGGGCGTGATGGCCATGAAGTCCACGCTCACCGGCACGGTCATGGCCCTCACCAGGTCGGCCAGGAACGGCACGCTGCCCCGCAGCACGCCGATGAGCACCGCGCCGGCCGGGTAGCGGGCCGACATGGCGGCGGCCAGCCGGGCGACGATCCCCTCGATCTGCGCCGCGGTCAGCAGCACGCGCGGCTCACCGGGGCGCAGCGGGTCGGACGGCACCGTCAGTCAGTCCAGGTGGGGGCGCATGGCTGGGCCCAGCGGGTCGGAGGTCACCGGCGGTCAGTCCAGATGGGGGCGCATGGCCTGGCGCACCAGGAGCTGGCGCAGCGATTCGGTCAGGCCGACGATCTCGGCCAACTCGGCTCGCACCCGCTCGCTGTTGCCCCGAGCGATCAGCGGGCCCAGCAGCTGCTCGTAGATGCCGGCCTCGCGGTCGGCGGCCACCCTGAACATTCTCAGGTTGCGGGCCGGTATGCCGTGATCGGCCAGCGCGGCGGCCGTCCTCGCCACCAGCAGCGCATCGGCGTCGTACACCGGTCCGTCGTCGGCGCGCTCTTTGGCCGGGGTGATGATGCCGAGGCGGCCCAGCTCGACGATGTGCTCGGCGTCGACGCCCACAGCGCGGGCCAGTTGCTCGGTGGTCATGCCGTCCGGGCCCGCCTCCTGCGCCGCGGCCTCGTCGGCGGCGGACTCGGCGGGTGAGCGGGCCGCGAACAGCGACGGGGTGGCGGGGACCGCCTCGGATTTCGGGGCGGTCTTTGCCACCGCTCCGTCGGCCAGCCGGCGCTTGATCTCCTTGAGAGGCAGGAAGTTGTCGCGCTGCTGGATGAGCACCCAGTTGAGCCGCTCGATGTCGGCCTCGAAGAACTTCCGGTAGCCCGACGGGGTCCGCTGGGGGGCGATCAGTTCCTGGCTCTCCAGGAACCGGATCTTGGAGATGGTCAGGTCGGGGTGCTCGTCGGCGAGCAGCGCCAGCACCTCGCCGATCGACAGGTGGGCGCGGCCCATCAGGGCGAGGTTCCGTGCACGAAGACCAGCTTGAACTTGCCCACCTGCACCTCGTCGCCCTCGCTGAGCTCGCCCTGCTCCACCAGTTGGCGATTGACGTAGGTGCCGTTCAGCGAGCCGACATCGCGGATCGAGTAGCGGGCCCCGTCGCGGGCCACCTCGGCGTGGCGGCGCGACACCGTGATGTCGTCGAGGAAGATGTCGCTGCTCGGATCGCGTCCCAGCGACACCACGTCGGAGTCCAGTGCGTAGCGGGCCCCGGCCTTGGGGCCCTGATTGACCACAAAGAGGCCCTGGTGCCGCCCGAAGGCCGACCGGTCGACGTAGACCGTGCCCGGCGAGGCGTCGGGCTCCACCACCCGATGCTCGGTGGTGGCGTCGGCAGCCTCCGGCGGCGCGTCGCTGGACCCGCCGGCGTCGGCTGGGCGGCGGTTGGCGTCACCGCTGGCCGGGTCCGGTGTGGACGCCATGGCCCTAGCCCGCTATCAGGTCCCTGTAGCCGTCAGCGTCGAGCAGGCTGTCGAGCTGAGCGGAGTCGTCGAAGGTGACGGTGCAGATCCAGCCGTCGCCGTAGGGGTCCTCGTTGAGCCGCTGCGGGGCACCGGCGAGCTCGTCGTTGACCTCGCTCACCACGCCGCCCACCGGGGCGAACAGCTCCGACACCGACTTGGTGGACTCGACCTCTCCGAACGGCTCCCCCTGCTCGACCCGGTCGCCCACCTGGGGCAGCTCCACGTAGACGACGTCGCCGAGCGCGTCCTGGGCGTAGTCGGTGATGCCGATGCGGACGACGTCGCCGTCGGCCTGGGCCCATTCGTGGTCGGTGGAGTAGCGCAGTTCCTCGGGAATGTTCATGCCCCGAAGCTACCCCATACCGCCGGCGATGTCGCGACGGAGCACCGATTGGCCGGACTGGCTCGCCTATTGGCTCGGCCCCTTCTTCGCTCGGCCCTTGGCGGGGTTAGGATTCGGGCGTGCAGCAGATGGAGCTTGTCGGGGTGAGGGTGGAACTGCCGTCCAACACCCCGATTGTGCTGCTGCGGGAGATGTCGGAGGCGGCCCGGCTGCTGCCGATCTTCATCGGCGCGCCCGAGGCGACCGCCATCGCCATTGCCCTCGACGGCGTGACCACGCCCCGGCCCATGACCCACGACCTGCTGCGCAACGTGCTCGACGAGTTGTCGGCCGACGTGGAGCGGGTGGTGGTGACCGAGTTGCGCGACAAGACCTTCTTCGCCGAACTGCACCTGCGGCGCGACGGCGGCAGCGTGGTGCTGTCGAGCCGCCCGTCGGACGCCATCGCCCTCGCGGCCCGCACCGGCACTCCGATCTTCGCGGAGGAGGCGGTGATCCAGGAGGCGGGCTACACCACCGACGGCTCAGCCGTGGCCGGCCGGCAGCAGGCCGAAGAGGTGGTGGAGCAGTTCAAGGAGTTCATCGACTCCGTCTCGCCCGAGGACTTCGGCAACCAATAGAGCCCCCGACCCGCAGGGATCAGACAGCAAAGATCAGGCGGCGACCGGCAGACCGTACTTGCGGCCGATCCACTCCATGTCGCTGCGGTTCAAGAGCTTCACCCTCACGTCCGGGTAGTTCTCGGTCAGCAGCCGCAGCTTCTGGCGCTTGCGGTTGACCAGCCGCTGTCGCAGCGTGGTCAGTTCCACGTACATGTCGAAGTCGGGCAGGTAGAAGTCGGGAGTGAATCCGCACGCCGTGTTCCCGTCGGGGTCGCGCTCGAGCACGAACATGCGGGGCTCGTATTCCCAGCGGATCCCGTAGGAGTCGAGCAGGGTGGCGAAGGCCTGCTCGGAGGGGTGGGCGAACGTCATCGCCGGGGTCAGGACTCTCCGATGGCGGCGCGCAACTCGTCGGCCTCGTCGTCTGCGGCTTCGTCGTCGGCATCGTCTGCGGCGTCGTCGGCCGACGGCCGGAACTCGATGATGGCCGCGTCCACCTCCTGCTCCACGGTCGACAGCGGCAGCACGTTCAGCACGCCCTGTCCCTGCTGCAGCACGTCGATCAACTCGGCGTGGCTGCGGGCGCACACCACGTTGGATCCGTCGATCACGAGATTGGCCCGCGAGATGTCCTCCTGGAGCTCGCTGCGCATGTAGTCGAAGATCGAGCGGACCTTCTCCAGCTTGATCCCCGAGTCGAGCAGGCGCTTGATCACCTTGAGCTCAAGCAGGTTGGCGTAGCTGTAGCGCCGGCGGCTGCCGCTGCCGGCGGCCTGGGCCAGAGAGGGCACCAGCAGATCGGTGCGGGCCCAATAGTCGAGCTGGCGGTAGCTGATGCCGACAACCTCGGCGGTCAGCTTGGCGCTGTAGCCGAGGCTGGTGTGGGCAATCGGGTCCATGAGCCGCTCCTTGCTTGTGATCGTTGCTTGTCGCCGAGGCGGACACAATGACAGCACCGGAATTACGAGACTGTCACCCACAGAACTCTACGGTCACACCACCCGCCAGTCAACCACCGGCCTCAAGGGCTGGGCGCGCCCGGCCCATACAGGCGAGGCCGTGGGCTGTGTTGCCGGGGTTGGGGAGGCCAGTGAGCGCAGCGAACAAGCGCCCTTGCCGCGGCGCAACGGGCCTCGCATCCCCTTACGCTTGCCGGTCGATATGGCTGAGGGATTGAGACAGTCGCCGCTGCGGGGCGTGCATGAGCAGGCGGGGGCCAAGCTGGTGCCCTTCGGCGGCTGGAACATGCCCGTGCAGTACGAGACCGGCACGGTGGCCGAGCACATGGCCTGCCGCACCGGCGCGGCCATGTTCGACGTGTCGCATCTGGGGACGGTGCGAGTGAGCGGCGCCGCCGCCCACGGCGCGCTGCAGTGGGCGCTGACCAACGACCTGGACCGGGTCGGGATCGGGTCGGCCCAGTACACCCACCTCCTCGACCCCGCCGACGCCTCCGTGCTCGACGACATCATCGTGTGGTGGACCGGCCCCGACCGGTTCGACGTGATGCCCAACGCCTCCAACACCGACCGGGTGGTCGGCGCCCTGCAAGAGCAGTCGGGCGACCTCGACGTGGCGGACGTCACCGCCGAGCGGGCTGTGATCGCAGTGCAGGGTCCAGAGGCCCGGGCCCGGGTCGCTGCTGCAGGCGGCGGCGAGGTCGCCTCGGTGGGACGGTTCAAGGTGGCGGCTGGCCGCTTCGGCGAGATCCCGGTGACCGTGGCCGGGACCGGCTACACCGGCGAGGACGGCGTGGAGCTGGCGGTCTCCGTGGACGACGCGGCGACCGTGTGGCAGCGGCTGGCCGACGCCGGAGTCACCCCGGCCGGCCTGGGCGCCCGCGACACCCTGCGCCTGGAGGCCGGGCTGCCATTGCACGGGCACGAACTGGGTCCCGGCATCACGCCGCTGCAGGCCGGGCTGGGCTGGGTGGTCCGCTGGGACAAGGGCGACTTCAGAGGCCGGGCCGCACTGGAGGCCGAGCGCCAGTCAGGGCCAGGGCGGCGGCTGCGGGGCCTGCTGGCGGTCAAGGGACGGCCGCCCCGCGACGGCTGCGCCGTCCGGCAGGGCGACACCGAGGTCGGCTTGGTCACCAGCGGCAACTTCTCGCCGGTGCTGGGCCAGGGCATCGCGCTGGCGTTCCTGGCCCCCGAAGTCGGTGTCGGCGACGATGTGGTCATCGACGTGCGCGGCCGGAACCTGCCCGCCAAGGTGGTCAGACCTCCTTTCCACCAATAACGGATCCTCACCAGACACGGCCGTTCAAGCCACAGGCGCAGCCCGGTGGGTCGGTGGGTGGCGGCGAGTCAAACGACCGACGAGTAGGGCGAAGCCCGTATCGGTCGTTTCGGCTCGACGACAGGACCCGCCGACCGGTCTGGCAATACTGCCCCTCAGGGACGGTCTGGCAGCGGCGGCAGCACGTCTATTGCCGTCTGGCGCAGCCAGTGGTCGGCTAGCACTAGCAGGGCCATGGCTTCCACCATGGGCACGGCCCTGGGCAGCACGCAGGGGTCGTGGCGGCCTCGGGCGGCGAGGGTGGCGGCCTCGCCGCCGCGGGTGACGGTCTGCTGCTTCGAGGCGATGGTGGAGGTGGGCTTGAACGCCACCCGCACCACGATGTTCTCGCCGTTGGAGATGCCGCCCTGCACGCCGCCGGAGCGGTTGGAGGCGGTGTGTATGCCGTCGCCGGTGTCGGCGGTGAACGGATCGTTGTGGGCCAGGCCGCTGAGCCGGGTTCCGCCGAAGCCGCTGCCGATCTCGAAGCCCTTGGCCGCGGGCAGCGACAGCATCGCCCCGGCCAGGGCCGCCTCGAGCTTGTCGAACACCGGCTCTCCCAGTCCGGCGGGCACGCCCCGGCAGACGCATTGCACCACGCCGCCGAGGGAGTCGCCGTCGCGTCGGGCCGCCTCGATGGCCTCGACCATCGCCTCGGCCGCTGCCGGGTCGGGACAGCGGGTGGGTCCGGCCTCCACATCGGCGCGGGTGACCGTGTCGGGGTCGGTGGCCGCTTCGATGTCGCGCACCGACTGCACCCAGCCCAGCACCTCGACACCGGTCGCGCTGTGCAGCAGCTTGCGGGCGATGGCTGCGGCGGCTACCCGGCCGATGGTCTCGCGGGCCGAGGCCCGGCCACCGCCGGTCCAGTCGCGGAAGCCGTATTTGGTGTCGTAGGTGTAGTCGGCGTGCGAGGGCCGGTACACGTCGCGCAGGTGCTCGTAGGCCTCGGGCCGGGCGTCGGAGTTGCGAACCAGGATCGCAATCGGCGTGCCGGTGGTGTAGCCGCCAAACACTCCCGACAGGATCTCGGCGGTGTCGGACTCGGCCCGCTGGGTGACCAGCCGGCTCTGCCCCGGACGGCGCCGGTCGAGATCGGCCTGAATGTCGGCGAGGTCGAGGGCCAGCCTGGGCGGGCACCCATCCACCACCACCCCCACACCGCCACCATGCGACTCGCCGAAGGTGGCAACCCTGAACAGGGCGCCGAAAGTGCTGGCCATCCGTCCAGCATACGGACCACCCCGCTGAGCAAGTGGCTGCGCCCGTTGCAGCCCGCGCCAGGCGCTCCCGGTCACCCCTTGACCAGGTTGCTCGCCCCGCTTACGGTCCCGGTCCTTGTTGACATGTCGGCCTCAATGCCGACGCCCCTGAATTTGGAGGTTTGAATGATGAAGCGACCACTGGCGCTCCTCGCGTTGATCGCCGCCATAGCGGTGCTGGCAACCACAGTGGCGGCTCCCGCTGCGGCTGGTGAGCCAGCGCCGAGTGAATCGGATCGAACGGAGTCAAGCCGGGCTGAGACGGGTCCGGACAAACAGGAAAGGAAGGATCAGTCCGCGAGCGATCGAGACGCCCGCTCGGCTAGATGGCCGGGTCGCCACTGCAGATTCCAGGCGGAAGCCCATTGGCCTCACCACTCGGGCAACGACGCATCAGGGCACGGCAACTGGACGAACACCTCAAGTCCCAAGAGTCGGTGTCCAGATCGAGCCTACGTGACAGTGCATCTTCAGGCATACGGATGTCTACACGTATATCCGTACACCTGTCACTGGCGTACACAGCTGACCAAGACGAAGCATGCACGCTCCGAAGATCAGGTGCCGGTTCACGTTCCATGCGAGCGACGAGTACCGGGAGCGTGGCGAACCTATACCGTCGTCCGGGTTCCCATCGATGGGTGGTTCGACAAGCGTGCCACAAGAGCATCTGAAGAGAAGCAACTCAACTGTCGGCCGCGAGACCTGCGATAGTGTCGGTCATGCTGAGTGCAGCCTTCTTTGGAGTGCATTGCGAGTTGCACGACCGTGTCACCAGCTCTCAGGTCGTGCACGATCATTTCACGCTCTCAAGGCAGGAAGCAGAGGCCTTGGCCGGCGGGCGTCTCGCCAAGAACGATCTCCTGCCTGAGTGCAGCGTCGGTCCGCAGCCTGTTCGCGGTTCTGTTCCTTTCGAGACTGGATGGTTCAGGCGACGCTCGGGGGAGCGCAGGAAGCGCAGAGAGCAAGAGGTCAGCCTCATCTTCGTAGAATTCGTGGAATTGAGCGACAGCAGACGCGTCGTTGTGAGAAGCGACCGTGGATTGAACAGGGGTTCCTCAGATAAGCGAGGCCCGTGGTATGGGGAGACTTGCGAGGGTCTTGCCCACAGTGTGCGCGAGTGTTTCCGACAGTATGAAGTGGATCGACCGTCTCGACCCGAATGGGTAAGCGATCGCCTACAGCGTTTGTATGGCATCGATGTCGATTACGCGTCCATAGAGGCCGCGCTACGCGCCCCGCGCCAGGTCGAACTCGGCCTGCGCCTCCGGCAGGTGCTGCCAGTCTGATTTTGCTGAGTGACACCGGATCGCTAGTTGGCTGCTCGGGCTAATGGGGCTTGCTCGCTCTAACCTTGAGCCGTAGCAAGATTTGTAATATTGACTTGGTGCCTTGTAAGGTTTGGCTGTGACTGTTGTCGAGCATCGGGTGTCGCAACGGGGGCAGATGGCTCTTCCCGCCGAGATTCGTCGACGATGGAACCTTGACGAAGGCGGATCCGTCGAGATCGCCGACCTCGGCACCGCCTTGTTAGTCGCACCCGGGAACCGTGGCGGACTGCGGGGATTGCTGGTCGAGGCCATCGCCCGGGCTGGCGGCTATCCGGCGCTTTCGGAGAGTATCGCAGCCGCGGAACCTGATCTGGCGTGAACGTCGGTGCGGACACGGTCCTGATCGACGATCACCTCCTGCTGCGTGTACTGCTCGGCGATGAGCCCGCCACGCTAAGACCGGGCGGAGCGCGGCTTGCGACCACCGGACTGTGGTACCACCGCCTATGCCGGGCGCTGAGCGACGATGCGGTCATCGGCACGATGTCGCGCCAGTTGGGTGGGGTGGCCCGCTCTGCTGCCGCTGAGACCGTGGCGGCGGTCGTCCGTTTGCCTTCAAGCATCGAGTTGGTGTCGCTGCGCACGTTGGGGTGGCCGATGGCCCGACTGCTGACCCGTGGACTTCGTCTCAACCTTCTGTCCCTAGAAGCGGTCGCGGCGACCCTCAGCCTCAATGCCGAGATATGTGTCGCCGCTGACGACCACAACCCTCCTCTGACCGCTGCGGCCCGCAGCCTGGGACTCTCGCTCCGGTCTATTTCATAACGCTCTCGCGCCTAGAGCTCTAGTAGGGCTTGCTCTACTACCTCTGGCAGGGCGGGGTGGATGTAGTACTGCTGGGCGGCCATCTGGTCGACCGTCAGGTCGAAGTGCATGCCCTGGATCAGCTGTTGGATCAGGGTGGAGGCCTGGGGGCCGATGATGTGGGCGCCCAGCAGGCGGCGGGTGTCGGCGCAGGCGATCACCTTCACCGCGCTGTCGGTGTCTTCCATGGCCCAGCCGTAGGCGGCCGAGCTGTAGGGCTGAACGTGGCTGCGGTAGGGGAGAGCTAGCTGTTGGCAGTCGTGCTCGGTCAGGCCGACGCTGGCCACTTGGGGATCGCCGAACACGGCGTGGGGGACGAACCGGTGGTCAACCCGGGCCGGATCGTCGGGGTGCGACAGGTTGTGGCGCACCACCCGGGCCTCGTGGTTGGCGACATGCTTGAGCTGGACCGGGTTGGTTGCGTCGCCCAGCGCCCACACGCCCGCGGCGGTGGTGCGGAGCTGGTCGTCGGTGACGATGTATCCGGCCGGGTCGCAGTCGATGCCTCCGGTGGCCGCGTCCAGCCGGTCGCCGTTGGGGACTCGGCCGGTGGCCACCAGCAGCTCGTCGGCTCGCAGCTCGTGGCGCCCGGCGCCGTCCTCCACGACCAGGACCACCTCGGCGCCCTGCCGGCGGGCATCCAGTACCCGGGTGTTGAGCCGCACGTCGAAGCGCCGGCGGTAGGCCGCGGTGAAGCGGCTGCGGATCTCGTCGTCCTCGCGTCGCAGGAACGTGTTGCCCCGCAGCACGAAGGTCACCTGCGAGCCGAAGGCGCCCAGCACCGAGCCCAGTTCGGCCGCGATGTAGCCGCCGCCGAGAACCAGCAGCCGCTCTGGCATCCGGTCGAGGCGCATGATCGAGTCGGAGGTGTGGTAGCCGCACTCGGCGAGGCCCGGCACGTCGGGAACCGCGGGCCGGGCGCCCACCGCCACCACGATCCGCTCGGCGGTGATCGTCTCGTCGCCCACCGCCACCGTGCGGGGCCCGACGAAGAGGGCCGTGTCGGTGTACACGGTCACGTTGGGCAGGCCCTCGCGGTAGGCCAGCCCGCCGGAGGCGATGGGGTCGATGCGGCCGAAGACCCGGTCGCGCACCGCGGGCCAGTCGGCGCCGTTGAAGCTGGTGTCGATACCGAGGCGCTCGGAGTCGGCGGCCAGCGAGGCCACCTCGGCCGCGTACACGAACATCTTCGACGGGATGCAGCCCACGTTGAGGCAGGTGCCGCCGAAGATCCCGTGCTCGGCCACAGCGACCTCCCAGTCGTCATGCTCGGGCCCGATCACCGAGTTGCCCGAGCCGGCCCCGATGATCAGCAAGTCAAAATGCCGCATCGCGCCAAACACTCCGGAGGCCGAGCGTCTTACTCGGTGAGATCCTCTATGGGGGGGCAGCTGCACATTATGTTGCGGTCGCCGTAGGCGCCGTCGATGCGCCCCACCGGCGACCAGTACTTGTTGGCCCGGTCGAAGGCCTCGGGGTAGGCGGCCTCGGTGCGGCTGTAGGGGTGGGTCCACTCGTCGGCGGTCACGTCCTCGCAGGTGTGGGGCGCGTTGACCAGCGGATTGTCTTCGGCGGGCCACTCGCCCCGGCCCACCCGCCGAGCCTCGGCGGCGATGGCCAGCATGGCGTCGCAGAACCGGTCCAGCTCGGCCTTGCCCTCCGACTCGGTGGGCTCGATCATCAGTGTTCCTGCCACCGGGAAGCTCATGGTGGGGGCGTGGAAGCCGTAGTCGATGAGCCGCTTGGCGATGTCGTCCACGGTTATGCCGCAGGTGTCGCGCAGCACACGGGTGTCGATGATGCACTCGTGGGCCACGAACCCCTCCGACCCGGTGTACAGGATCGGGTAGGCATCGCTGAGCCGGGCCGCCACGTAGTTGGCGTTGAGGATGGCCACCTCGGTGGCCCGCTTGAGGCCCTCGGCACCCATCATGTGTATGTACATCCACGGGATGGGCAGGATCCCGGCCGAGCCCCACGGCGCCGCCGCGATCGGCCCCGGCCCGGTCGGCGGGCCAGCCACCGGCGCCAGCGGATGGTTGGGCATGAACGGGATCAGGTGCTCGGCCACGCCGATGGGACCCACCCCCGGCCCGCCGCCGCCGTGGGGGATGCAGAAGGTCTTGTGGAGATTGATGTGGCCGACGTCGGCGCCGAAGCGCCCCGGCCGGGCCAGGCCCACCATGGCGTTGAGGTTGGCGCCGTCGAGATACACCTGCCCGCCGTGCTCGTGGACCACCTCGCAGATGTGGCGCACCGCGGTCTCGAACACTCCGTGGGTGGACGGGTAGGTGATCATCAGACACGACAGGCTGTCGCTGTGGTCGACGGCCTTGCGCTTGAGGTCGTCCACGTCGACGTTGCCCATGTCGTCGCAGTCCACCACCACCACCCGCATCCCGGCCATCACTGCGCTGGCCGCGTTGGTGCCGTGGGCCGACGACGGGATCAGGCACACGTCGCGGCCGGCGTCGCCGCGGCTGCGGTGGTAGGCCCGGATGGCCAGCAGGCCGGCCAGCTCGCCCTGGGCGCCGCTGTTGGGCTGCAGCGACACCGCTGCGTAGCCGGTGATCTCGGCCAGCCAGTGCTCGAGCTGGTCGATCAGGCGTTGGTAGCCGACGGTCTGGTCCAACGGGGCGAAGGGATGCATGTTGGCCAGCTCGGGCCAGCTCACCGGTTCCATCTCGATGGCCGCGTTGAGCTTCATCGTGCACGAGCCCAGTGGGATCATCGACCGGTCCAGGGCGATGTCGCGGTTCACCAGGCGTCGCATGTAGCGCACCAGTTCGGTCTCGCTGCGGAAGGCCGAGAAGATCGGGTGCGACAGCACCGGCGTGGTGCGCCGGTACGCGGGCGGCCGGGGGTCGGCCACGAGGCGGTCGAGGATCCCGAAGTCGGCCCGATAGCCGAAGGCCCGCCACACCGCCTTCAGGTCGGCGGCGGCGGTGGTCTCGTCCACGGTGGCCGACACGGTGTCGGCGTCCACCCGGCGCAGGTTCACGCCTGCGGCCAAAGCCACCGCGATCACCTTGTCGGCCCGGCCGGGCACCCGGATGCACACCGTGTCGAAGAACTCGTCGTTGACGATCTCGATGCCGTTCTCGCGCAGCCCCTCGGCCAGGATGGCGGCCACCCGGTTGACCCGCAGCGCGATCTTCGACAGCCCCTCGGGTCCGTGGTGGATGGCATACATCGACGCCATCACCGCCAGCAGCACCTGCGAGGTGCAGATGTTGGACGTGGCCTTCTCGCGGCGGATGTGCTGCTCGCGGGTCTGCAGGGCCAGCCGCAGCGCCTGACGACCAGCGGCATCCTTGGAGACCCCGACCAGGCGGCCCGGCAGCGAGCGCTGGTATTCCTCTCGCACCGCGATGTAGGCCGCGTGGGGGCCGCCGAAGCTCATGGGCACCCCGAAGCGCTGGGTGGACCCCAGCACCACATCGGCGCCCATCTCGCCCGGCGGGGTCAGCACGCAAAGCGCCAGCGGGTCGGCGGCCACCGCCACCAGAGTGTCGGCGCCGTGGGCTCGTTCGATGACCGAGCGCAGGTCGGGAATGGCCCCGGTGGTGCCCGGATACTGCACCAGCAGGCCGTACACGCCCTCTAGGTCGGCGGTGGCCGGGTCGCATACCACGACCTCGAGGCCGATGGGCTCGGCTCGGGCCTGCACCACCGCGATGGTCTGGGGGTGGCAGGCCTCGTCCACCGCGAAGCGGTCGCCTCTGCGGCCCCGGCTCACCCGGTGCAGCAGGGTCATGGCCTCGGCTGCGGCGGTGGCCTCGTCGAGCAGCGAGGCGTTGGCGAGATCCATGGCCGTCAGCTCGCACACCATGGTCTGGTAGTTGAGCAGCGCCTCCAGGCGGCCTTGGGAGATCTCCGGCTGGTACGGGGTGTAGGCTGTGTACCAGCCCGGATTCTCGAACACGCTGCGGCGGATGACCGCGGGGGTGATGGTCTGGTGGTAGCCCATGCCGATCATCGACACCACCAGCCGGTTGGCGCGGGCCATCTCCCGCAGCTCGTCGTAGTCGGTCTGGCGGGGGCCGAGGGTGGGCAGCTCCATCGGCTCGCGCTGGCGCACGTCGTGGGGGACGGTGCGGTCGATCAACTCGTCGAGATCGGCCACCCCCACCGTCTCCAGCATCTTGGCGACGTCGTCGGGGGTGGGGCCTATGTGGCGGCTGTGAAAGCCCCGTCGATCGCGGAGATCGTCGAACCGGGGCCGGGCGGGTGCTGTGTCTGTCATCGACAGGCGAATCTATACCGGCAGACCGGCCGGCCCATCCATTAGAGGACGCGCAAATAGGTGTGAGCCAGTCGCGTCGCAGCGGGGCCATTCCCGCTCTTGTTCGCTGCGCTCACGGGCCGCTCGGGCCACGGCCTCGCTCCGTACCCCTGCGTGGATTGCCAGCGGGATCGATCTATCCGCTCGGCCTCTAGGCGGTCAGGGGTCGGCTATCACGAACATGAGGTCGCATTCTGCGGCGATGTTGCCGTCGAGGCGGGCCCGGCCCGAGCCCCGGCCGGCCCGGCTCGACAGCCGGGTCATCTCGACTTCGAGGTCGAGGGTGTCGCCGGGGCGGGCCTGGCGCCGGAAGCGGGCCCGGTTGAGCCCGCCAAAAAGCGGCAGCCGCCCGGCGTAGCGCTCGTCGGCGAGCAGCGCCACCGCCCCGAGTTGGGCGATGGCCTCGCACATCAGCACGCCGGGCACGGTGGGCAGGCCCGGGAAGTGGCCCTCGAAGAAGGGCTCGTCGCCGCGCGGGCACCAGCGGCCGCGAACCCGCTCGCCCGGAACCAGCTCGGTGACCTCGTCGACGAACAGGAACGGGGGCCGGTGCGGGATTACCTCCTCGGGCCGGGGCAGCCCCACTGGCGGCGGATCAGCCCCGGGCCGCAGCCTTGAGCTTGGCTCCGGCCTGCATCTTCACCCCGGTGGAGGCCGGGATGTCGACCGCCTCGCCGGTCTGGGGGTTGCGGCCGGTGCGGGCGGCCCGCTGCACGGTCGAGATCTTGAGGTAGCCAGCCAGGTTGATGTCACCACCTGAGGCCAGCTCGTCGCAGGCGAGTTCCATCAGGCCGTCGATGCACTTGGCGGCATCAGATTGGGACACACCGGCCCTGAGGGCCACAGCTGCGACAACATCACGCTTGTTCATCTATTGCTCCTTTTGAGAGGCGGCGCCGTGCCGCATCCGTTTGCGGCCTGCGACTATACGGCCCGCCCTGCCGCGCATCGGGGATACTCGGCCCCTTAGCTGGCGGGGGCGATTACCAGGGTGCCGTTGTGGCCGCCGAACCCGAAGGAGTTCGAGATCGACACGCCGGGCTCCCAGGCGGCCGCCTCGCCCATCACCACCCGGATCGGCGGCAGGTCAGGATCGAGCACGGTGAGCCCGGCGGTGGGCGGGATGAGGCGCTTGCGCATCGACAGCACCACCGCCACCGCCTCCAGGGCTCCGGCCGCGCCGAGGCTGTGGCCGGTCACGCCCTTGGTGGAGGTCACCAGCGGACCCGGCGACGTGCCGAACACCTTCGACAGCGCCTCGGCCTCGGCCGCGTCATTGAGGTCGGTGGAGGTGCCGTGCGCGTTGACGTGGACCACATCGGCGGGACGCAAGCCCGCGTCGTCGAGCGCCAGCTGCATGCAGTGCACCGCGCCGCTGCCGCCCGGTGACGGGGCGGTTATGTGATGGGCGTCGGCGGTGGAGGCCGAGCCGAGCACCTCGGCCAGGATCTGGGCGCCACGGGCCTCCGCCGAGCCCCAGTCCTCGAGCAGCAGCACCGCCGCGCCTTCGCTCATCACGAACCCGTCACGCTGGGCGTCGAACGGGCGGCTGACCCCGCTGGAGGACAGTGCGGTCATGTTGGTGAACCCGGCCACCGCGGTCGGGGTGAACGGCGCCTCGGTGCCGCCGGCCAGCACCGCGTCGCAGCGGCCGTCGGCGATCAGGCGGGAGGCGTTGCCCACTGCGTGAGTGCCGGCCGCGCAAGCGGTGACCACGTTCTCCGACGGCCCCATCCAGCCGTAGCGCATCGCCAGGGTGGCGCCGCCGGCGTTGGCCATCATCATCGGCACCAGGAACGGCGACACCCGGCGGGGGCCTTTGTTCTTGAGCACGTCGATCTGCAGCTCCAGGGTGGAGATCCCGCCCACACCGGTGCCGATCATGGTGCCGCAGCGGGTGGGGTCGGCCTCGACCTCGCCGGCCTGGGCCAGAGCCTGATCGGCGGCCGCCACCAGGAACTGGGTGTAGGGGTCGGAGCGCCGGGCCTCTTTGGGGCTGTCGAAGTGGTCGTTGGGATCGAAGCCGGTCACCCGCCGCTCACCGACGGGCGCATCTCGGCACAGGCCCTCGAAATAGGCCTCAGTGCCTATGCCGGCCGCCGAGACGACTCCGAGGCCGGTGACTGCGACCCGCCTGCGCTCGGGCCTGCCCATCAGAGCTTCGAGGTGATCAACTCGAACGCCTCGGCCACCGTGCCCACGCCCTCGAGCTCCTCCTCGTCGACGTTGACGTCGAACTCCTCCTCGAGGGCCATCACCAACTCGACGATGTCGAGGCTGTCGGCGTCCAGATCGTCCGCGAAGTCCGCCTCCGGCACCACGTCGGCCTCGTCGACTGAGAGCACTTCCACGGTGCACTGCTTGAAGCGCTCGAAGTTCTCATCACTCACGGCTCTGTCCTTCCATTCTGGCCTGCGGTAGGGGTTCCGGTCGCCGCGGCGCCTCAGCCCATCGAGAGGCCGCCGTCCACCGCAAGCACGATACCGGTGACGTAGCTCGCGTCCTCCGAGACGAGGAACTCGACCGCGGCCGCGATCTCGTCGGCCTCGCCGACGCGGCCCAGCGGCACCCGGTCCACGATGGCGGCGAGCTGGTCGTCGTTGAGCGCGGCCAGCATGTCGGTGCCGACCGCGCCGGGGGCGATCACGTTCACGGTCACGTTGCGGGAGGCGAGCTCCTTGGCCAGCGACCGGGCCAGCCCGATCAGCCCAGCTTTGGAGGCGGCGTAGTTGGCCTGGCCAGCCTGGCCCCCGATGCCCGACACCGACGAGACGAACACGATGCGGCCCCAGCGGGCCCGCACCATGGCCCGCACCGCCTGCTTGGCGGCACGGAAGCTGCCGGTGAGGTTGGCGTCGATCACCGCGCCGAAATCCTCCTCCGACATACGCAGCACCAGCCCGTCGCGGGTGATGCCAGCGTTGCAGACCAGGATCTCAGGCGGCCCGAGCTGCTCGGTCACCTCGGCCAGCGCGGCGGCCACCGACTCCGGGTCGGTCACGTCGCAACGGACGCAGGTCAGGCCGTGGGCGTCGGCGTCGGGGGGCGGCTCAGCGCGGTGGGTGACGGCCACCCGATGCCCGGCCCGGCTCAGCCGGCGGGCGATGGCCAGCCCGATGCCCCGGTTGGCGCCGGTGACTAGCGCTACCCGGCCCGCGCCATCGCTCACGAAGTGCGCCTCACCACCGCACCACGGTGGACGCCCAGGTCATGCCCGCGCCGAAACCGGTCATCACCACGATGGCGCCGGGCTCGAGCACGCCGTCGGCGTGGGCTTTGGCCATCGTCAGCGGGATGGTGGCGGCGCAGTTGTTGCCGGTGTGGTCGATGACGTTGTGGCTCTTGGCGAAGTCGATGCCGCTGCGCTTGCATATCGCCTCGATGATGCGGATGTTGGCCTGATGGGGGAGCAGCACGTCCACCTCGTTGGGGCCGACGCCGGCGCGGTCGAGGGCTCTCAGCACCGAGTCGGTCACGGCCCGCACCGCCACCTTGAACACATCGCGCCCCTCCATCGTGATGAACGAGTCGTGGTCGCCCATCAGCAGCCGCCGGTGGTTGCCGTCGGCACCGAGATCCCAGCCCAGCAGCGTGGCTCGGTCGGTGCGCTCGAGGACCACCGCCCCGCCGCCGTCGGCGAACAGGATGGCGGTGCCCCGGTCGGTCCAGTCGGTGAGAGGCGACAGCGAGTCGGCCCCGATGAGCAGCACCCGCTCGGGACCGCCCGGAGCGTCGATCAGCGCATGGGCGGTCACGAACCCGTAGGTGAAGCCGGCGCAGGCCGCGTTGAGGTCGAATGCGCCGCAGCCGAGCCCCAACTCGGCGTGGACCACCGCGGAGGTTCCCGGCACCCGCTGGTCGGGGGTGGTGGTGGACAGGATCATCAGGTCGATGTCGGACGGCCCGACGCCGGCCATCTCCATGGCGGCCCGCCCCGACTCGATGCCCATGGCCGAGGTGGGCAGGCCGATGCGGCGCTCCCGGATGCCGGTGCGCTCCCGGATCCATTCGTCGCTGGTGTCCATCATCGAGGCCAGATCGTCGTTGGTGAGGACCTTCTCGGGCAGCGATGTGCCGATGCCGATGACTGTTGCGCCCATCAGGATCCTCCGGTCAACCCGCGGAATCTCTCGTCGAGGCCATCAGGCCGTCCTCAGCCAGGCGATGGGCTGGCTGGCGGTGACCCGCTCGCCGTCCACGGCCAGCACGCCCATCAGCTCCCCGGCGAAGGGGCTGCGGACTTCGTGGTCGCCGACCCGCCCGACTAGCTGTCCGACGCCCACCGCCGCTCCGGCGGCCACCCCCTCGCTGGGCTCGAAGATGCCGGCCGCGGGGCTCACCACCAGCCGCTCGGTGGCGAACAGGTGCTCTCCCTCCATGGCGGACGACGGCCGGGCCGCCGAGGCGGCCAGCGCCTCCAGCAGGCTGTCGAGGTCGTCGGGCGCGGTCACCGACAGCGGCCTGCTGCCCTTGACGGTGCGCTTCACCAGCCGGCCGAGCACCTCGCCGGGGCCGAGCTCCACGAAGGTACTGAAGCCCGCGTCGCTGAGGGTGGTGAGCGTCTGGCGCCAGCGCACCGGGCTGGTGAGCTGGGCCTTGAGCAGGTCGGGCCAGTCGGCGCCCCGGCCGTGGGGGGCGGCATCGACGTTGGCGATCACCGTGTCGAGAGGGTCGCGGAACTCGGTGCGGTCGATGGCCTTGGTGAGCCGGTCGCGGGCCGGGGCCATGAACGGGGTGTGGAAGGCGCCGCCCACCTGCAGCGGCATCACCCGCTTCGCCCCCAGCTCGCGGGCGAAGGTTGCCGCGGCGTCGATGGCCTCGGGCGTGCCGGCGATCACCGCCTGGCCGGGGGCGTTGTGGTTCGCCAGCCACACCTCGCCGGGGGCGCGGCTGCAGGCGATCTGCACGTCGTCGTCGTCGAGGCCGAGCACCGCGGCCATCGTGCCCTCGCGCTCGTCGGCCGCGGCCTGCATGGCGTCGCCCCGCTCGGCCACCAGCGCCACCGCGTCGCCGAAGTCGAGCACGCCCGACGCGGTCAGCGCCGAGTACTCGCCCAGGCTGTGGCCGGCGTGGCCGGCGGCCTCGGTGCCGAGCCGGGTGACCGCGTCGAGCGCCACCATCGACATCACGAAGGTGGCCAGCTGGCTGTTGCGGGTCTGGGTGAGTTCGTCGGCGCCGGCGGAGAGCAGCAGGCGGGCGACGTCGCGGTCGGTGACCTCGCAAGCCTCGGTCACCAGCTCCCAGGAGGGATGATCGACCCAGGCCTCGCCCATGCCGGGCTGCTGGGAGCCCTGGCCCGGATACATGAAGACGATCATCGGTGGATCCCCCTCACCGCCACGCTGGACCCGCGGCTGCACCGGCCCGGTTCAGGTTCAGACCCGGAGCAGCCCGCTCGCGTTTCATGGCCGTCACTCATGGTCGTGCCGAAGCTCCTTGAATCGCCAGCCCCCGTTGGGGCGAGACTCGACAGGCTAGACGCGATGGCACCGGGAGCGTATGCAGCCTGGGCCGCCCGGTGTGCAGTCTAGACAAGGAGGCGAGCATGACCACTCGCCATCGACGGGCGCGTTGACAGCCTCGGCCGACCGAGGTGCAGCCGGTAGGCTGCGCGGCTGCGGCCCGGATGGCGGAACTTGGCAGACGCAGCGGACTCAAAATCCGCCGCCCGCAAGGGCGTGAGGGTTCGAATCCCTCTCCGGGCACTTTGAACTACCCAAGAAATAGCCTCTGACCTATATATACTAGCAAGGTGTTGAAGATAGTTACCACTTTGAATACAACTTGCGTTTTTTTGCTCACTTCGGTGCGGTAGGTCTCGGACGTGACGCGACTGGTTTTCGCCGGTGGTGAGGCCTTTGGTATGCAGCGAGATCGCGTTGCCCGACAGGCCCTCTACGCGACGCTCAATGCTCACACTACCAGCTCGACCTCACCCGCCTCTGGCCACGGAGGCTTCTGTGACCCAGCGGGCGAGCGTGCTCAGGGCACCTAGAGTCTCAAGCGTTGACGTCGCATCGGGCTCTGAGTCCTGAGGGTGGTGGATGGCTAGGTTCCTGATCCGTTTCGCGCAACCGATCGCGTACTGCTGGGCACCGTCGTGCGCGTTCCTGCCGTCACCGCGGCGGCGAGACCAACGAGCCCCGACTGACATGGCCAATACCCCTGGGAACCCGCTCCGCAACAGGTCGCGTGCGGCCGGGCCGGTGGTGCGTGTCCAAGTCCCAGCACCGCGAGAGGTGTCGAGCGCTCTCGCCGGGGCATGCGGTGCATCAACCTGCTCGCATGTCATGACCTAGGATACAAAGATTGCTATCGCTATGAACCCCACTAGACCAGCATGGCCGAGCGCCCCTATTGCGCGAAGGCTTCGGCGTCTCAGACTCTTGGAGGACGAGAGGTTCTTCCCCGAACTGAGTCGGGCAGGAATACCTATCGAAGTACAACAGACACTACTTGAGTCTACAAGAAGCACCATCAGATACTGGATGGATCGGACCGCATCAGGTGTGGAACTGACTACGACTGAGTTGCTCTTGGCACTTGAGAGCCTGCGCCAGCATCCTGCCCTAGCCGCTCCACTGCTGGCCGGGCTTCGTGGAGCCAGCTACGACCGCGCTTCGGCCATGTGCGCGCTCAATGCAGGACGAAGTCTGCACAACAAGGGACGCCAGTACTACGCGGAGCAAATGCTCGATGTCTCGACGAACTATATGCTTGAGGCACAGCGCGAACTGTCGTTTGCTTTGAGTACAGGAAGTCTGTTGGCAGAAGAGAGAACTGAAGCGTTAGGAAAGTTCGCCGTTGCCGTTGCATTCTCCTCACGATGGAACAAGACAAGCACATCGGTATTGAATCGGGCGCTGGAATTCCACAAAGAATCGATCTCTTCTGGAAACCGGACCAGGGAGGCATACTCGTACCTGATTGAATTGCTTGTGGCGAAATTCAACGAGACTTCCGATGTCGAACCCTTGAAGGAGGCTATCGCGATTGCAACAAGACACAGCCTCCTATTGGAACAATCTGAGTTGCTGCTTAAGCTCGGGATCTACAAGCACTCACACCGAATAGCCGATTGGATCAGCGATCTTCAGCGGGCTCAAGACTTGGCCGTGGCGTCTCGGCCGATGTCAGGTGTAGACTATGTAAAGAAGGCTCTGGTTAGTGAGTTTGCGCTGTCCGCAATAGCTAGGCCTTGTCCATTAGATGCAACACAGATTAGGCTGCCTTACGGGTTCCTGCGCGCACTTCCACGGATCTCGCTGAGTGACCGGTCGATATTACGCTCGGACGTACTCGATGCTCTATTGCCGATGCGTAGAATGTTGAATTCACGCGGAAAGCACCCTAACTTAGTCGCCCAGCAAGTACTGTTTGCAGTACTTCGAGACTCTGTGTCGCAACGTACTGAGAATGCCAAAGAAGATAGCGTGCTCTTGGTACAGATTTCTGAAGAATCACTCGAGATCGGCGATAGCCGCTATCATGAGTATCAACATGCCGATGCACTTCTCGCGAGAGCAACGGTCAGTCCGACCTTAGACGTTGTCTCTGAGGCTGTACAAGCAGTAGAGTCGCTAATTGAACGCTACCCTGCTTGGCCGTTACCGCGTGTGGTGCTCGCCCATACTCGGACACTCTGGGCGAATAGCCGTGGAGGTAACGAAGCCCAATACGCTGCGACACAGGCGTGGGTTGAGGCCGTCCGATGGGTGATCAACTCGTCTGACTATCATCGAACAGACCTAGGCGGCCGAAGCGGCGTGTTTGCGGTAGAAGATGCTCGAGGCGATATTTCGACCGCCCTTATCTTCAAACCGACGGACAGCCCCGCGAACGCCGAACAGGAAGCCAGCCACATGAGGCTCCTTAGGGATGCGATAACCGCGCATGACGCTGGAGACCGCTTCGGCGTTTCAAGTTCCTTGGGCATCATCCGACTTCATGAATCACAGATCATTCATATGATAGAGCGCCAGATTGGAACTCGACTGTCTGAGTTGCATGTGAACGAAGCCGCCGATTTGCTTTCAGCGTGCGTTGAGTTGACAGCGTTGTTCCAGAACTCAGCTCCTAAGCCGGATCAGGATCGTTCTGGCTGGCGCAAGTTGAAGAGCGGTTTGAAGCTCTGGAGCCGCACTCTATTTCACGACCATGAACTCGTGGATCAGTACATTCGAGCAATGAAGTCTTGTTATCCTGACAGCCTGCCACTCGTTCGAAAGCGAGACGCACACGCCAGTAATTGGGTTGTGGATGGTGCAGGGCGTATCATTGCGGTTGATCTTGAAGCGGTGTCTTTCTTGCCCGTTGGACACGACATCGCCCAACTGATAGAGGACTGCGGTCTTCTTCCAGTAAACGAGGAGGGTTTCGCGCGCAGGACTCAACTTATCAGGGACTATGTTGGTTGGCTCGATATACGTGTCGAAGCCGAGTCAGTACTTCTTGCATATGACTGGTTCGCTCTATCTCGAGTAGTTAGGGTCGTTTCATCCGCAACCGCCTCACGATCTCACCATCTTCATGCTCGACAACTTGCAGCATATCTCGCAACTACAGCCGAATCAGATGGATTGCGAGAATGTGCGCAGACGGTGAGGAACATTCTTCACCACACAGCTGCGCCCGAAATGCAACAACCGCCAGATAGCACTCATCGACGAACGAGCAAGCGCTTGGCGTGGATCCTGCGGCATCAAGCACCTCACCTGGGTCTTTCAGTGGATACTGCGGGCTTCGTGCCAGTAGACGAACTGGCAGATGCTGTGCAAGTGAAGCGGGAGGAGATTCTAGTCGTTGCAACTCATCCGGCTGAACCCAGGTTTGAAGTGGAGGATGGCTGCGTAAGGGCATTGTACGGACACTCGTTTGAGGTTGAGGATCTGCCTGATCTTGATGTAGAGACACCGACGACACTCTTCCACGGAACATCTTGGGATAGTCTTCCGCGCATTGCCGAGGAGGGGCTGCGACCAATGGGACGCCAGAAGGTGCATCTCACAAATAACCCGACCGAGGCTCTTGAGGTGGCAAGCCGACATCAGAGGCCAGCACTTCTTGCCGTCTCCCCGACTGGCGTCGAGTGCCTGCGGGCTGCTGCAGATGCAGTTTGGACGGCTGATGGCGTTGATCGAGACGGGCTTCAAGTCTCAAACCCCTTTGCTCAGCCGCAGGCTCCGCCGGAGTGGCTCGCAGCTTCAATTGCCAGTGGAGAGATCGTCGCGTAGCTGGAATCGAGTTGGGGCTCCTGGGACGCGGGCCAGCTGAAGTTGCCCTCCCGTCGCCTTCCCGAAGGGCGGTGAGGGGGACCCGATAGTGAGTCCAGGCGCTATGGGTGTTGGGGTTAGTGTTGCTTCCAGTTGGAGGCGTAGGCGACTGGCTCAAGCCACCACTAGATGGCGAAGCACGGGCACGATCCCGGGCCGTCACGTGTGACGCTGGCTTCAGTCAGCATTGACAGATGGTTGGGGGTTGGCGCATGTACATCTGAGCCCGACAATGGCGGGTGATGGCCAGTCTTGATGCGGCGCACCGCGGCTACGCGTACCAAGACCTGCTGGTCGCCTGCAAGCTCGTGGATGTGCTGCTCGGCACGATCGTGGAAGCTTCCGTCGACGAGAAGGTCGTCGTGGCCGACCGGTTTGATGATCTCACCACCCTTGACGCGGCTGGATCTCGCGAACGCATCCAGATCAAGCACACCGACAACGCGGATCAGGATCTGCCCCTCGCCACGTTCACTCGCGATGATCGCCGGTTGCGGCTCGACAGTGTTATGGGCGCTGCGCGATTTTGTGGGGTGAGGGTTGCTGGAGTCGGCTGGTGCCATTATGTCACGAGGAGGCCGCGGGCTTCGAAGTTGGTTGTGTTGGTGAAGCCGTGGGCGGTTCTGCGTAGGACTTGGAGCAGGTTGTTGGTG
>JAJEDD010000029.1 GCA_022821685.1 Acidimicrobiia bacterium
ACGCCCGAAACCAGCCGCAGACACCTCACAACACCCCGCCCACAACCCCAACACACCCCAACCCGCCAACCCCGTCACCGAAATCACACGAAAACACAGACACCCGAACCGCTCTACAATTCTCGTGAACGATCAGGGTTAATAAGGCCGTTTTCGCCTATGTCGTGGCGGAGGTGGACGGGAATCGAACCCGCCGGACGGGGATCGCCCGCCCCACCCGCTTTGAAGGCGGGGGAGCCCACCAGGCGCTCAGACACCTCCGGGCGGCAGGGTAGCCGTGCCTGCGGGCTGGCCAACTTAGAGGCCGAGCGAATAGGTGAGCGATTCCGGCCCATACGGGCGAGGCCGTGGCCCGAGCGGCCCGTGAGCGCAGCGAACAAGAGCGGGAATGACAACGCCGTGCCGCGACAAGCTTGTACCTAGTCGCGGCTGCTCTTCGCGGGCCGCGGTTGCTTGCCGGCCCATTACGCTTCCGGGCCGTGAAGAAATGCAAGCGGCTCATCATCCTGGGCGTGCTCGTCGCCGTGGTCGTCGTGCTCGCCCGCAAAATCCGGGAGACCTGACACCGGCGGCCGCGTGCGTGCCATCGACCTGGCCGACACCGCTGAGGCCCTCGGGCTGCGACGCCGGTCGTTGGTGTCGCTGGTGGGCGGCGGCGGAAAGACGACCCTGCTGTTCGCGCTGGGCCGGAGCCTGCCGGCTCGCACCCTGCTGACCACCACCACCCGCATGGGGTGTGACCGCACGGGCGGGTTCCCGTGCCTGATTGGGCCGAGCGACGATGATCTGGCTGCCGTCCTCGACCACGACGACGCCGTGCTGGCTTGGCGCACTACCGATGAGCGCAAGGCGCTCGGGTTCGCTCCCGATGACGTCGACCGCTGGTTTGCTGCCGGAGTCGCCGATCACATAGTTGTTGAGGCCGATGGAGCCCGCCGCCGCCCCTTCACCGCACCCGCACCGTGGGAGCCGCCCATCCCGGCCCTGTCCACCCATGTGGTGGCCTGCATCGGCGCTGATGCCCTCGGCTACGTGATCGCCGACCGGGTCCACCGGCCGCTGCGAGTGGCCGCCGCCGCGGGCTGCTCGCCCTATCAGCGGCTCACACCCGAGAGGGCGGCCGCCGCGCTCACCAGCGAGGTCGGCATGTTGAAGAACGTGCCGCAGTCGGCCCGATTCACGGTGGCGGTGGCGGGGGCTGACCCCGACGACCCGCAGGTGAAGGCCCTCGTCGATGCCCTTGACTGCCGGGGGACCGACTCACTGGTGGTAGCAGCCGCCGACGGTTTGCAGCCGTGAACTCCTCTGGCGCGGTGGGTGATGTGGATGTGGTGGTGGTGGGGGGTGGGCACAACGGGCTGGTCTGTGCCTCCTACCTGGCCCGAGCCGGGGTGGGCGTCCTGCTGGTGGAGGCCCGCGACGAGGTGGGCGGCTGCGCCTCGACGGTCAGCGACCTGGATGCTCGGTTCAACATCTGCAGCTGTGACCACACTCTGGTGCGGGCCATGCCGTTCATGGACGACCTCAACCTGGCGGCCCACGGGCTGACCTATGTGGAGGCCGACCCCAGCACCGTCTACCTCGACCATGACGGCAACCCGCCGTGGCTGTTCTTCAACGACAGCGAGCGCACCATCGAGTCGATCGGGCGACACCGGCCCGCCCAGGCTCAGGCATACCGCCGCTACCTCGCCGACGCCCGACCCGTGGCCGAGTTGACGCTGGCGATGGGCACCGGTCGGGCCTCCACGCCCCGCATGCTGGCCCGAGTACTTGCCCGCCGGGGACGGGGCGCCACCCGGCTCATGCAGTGGAGCCGGGCCAGCGCGCTGGACGTGCTGAGGCGGTACTTCGATGACGAGGCCCTGGTCATGCCGGCCATCAGCAACGGACCCTCGGTGTGGGGGGTGGCCCCCGACCGGCCCGGAACGGGCCTGGCCGCCGCCCAGTACGCGGTGCGCCACATGGTCAAGACAGGCCGCCCCACCGGCGGCAGCGGCGCCCTGACCGACGCCCTGGCGGACTCGCTCACCGCCGCCGGGGGCCGGCTGCAGTGCGGCACAGCGGTGAGCGGACTGTTGACCGACTCGGGCCGGGTGCGGGGGGTGCGCCTCGCCGACGGCACCGAGATCTCCGCCGCCGCGGTGGTGACCGCCTGCGACCCGGTCACGGTGGCGTCGCAGTGGCTCGGGTCGCCCGGCAGCCGGACGGCCCGCCGCTTCGTCGAACGGGCCCGCTCACAGGCCCCCGGCGAGGGCTACCAGTCGAAGATCGATGCGGTCATCACCGATGTTCCCCGCTACCCGGTGTTGGAGGACTCGAACCTGCTCGACCTGTTCGAGGACCGCGACCCCGGCCAGTCCAACTATGTGATCTCACCGACCGCGGTCGAGGTGGCCGAAGCCCACCGGCTGCGGCCCCTGGGACGGGTGGCGCCGAGGCCCACGATGATGGCCAACGCGCCGTCGGTGCTGGACCCGTCGATGCGCAGCCGCGACGGCCACCATGTGCTGAGCCTTGAAGCGCTGTTCACGCCCTATGACCTCGAGGGCGGCTGGGAGGGGTCCACGGAGCCGGCCCGATGGCTGGAGGTGTGGTCGCGTCGGCTCCAGCCGGGCTTCCTGCAGTCAGTCGATCGCTACCGGACCATGACCCCGGACCGCTACGAGCGCGAGCTGTTCCTGGGCCGAGGCTACACCCCGTCGTATGCGGCCTCGCCCCTGTCGTCGCTGTTCGGGCGGCACCGGGAGCTGAGCCGGTACCGGGCGCCGGTGCCTGGACTGTTCCTGTCGGGCGCGGGCACGTTCCCGGGGGCGGGAATCTGGGGCGCCGCCGGTCGCAACGCCGCCAACGCCGTTCTCCGAACCCTGCAATAGCGGCCAATCGGTCATGGGGCGCTGCCGGGCCCGAGCGCCCGTGAGCGAAGCGAGCGAGACCGGGAACCGACTGAGGGGTTGACCGTGAGTCTGGGGTGGCGCGGGGCGTGCAACGGCGGCGCTAGCGCCGCCAGGGCGCGCCCGTGACAGGAGTCGCCAGCCGGGAGATGTACAACGGTGCCGCGACAGCGGGGCTACTCGCCCCAGCGGGGGATTTGGCCGACCTCGACGCTGAGATGCTCCAGGGCCCGCACCACCGAGTGGTCGACCAGGTCCTCGATCGACTCCGGGCGGGTGTAGAAGGCCGGCACCGGCGGGCACAGCACCGCGCCGATCTCGGCCGCTTGGACCATCAGCCGCAGATGGCCCAGGTGCAGAGGCGTCTCCCTCACCATCATCACCAGGGGCCGCCGCTCCTTGAGGGTCACGTCGGCCGCCCGCGACACCAGGTCGGCGCAATAGGAGTTGGCCACCGCGGAGAGCATCTTGATCGAGCAGGGGGCGATGATCATCCCTGCGGTGGGGTAGGAGCCCGACGAGATCGGCGCGGCGATGTCACGCGAGCCGTGCACCACATCGGCCAAGCCCTCCACGTCGGCTGGAGCCAGGTCCGTCTCGTAGGCGAGCGTCTGACGGCCCGGACCGGTCAGCACCAGGTGGGTCTCCACATCATCGACGGCACGCAACAGCTCCAGTGCCCGGATCCCGTACACCACGCCGGTGGCCCCGCTGATGGCCACCACCACCCGCCGCACCCCGCTCATGGCCGGTGCCTGCTCCGAACGCCTACAGCCCAGCCCAACGCAGTCATGGCCGGTGCCTGCCCCGAACACCGATGATCTTGTGTGCCGCCGTCATGCCAGGCCGCCGGGGCTCCGGTCCGCGGTCATGACAGGTACTCGCTCAGATCGACGGGGGCGTAGGCCACCCGCTCGCCGTACTCGCGGCGCTCCCGCTTGTAGGTGGCGTCGATGCCCACCTTGGTGCCCACGCCCCGGTTGTCGGCGGTGGGATCCATCTCGTGGCCCTGGGCGTGGCCGGCACAGAACACGTCGTCGAGCCAGTGGACCCGGTTGGTGAGGGCCCAGTGCAGCTCCGACGGCTGGCTCACGTCGATGTCGCGGTCCACCACGATCACGTTGCGGATGTTGATGTGGGCCGCCATGGCCGCCATGGCCAGGTTCTTGGGGGTGCCGGGGTTGTCGCGGTCGATCTGGACCACGGCCAAGAAGCCGTTGCCGTAGGGAGGGATGTGCACATCGGCGTGCGGATCGAGGTGGCGAACGAAGCGACGCAGCAGCGGCTCCCGGGGCAGCACGTTGCCGATGAAGACATGCTCGTACCAGCCGGGGATGATCGTCTGGTAGATGGGGCTGTGGCGCCACGAGATGGCCGTCACGTCCACGGTGGGGCTGGGCCACATCTCGCCGTGGTAGCCGTGGAACTCGGCCAGCGGCCCCTCGTCGGCCCGCCGGCTGGGATGGATCCGGCCCTCCACCACCACCTCGGCGTGCGCCGGCACGTCCACATCGACGGTGCGCCCCCGGCACACCTCCACCGGCTGGCCGCGCAGAGCGCCTGCGATGAGCAGCTCATCGACAGGGGTGCGCACTCCCGCCGCGATCATCACCGCCGGGTCGAGGCCGATGGCCAGGGCCACGTCGAAGGGCGCGTCGGGATCGGGCCGGCTGCGCATGAACGTGCCCACGTCGCGCCACTCGTTCACGTTGAAGCCCAGGGTGCTGCGGTCCAGCATCAGCATCCGGTTGTACGACAGGTTCCCCCGACCGCCGACCGGATCCTTGGTCACGCTCACTGCGCCGGTGATGAAGGCGCCCCCGTCGCCCCGCGAGTGAGTGGGAATGGGGAGAGCGGCCAGGTCGACGTCGTCGCCGGTGAGGCAGTTGTCGTGCCAGGCGGCGGTGTCGACTCGAGCGGTGGCCACCCCGTTGGCCGGTTCCAGCGCATGGCCCATGCGGTCCACCACCTCGCCCAGCTCGCAGCCCAGGGCCAGCGCAGCGGTGCGCCGGCTCGAGACCGCGCCCGAGAAGATGGGCCACGGCGAGTCTTTGGGCGACTCGAACAGCGCTGGCCCGGCGTCGGATCGCTCCAGTGCGGCGGCCACGTCGGCCAACTCGTGCTCGAGGCTCACCGGGCGAGATATGCGGTTGAGCATCCCGGCGGCCTCGGTGACGGCCATGTAGCTGCGAAGGTCGTAGACGGTCTCGCTCATCCTCTCACCCTAAGAAGATGGGAAGGCCAGGTACAAGCCCGTCGCGCCGCAGCGGGGTCATTCCCGCCTTGCTTGCTGCGCTGGCGGGCCGCTCGGCCTCTACGCTGCGCCGCGCTCTAGCCTGGGGCCGGTGGTGATCGAGTTCCTCACCTTCGAGGTGGACCCCGGTGAGCGCGAGGAGTGGCTGGCCGTGGAGGAGCGCCACTGGAGCCGCTACCTGGAGAGCCGGCCCGGTTTCGCGGGCAAGGAGATGTGGGTCGACGATGACGACCCCGACCGGGTCCATGCCGTGATCCGCTGGGAGTCGAAGCAGGCTTGGGACGCGGTGCCGAGCGCCGATGTGGAGGCCGTCGATGCGGCCATGGGGGACTGGTGTCGGGAGGCTGCGCTGCGGACCTTCCACCAGATCCGCGACTGCTGAATCACCGCCGTCCAACCGGTCAAGGGGATGGGAACGGTGTCCGGGCGTACGAGCAGCGAGCGTGAGCGAGAATCGCAGGCGCACCAAGGTGGGACCGGAGCGGCCGTCGGGAGCGACCCGCGGACGCGTCTACAGTTGGCGTCGTGCGCACGGGGGTGTTTCTGTTCGGCGGGGTGGAGTTCGACGACGCCGGTGCGGGGCCGCCTGCGCCCACCGACCGCCGCTACAGCGCCAAGGAGGTGTGGCGGGCCACCGAGCAGATCATCGACGCAGGTGTGCTGTGTGACCGGTTGGGGTTCGACTCGTTCTGGCTGACCGAGCACCACTTCCAGCACGAGGGCTACGAGGTGGTCCCCAACGGGATCCTGGTGGGGACGATCCTGGCCGAGCGCACCGAGGACATCCGCATCGGGATGGCGTTCAACATCGTGCCGCAGTGGCATCCGCTGCGATTGGCCGAGGACTTCGCCACGCTGCACAACATCTCCGGCGGCCGGGGGATCCTGGGGGTGGGCCGGGGCACGGTGCCCCGCGAGGCTGAGACGCTGGGCACCCAGATCGGCAGCTTCGACAACCCCGACAAGGCCGCCGCCGACGAGCTGAACCGCAAGCAGTTCGACGAGGCCATGGAGGTGATCCGGCTGGCGCTGGACAACGAGACGTTCAGCTTCCACGGCGAGGTGTACGACTTCCCGCCCGCGGGAATCCCCGACCGGGGCGGGTTCGTGACCGAGCTGTCGCTGGTGCCCCGCCCGCTGTACCCCTACGAGATCTGGCAGGCCATCACCTCGCCCCCCACCCTGGAGCAGGTCCCTCGCTGGGGCTGGGGCGGCGTGTTCTGGAACAACCACCACTCCTTCGTCAAGATGCGCTGGGAGAAGTTCGCCGAGATCTACGCAGCCGAGCACGGCCGCGAGCTCAACCGGGGCGAACACCGGCTGCTGGTGCTCAACGTGCGGGTCGACGACACCCGCGAGCAGGCGGTGGCGTCGATGCGCGACGGCCACGACGAGTTCTGGAAGTTCCTCGGCCCCTACGGGTGGAGCAAGGGCTACATGGGTGCCGACGGCAAGCCGGCTCAGCCGGGGCTGATCCCCACCCTCGAGCAGTCCATGGACCAGAAGATGTGCGTGGTCGGAACTGCCGAGGATGTGGCCGAGACCATCAACTGGTACGACGAGCAGATCGGCCTCGAGAACCTGCTGCTGTTCCCGGCCATGCCCGGCGACCCCTACGCCGAGGTCACCGAGCAACTGCATCGCATCGCCGAGGGAGTCTTGCCCCTTCTCCCCTAGATCGGGCCTGCCCGGCCGCGGGACTACCAGCGGCTCAGGGCTTTGCGGATCTTGGCTATGCCGTCGTCGTTGGCGGGGGTGGGGACCGACACGAAGGTGGTGCGGCAGCGCTTGTGGGCGATGAGCCGCAGCGTGCGGGCCGTGGTGCGCTTGCCGGCGTCGCGAGCCCTGAAGCGGGTCAGGCGGCCGTGCGGGCTGGTGGTGATCGCCCCCAGCCGGCGGATGCCCCGCATGCCGGGCCGGACCCGGCCCTGCTCGTCGAACACGAAGGCCACACCGGGCACCATCACCCGCTCCAGCCAGCCCTTCAGAGTGGCGGGCACGTTGAACGCCACCGTCGGGTAGCAGAACAACAGCCCCTCGGCGGCCCGCAGCCTCTCGGCCGAGTCGCGCACATCGTCGGAGATCACCGGCTGATCGCCGTGGTAGGTGGCCCGCTCGGCCTCCGACATCACCGGGTTGAAGGCGTCCACCGCCAGCAGATCCACCTCGTGGTGACCCGCACTCAGCACAGCCACCGCCTCGTCCACCACCCGGCGGTCGTCGTCTTCGGCGTCGTAGCCGTCGAGCAGGAGCACGCGCATTTCATAGAAGATACGCGGACTTGAGGCGCTGTCTCGTGACGCCGCAACTGTCCGCGTCTCGCCATGACCTGACTAGTCGGTGCCGAGCGGCGATACTGTACGTTCGCGAAATCCACGACATCAGTAGGCAACCGCCACACCAGCGCAAGGGGGACTTGCTTAGTGACCACTGTCAGCACCAACGGCGCACTGTCCTTCGACGGGATAGGCATGATCTTTCCCGACGGCACAGAAGCGCTGCAGGAGATCACCCTCTCGATCGACAAGGGTGATTTCGTCACTGTCGTCGGGCCCTCCGGTTGCGGCAAGTCGACTCTGCTGCGGATCGCCTCGGGCCTCCTGCAACCCACCGCCGGCAGCGTTGCGGTCGACCGGGCTCGGCTTGGCTATGTCTTCCAGGACGCCACCCTGCTGCCGTGGCGCACGGTGCGCCAGAACGTGGAGTTGCTGGCCGAGCTGCACGGCTTCGACTCTGCCGAGCGCAAGCGGCTGTCGTCGGCCGCCATTGATCTGGTCGGGCTGAACGGCTTCGAGAACCACTACCCGAAGTCGCTGTCGGGCGGGATGAAGATGCGGACGTCGCTGGCCCGCACTCTCACCCTGAAGCCTCCGGTGTTCCTGTTCGACGAGCCCTTCGGGGCGGTGGACGAGATCACCCGCGAGCATCTCAACGAGGAAACTCAGAGGCTCTTCCAGTCCGAGGGATTCGCCGGGCTGTTCATCACCCATTCGATCCGCGAGGCCGTCTTTATGAGCACCAAGGTGTACGTGATGTCGGCTCGCCCCGGACGCATAGTGGCCGAGTACGACATTCCTTTCGACTACCCCCGTCAGCCTGAACTGCGCTTCGACCCCGACTTCGCCATGCTGAGCGGCGAGGTGTCCCAAGCACTGAGAGGTTCCCACTCATGACTCTTCAAGCGGATCAGATGGACCGAACCGACGCTGTGGCGGACGACTCTGCCACCGTCTCCGAGGCGATGGCCGAGGGCCGGGCCGCCATGACGGCCGACGTGCCCAAGGCCTACCGGTTGAAGTCCCGCAAGCGGGAGCTGCTCGAGACGGTGCTGCCTCCCGCGCTGCTCGGCGGACTCTTCCTGGCGTTCTGGTACTACCTGTCGCTGGTCGTGATCGACGAGGGCCGGCGGTTCCTGCTCAAGCCGCCCCACGAGGTGCTCAATGTCGGCTTCCTCGATTCCGAGAACCTCACCGAGATGCTCACCGCGCTGTGGTCGAGCACCAAGGTCGCGCTCATCGGGCTTGCCATCGCCATCTCCATCGGCTTCTTCCTGGCCATCATCATGAGCCAGGCGAAGGTGCTCGAGCGAGCGGTGTTCCCGTTCATGGTCACCCTTCAGGCCATACCGATCCTCGCCATCGTGCCGTTGATCGGCTTCTGGTGGGGCTACGGCCAGACCTCGCGGGTGGTGGTGTGCATCATCATCTCGCTCTTCCCCATCATCGTGAACACGCTCTTCGGCCTGCTGTCGGCCGACAGGGCGATGCACGACCTGTTCACGCTGCACCAGGCGAACCGGCTGACACGGCTGCGCAAGCTGATGTTCCCTGCGGCCCTTCCGGCCGTGTTCGCCGGACTGCGCATCTCCGCTGGCCTGTCGGTGATCGGCGCCATCGTCGGGGACTTCTTCTTCGGCCGGGGCGAGGTGGGCATCGGCCAGTTGCTGCGCCGCTATGCCAACAACCTCAACGGCGAGGAACTGCTGGCCTCGGTGATCCTGTCGTCGGCACTGGGCATTGTGGTCTTCTGGACGTTCGGCTGGCTGCAGAACGCCGTGATCGGCAAGTGGCACGAGGCTGTGCAGAAGTGACGGCTTGAACTCCGCCTTTGCGGCGCAGCGGTCGGGCCGCTAGAAATAGGTATCTGTATACAAGCGATCCGGGCTGTCTGGATCGGGTCCCAGGAGGAGACAAAGTGAAACACACCAAGACGCTTCGTTGGCTCGCGGTCCTGGCGGTCTTCGGGCTGCTGGCAGCTGCCTGCGGCGACGACGATGACGACGCCCCGGCGAGTGACGCCGCTCCGGCCGCCGAAACCGACGCGCCGAGCGCGACCGACGAGGCTGAGGCATCAAGCGAAACCGACGAGGCTGCCCCCGCCACCACGGCTGCACCTGAAGCCATGGACACCGGTTTGGCTGATGTGTGTCCGTCGACGTTGGTGGTTCAGACGGATTGGTTCCCTGAGGCTGAGCATGGTGCGATGTACCACTTGATCGGTGATGATTACACGGTGGATACCGAGAATCAGACGGTTACGGGTTCGATGGTGCTTGACGGCACTGATCTGGGCATCGACTTCCAGGTTCGTACTGGCGGTCCGGCGATCGGTTTCGCGCCGGTGTCGAGTTACATGTACACCGACGATTCGATCCATTTGGGTTATGCGTCCACTGATGCGCAGATCTTGCAGTGGGCGGATGCTCCTTTGGTGTCGGTGGTGGCGCCTCTGGAGCAGAAC